>CAMKTL010000005.1:0-117778 GCA_946415675.1 uncultured Fibrobacter sp.
TCCTCGGCTACCAGGGCAAGACCCCGTGCGAACCGGATCCGGAGCTCGTGAAGATCGCCGCCGACCAGTTCAACATGAAGCCGTTCAAGGAAGCCTATCCGGGCGTCCAGTGCGCAGAAGAAATTCTCGAACCGGGCATTCCGAAGGCCAAGGCCCTCCTCGAAGAAAATGGTCTGCCGGTTACCGACGAAACCATCTTCATCACGGGCTGCCTCCAGACGAAGGCTGGCAACAAGGGTATCGAATTCCTCAAGGGCAACCGCCACATTGGCGTGCCGAAGAAGGACCCGAACGCCGCTCCTGCTGTCGATACCAAGAACATGAAGGCTGGCGCAGCAAGCACCTACCGCATCGCTCTTGGCAACCAGAGCTGGGACGTTCAGGTTCAGACCCTCAGCAAGTAAGAGGCTTTCGCGAAAGTCAAAAGACTTCGCCCCAAGCATTGAAAAGGACTTCGAGCATTTCGCTCGAAGCCCTTTATTTTTATACATGACTAGAAAACAAACTTAAATAAACTAATCGCTACATTTCACAGAATTAAAAACTGAACGTCTTGCCAAAGTTCACGCCATAGCCGACCTTTTCTGCAGCAAAAACGCCTCCATGGAATCCTGACGGATGGTAGTAGCTCAGCATAATGCCGATATTCAACGTTTTGAGCCACATGAAGTCGCTTTCCAACATGACTACGCCATTCTGTCCAAGCCTTGCACCAAAGCGAGCCGAAGAATAGAGTTTGACTCCATAGCCTTCGTCATCGTTTTCTGCAAGATTTTGCCTGCCCAGATAATCGCGAATGTCGTCAAAATCGCCACCGCCTTCAAAAATCTGGACGCCTGCACCAAGGCCCAAAATCATAGGCCCAAGGTCAAAGTCCGCACCCATCGATAAGCGTTCCTGCAAATTCCAGAACGAATACTTTTTCTTTCCTTCCTTTTTAGCAAGCCAACCGTTGTAGCCATCATTGCACTTTCCGCCTTCCGAGCAATCTAGCGAGGCGTTACCACCCTTGCCGCCTAAAGCAGCCTCCACGTAAAACGGAGACGCAAACCCAAACGGTCTATAGTTCAGAGCTGCAGTTCCGCCTCCCGTAAAACCGTCCTTGATATTACGGCCAGTCATTTTCATGCCGCCATACGCATCAACGGATAGCGTCAACGAAGAGGTATCGCCATTAACAGCAAGGCGCGGTTGGTGAGCGACAATCATTGGTGATGCACCCATCGAGCTCAAATGCGGATTAAGGCATCCGCACAGAGGCAGCGCCACAGCGAACATCATACACCAAAAAGACTTTTTCATTTTTTCTCCTGCTTATTTGTTTTGTACAAATAATATATCTTAATTCGTTTGATATAACAAGAGGACGCTATTCAACATAAATAGACTTGACGACGCAACGTTCATTTGCGGAGACTGACTGCAAATTCAAGCGATGAGCGGATTTGGAGCCTTGTGGAGTCACTTTCAAATCAATAATTTCGCCCAAAGGTAAAATTTTGCGAACAAATCCATTTTGCAAACTACCGTTTGCAAGATTTGCCGCAGTCAGCTTCTTGGAGTCAAAATAAGCCAACGTATTCTGGCATGTTCCCGGCCAGTAATCTACGACAAGATTATTGTAATCGTCCATCGAAACCATCTTGTCAAATTCAATATGCATACCGCGTCGAGCCCTGTCGTACTTAATTTCGAGGCCGGCCCCGAGCGCATCCGAATACGGCGCCACATGCACGTCCGAATCCCATGGGTAGTAATCGTATTGGTTCGGGTAAATCATCGGCGAACTAATCTTTGACGGAACAGGAACATCGCTCTTCGTATCGATTACCATGCGCGGATTAGAAAGTTCCACTTCGGCACCATCGGAATTTAGCACAAGACGGAACCAACGGAGTCCATTCAAAGCCCCCGCCGTCGAAGGCATCTGCCAACGCAAAGCATGTTTCCGACCATCTAAAGGAACAGACTGTTCATTCAACTGCAAATAGCCCGAACATGCTCTCGTACGGCAAACGAGAAGTTCCGCCTTCATCCAGTTACCCTTCGGATTTTGGACCTTAACGTCAACTTCAAACGAAGTTTTCGCCTGGATATTTCCGCCGTAATCCCAAAGGGCCGTTTTTTTCCACCCCGCCGGGAGCGTAAATTTTACAGTTTCGTCTTTCTCGTTCGCATTCGCATTATAGTCGTACCGCGCATACGCAAACGGAATTTCCAAAGCGACACCGACATTTCCAATAATATCAGGCATCTTGCTCAAGTCCATGCAACTTGCATTAGGAGAAAAATAACCCGTCAATTTCGGGTTTCTAAATTTTCCCGAGCCAAAGTCATAATCATACTTCGCCATTTCGCACAAGATTCGCCACAAATCGACCTGCATCCCCTCCAGGACGAGCGCATTAAAAGCACCTCCTTCAAGAGGCATTTCGATATGCCTCCCGCTAATAGGTTCATTGAATCGAGGATGCGTCGGATCTACGGCAAACGCAGCAACAGCAGTACTCCTGTTTCCGGGATTTTCAAACGGGAAACCGCTATACGATTGTGTAAAGCCGCAATCCGAACGAATCGCCAAATCGCCATTGCATTTCATATCCATAGCGCTCACTGTCGGAATGAACGTACTGCGGTCCTGAATAAGTTCGTCGTGCCCCCAAGATACATTAAGCGTCACATCAAAGAAAAGCGCCGACGTTTTCATCCCATTCGGCATGGCATCCAAAAAGCCTTCACGGAAAGCCTCATAGATTGTGCCACCGAACGGATACGTAGAGCCTTGAATAAAGTCATATTTAGAAATATCTTTACTTTCAGCATAACTGGCGCTAGAAGCTCCTTCCTTTTTCCGGTTATAGGCAATCACTCCGTTATTGTCGGAATAATGCATACGGCTAATTGCGCTACCTAACGTAAACGGGCCTTTTTCCGCATGGCGCTCCAGACGGTAATAATCGTTGTTGTGCTCGGGACTTTTTCCTTTCAACTGCCCCTGCGCTATAAGCACAGAAGGGAATCCCTTGTATTCCGCAGCACTGCGGTAATCTTCGAAAAGAAACCCGCTATTCACGTTTATTTCTGAAAAGCAGGTATGCAAAATACATCGATTATCGTAAACTAGCAAATCCATGGCACCCTTGGCTTGCAACATATCCTTGAACATTTCTGCCGATGAAGCCCCTTGCTTACTCCAAAAAGCAACCGTATTGAACAACCCCTTCGGCATGACCGCCCCTTGATGCGGAGAATCAAGAGACGAGAAAAGCCTAACTGGAGCATCGGAAGCCTTGCGGTGGCTATCGTAAAGATAAGCGCCATAACGCCCAATGACGCCGCCCTGACTAATGCCCATAATGACAAAGCCCTCTTCTTTAGCTCCAGGAAAAGGAAAATGCTTATTGTCGTTCAAGAAAGCGAGCAAACGGCTGAAAACATCAGAATTCTGTTGAAGAGACCTTCGTACCGTTTCTGTGAATTGCACAAGAACTGGCGTATATCCGAGAGTTTTCAAGATATTCGGTAGCCCAACCTGTTGCAAATCCGCTTCCAAGTCCGACATCGTCCTCTTTTCAACCGTACTGAGGTCTATGCCATCGACAATGATAAACGGCCGTTCCAAGTAAAATCCCTTTGGGGAACTCGCATCCTCAGGTGCGTTCATAATCCGAATATGGACGGAATTGTTTCCAGGGTCGCATCCGTCATCTTGGGCGTCGAATCCAAAATTTTTCTTCAGGAACTGCCCAGCACTCATACACAATCTATCATTGTTTTCATCAACATAGAAGCCGTAATTCTTATTTACAGCCATTGCATTTGTCGAAAGAAACGCAGCGAGAGCCAACCATACATATCGAATCATTACCTTACCTCCACAAAAAGATTCTGTTCAACATTTCGACCACCGTTTTTCAACTTGACCACAATCTTCTGCAGCCCTGCCGAAGGGAAATTCAGTTCCAGCGATTCCTTCGGTTTCAAAGAAGAACATTGTCCCGAAAGGCAAATTGAAACAGAAGGCAGTTCCCTTTGCTTCGTCACGATAAAATACGGATCCAGCAAGAGATTGATTTTAGAATTTCTCACAAACGAAGTCGGGAACCCCGCCGTAAGCAAATGTGCGTTCATGATTTGCGCCGTAGAGCACAAGGAATCTGCACATGCGCTATAGGCATAATCCAAATCTGCGACTAGCAAGGGAATTACCGTATAGTTCGATTCCGCAGCGATGGCCTCCGCTTCGAAATAAAGCTGTTTCGGGTTTGCCACGACGTTTTCGCGGAGTCTATTGCGCACAACAGAATACAAATTGTCGTACCATGTCTTGCGCGATTTTTTCGCGGTCATTTCAGCGGCGTGTACCGTATTCTCGATTTTGAGGTGTTCAAGCTCGCCTACGACGAAATTTTCGTTCGTCTTGGAAATAAGCGAATCTCTCTCATGCTGAGAATACGCTGCACTGAACTCCGATTCCACATTGGGCAGGAATCGCGCATCACGTACTTCGGACCACGCTTCTACATTGGAAAATTCATACCCTAGCAAGCCATCACCGGAAGCCGCCGATGACGAAGAACCCACCGACGACGAAGACGATCCGCCCGAGCCGTTCCCGGCACAACTGAGGCCGATATCATCGATGAACAACGTCACGTACTGGTATTGCGGGACCTGAAAAAGCCCCACGCCAACATTCGCAACCGAGGCTCCGCCCGCCACGCCAAAGCTGGACAACGGAACATCGAGCGTTTGCGTCGAATTCGCCACCAAATCGACATAACGCACGTTGCTGGTTCCAAAATCGCCTTTAAGCCACACGCCAAACTTCACATTTTGCGTAGCGCGGACCTTTAAATGCAGATTTCCACCACCGACACGCAACGGGAGTTTCGGAAACGAAAGGACCCCCTTCCAATCGTCTTGCACGTTCTTCATGCCCGACAACCGGATATACGGCGGTTCCATTCCACCCAGAGACCCCCAGTTTGTTTTCCATTCCGGCGGTTCCGGGAAAGTCCTCCCTGTCTCTAGCATCTGACCATTATCGCTACCGTCTGAATACAGTGCGACGCCCTTACATTCATCGGCAAAGCCATTGAGAGCCAACAAGGCACCTATCAAGGCAATACCTTTAAACATCCTATTAGCCATAGGATTTCCTTTGTTTTGATTTTTAGAATAAACAGGCTTGTTCAGCCGTAACGATTTAAGGAAAGATTTAGAGAAGAGATAAAAGTAATGACCTCAAGCAATAGCTCAAGGTGATTAATAAACTACAATATTATTTTCGAAATGTAAAGGGGTAAATTAATTTTTTTATGAATTTTCTTTTTTCAAGTGCAAAACCAAATCACTTATATATATGTCGTCAACAATATTCACGGAATATTCATGCGCATCGAGATACATCAAGTCCAGTCGTTTTTCAAACGTCGAAAGCCCGAGGCCGCCACTCTTGCGGCTTGACTTTCTCGGAAAATTGGAATTTTCGGAATGGAAATGAACTTCGTTCCCCGATTGCATAATCGACACATGCGCAAAACTTTTGCCGTTCGGATTCACACAATGTTTCATCGCGTTTTCCATCAAAGGCATCATCAGCAAAGGTTCTATCTTAACGTTCGGATTTTCAAGCTTTACATCAAATACAAAATCAAAGCTTTCGTCCAAACGAAGTTTTTCCAAGTCGGCGTACTTTTGCAAAATATCCACATCCTCTTGCAATGTAATGTACTTGTCCTTGACCTGATACAACATCATTCTCAAAAGCTGTGAAAGTTTATTCATAGAACTTTCTGCACGTTTTGAATCAATCTGGATAAGAGCCGAGATATTGTTCAAAGTATTGAAAAGAAAATGCGGACTCAATTGGTTTTTTAAAAAATCAAGTTCATATTGCAACTCCGAGCGTTTCTGTTCACGCAAAATAAAAGCGCGTACAATCTGGCGAAACATCACATGGTACAGCACGCAAAGTACACAAACAAACGCAACCAAGAAAGTAAACGATATGACAGGCCAAACGCCAAAATGGCCTTTAACAAAAGAAAAACAATACGAACTAAAGAAATCAGCGATTCCTTCATTTGGAGTACGTTCCATCACAAAGAAAGCAATTTCTCTAAAGAACAGCGTCGCCACAACCAATACCGCATTACACACAAAATAAAGTGCATAGCGTTTTTTAAATACAAGGTGCGGTACCAAAAATCTTTGGTTCAAAATAAAAATGAAAACAGTACTCAGCATGGGCAAATAAAAACCAACCAGCCCTTTAATATTCACGCTCATGTTCAAAGCGTTTGTCGGATCTAGAATAAGCACCAGCGGGAACAAGAGCATGAACAGCCAAACTAAAAAAGCTGGCAAGAAAAGCGGAATCGGGAACTGGACCAAGTCTCGTTCGTCTTTCAACAATTTACGTAACTTGTTTTCATTGCGTTCAAAGCCAATTTCTTGCAAAACGGCGAATTTGTTACGAGTCCGTTGGAAAAAACCTAAGCGGTCATTTGTACGATTTGTAGAAGAATTGTCTTTCATACTAAAAAATTTAGTCATTTGGCCACTATTTTGGGCTGTCATGACAATTTCGTGACAAAAATCACGATTTTTTTTAACAAAAACTCAATTCAACTTTTGCAAGCCGCTTTCGTATTGATGACACAAGCAACTCAATCTGGAGGTAAATTTGAATACGTAAAAAACGAGGAGGTTACCATGAAGACCCTTAACAACCGAGAACAGAAAGACATTTACATGCAATATCTTAACGACATTTCGCGTTATCCGTTACTCACAAGAGAACAAGAAACGATATTGCTCAAGAAGTCTGCAGAAGGCAACAAGGCCGCCCTGGACATGTTGGTCAATTCTAATCTCCGCTTTGTCGTCAACATTGCAAACCTCTACAAGGGCCGTGGTCTCGACATCATGGAACTCATCAACGAAGGGAACATGGGCCTCATCGAAGCCGCTCGTCGTTTCGACCGCTCCTTGAAAATCAAGTTTATCAGCTATGCCGTGTGGTGGATTCGCCAGAACATCACTCGTGCGCTCTCCGAAAAGGGCCGCATGATTCGCATTAGCGCTGAAAAGGAACTGATGTTGCGCCGTTTCAACCGCCACGCAAAAGACGTTCACCAAGTCATCGGAGGTTCGTTCGCTGTCAACACGCAGTCACTCGAAGGTCTCTCCAAGTACAAGGCCAACGATATCGAAAAGATTCTGATGATGGGCAACACTTCTGCATCTCTCGACTCTCCGGTCGGTGATGACAGCGACTTGACGCTTGGCGATACGATTTCTGATACCGGCAACCGCGCAGACGAACTTGCCGAATGCAATAACCGCGCTGACGTGTTCAACAAGGTCATGGACAAGAACCTTTCCGATCAGGAAAAAGAAATTCTCAAGCTCTATTACGGTTTCAAGATGGATTCCGACCTGAACTTGAAGGAAATCGCTCCGATGGTAGGTCTCTCCAAGGAACGCGTGCGCCAGCTCAAGGAAAACGCCTTGAACAAGCTCCGTGAAGCAAACGTCGAACGCCTCCTCAACGAAGCTGCTTAACATACAATTGTCCAAAAAAGTTTCATACTCTCTCCTTTCTCCAAAAAACCGGCTATTCGTAGCCGGTTTTTCCTTATAAAGGTGGTGCATTTTCAAAGGAAATTGTATCTTTAACGCATGATGTTCAAATCTTTTTGTTTCCGCTCTGTATTCATGGCGACGCTTTCCGCACTTTGCATCGCGAACGCCGCTACCGACAAGAAAACTCCTCCCGGAGATTTTTATGATGAAGTTTCACGATTGAACAAGGTCCTTTCCGAAATCAATCGCAAGTACGTTGAAGAAGTCAACCCGACCGAGATTACGGATGCCGCTATCAACGGCATCAGAAACATTCTCGACCCGCACACGACGGTTTTCGCCCCGAAGGATTACGAAAGCCTTAGAGTTTCGATGGAAGGCAAGTTCGGTGGCGTGGGCATCACCATCAGCCTCCGCGACAACATCCTCACGGTCATCTCGCCACTTTCCGGCACACCGGCGTTCAAGCTCGGCATCCGCGCTGGCGACCGCATCCGCAAAATCGACGGCAAGGACACCAAGGGACTTTCGCTGGACGATGCAGTCAACAAGCTCCGCGGTAAAATCGGTACAGACGTGACCGTCGCAATCGAACGCGAAGGCGTCCCCGACCTCATGGACTTCACCATCACGAGAGCCGAAATCACCGTCCACGCGGTTCCCTATTACGGCATGGTATCGCCGGAAATCGGCTACATCAAGCTCGCCACCTTTAGCGACAAAACGACAAGCGATGTCGAAAACGCTATCCGCAGTCTCCAGAAGCAGGGCATGAAGAAGCTCATCCTCGACATGCGCTACAATCCAGGTGGACTCTTGAACCAAGCCATCGAAATTAGCGAACTTTTCCTCAAGCCGGGTAACGTCATCGTGAGCACTCGTGGACGCACGCAAAAGACTGAAAGCGCCGCACGCAGAACTCCGTTGGTCAAGCCCGAAGTTCCGATGGTCGTCCTCGTAAACCAGGGGTCCGCCAGTGCGGCAGAAATCGTCTCCGGCGCACTCCAAGACTGGGACCGAGCTCTGATTGTCGGCAAGACATCGTTCGGCAAGGGCTCTGTGCAAACCATCTTCCCGCTTGACAACGCGGGCAACGCCCTCAAGCTTACGACCGCATTCTACTACCTGCCCTTCGGACGTTGCATCAACAAGCCCGAAAACGGCATCAAGGGTCTTTCGCTGCAAGACGAAGAAATAGACGAAGAAGAAAAAGATACGGCAAAGACGGACACCGTCAAGGCCGATACCGCCAAGCGCGACACGTTCTACACGAACAACGGCCGCATGATGTTCGGCGGTGGTGGCATCAAGCCGGACGTCGATGTGGAACTCGATCCGATGCCTTGGGTCGTCCAGGTGCAGGAACGCATGGCCATGTACTTCAAGTTCGCCGTCAAGATTCGTCCGAGCCTCGAAAAAGCAGGCGTTCAGATGAACTCCGATTGGGTCGTTCCTGATTCCCTCTTCACGCAGTTCAAGGCGTTCTGCAAAAAAGACACGAACTTCATGAAGGTCAAGAGCAACGCCCTCGTCGGCGTGGATCAGCTTGAAAAGAGCATCATCCGCGAACAGAACTACATGGGCGACAGCGCAAAGACCATTTCGGATTCGAATCTCGTCAAGAGAATCGGCGAAATGCGCAAGGCTCTCGAAGATAACCGCGATGCCCAGTTCGAAGCGAACAAGGACTACATCAAGGACGGCATCAAGCGCGAACTTCTCACCGCATTCGTGAACGATTCTGTCAGTACCGCATTCTCGCTCAAGCGCGACAAGCAACTGAACGAAGCCATCAAGTATCTGAAAGACGAACAGCTTTACAAGAAGTTGATTAGCGCTCCGCCGAAATCGAAGAAGAAAGCCGCCGCCAAGGCAAAGAAGTAACGGTTCCCTTTGATTGCGTTGATAAACAAGATGGCTGAAGGCCTCGGCAGGGCCGTAAGACGCTTCCTGAATAAGGTTGTGGGTTACATCGTGTTCATCTGGGAACTGTTCAAGAACATCCCTGGAGCGTTCACGAATTTGCACACGACTGTGGAGCAGATGCACCATGTGGGTATCACGAGCATTCCCGTGGTGTTCGCGGCATCACTTGCCACAGGAGCCATCATGTCGTGGCAGCTCGCTTACCAGTTCGGCGATATGATTCCCATGATGTTTGTCGGCATGGCGGTCGGAAAATCCGTCATGGTAGAGCTCTGCCCCATCCTTACCGCCATGGTGCTTGCAGGGCGTATCGGCGCTTCGATGTGTTCGGAACTGGGTACAATGGCCGTCACGGAACAACTCGATGCGTACAAAGTATTAGGTTTAAATCCATACAAGTACTTACTTGCACCTAGACTTATCGCGACAGTCATCATGCTCCCGGTGCTTACCATCTTGAGTATCTTTATCGGCATTGTTGGCGGATACGAAGTCGCCCACCTCTACAAGGAAGTTTCATTCTCGGTGTTCTTCTACGGCGTGCGCATGTTCTACCAGAACTGGGACCTGATCGTAGGCCTCATCAAGGCGACGCTTTACGGATTCTTTATTTCGAGTTACGCCTGTTTCTTTGGTTACTTCACCCACAGCGGTGCAGAAGGCGTAGGGAAAAGCACCAAGGCGACCGTTGTTGCAGGCATGACAAGCATCTTGATTGGCGGGTTCACGCTCTCCAAATTGTTACTTGTCTAAGACAAATTTGTACTAATGTTCGAAACCAAGCGCACAAGCAAAAAGAGTTATACGGGGAACAAACTTCAGGACATCAGTGTCCTTTTGGAGCACGTCCTTGCAAAGAGACACATCTCCGAAGACATCCATTTCAAAACGATTTCGGAGCGTTTTTCGGAGGTGGTCGGCCCCCTGCTGATAGGCCATGTAAAGCCCCAAAAAATAGACAAAAATATATTGGTGCTCCATGCCGACAATTCGGCGCTCAAGTTCGAACTAAGCATCCAAAAAAAAGCTATTATTGGTAAGTGTAATACCCTTTTGGGGAGACCGTTTATTCAAGGAATACGATTCGTCTAAGAGGGGCTTAATAGAGGATTTATGGCAGAAGAAACAGAAGAAGTAAAGAAGGCGGAAGCAGATTATAGCGGTTCAAGCATTACCGTTCTCGAAGGTCTAGAAGCAGTTCGTGTCCGCCCCGCAATGTACATTGGTTCCACCGATATCCGCGGTTTGCACCACCTCGTTTGGGAAGTGGTCGATAACTCCGTAGATGAAGCCCTTGCCGGTTTCTGCAACCATATCGAAATTTCCATTTTGCCGGGGAACGGCATCCGCGTTACCGACAACGGTCGCGGCATCCCGACGGACATCCACCCCAAGGAAAAAGTGGGCACCATCCAGGTCGTGATGACAAAGCTCCATGCCGGCGGCAAGTTCAACAACAGTTCGTACAAGGTTTCCGCCGGTTTGCACGGCGTGGGCGTGAGCTGCGTGAACGCACTTTCTAACAAGCTTATCGTGACCGTTCGCCGCAACGGCAGAGTCGTAAGGCAGGAATTCGCAAAAGGCATTCCGACCGGTCCGCAAGTCGATATCGGCCCTTCCGATGGTACGACAGGTACGTCCGTAGAATTCTATCCAGACGATACGATTTTCAGCGAAACAGTTTATGTGTATGACACGCTCGCCACGCGTTTCCGCGAACTTGCGTTCCTCATGAGCGGGCTTCGCTTGACGCTCACCGACGAACGCGACCCGGAACACCAGCAAACAGACACGTTCTGTTTCCCCGGTGGCGTTTCGGAATTCGTGCGCTATGTCGATGAACACCGCACACCGCTTTTCCAGAACCCGATCCACTTGGTGCTCCCCGATGGTCAATACCCGCTCGAAGTCGCCATGTGGTACAACGACGGCTATCAGGAAAACTTCTTCAGCTTCGTAAACAACGTAAACACGTACGATGGCGGTACTCACGTGACCGGCTTCAAGACAGCCCTCACCCGCGTCATCTCGAAGTTCGCGCAAGACATGCCCAAAGGCAAGAAAGAAGCGCAAATTACAAGCGACGATATCCGCGAAGGACTCACCGCCGTCATCGCCATCAAGGTTTCGCAACCGCAATTCGAAGGCCAGACCAAGCGCAAACTCGGCAACTCCGAAATCGCAGGCTACGTGGCATCCGCATTTGGCGCAAAACTCGAAGAATACTTCCAGGAAAATCCGGCTGCCGTCAAGATTATTTTGGACAAGGTCTATAACGCCGCACTCGCTCGCGAAGCCGCACACCGCGCACGTAACCTTGCCCGCCGCAAGAACGTCCTCGAAAGCGGTGGACTTCCGGGCAAGCTTGCCGACTGCTCCAGTCGCGACCCGAAGGAATGCGAAATGTTCATCGTGGAAGGTGACTCTGCAGGCGGTTCTGCCAAGATGGGCCGTAATCGCGAATTCCAGGCGATTCTCCCGTTGCGCGGAAAGATTTTGAACGTTGAAAAAGCGTCTTTGCACCGCGTACTCGATACCGAAGAAATTCTGAACCTGGTGAACGCCATCGGAACAGGCATCGGCACCGAATTCAAAATCGAAAAGCTCCGTTATGACAAAATCATCATCATGACCGATGCTGATGTCGATGGTTCGCACATTCAGACGCTCCTCCTCACGTTCTTCTTCCGCTACATGCGCCCGCTAATCGACGAAGGGCATATTTTCCTCGCCATGCCTCCGCTGTACAAGATGAAGGTGGGCCAGAAGGAACGCTACCTCTTCGACGAGAAAGAGAAGGACAAGGCCATGGCCGAGGTCGAAGACCGCAAGAACGTGACCATCAACCGATTCAAAGGTTTGGGCGAAATGTCGCCGGAACAGCTGAACGAAACGACCATGGACCCGAAAACGCGTTTCCTCAAGCAATGCCATGTCGAAGACAGCGTGCTTGCCGACCAGATTTTTAGCATGCTCATGGGCGAAGACGTGGAACCGCGCCGCAAGTTCATCGAAACAAACGCATACAAAGTTCTGAACGATTTGGATATTTAAATGAGTCCGACGAAAGCCGACTTCAAAGCAGTCTTATCGCAAGCCCGTGATCTAGTTAAAGAAGAATTGGAACAGACGGAAAACGTCATCATGCAGGTGGCAAAAAAAGCCCCTGCCGGGATTGTTGATCGTCTCGTTTCGCTGTTCAGCCGTAAAGGGAAGCGCATCCGTTCGACGCTGCTGTGCCTGCTTGCTAATTGCGGTACAGAAAAGCCCGACCTCAACCGCGTGGCTCACGCTTGCGCTGCCGTAGAACTTTTGCACCTCGCAAGCTTAGTCCATGATGACATCATCGACGGGACCGACGTTCGACGCGGGCAAAAAACCGCCCACCGCGAATGGGGAACGCAAATAGCCGTGCTCATTGGCGACTACGTACTTTCACAGTCCATGCGTTGCGTCATCGACGAAGAAGCGAACATCCCCGCCATCATTTCCGATGCTGCAGACAAGCTCATCGTCGGTGAAATTTTGGAGCTGGACCATAGCGGTGATATGGGACTTTCCCGTAAGGATTACAACGAAATCATCGATGGAAAGACAGCAGCACTCATTGACGCAGCAGCACGAATCGGCGGCATATTGGCAGGTTTCGACCAGCCGACAGTTGACGAATGCGCCAAAATGGGAACGCACTTCGGCATCGCGTTCCAAATCATCGACGACCTGCTCGATTACGGTTACGGCTCCGTCAACATGGACAAGGCGAAGTTCACAGATCTTTCGAACGGGCTCATCACGCTCCCGTTGCTCTATTACTTTGAAGACTGCAACGCCGAAGAACGCACAGAAATGGAAAATCTTATTGCGAAAGCTTCGGAAGAAGGCGTCCCCGAAAAGATTTTCGAACGGTTGACAACCAAGAAGAGTCTGGAGAAAGCAAAAGCAGAAGCTTTGGAGCACCTTGAACAGGCATTGGCAATCGCAGACAAATTCCCCAAAAGCAATTTCACCGACGATTTAGTCGCCATGTTCTCGAGCATGAGCGAACGCGGAAATTAGAAAACATTTTATACGCATACAAAAACGCGGTTTTGAAGCCGCGTTTTTTTGTACAATCAATTAGAACAGATAGGTGAAGAAAATGCCCAGGGGACTTTCATACACATGAGTCCCTATACCATCTAATGATGAATAAACGTAGTCATTCCCCATCGTCAAACCAACACGGTAATGCTCGTTTATCATGTAACCTATAGAAAAAATTCCAGATGAGCTCCACGCATTTTCTTGCGGTATGTCCGCCGTCGTGCTCTTTCCATCCTGTTCACCCCAGAAGAACGTCGGGAAACCATAAGTCCCAGCCAATTCTATATAAATCATTTTTTTGATATAGAAACCTAGCCCCAAACGCAAATAAGGGTTAAAATACGAAATGCTCCCTTCATGCCCAGCACGATCCCAAGACCAGCCGTTGCGTTGGAAACCAAAAGCTGGAGACAACGAGAACCAACGTAGCGGACGGAATTCCCAGCCACCATAAATATGGATATCGCCATTGCCCAAGAAATGACTGCCATCATGCACCCATCTCCCATCATACCTGGATTCCACTTTAACTTTGGACAAAGCGATGACACTGCTCGCAAAAAAACGAGATTTGTAATCGTTCGCAAGAACTATCACAGGGAGCAACAATAACAATAAAAACTTTTTCATCGTCCACCCCCTATTTCGCGCTCACAGCATTGCAAGCATTTTCGTCTTTTGTACGAGAATATTTTCGTGACAGTTCATTACGAAAGTCAAGATTACGATTGCCGTGATTCATCAGCTGACCAACACCGCTCAATTTGCCATTGACCAAGCGGATCGGAAAGTCCTTTTCGTAAACAAGAGTATCACTCCCCAGAGAAAAATCAAAAATCCATCCATATCCACCCGTGCCAGCAATATAAACAGGCAAAGGGTCAACAGTACCATTTATATCAGTAGAAACGTTTGGAAGGACATCTACACCAGTTATTCTGGCAACATAAGTAAAAGAGGAATCTGCACGAACGCAGAATTCCATACAAGTTTGTGCTGGCGTTACATCGAAATGTTGATAATCAATTTTGTACATCGTAGTCTTATCAACTTTAACATCCACGTTCAAATTTTCTGTAGAAAGCCAGCAACCGACTACATCGTGAACGCCGGGAGCATAGTCAGATTCATCGTCGGCATAGTCAAAATAAGAACAGCCACAGAATGCGAACATCCCGAGCAAAAGCAAGCCGGCGAGAATTTTTTTCATATAAAACCCCATTCGTTTATGCTTATTAATATAACAAATTATGTATAAAAAGCAATGCATTGGATCCTTCGAGGCTTTACGCCTCTCAGGATGACGGGGAGAAAACTGATCCCGGCACTGCGGCCGGGGTGACAGTCTCAGAAAAGGTTTTTAATCATCCCTTTTCAATTTCCAGTTTTCAACATTTGTTGAGTCTGGAATTAAGTATCTATACGGATGTCTGCAAATATAAGTATTACCATCATACTCCTTTGTAACATCCTTGGCATTTTTCTCATAGACACACGCACCTAATTTCTTTTCCAAATCAGTGAAAGGCCTAAATAACGTACACGAGTTCACGTTTACAGATTCAAGCTCCACACAAACAACACTATCCTTGTAAAAATCCGATGTAGGAGCCGAAATTTGAAAAGTTTGTCCACTGTATGTACAATGCATTGAATCATACGACTTTGAAAGTACGTTCGACATATAATTCAATACATAACAATAATCATATTCCTGACGCACAAGTTTTTCCTTGAGCGCCCAATCGTCCAAAAGCTCATACAACATATAATAATTTTTCAAAAGATAGTCTGCCGACTTGACCCGAGCCACGGAATCTTGCCATACACCATTCGCAAAACTTTTCCTAAACTTTTCGATATCCTTGACAAACGCAGAATCCGTTCCGCCATAGAAAAACAAGACATACGGGAAATATTCTGTGGTACTTTTTTTCAGTTCAAGTTGTTCAGAAAGGCCCACTCCAAAGCTAGATTCTAATGACGATAATGACGTATCACGATATAGCGAGAAAAGTTCGTACACGGCCTTGTTTTTCGCGGTCACAAAAGGATACCCTTCCTTTACCAACTGTTTAATCCGCGGAATTTCCAAATGCGAAAACAATCTCAAATAAAGCGAATCTGAAACCGCAGCAATATCTGTTATAGATTCAAACGTCACTTCATGACCGGAAGAATCGAAATTCTTCCAAAGTCCAGACGTAGTGATTTGCAAATATCTGCTTTCATAATCACGTTTTTCGATTTCAAAAGTTTTTTTCTTTGCATCAAAAGAAACATCTAGTTCATGAGTTTTCTTCAAATTTGAATCAAGTTCGAAAGCATTTACAGATTTCGGAACGAAAGACACAGGAAAAACGAGCCTTCCATATATTTCCCTTTTTTTCAATTTTTCTTGCAAATACTGTTCATAAGCGTCATCATTGTAGCTGACATCAATCGAATCCGAACAACCGATAAAAAAGAAAACAAGAGCCAATAAAAGAAATTTCATATTTACCACCCCGGATTCAAAGGAGCTGTGCAGTGTTCATATTTCCCTTTTCCAACTTCTACATCCCAAGAGATAAAAATCGAATCCGTCTTTAAATTCAAGTGAAACAGGAAGTCTATTACTTTTTCTTCGTAATCATCATTTATTTGCCTAGATTCTTTCGCCTTTGATATTTCAAATTGAGGCGGATGAAAAAGTTCCATGTACGAATAATCGCTATTATGGATTACAACACTACTGGCTTCCTTGCAATTTCTCGTACGGCAACCAAAAATATCAACGAACAACTTTATGTAGTCATAATAAACAACGGCTGTCAACGCTTCACCATTTGAAAATCCAGAATAAGAAAGCATTCCCTCTTGGGGGTATATTGAAGTGTCCGTTTTAAACGGTTCAGCGTATGCAATAAAGGTCGAATCGGATTCAACTACAGCATAATCGTCGGTATAATCATGACAATTAGAGCAACCGACAAACAAAAGAGATAATATTATTGTCAATAGAATGATTTCTTTAGACATGCTATAAATATACATCTTTTTTACGAATAACTGATCCCGGCACTGCGGCCGGGATGACAACATAGAAGAAGGCCGGAATAACATTACAAAAACAGGCCCCGTCCCCATACGCGAATCATGACCACGTAAGCGCTGAATAGCATTCAAGGCGAGTGTCGCAAAATCAAGCATACTTGATTTTATGATCGAGCCGAAATTGCTGACGCGAAGCGTCAACCGCAAGTGGTCAAAGAAAATAAATCCGGGATTACAATAAAGCCGAAATTACTTCTTGCGCATCCAGACGGCCAAGAAGGCAATCACAGACAGGACGCAGATGACGATGATGTACCAGAACGCCGCGGGCGAGCCAACAGTGGCGTCGCCGTTCATGCCAAACGGGAGTTTCACGTTCATGCCGAACAAACTTGCGAAGAACGTCGGGAGCGATATGGAAATCGTCACGATGGTGAGGTTTTTCATCAACTGGTTCACGTTGTTGTTGATGACGCTTGCGCGGGCATCCATCATGGACGTCAAAATGTTGGCATAGATGTTTGCCTGTTGCAAACTCTGCCCGTTTTCAATCTGAATATCTTCGAGGAGTTCGCGCTCGGCTTCGGTCCAGTTGAGGCTGCGGCCAAGTTGCAACTTGCGAAGCAGTGTATCGTTGCTGTTCAAGGCGCTCACGTAGTAAATCAAGCCCTTGTTCAAGCTGAACATCGAGAGGAGATACTTGTTCTCCATCGACGTGTTGAGGCGCTGTTCCAAATCGTCGTTGATGCGGTTGATTATCTTCAAGTGTTCGTTGAAGTGTGAAATCGCGAAACTCAAAACGCGAAGCACAAACGTGTTCAAACTGTCGATTTTCGAGAACTTGCGTTCGTCCATCACAGGGATGTCGGTGTCCGTCAAAAGCAGGACCCAGTCCTTGAAAATGAATATGCCGAAGGATTCCACGCGGAACTGGAAATTGTCCTCGGCGGAATAGTTCTTGGGCTTCTTGAACACGATGGTCGTGAAATCATCGTCGTATTCGATACGGGAAAGTTCGTCGGAGTCGAATGCAGAAGCTATCGTATGTTCAGTAATCTCATATTCCTTGACAAGGACGCTACGCTGTTCCTGGCTTAGAGAACCCATCATAACGATGTCAGCGGCTTCTTCGTTCGGAGCCACCGCGAGACGACCGGATTCGATCTTGTAATACTTGAGCATACCGCCCCCTTTATCGAACGGGGGATAATATAGAAAAATGACGAGAGACGAGAGACTAGAGACTAGAGAAAAAAGCAAAAAAGAAGCCCTCGTAAAGCCATACATAAGAAAAGTCGAGGAGACGGCATCAGTCCTTGATGCAGCGGACGGAGAAAGCTACATGTTCTTCGCGGGGCTCCAAAGATACCCAGTCACTACCAGACAGTGACATGGTTATTTCGCAACAGCCACCAGCGATGAAACCCCAAAAATGAGTAAATACCCCGGCATATTCGCCTCGACTTGTAAAACGGCCTGCAGGCAGGCCAGAAAAACCGTAAGCATCAACCCCGTTTTGATCCTTATGATCAAACGACGGTCCCCCAGCATTCCAGCCGCTTATAGATTTAAGCTTTTTCCCGCCTTGTGATCTTTCGCCCGCATACGCAATTAAAGTACTCCATTCTGTACTGTCAGGCAGGTGCCATCCTTTAGGACAAATTCCTTGAACCCGAGTTGGCAAAATACAGTCTCTCTGAAATCCACATTCCTGCGGATTAGCCTCATCCGTCACAAGCGCAACCGAATCAATAGCAGCTTCCCATTGATAGAGGCGACCAATCTTGTTGCACTTTGCGCTGTCATTGTCATAGCAGGCGCTATGTCCTATTAAGCTTGGAGTCCTAATACTGTCGGCGTAGTTCAAATTTTCGGCCATCCATGTCTGGTCGCCAATTTTAACGGTCTTATAAACCTTGTTGTCTCGCTCGTCGATTATGCTATCGTAAACGATGTTTGGATTAAACCGTTCTTCCTTCGGTACATCCCAGCTCCAGCCTTGAATCGTGTCGTAGTCCATGACGCAACGAATCGAAAGACCATGTCTTTTATCGCCAAAGTAGAAGCTGACATCATAGGGGCCATCCAAGAAATGCATTATGCAAGCTTCAGAATTTTCAACCTTACTTGGGGTTCCTCCATAGACACCAAAATTTGGGATTTGACGCATATCATCATCTTTACTCCAATAATAAACCCATTCACCAACACCTCTGAATATATCGTTATGGACAGAGCCAGCGGGTAAAGCAGTAAAACCGCTGGCGTTCGTACCGTTATAATCATCTACCCATCCGGTATTCGACTTGTGCCTCAAGTCATGACCCCCGCCCAATTCTAAATTTTCGAACTCCTTTACTGTCGGCAGATGCCAGCCCGAAGGGCAGATACCACGCACTCTAGAGGGTAAGGAGCAAGCCTTTTTGAACCCACAACTTTGCGGGTTCTTCTTGTCGGACGCAAGTGCTGCCGAGTCTATTGCTGCAGCCCAAGTGTACAGACGTCCCAATACATCGCAATGGGACGGAACATCATCGTAACACCAGCTTTTATCTTTCAAGCTGGGCGTTTTTGCGCTGTCGGCATAGTTCAGATTTTCGGCAAGCCAAGTGAGGTTATTTATCTTGACGGTCTTGTATTTTTTTCCGTCGCGTTCGTCGGTTATGGAGCCATACTCTATGTCAGGATTGAAATAAGACTCTTTCGGAATATCCCAATACCAAGAATTTTCTGAACTGCTGGATACAGCGGAGGAACTGCTAACGGTTCCCTTTTCGCTGGAGGAACTTTTGCCAGAAGAACTGTTCGAAGCGTTGCTCGATTGCAAAACGGCCCCCCTCGAACTGCTAGATAAAATTTTGCCCGAACTCGAGGATGACCGACGTTTGTTCGAGCTACTGCTAAGAGATTTACTTGACGAACAAGATACTGCAAAACCATCGTTTGATTGCGGAGCGACCGGATCAGAGTTACTACAAGCGATAAGGAACGCAAGGACTACTGCGAATGACGTGAAATTTTTCAAAATCATATCAACTCCACTTTTTAAAAAGAAATATATATAAAAAGCCCCGGCAAAGCCGGGGCTATCGTCTATTTACGCCACCAGTTTCATCAAGTCGAAAAACATCAGTCGAGTATGCGGGTCGTCATCATCTGTGTTCATGAACCGAAATCCATTTTTCACGTAAAACGGAACCGCATCCAGATACGCATCAACAGTCAAGAATCGGCAACCGGTCTTATTTTCGAATACGAACATCGCCTTGATGTAATTTAAAACAGTCGTACCGATTTGATGGCCTTTTGCAGATTCGTCAACGCCGAGCCGACACAACTTGACCGCAGGGTAGCTTTTCAATCGTTTTTCGTTCGGGAAGCCCTGCTTTTTACGGAAACGGTTGAATTTGGTCTTGTCCTTGAAATCATCCAAAGCAACTTTGTCATTGGCAAGACTGCAATAAGCATAAACCTTACTTGCATCGTCAACGTCAACACAAGCGTAACTAACCGACAGCAAATGTTTTTGAAATTCAGGAGCTCGCCTGAGAATGAAATCGTTTAAATCGCTATCGCCACAATCAAATTGTTTAATGGTATTATCTGACTGTAAACGAATAAAATCAAGACGGGATTTGTTTATACTGTTTCGAAGCACGGATCAATACCTCCATTGGCCTCTTCGCGGGCACGCTTCTTAGCCATACCACGTTCATAAGCCTTTTTCATCAGTTCGTAATCCTGCAAAACGCGGGCACGAACTTCCGGAGGTTCCGGTTGCACATTCTGCATCGCCTCTAGAAAACGACGAGCATCCTCGCCAAATAAAATCGGAGTTTCACGAATCGGTCTAGCCATAGCCTTGTCCTTTGTTATTTCATAATAAGTAATGGATTTATTAACTCTGGAGCATCACTAGACTGGTGAAACCCGGCAACACACTACTAAGGTGGTTTCTATAATATAAAATGTTCCATTTTCAAAAACAAGGGGGCGAGCTGCGCCCCTTTCATTTTGCAACCAACCGTTATCCAACAGAAAAGCCCCGGCAAAGCCGGGGCAATTTCTCTTTCGTCTCTCGTCTGTAGCGAGCGACGCGAGCGTTCTTTCGTCTAACTACACACCCTTCTTGAACTTCTTGCTCCACCACAGAACGATCGGAGAGCAGACGCACACAGAAGAGTACGTACCGATGAGGATACCGAAGCACTGTACCAAGCCGAAGTCGCGGATGGAGGAACCACCCATAACAGCGAGCACCACGCAAACGAAGAGAGTCGTGAGAGAGGTAATCACCGTACGGCTGAAGCACTGGTTCAAAGAGCTATTGATTGTACGTTCATAGTTGGCAGAGCCGAACAGAGCAGTATTTTCACGGATACGGTCGAAGTTAACGATGGTGTCGTTCACGGAGTAACCGATCATCGTAAGGAGCGAAGCAATCAAGGCGCCATCGAAGGAGAGGCTGAACGCCGAGATAAAGCCGAGCGTAATGATGGTATCGTGAATAAGGCCAAGCACAGCAGCAACGCCGAAGCCAAGGCCGAGTTTACCAAATCGGACCCACACATAGAGGGCGATGCCGAGCCATGCGAGAATCACTGACAAAATAGCATTGAAGCGGAGTTCCTTACCGATGGTCGGACCGACAGCGTCCTTAGCGACGATTTCGCACTTCTGATTGGCGGCTTCGAAAGCCTTTGCCATGGCGAGTTCAAAGCTTGTATCATCTCCGCGAACACTAATCTGGTAAGAGTTGGCAGACGTACCGCCGAGAGAGCGGACGCGTGCCCCCTGGATGCCAGCCTTGCTCAAAGCCTTGTTCAAATCGGTTTCATGCTTGGCGTCATCCTGATACTGAATCGTATAAACCTGACCACCCGTAAAGTCGATACTGAAATCGAAGCCCTTCACAGCGATGCAAGCGATACTTGCAATAATCATAATCCAAGAGAGAACCTTGAACTTGCCACGGTTCTTCATAATCTGAAGGTTAGCATTGTTCAAAGTCTTGAAGCCAGAACCGATAGAGAGCGTCGTTCTGTCGCGCTTAGCAAGTCTCCAGTCGAGAATTGCACGGGAAATCGTGATAGCGCAGAAGAGAGAAGTGAGAATACCGATCGTAAGAGTAAGACCGAAACCCTTGACAGAACCCGTACCGATTTTGTACAAAATAAGACCCGTCAAAACAGTCGTCAAGTTGGAGTCCAAAATGGCGCTGAATGCACGTTCATAACCCTTCGCGACAGCGGCGCGAGCAGTGAGGCCGTTCTTGAGTTCTTCACGGATACGTTCGAAAATAATCACATTCGCGTCGAGAGACATACCGACGACGAGGATGAAGCCAGCAATACCCGGAAGAGTAAGCGTTGCGTTAAACACAGACATCACGGCAGCAGTCACAAGGGCGTTAATCATCACGCCGATACTTGCAATCAAGCCACCGAGACGGTAGTAGGCCACCATGAACACCAAGCAGATCAAGAGGCCGATTGCACCGGAGCCGAAGCCCTGGACAATGTTTTCTTCACCGAGGGTAGCACCGACGGTACGGCTTTCGATAATCTGCATCGGGGCCTTGAGGGCACCAGCCTTCAACACGACAGCGAGGCGGTTCGCTTCGGCCATGTCTTCGAGACCGGTAATCTGGGCTTCGCCGTTCGGAATACGGTCACGGATGACCGGAGCGCTGATGACCTGGTTATCAAGAACGATGGCCATCTGCTTGCCGACGTTTGCAGCCGTCACAGCGGAGAATTTCTTAGGACCGATACCGCCAAAGCGGAGGTTCACAGCGACTTCACCGGCGCTTACACCGTCACTGACACGGTACGGGCGAGCATCCGTAATATCGTCACCGCCCATTTCGGCACGGCGGCGGAGGAGGTAAAGGCGCTTGGCCTTGACCTTGGAGTCGCGGCGGAGCTTTTCAAGACCGCTACCGAAAGCGAATGCGACATCACGCGGAATGAGTTTCTGGACGCCATCCGTTTCGAGGAGCTTTTTCACCTTTTCGACGCTTTCTTCAGCAATGAAACCGCCATTGCCAAAAGAGATGAAGAAAGAGGAAAGCGGCTGTCCGACCACGTCTGCCGGAGCGGCCTCGGACTCAGCAACAGCGGAATCCTTCTTTTCAGCAGTTTCAGTCTTAGCAACGCCGCCAGCGAGAAGTTCTTCATCAGACAGGGTTTCCTTCTTCGCAGAATCCGTCTTGGCAGAATCCTTCTTGGTCGAGTCCGTCACAACGGAATCAGCAGCGATGTCGGTCGTCTGGCGAGTGAGGTAGCCATCAATCAGGCTAACCACCTGCGCAAACTTTTCAGATTCGGCAAGAATCTTGAATTCAAGCTTAGCGGTAGAACCCACAAGCGCCTTTGCCGTAGAGTCGTCCACACCAGCCAGTTCAACGACAATTCGGTCATCACCGGTCGGAGAAATCTGCGGTTCGGAAAGACCGTATTGGTCAACGCGGTTACGGATGATTTCAAGAGACTGAGCCTGAATGTCCTTGATATCGTCGCCATCCTTGAGGCTGGACTTATCAATCTGCAGCGTGATGCTGGTACCACCGGCAAGGTCCAAGCCAAAGTTAATGGAACTTGCCCCGAGCTTCGGATTTTCCTTGAGGAAAGTCTTCTTCACTTCCCCCTTCTTGGAGTGAACCTGAATAGAAGGCCATACAGAGTAGGCCGAAAGAATGATGACAGCAAGAATGACGAATTCTCGCAAGCCGAATTTATGTTTATTCATTTGTGATCCCTTAAAAGGCATTCAACATACTAGTGCGGCGACAAAGATAGAAATTTAGACGAAAGAGGACAGACGAGAGACGAGAGAATTGAGTGGAAAAAGGGGGATGTTTCCCCCTGATTGCAGCCCCTCCGGGTCTTCCATCACCCCCTCAAACGGGCTTCAGGTGCCAGCCCGCAACGCCTGGCTTGTTTGCGATAAGGAGTGTATAAGGTATGGGCACGGGGCTTGCCCCCCTTTGAGGTATGGGGTATGGGCGTAATGTAACAAGAAATGCTAGTGGTTAGGAATGAAAAATTAAAAGTTAAAAATGAATTAGAATAGCTCTAAGCCTTGCAAAGCAAGGCGAGCCCAAAGGCACAACGTGCCGACCTCACCACCACTGTTTACCTCATTTCAAACGTAGGATCCGGCTTTGACGTAGCAATCGCAAGCGTCATCTTTTTCTTGCCGAGGGTGCGCACAATACACAAATGACGGGAACTATAGACGATATCCAAAGTGCCATCGCGCAACACGCGTTCCCTGTTCCGGAGCGCAACAAGTTCGTTCAAAAAACGGAAAACGGGGCTACGGCGACCGTCAGAAAGCTTATCCCACGGGAAAGACCTGCGGTTGTCGGGATCCTTGCCGCCTTCCATGCCGATTTCGTCACCATAATAAATACACGGAGCGCCCGGCAGAAAGAAGAGTATCGCGAGCGCAAGCTTAACCCGCTGCAGGTTGCTGCACGGTAGCGACGCGAGACGGATAGTATCGTGGCTTCCGAGCAAATTCATCGGCACGCCAAAGCGCCCTGCAGGGAACGCCTCACGGAGCCTTTTCGCGAACTCAGCCAAGTTTATCGGCTTTTCGTCAAAGAGGTACGCCAGAACAGCCCGACGCAACGGGTAGTTCATCACACCGTCAAACTGGTCGCCCTTGAGCCAGCGTGAGGGTTCGTCCCAAATCTCGCCGACGATATACGCTTCCGGATTAATCGCCTTGATGCGGCGGCGGAACTCCTGCCAAAAGCTATCGTCGTCAATCTCGTTCGGCACATCCAGGCGCCAGCCATCAATACCGCGTTTCATCCAGTACTCGCCCACCGAGAAAAGGTATTCGCGAACGTCGGGATTGTCGGTATTGAACTTCGGGAGCGCCGGGAACCCCCACCAGCAATCGTAATTGGGCTTGCCGGAATACGCATGGAGCGGCCAGCCATGCACATGGAACCAATCGACATACGGGGAATTCCTGCCCAGTTCCATCAAGCTGTTGAACTGGAAGAATCCACGCGAGCAGTGATTGAACACGCCGTCCAAAATCACGCGAAGTCCAAGTTTGTGCGCTTTCTTGACAAGCCTGTCAAAATCCTTGAGCGTCCCCAGCACCGGGTCGATTTCAAAGTAATCGACCGTATGGTAGCGGTGGTTGGAATTGCTCTTGAAAATCGGGCAGAGGTAAAGTGCCGTCACACCCAGCGACGCAATATACTCTAGCTTGTCCGTAATCCCGGCGAGGTTTCCGCCGAACATGTTTTCACGGGTAGGCTTACTCCCCCATTCCACAAATTTTCCAACAGCCTTATAACGCGAACTGCGGCAAAAGCGGTCCGGGAAGATTTGGTAGAAAACAGCGTCTTTAACCCAAGCAGGAAAAGTCATAGCAAATTGAAACGTAGTGAAGTTAGTTAGTAGTTTCTAGTTACTAGTTAATAGTTACTAGTTAATAGAATTTGCATTAAGAACATCTCTAGTAACTAGTAACTTCAAACTTAGAACTGCGACGAAGTCGCCCTAGTAACTCAGAACTCTTAACTGTCGCGAAGCGACCTCTGAGGTACAAACAATCGATCAAAGCGAAGCGACCTCAAACCTCCTAGATTTTCCACAAAGCACGGTTTCTACGGTCTTCGACAAGTTTGCCAATCTCCGAAATCAAGCCCAGATTTGCGAGCAAGTCTTCGAGACTGCACGGTGTACGGTAGGTCCAGTTGTTGCCGCCGACCGTCCCAGGAATATTGACGCGCTCTTCCTTCGGGTCGCATTCAGAAAGCGATGATGAAAGAGCGAGATAATCCTGGATTGGCGGAATACAGAACAAACTATTCGCCTTAAACACATGAGCGAGAATGTCGCGTACCACCGGCGGCGTAAGCTTTTCGGGTGCGACTCCCGGCATCTGCGCGTGCGACCAGTAGAACGCCTTGTCGAAATCGGCCTCTTCCCAAAGCCCGCGTAACGTCGATGTATCGTGGCAGCTCGTGGTGCAAACCGAGAGACGCGGATAGTCTTCCATGTTGTAATACGGGGAATACGGGACGTTCCAGTTGCGGGCCCAGCGTTCAATACGCAACGACATGATATTCAGCTTTTTGAGCACGGACGGCACGCAGGGCGGCACGGCACCCAGGTCTTCGGCACAGACTAGCATGTCCGTCTCGTTCGCAAGCACAGACAGAAGCTTCATCGCGTTCTGTTCCCAAAGCGCATTCTGAGCCTGCTCGTTCTGGCCAATCAATTCATGCAACTTTTGCTGTTCGTTCTGCGGGAGCGTAAAGAGTACCGGCTGGTTGTACCAGTACCAGTACGGATAATAAGTATTTTCGTCACCCGTCGGGATGAACACGCGGTTCCAATAGACACGGAGCATGGAGTCCTTGACTTCCTGCGGTTCTTCCAACGAGACAATGGCGCGTTCGGACAAGAACTCCGGCTTGATGACAAAGCGGTCGAACTTACCCGGCAAATTTTCAAAATAACGCGATATAAGCCTGTCCGTTTCATTGCCGAGGAATTCACGCAACTGATCGACAGAGAAATTCGGACGACGCAGATATTCCAGCGTTTCACGGCAGAAGCCTGCATTGCGGAGCACATCCCACGTGAGTGGAATCGAGGGCTGGAAACGCCCGAGAATGCCCGTGACCTCGGTTTCGGGAATCGCCCAGATACGGAAGAAGCCCAGCACGTGGTCAATGCGGTACGCGTGGTAGAACTTGCTCGCTTGAGCCAAGCGGCGGCGCCACCATCCAAAGTCGTCCGCTTCGAGGACATCCCAGCGGTAAGTCGGGAATCCCCAGTTCTGGCCGCCGTAGCTAAACATGTCAGGAGGAGCGCCCGCGCGGTCGGCAAGCGAGAAATACTTGCGGTCGAACCAGACATCGGCACTGTCCTCGTTAATGAGGATAGGCACGTCGCCCTTCAAGCGGAGCCCCAGCTTGGAGATTTCGTTCACGGCGGCGGTAAACTGCCCCTCGGCAGTATATTGCATCCACGCCTGGAACAGCGTATCCCTGTAATTTTTCATCCAGAGCTTATCGACATCGGCAGCGGAGGGGTTCTGGTACTTTTTCCAGTCCTTCCAGCTAGCCTCGCCGTTCTGGGCCTTCAGCGTGCAATAGACGCAGTAGGACTTGACCCAGGCATTCTTATCGACCCAGGCAAGGAGTTTCTTCGAAGACTTGAGCTGGTCGTAGCGGAAATCGAAAATCTTGCGGAGAATCGAACGTTTCCATGAGGTAATGCGATAATAATCCACGCGCTTGATGTCCGCAAATTCTTCCCGTGCGCTTTCAATTTCGCTTTCAAATTCCGTGGCCCCATCGACAGACTGCACGTTGATAAAGACGGGATTCAACGCAAACGCGCTGCGGGCGCTGTAAGGGCTCGACTCAGAACCCGTATCGTTTACGGGCAAAAGCTGGATGATATTGAACCCGCAATACTTGGACCACTGGGCAAACGGAATCAAGTCCAGGAATTCGCCAATGCCAATGCTGTGCTTGCTGTGAAGACTGAAAAGAGGGACGGCTACGCCGGTCTGGAAAGAAGTTAAATCACCATATCGCATGGTTCAAATATAATTCCAAATTTGTGAAAGAATCTTTCAAATTACTCCCAAATAAAAAAAGGCTCGGAAATCCGAGACCATTTTCTTTTTTCTTAATCTTCCTTTAAAAATTAGGCGCGCTTAGCGTACTTTTTAAAGCTCTTGACCAAGAGGGCGGCGAGAATGCAGTACATTTAGACTCCTTGTTTTTGACGGCGCCAATATTAACAAAATTTTACTAACGTTTCAAGGGGAAAAAATATAAATTTCGTAAAAATTTTTTGAAACCGGCGCAAACGGCACGTTTCACCAAAATTTTGCCGGATTTATCCCGACATTACCATTTACGCGAACAAATCCGCGATTTCACCAATATATTGCAATCTCCGAGGTGGAAATTTGGTAAATTTCGTTTTTCCGCATAGTTACGGGGCTTTGCGACATTCAAGGCATTTTTTAGGCACGAAAGAAAAAAACTCCCTTCAACCGCTGGAGATTGAAGGGAGCTTAGCAACTCAACAAGCGCAAGGACAAAGCGCGTGTAACATAAAAACAAAAAATACGGCGCAAAAAGTCAAGGGGAACGGGGAAAATTTATTTACTAGGCGGTTTCGCCGTCCGGGGCCTCGTATATGCCCAATAGGCGCGCCTCGTTTTCTATGGCCTCTAGGTCTATGGGGGCTTTTCTTTGCTTGTCGTCCGCCGCCGGGTTGAAGTCGAAAAGGAACATTTCGCGCAATTCCTTTATTGCGAGAACGGCGGCGCCTGGAAATTCCCGCCGCATTTCCGCAACATCCAACAGGCACCCCGCCAAATATTCGTTTAACCCGGCCTTGAAGCTATCCCCCGATAGTTCCAGATCGTGCCTAATTGCGGCTATTGCCTTAGAACAACGCTTGATGAAGCGTGAAGCCCCCTTTTCAGCCGTTTTCTTTTGGAACCCCGCATAGATGGCGGCGTTTTTCGTGCAACCGCTCAAGGCGTATTCACGGGCGAAAGCAGCGAGTTTAGGCGAAAGCCCGAAATCACCCTTTAGCCGTTCGTCACTCCAATTTTTCGAGACCACGGCACGCCGGAGCCGCTCAAATTCCCCGAACTGCTGGGGCGTAATTGTTCTAGTCTTTCGTGGCATTTCACGGGAAAAACACAAAAATAGAACGGGAAAAGCAACACCAACCAAAGCAAACGGAATGAAAGTTCGCCATTCGAACGGAAACGGGGCCGCAAGCCCGTTTTTCATCCTGGAGGTGTAAACGCTTGCACGGAACGAAAAACGGCTTTAAGGCCCGAAAGAAAGCGACAACGGAACGGGCCGTAAAAAAAAGCGTAGTTAAGCAAAACAAAACGAAAGTTTAGCAACATTAAACCACAAGACGCAAAAACGGCCTAAGGCCTTTAATTGCGTTTTAACGCACCTTGGAGCCGTTTTTTCTTCTTTGGGGCGTTTGTGCGGTGTATGGGTGGACACGAAAAACAAGCCACAGCGCAACAGGAAACGCAACGCACGGCCACGGACGGGAACAACCGGAGCGAAACAAGACCAAGACGTCGAGCGATCGGCAAAGATGCGGCGTTCTAGCATCCACTCACTCAGGGCGAAAGAAAACTTTTTGCATTTATGCCCTAAATCTTCTCACGTGACACACGCAACGAAAGAAAAACCTTTTTGTTTGTAAACATGCCATAGACGGAACCGGGGGCGTTCGCTCTGTTCCCTCTCATTCTCTCTTTTGCTTTTGCTCATTTAAGATTAAAAACAAAAGAAGAACAATAGAGGAAATAGAGTAAAGAGGAAATCCGCCCTTTTAAAGGAAAAGAAGATTTTATTTAGGTATATATTTTTATTCTTTTCTATTCTATTCTTTTCTATTCTATTTGCATGTGCATTGCATATTGCACCGCATATTGCATTGCATATTGCACCGCATATTGCATTGCATTAAATTGAACCTACTTTTTAAAATAAAAACGCCGCCAAAACAACGGCATTTAAAACTAAACTATAAGCT
This sequence comes from uncultured Fibrobacter sp., assembly GCA_946415675.1. Taxonomy (GTDB): domain Bacteria; phylum Fibrobacterota; class Fibrobacteria; order Fibrobacterales; family Fibrobacteraceae; genus Fibrobacter. Next base: position 29,211 of record CAMKTL010000005.1, read on the forward strand.
TAAAGCGTTTTTGGTTTATTTAGTTACTTGAAACAGACCTAAATTTTTAATAGGGATTACCATCCGATAAGCCTAGCAAAGCCGATAAATGCGCTGCATATTCCATTTTTTTTTCAGAGTACTTAACAAGATTGTCTGTTATCTCCATCTCGGCACGGCTAGTCCATTCATCTTTATGAAGCGCTTTTTTTAAAGCTTTTAAAGTTTTAGTATCGCTTTCTATACGGCTTTCGCATTCGTTTATAACAGCCTTTGCTTTAAGTTCTTCACTCATCACCTCTAAAGGCGAAAGGCCCAAATCAACCAGCTTTAAAAAGTTTGGAACATCAGGAAATGATCGTCCATATTTCCACCCATTAACAGCACTTTCTGAAACCCCTAATGATTCTGCTATTTGTTTAGGGGTTAATTTAGTACGATCTATAAAAGAAGCGAAACCAGAAGAAAAATTTTTCTTCATCGTTTCTTTAGATTCATTAGTTCTCAAATTAGCCATAGCCAGAAAAATAACAATTATTCCACAATTTTAATATTGTAAATACAATATTTACACTCAGACTATTGCATTTTAGATACTACTTTGATATTTTTAATATCAAATTGATATCAAACCAAGCAAAAAAAAGGATGTACACCATGAGAAAGAAACCAAATATAGACCCAAAACTAAAAGCCGCATGTGAATACATGGAATTTGCAAAAGGCGGGGCGAAAGTAAAGCCGGGAGACGTTGACGGCCTACACCCGCTTCTATCCCGCTACTGTAGAATTTGCGACAGGATCAAGGCAAAGGGAGACGACAAGCTTACAGCGGACGCCGTAACGCTGGGCGCTGAACTCACGGCATTTTTCACGGCAGCGGATTATCTCGACAGGTTCAACACAGCAATTATCGAAGCCGGGAAAATGGTAACAGAAGCGATGCAAGACTTTGAAAAACCGACAAGCGGGAAAAAGAAAAAAGGGGGCAAATAATGACGCTCAACAACAAAAACAAGACGAATAGATGCACAGTGTGCTACTTGACACCCGAAGCGGCGGCGGTAATAGCACGCATGAAAAGCGAGACAAAGGAGGGCTACAGGCTCAACGTCAGAGAAGCCGTTTCTAGCCTTGTCGTGAGAGAATGGGGGAAATAATGAACTTCGAAGCGTTTACAAGGCGCATGATAGCCGAAACCATGAAACGCCCTAGTAATTTTGAGCTGGGCGCCTTCTGGCGTTCAGTCCTTACGAACATGGTAAGCGGCCACCCGGACGAAAAGACGGAAGCCGGCATTTTAGCCAGTGAACTGCTAGAAGCTGTAAAGGTGGGTAAATGACGGACGATGAACAAAAAGAAATTAAGAGCTTTTTAAAGTCGTTTCTCGAAGACCGTATAAGCATTAAATGGGTCTCGTTCAATTTCGATTTATGGGCGTTGGCGATTTCGCACAAAGACGATGCAGAAACGGGGCGGATATTCCGAGAATACGTCAACTTATGCCGAGACAGGCAACCCGAAAGCAAACAGCCGGAAACATTCGCAAGCCGTGAAGCGTTAAAAGGATTAGCCCACGCATACGCCAAAAAGCAAGAAAAGAGAAAAGGCGCTTACGCAATGCACAAGAAAGCAAACCACAACATCAAAGGAGAGCCGAAAGCGAAGCCTAAACTAAAATTATCAATAACCGCACCACAACCCGAAGATTTTACGGACGAAAACCCGTTCTAGCGATCGGGCAAAAACAACAACCAAAACCAACAACAAACAAAGGACAAAGCAAAATGGATGCAACAGAACTTGAAAACAAATTATTAGAACCGAAGAATATCAAAAAGGCCGCTAAAGTTTACGCCGTTGTCTTTGCGTGCAAATACAAAATAATGACGTTTAGGGATGCCGTAAAAATTCTAAAGGGGATTAATCTAGAATGAAAAACGAAGCAAAAAAGAACGGGGCCGCACCGATCAACCACGAACTGCACAACCCCACCACCGAAACGGCGGACTACATCAATATAGCCAAAAATTCAGCACCAAACAGCTGGGAAAAGGTTATAAGCGTCTTTTTCGAGCGTGTGCCGGGATATTTTGACGAGGTGAACCGATGCGGGGATTTTTCGCTATGGACGAACGAAGCCGAAAAGGTCGCACAACTCAAAAAAGAATGGGACTTGATGGACGGGCCGAAAGTAAAACGTTTCTTGACCCGTTCCGGGATTCTTAGCGGCGACCGTGTGAACCTCGTAGCGCTGGGGGCGGCACTCCGGGCAAAGCTTGCTATAGACTTTGCAAACAACCAGGACACGGAATTTTTCGGCGTTTTCCTTTGGAACGGATGTGTAAGGGATTTAATAAAGTATTGCGACCGCATGGCGGCGGGAGGCGTTTCCAGATGATGTGCGATATTTCGACATTCACCGTCACAGCATTAAAGCATTGCGGGGACAACCGCACCGCCACGGATGCGGTGCTGGAAGCCGCCGCAAGGCGTGGAGGATTCCCATTTTGGTACGTTACGGACTTTATCAAGTACCAAGATAAAAGGCGGTGGAAAATCAACGGCCAGCCGATACGGAACAAGGCCGCAATATTTACCGCATGGGCAAAGGCACGCAAGGCCCGTGGATATATCAACAACGAACTTTTAAACGTTCCGTAAAGACAACACAAAAGAAGGACAATTAAAGATGTTTTCACAGCAATGCGACAAAGGACATTCAAACGACAGCTGGAAAGCGTACTACAGACAGGAAATAGAGAACGTTCAGAAAATGCCGGGCGGGAAATATAACCCGTTCTGCCTAGATTTCGAAAAAACAATTTCGGAACGTTACGAACAAATAAAAAAATACCGTATCTTGCTATATGGCGGCAATGAACGCCAAATAGTGACTAAGTTCATTTTCCAGTTCGAAAACATCTGCAAAAATTACGGGTTCCCGCTCTTTTTCGTGCTCGATTTCGAAGCGTACCAAGCCGGGAAAAACTGGAAATATGACGGAAAGCCTATAAAAAACGTGAACGGCGCTTTTTTCAAATACGCTGTAAAGAAGCGTGAGAGAATGATCGATTCCGGGGCATGGCAAGGCGAAGACATGGAAAATTACGTGTATTGCGGAGCCAACGAAAACTATGCAGACGAATAAACAGAGAGGAAAAAAGAATGAACTTGAAATTTTTTGATTCGTTGCAAATCATGGACACCGAGGACAAACGGGAACTTTCAAAATTTGAAAAGTTCGTGATCAAGTGCGCAAAGCGTGACCCGTCAATATTGCGCCGCCATCAATCCGTTTACTCTATCGGCAAGATTTACCCCCATAGATGGGAAAGAACGCTAAAACATATCCTTGACACGTATCTACAGGCCGAAGGCATGCGACTGCTCGAAAAGGCTTTTTCGTCAGGCGTTGAAACCGTGATGGACGAAACAGTAATGGGCGAAAACTTTAAAAAGGAGTTCGGCACCGTGAGGAAAAACGAGAACGGCGGCGCAAGTTTCGAAGGCGAGCCGATCCCCTTTAAAGTGGAAGATTCCTTCCCCGCCCCGGTGTATGACGGCAAGGGAGAAACGTTAGGGGACTTCATGGACGAACTAAAGTACATTGCGGCGAAGATTGTAGAGCATGCAGAGGACGTTTTCAGCGACTGGGTAAAAATGACTGTGGGCGTTCCTTATTACCCGGAAGAACGGACGGCGGCAATAAAAAGGAACTGGATAAATAATTTCGAGATTCTTTGCGAGAGCGCAAACACCGAAACAAAGAAGTACATAGCTAACGAGATTTGGACGGCGAAACAACACGGACAAAACAAGCGTGAAATTTACAAGGCTGTAGAAAACCAGTACAGGGCCGAAATAGAAAAGGCGAAAACTGAAGCAAGAAAAGCCGCCGTAAAAAAGGAAATGGAAGCGGCGAAGGCTAGGGAACTTTCGAAGGCTTACGACAAGCTGAAAGCGGACATAAAAGAGGGGCTTGAAGAACGCATAAGCAACAAGGCGGAGCTAGTCGCACGAACCGAAACGGGAAAGCTGAACCAAGCGGCAACAAGGGCCATTCACGAAGAAGTAGGGATAAACTACTATCAATGGCACACGACAATAGACGGTCGTGAACGTGAGAGTCACGCACTGCTTAACCGCCTTATTTGCTCACACGAAGACCCTACGGCACAATACCTCGAGAGCGAGGACAGCCCCGGAACGTTGACAAGGGAAAACCGCCCGGCTGGATCGTTCGAGGGCGAACCCGGCGAGGATTTCCAGTGTAGATGTTCTTGCACCCCCTATATACCGATACTTCACAGCAAGTACAGGGACAAAATACTAGAACGGCTTGGGGGCTAAAATGAAAGATTGCGGAGCGCTTTTTCCTGGGGTTGAATATATACCGATGAAACCCGACAATTTACGGGCTTTTGTTTACGACATCAAAAATTTTGGGTTCACGCCGTGTAGAAAAACACGCATTTTACAGGCCGTGGGGCGGCTTTGCTCGACAATCGCTTTTCTATACGTGAAGAAATACGGCGGCAAAGTCGAAATAAAGGAGTTCAGCGCCCCCGCATGGTTCGCAATAGAAAACGCCGTAGATCATTACGATTTTGAACCCGGCGGGTGTTCATTCGCAACGCTTTTAATTTTTTGGTTGCGCCATGAGTTTGACCAGGTAATTTTTAGAAACGTAATTCCAGCCCGATATAACGGCGACAAAAACGCAATAAAGTTTATAAGCGCCAACAACCCGATAAACAACGACCCGGACGGGCTTAAAATTATTGACACGCTGGGAGATGAAACCACGGCGCAAGAGCTGGAGCGCGTAAAGATAAAAAGAACGCTTGACGAAATTTTTATAAACGCCGATCTTGACGAAAAGTCTAAAGACATCGTTCTAAAATACTTCGGTTTAAACGACTTTGCGGGCATTGACCTAGAGACCATAGCAAAGAATATGGGCGTAAGCAAGGAACGTGTAAGACAAATTAAAAACAGGGCTATAAGGCATCTAAGAGCGGCAATAATGAAATAAGAACATCTAGACAAAAAAAGGAAAAAGCAATGGAAACAACCGAAACTCCAAAAGAAAGAAGACGAAGCCAAACGGCCCTAATACTGGAGCACCTCAAGGCCGGAAAAACAATAAACCCGATCGAAGCGCTAAACATGTTCAACTGCTTTAGGCTATCCGGAAGAATCGCCGACCTTAGACGGCAAGGCTACAACATCGTGACGGATTACGAGACGGCGAAGGGCAAACATTGGGCAAACTACAGGCTCAAAAAGGGGGCATAGATGAAAAAAGGCAAGGACGAGAAAAAACAGGAAAAACCGGGCAAGAGCCGGGAATTTGCCGGGGCTACTTATTACGATGTAACGAGGGCGGCGGACTATATGGGCGTGCATCCCTCGACACTCAAGAGGGAAACAAAGAACGATCATATAACACACTTGAAACTAGGGCGTGACATCTGGTATAAACCCGCATGGATTGACGACTATTTGACCGAAAGAACGAAGATAGGCGTATTCAAACAATAAACCATTAACCAAAGAGAAACGGCGAGGGCGGCGCCATGCTGAAATATTCGATAATACAGAGAAACCGGGCGGCGGGTTCGAAGATTTGGTATTTGCGGACGTTCGACACCGAAACAAAAAAAATAACGTTCGAAAGCCTGGGAACGGAGAAAAAGGGCGAGGCCGTGGAACTGTTGGCGAAAAGGAACGCCGAACGGTTCAAGACCCCCGCACAAATACTACAGGAAAAGCAACCGTCAATAGAAAAGGCCGTTTCGTCATGGCTCGACACCGTAAGCCGTGGAAATTCCGGAACGTTTAACCAATATTCTATAAATATTCCGCAATTGCTGGAGTTTTGCAAGGCTCACAAAATAGAACGCCTTGGGGACTTCACAACGCAAAACGCAACGGAACTAATAAAAACTTTTCCAGCTGAAAACAAGGCCAGCACCATTTTAAACAAAAAGCGCATTTGCAACAATTTTTTTAACTGGGCATTCGCCACATACGGCATAGAGAAAATAAACCCTTTTACGAGGGTAAAAACGCCCAAAGTGAAAAGGGCTGAAAAAGAGTTTTGGACGGTCGAACAAATAGAAAAAATACTAGATAATGCGGGAAACCCTTTAGAGCGCCTTTTATTTGCCTTTATGGCCTTTGCTGGGTTGCGCTATTTCGAGGCCGTGGGGATTTGCTGGGAGAACCTGGACGGCGGCAAGCTCTCTATAGTTGGAAAAGGCGACAAGCCCGCAAAAGTCCCCATAGGTGGACGCCTGGAAAAAGAAATAAATTTATTTCTTTCAGGCAAAAGCAAGCCCGAAAACGGGCGTATATTTCCAAAACTCGACAACCAAAACGAAAACAAACATTTAAAGGGCATTTGCGAACGCCTGGGATTACATGGCGGGGCGCATTGCCATAAATTCCGCCATTCTTTCGCCTCTAACCTGTTGAGGGCGGGGGCCTCTATAATTGCCGTTTCAAAGCTCATGAGGCACGAAAAGCCGGATATTACTTTAAGATTCTATAGCCATTGTTTGCCGGATGACCTAGAAAAAACCTTGACCCTTTTATAGTTGACTTGAGCCCCGTTTTTTTGTGTTTTTTTAGCAAAGATTCACAATTAAACGAGGTAAAAAATGCAACCTGTAAATTTCAAACTTGGCGCCGATGACTACCAGCTTTTACCCCATACGGGTTTTGAAGCCGTAAACCTTTACAGAAAAGTAAACGGCGCAGTCGGTAACATCATTAGTGCCGCACCGTTACCGAAGGAAGGCGAACAAGGAAAAACGGGCTTTTCGGCATTTGCCGCCGCGTTCAATTCTTACGATGACGAAGAATTTAAAACGCTTGTAGAAACGACCTTGAAAAACGTTACAGTCGTTACCGCCGGGAAAAAGAATTTTACTTTGTCGGACATGGACGGAATTTCCAGACACTTTGAACAACGCCTTGGCGAAATGTACGATCTTATGTTTGAGGTGTGGAACATTGAAAAAATGCTCCCTTTCGATTTGGCTCCCTTGGCGGATGGGAGCGGAACGAACAAAACTACTATGTAAAAAAATTCATTAACGATGATGCAAAGGACATTAAAAACATCGGTAATGTAGGAACGCTTAGGGGTGAGGCGGACAAGTACGACATAATTTGGCGTATAGTTCGCTTTGGACATGTTCCGCTAAGCGACATAAACAAAGAGTGGACTTTCGAACACATGTACTGTTTTTCGGAATACTTGAAAATGGAAAACGACTATAAAAGCGCCTGGCATGCATACTTTGACGAAAAGGCGCAAAAAGAAGCGGAGGTTTTAGCAAATGGCCGATGATTTCACACAAGTAGTAAACCTAAAAGTCGATGATTCCGAAGTTTCAAAGGCGCTTTCCAATATCGAGAAAAGGGCCGGGAACATACAGCTTAGACTAAAGTTTGACGGCCCCGCCGCAAGGTTGGTGAACCAGTTACAGGGCGCAAGCTCTGGGCGAAACATCGAGGGCCGAGGGGCGCTATCTTCTCTTATTTTCGAACAGAGACACGCCGCAAAGAGCGCCGGGGCGTTGGCCGTGGCTCTCGATGCCGCCGCCCGTTCTTTAAGGCTCTTTTCTACAGGCTTACAGGGCGCAAGGCCGAACAAGTCCGCCACGGTCGCCACCGTTCCGGGCGGAGCTATCCCCACAGGTTCAAATTTGCGCTTACCGTTTGGCCGTGTTGGTTCGTTCGCTTTGGCCGTTCCGGGTTTAACACAGCTTGCATATATGGCGTATGCGCCTATCAAAAAGCTATCAAGCGATTCTATAGGCTCATTCAGGACACAGAACAGGGCCGAAAACGCCCTCATGTTCGGAATGAAGCAAAACGGAACCGAAGACAGTATAAACGAACTCTTGAGACATTCAAGCGAAATTCAAAAAAAATCCATTTACGGCGATGAAGCACTTTTGACGGCGGCGGCGGCATGGCAACCGAAAATAAAGGGCGTTGAAAACAATAAAAAGATGCTCGACTTATTGGCGGACTATGCGGCAAAGGTAACGGGCGGCGGCGAAGTTTCAGCCGAACAGATGAAGGGCTTTTCCCAACAGCTCATAACGGCGTTAAGCGGACGTTCAACGGCGTTAAAATATCAAGGTTTCGACACCACGGCACTAGAACAGCTACAGAAACTAAAGACGAGCGGCGCAAAAGTAACCGAAGAAATGGAAATAGCCGCACTAGAAAAGGTATTAGCCCCCGTTCGTGGAATGGCTCAGGATCTAGCCAAAACAGACGAGGGGAAAATAATCCAGCTCAAAAATGCCGTGGGCGATCTAAAAGAGAGCTTGGGCGAAAAGCTACAGCCGGCATTTACAAACATCGTACAAAGCATAAATTCAAACTTACCCACAATAGAAAAGGGGTTTAATTCTTTCGGTAACTTGGCCGTAAAAATTATAGACGGCTTTTCACGGAACATCGACAAACTTTCAGCTTTTGCAAATTACGGCCTAAAGGCGTTAAACGTTATAAGCGACTACCCGGCGGCTTTTGCCGCATTCGGTACAGCCGCCAAAGCCGCGCAATTTGCACTAGGCGACAGCAAAACGGGCCTTTTAGGTTCTTTTGGCGCGTTCGGTAACAGCTTAACGAAACTTGCAACTAGTACGGCCTGGGGCTTGCTTGCCGGGGAAATTGCCCTCATTGGTTCAACGCTATACGAAACTTACAAACAAATTAGCACACAAAACAAGAAAAACAAGGAGATAAGGGAAAACGGAAATATTAGGGCCTCTTTGTCAAAATCCGTAACAAGGTTAAAACGGGGCGAAATTTCCGAGGAGCGCTATAAATCCGCTTATGATGCGGCCGTAAGACTGGACCCGACAATAGCCGAAAGCGAGCGTTTCAATATATGGATGAAAAAACCGCAAAAACAGAACCTAGACTTTGCACGGCAAAAAAACGTTCTTGTAAATATGAACTTTAACACAACGAACACGCAAAACAACAACATCACGGCAGATTCTGAAATGACGGCAAAAATAATAAAGGAAAATTTAAGGTGGTTTGCAACAAGCCAGCTTAATTTTACATCAAGAACGGCGGCGGCAAAGGCTTTTGCGTTATAATGAAAGACTTGAAGGCGCTACAGAAAGAACTAACGGAACGCGCAAAAAGGGCGTTCGAGGGATCTATTAAAATAGGGTGGATAGACGGCAACGGGAGCGGCGAAAAAGCGAACGAAAACCGCCTTTTTCGTGAAGCAACGGGACAACCTACAAACGCCCTGGGCGTCCCGTATTCCTTGGCGGGTATTGCCCGAACGCTTAACTTTGGCCGTGAAGCCGGGGTAACAGCCGAGGGCCGCAAATACACGGCAATACCCGCCCGTCCATTCATGACGTTTGCAATGGATCAAATAAAAAAGGATTTGCCATTATTGCTGAAATACGACCCCAAAGCGCGGGAACACATAAAGAACATCATGCAAGGCAAGGGCGACCCAGACGGGCTAAAGAAATATCTAGGCGCCGTTTTCGTTGGCACCGTAAAGCGTGCCATGCGTGGAGAGTTCGGGCAGTTCGTACCGCTAAGCCCAAAGACGATAGAGCAAAGGCGAAAGCCGCACGGCAATAAAGCGGCGAACAACAACCCGCAACCGCTCATAGATACGGGACACTTGATTAATTCTGTAACTTTCGAGATAACAAAGTAATGATTTTTTTTCAACCTGGGAAACGAAAAAATGTGTACAGAAAACAACAAATTGACTGTAAAACAGCTAGCGGAAAAAATAGGATACCACCGGCAAACAATCTATAAATACTTTATTAAAAAATACGGAATGCCTATAAAACAGAAAGGCAAACACTGTAGAATAATGATAGACATTGAAGATTTTGTAAACTGGTGGAAAACGCCGAAAAAGAAGATTTGACAAGTAACGGAAAAGCCCCGCAAAAACGGGGCTTTTGAAATAGTCAATGAAGAAAACCACAGCCACGCCGCCCACGTTTTAGCGAACTTTTGGGGCGGTTGGCTAAAGGGGGCGGCGTGTTCACGTTCTACAATACACAAAACAGGACGGTAAAAATCAAGACCCCTTTTTCTTTTCGCCCTTTTCCAGTTCCTTAAAGAACTTTTCTATTTCGTGTTCGTACATAGTGCCAAATTCGGGGCTTACCTTTTTGCGGAAATCAAAAACGCTAACGCCGTTTTTTTCGCAATAATGGTAAACCTTGAGGGCGTTTTTGTACGCCGTGAAAATCTTGTTTCGTATTGCGTCCGCTTCTGCGTTGTCCTGTAACAGTATTTTATGAGGCTTGTAATTGCACGCCGATTTAAACTCTGTGTAATTCTCGTACATGACGTAACGCAAGACATTGTCAACGCTCGTATATTCCGGGTATTTCGGGACGGTACACATCTTGTCGAACATGCCACGCAAGAACAAAACAATTTTACCGCCAGCGTTTACCATAAATTCATAGCAAAGCTCGTTTTCGTTTCTTACTTTTTTGGCCCATTCGTTTAAATGGTCCTTTTGTTTGTCCTCTCGTTCTTTCAGCTTGCGTTCCGCTTCTTTTTTCTTCGCAAGTTCCGCCATATATGCGGCGCTGTACTTCTTTTCTTCTTCGAGTTCCATGTTTAACCCCTGCCGTTCACTGCATCGAGCATGGCGTTTTGAGCGTCACGGGCTGCAATACGCTTTTCCGCTTCTTTCGTTAGATATTCGTCCATTTGGACTTTTTCAATATCATTTAATCCATCAAAGCGGATGTTTTTTTCAAGCTTGATTTTCATTTTTTCGTTTGCTATTTCGTTTTGATCAAAAGCGCTCATTTTTTTTCCTTTGTAAATGGGTTGTTTTCTTTGTTGAAACAAAAACACAAATAAAAAGCGGCAAAGGCAACAGCGAAAAACAAAAAATCCCCCTACACGCTCGTAACATGTAGAGGGCTGAACGACCCGCAAGATTCGCAAAAGCGGGACGGAACAAAGACACAAAAAACGAGCGAGAAAGTCAAGCGAAACGAAAAAAAAAATAAAAAAAATCTTGACATTATCTAGACATTATCATATATTAAGGATATGAACGTAAGAATAAGCGACCACGCAAAACAGCACATGGCATCTTGCTCGATAACTGAACAAGAAGTAAGAGACCTGTTTGACGAGAAAATCCCTGTAGTAAAAGCCTACCAGTCGAAAGAATATGAAGACTGCATCGAAATACTAGCGGAAATTTCCGGAAAATATTGCAAGGTCGTTTATTCGTACATAACAAACACAGTAACAACCGCTTTCAAGTTGAGGAAAAACCAATGGCTAAAATTGACAAAATAGAACGGGATGCCATAAAAAAGGCGGCTTACTTTGAAAACCGCACCGAAGCCAAAGAACTAGAAGACCACAACTGGGCCGTAAAAAACGGGCTATCTTTCAGCGGCCCAGGCGCACTCTCTAAAGCTATTGCGGCATCAAAAGAACGGGCGGCGGCAAAGTCCAGGAAATCCAAAGTAGGAACCAGTTTCGACCCCGGAGTATTGGAAGCGTTCAAGGCAAAGGCGGAACGTGTGGGGATTCCATACCAGACGCTTTTAAACTCGATCGTGAAGCGATACACCGAGGGAAAACTAGACATAGAACCAGCTTAAATTTTTCTCACTAACCCCCGCATTTTGCGGGGTTTTTACATTGTGCCGGGAGCTTGAAAAACTAGGCATTATTTAGGCATCATCCTTTAATTTTTTGTGCTTTTTCGTGGTTTTCATTGGTTTTCTTTAAACTCTGTTTTTGGTGCCGGGACCGTCCCGAAAGCCTTTATTTATTTGGGTTTTGCCCTATTTTAGGGCAAAAACGCCGTTTTGATTTGTCTATATGTTCCAAATTTGGTAAATTATGGAGCATGAAACGATTTTTGCTTTTATGTCTCAGTTTAGCAGCATTTGTAAGCGCGAAGCCATCTCTCCAAGTCGATACGGACCGCATCGAAGCGGGTCAGACATTCAAGTTGCAGTTCATCGTCCCGTTGCAGGAACTGCCTCAAAATAGGGGCGCCCTCCATCTGGAGACCCGCAACAACTTCAAGCTTCTCGGCATCGACAGTGCCGACCAGGTTATGCGTCCGGACATGGACGACTTTTTCGACTCGTTTTTCGGTGGTGGAGGAAGGCCTTACAAGGCGCGCGTCTATTCGTTCAAAATAAAAGCCCCCAGAAAAACGGGTATGCAGGATCTGGGATCGCTTACCTGGAACATCGGCGGGGAACCGAACCTCATCAGCAATAAGATTCCGGTCAACGTGCAGCGTTCCTATAGCGACGACGCCCTTGCCGCAAGCCTCACCCCGAGCAAAAAGTCCATTTACGAAGGCGAACAGTTCAGCGTCACCTTGAGCCTCCACACGTTCGAGCATTTCCAGGGCGGCCTCCAAGCGACCGACATGAGCACGGGTAACGATTTTATCGTCCACCGTAACGACCTTTCCAATCTGGATTTCAAGCCCGTCGAAGGCACCCGCCGCGAAATGAAGGCCACCGCAAAATTCGCCTGGCTGAGCCCGACCAAGAGCGGAACGCTTGAAATTCCGTCGTTCAAGTTCAAATATACCAAGCTCGGCGAACCCAAAGTCGTCGAAGAAAAGAAGCAGATGGGCGGCATGTCGTTCTCCAGCCGTAGCGTCAAGCAGGAATCCATCGAAACGGAAACCTCCACCGCCCCGCTCGCCATCAACGTCCTTCCGCTCCCGGCCGAAGGCAAGCCCGAAGACTTTTCGGGAATGGTCGGCTCGTACAGTTTTAGCGCCAATTTCGACCGCACAAACCTCAAGGTCGGCGAAGCTCTGACTCTCGCAATCAGCATCAGGGGTGATGGCACTCCGGGCACGATTACCGACCCGAAGCTCCCCGACTTTAGCGAATTCCGCTCCGTGCCGCCCGAAAACAGCATCAACAAGAAAATCACGGGCAACAAGGTCGTCACCTCGAAGGACATCAAGGTGTTCCTCTATCCCAAGAAAAAAGGCACATTCGAAATCCCGGCCATTACATATTCCTGGTTCAACCCCGCCAAAAAGAAATACGAAACAGCATCGGCTGGTCCGTGGACCATCGAAGTCGAAAAGGGCGACGCCCCCGCAGAGCCAATCTATCAGGCTCCGGTTTCTGCAAGCCCATCGACTCCGGCAGTGCAAAAGCAAGAAATCGAATTCCTCGGCAGCGACATTCGCTTCATCCATCCGGTTTCGAGCAAAAGCGAATCTTCGGCACCGCACAGGAGTATCGTCTTCTGGATTCTATTTATCGCGGCGATTCCGTTCTACCTGATTGCAAACGCCCTCATCACAAGAAGCCGCAAGCGCAACAGCAATACGGCCCTTGTCCGCAAGGGCAAGGCCAACAAGCTGCTCAAAGAAAAGTTCGCAGATGCGCGTGCAGCACTCAAGAAGGGTGACGGCAAGGCCTTCTATGCGGCTCTCGAAAACGGGCTTATCGACTATCTCAGCAACTTGACGAACCTCGAATTCAAGGGCATGACCCGCCCGCAAATGAAGGAGGAACTCGCCAAGCTGAACGTCAAGAGCGAGACAATCGACGCCATCGACAGCTGGCTCGAAAAATGCGCCTTCGTGCGTTTCGCACCTGTCACAGCATCGACCGAAGAACAGTCCCAAATGCTCGCGGATGTCGAAAAACTTTGCGAGGAACTGAAGCTATAAAAACATTTAACATGTCATTCCCGCCTCCAAGCGGAGATTTCCAACGGAAGATTTTATGAAACTGAATAGATTTTTTTTGACAATCGCGGCTGCGCTTTTGCTTATGGCAACAGCAAGTGTTGCGACCGAGAAATGCGATGGCATCGACGCCGGAACAAAGGCGTACAACGAAAACGATTTTGAGCGCGCTATTGACGAATGGCGTACCTGCGTTGACGAAGGCATCGTCAATGCGGACCTCTATTACAATTTAGGCAACGCCTACTACCGCAGCGGTAAACTCGGTTTTGCAATTTTCTACTACAAGTCCGCTCTCCGTTTGCATCCAAGCGACGATGACATCCAGCACAACCTGAATTACGCTCAAACTAAAACCAAAGACAAAGAAGGCGACGAAGAAGAGAACCCGATTTTGCAAGGCTTAATGAGTTTGCACCATGCAATCTCGCTCAAAGGACAAATGAATATCGCTCTCGTTCTCTTCTGGGCCATTGCTCTTGTGATTATCGCCCGTCGATTCGTGAAAGGCGAACGCGGCAAGAACATTTGCACTGGAGTCGTATTTGCGATGAGCATTGTCCTCTGTACAATTGGTGCGAGCGCCATTTATAAAATGTTCGTCCTCGAAACGGACATCACGGGTGTCGTCACGGCCTCAAGCGCCGATGTCACCAGCGCCCCAAGCGACAAGTCGCAAACGCTAAACACGCTTAGCGAAGGCACGAGCTTTGAAGTCATCGGCGAACAGGGGAACTTTGCAGAAATCCGCCTCGGCGAAAAAATCCGCGGTTTCGTGAAACTCAGCGAAGTCGGGATTGTGAAATAAAGTAAATAGTGGTTAGTGGTTAGTAGACAGTAGGAAGTAGGCAGTAGGCGGTAGGGACAAATGCGTAGGTCGAGCGTCGCGGCCATAGTTGACGCTTCGCGTCCGCAACTTCAGCTCAGCCATAAAAAATGCAAGCATTTTTGCGGCATTCGCTTTGTACGCTTTTGTATGGACATGACCGAGGCCAGCATTGAACGCCGTTGGCGTTCGTGGCTGCGATTATGACATATCAAAATACAAGTATTCTGCTGCGTCATAACCTTGCACACTATTGGCACTTGAACGAAGTGAAAGTGCAAGTAGGAAAAAAGCGTCATCCTAGAGGAAGCGTCGCGACCGATAGGATCTAGCAAATTCTTGTCATTGGCGGTTTAAAAGTTATGTTACTTTATCGGCTTATCCCAAGGGTAGTTCTTCGCCTGTAGAGAATCTTTAAGACCGACAGGAATTACTACTTCAAGAGGAAAATAGCCCCGGCAATCGCCAGCCGTAGCCGCCCAAGAAGCAAACGATACCGTACCCAAAACAGAAACAGTTAAAAAATCGTTTGTCGGTGAAATTGACGACGGTCCAGAAGCACCGTCATAAGAGCGGCATTCCCTATAAACGGCCATGCCACTATAAACAACATTGTTTCGGCGGGCTTCTAAATACACGGCATCACCTGATGGAAAAACTTCGCAGTTATCGCTTCGCGAGCAAGCTAAAGAACCATTTTTATAAATAGAATAATCGCCACTGCCATCAGAAACACGGACTTTCATGCCCATGCATCCCGCAAGCAACAAAGACAGTACAAACAAAACAAGAACTCGATTCATACGCCCAAACTTTCTCTTATAGAAATCATCAAAATTATCACTTTATTTCATGCGAGACGTGGCTCACAATAGGAATAAAATCGTTAGGCGTATAGGCGATATGTCCGTATGACCATACAACTTTATCGTTCTTTTTTCGCTTTTCAAAAATAACGGCAACACCGAATTCTTCACGAAGCAATTTTATTTGCAACAGGTAATCGCAATCTTCTTTTTTGGAGACAACGGCATAGCCATCTATAGCGGCATACTCCTTGACCAACGAAGTTATTTTTTTTGCATAATCCTCGTGAACGCCCTGCAATTGAACAGGCAGAATAAAGTATTCTTTTTTCGCCCACAAGGACGAGGCTAGCAAAAGGATTATGGCAATGAAGCGAATCATATTACAGCTAAAATATAAATTTTGCAAATAAAAAAAGCAATTTCCACCTAAAGGTGGCCATGCGCACTAAGGCAACAGGTTGCCAAGTGCTGTCCGCCCGGTCAAGCCTGAAATGACATTGCTCCACCTACAAACAATGGTATTCTGCCCCATATCGAACCTTCAGTCCTCAAGATGACCGCATCGGCAACAAACCTCAAAGCGAAGCGACCTCAGAGGTGCAACGCACCATCCCCACACCCCATACCTCAAACTCTACACAATTTGTCCGCCGCCGAGGACCATGTCGCCATCGTAAAAGACAGCGCACTGTCCGGGCGTCACAGCAAAGAGCGGTTCGTCAAAAACGGCAACAGCTTTATTCGTATCGACGACAGTAACTTCACATGCGACCGGACGTTGGCGGTAACGCACCATGCCTTCGGCGCGGAACGTAGCCCCGACCTCCCGCGCACCACCGTGCCATTCGCAGTTCATCAATTCAACACGGTCAAAGCAGACCGACGACTTGTCGCCCGTCACGAGAATGTCACCCGTTTCGGGGTCCACATGCTTCACGAATGCGGGCACACCTATCGCCACGCCCAGACCTTTGCGCTGACCGACTGTATATTTATGGAACCCATCGTGCGTATTCCACACCTTGCCCTTTTCATCCACGAAGCGGCCCGGGCGCGTCATTTCGCCAAAGCGGTCCTTGAGGAACCCCGTGTACTGCGAACCGTAAATGTCAAAGCAAATGTCCTGACTGTCACCCGTCTTGGCGTTCACAAAGCCGTTCTGCTCGGCGATTTCGCGCACTTCGCTTTTCACGTACGTTCCAAGCGGCGTAAGCACGTGATTGCGGCGTTCATCGGGAACCCAGAACAAAAAATAGCTCTGGTCCTTGCCGAGGTCGCGCCCGCGCAAAAGCCTGCGTACGCCGCCCATTTTTTCGATGCGCACATAATGCCCCGTCGCCAAAAAGTCAGCGCCAAGCGATTTCGCATAATCCATCATCCAGCCAAACTTGATAAAGCGGTTGCAATAGCAGCAGGGGTTCGGCGTACGCGCCTGCGAAAAATCATCATGGCAGCGTTTTAAAACTTCATTCGTAAACGTATCGGAGCAGTTCGCCACATGATGCTCAATACCGAGTTTTTCGGCAATCGCTCTCGCACGCAACACACTCGGGTCATTTTCCGCATCAAACGAAGATTCTTGTACACCAACGTCGGGCAGCACGCGAAGCGTCACGCCCACGACTTCGTAGCCCTGCTGTTGCAAAAGTAGTGCGGCAACGGACGAATCTACGCCACCGCTCATGCCGACTGCTACTCTGGTTTTAGACATGCATTACTCCATCTTGAACTTAGAGCGAAACATCAAGCTATGGGCTCGGTCGCCTACGGCTCCCTCTGAGCTATGGGGTATGAGCATAAATCATCAAGATTCGGACTCTCAAGCCCAAAGCGAAGCGACCTCATAGTGCAAAGCACGACCCCATACCTCATAGCCAAAGCGGCTACGCCGCCTTAGTCAAACCTCAACATCAACGCAAGTTCGAACTGCAAAATTTGACGCACGTGAGCCGTTTCGTCGTCCAGCTTTTCGTGAATTTGTCTATACTCGATATACGAACTAAGCGAAGCCATCTTGTTGAACGTATAAGAAGCGCTCGGACGAATGAACCATTCATGCGTTCTCGACGGAACCGTGCGGTAAGTCATTTCCAGTTTCGGTTTATAGATGGTTCTTTCACCTTCGGGGATTCCCGAATCATATGCCCACTGCTTAAAGACTCCATCCGTACCGGATTCCTTGTTCCGCATGTCATAACCCTCGACCGGAGTGTATTCCTTGCGAATCGTCTTCTTGTAATCGTAACCGGCGGTAAGCTTCAAGTCGATATCGTTTTTGAGCTTAAAGAACCATTTCCAAAGCTGGAATCCCTTGTCAATCTTGAGCGGATACGTAATCGTAAAGTCATCACCAATGTTGATGGCAAAGTCATTGTAAAGCGATGTCGGAATCCACGGCGTTTCGAGGAAGTAACTTGTCGTATCGGTGCAGTTTGCAGAAGTATCCTTGGGCCAGCACGGGTTGGAAATCACTTCGTCTTTCGGGCGGCGATCCGTAGATTCAATCTTCATGCGAACGCTGTTTTCAATACGCAAATTGTTCTGCGTAAGGAACGTGATACGAATCAGCGGATTAAAGTTCCACACGCTCGCCCAAGAATCTTCGGCGCTCTGGAAGGGCCGCTTGGTCACCGTGCGGCTATAGTCAAAGCGATGGTTCAAGCTCACGCTGCGGAAACTATTCAAGAACGAGACCTTCTGCGCGATATTCGGGATAGAAATACCGATACCGAACTTCGGGAATACCGTAGTCGTGTCAATATACAGCGGGTATTCACGGGACTGCGAGAAGTCCTCTTTCCACTGGAAATCAGCGGCAACAGAAATATCCCAGAACGGCAAAGTGAGGCCCGTTGACATTTGCAACGTGCGAGACACAGAATTGCGGAAACTGCCCTGATAAACAAGCGTATCCACGTGCTTGTTGCGATATTGCGCAAAGCCGGTAAAGTCATCGCGGTCGGTAAGTCCCATGTTACCTGTCATGATGTTCCAAAGCCCGCGGCCACCATGTCCATCACCAAGGCCAAGGCCATAAAGGTAATACTGGAACGGAGTCACTTTCTGTTCTTCGTACAACTGTGCGAGCGTGAAGTTTTCACCGATGGTGTTCGTGCTTGCATTCCAGTTGAACTTTACCTCACGCCACTTGAGTTTGTTCAAGAAGCCCGAGACTGCATTATCCTTGCCGAACAAATCCGCCAATTCAATGATTTTGAATGTCGGCGTAAATTCGAACCGGTTTGTTTGCGATATGGTCCAGTAGTTTTTATCGATGCTGGACTTGTCATAGAAATCGAAATCATCCGGAATACTCTTCTGCTGATTGAAATCAGACGAGAACTGCATATTGAACGGGATGAACGGAATCAGCTTAGGATTAAAGTTTATCCTAAACTGCTGATTTCTGGAACGTTCGTTACGGAGAATTCCGTAAGTACGTCCGTATTCGCGATGGCCTACGCTATCAATTTTGTAGAACGAAGTCGTATCGTAGCGGATTTCATAGGAATCCGGATTCTGCATATCAATGGCAAGCGGCTTGCCCGAAGCAGACATCTTGGCAACAGTATCCATCGGAATAATCACAAGACTGTCGCGAGACATATAGACCTTACGGTCGGAATGGTCGTGGTCAAAGATGTAGCCGCTCGCGAAGAGGCCGCCTTCGGACGTGCTAAAGAAGTTTTCCTTAGTGAAGCCTTCACGGTCGCCACCACCAAACATATCACGCTTGATGTTCACGGAATAATTCACGGAGAGGAACGAAAGGATGTTCCAGCGCATGTTCAACTTGTGATTGAGTTCAGCGGTGTAAGTCACCACCTTATCGACCTGCGGTTCCACAAAATCAGGATCACGAGTCTGGTTCACATAGCGCACATAGTTAAAGTCGAACAAAGTCAAGTCAAATGTCTGCGGCCACGGTTCAAATTCCGTCTTGGAGAGATCCTTGAGCCAAGAGTACTTCGAGAGTCCTTCGAACGGCTTGAACTTGAACATGCTGAACGTACCCAACTTATATTCGAGCAAAGTGTGGTACGAATAAGTGGAATCCGCCGATGTCGTCGAACGGCCCTCGGACTGATGATAAGAATAACTCAGCGCCGGACGTTCCAAGAACGCTTGCGACAGGAATTCACCCAGTTTCGTTTCGCTTGCCTTGTAATCCTTATGGTAACTGATGCTGAAGCTCAAGTCCTGCACGTAAGACTGATAGCCCTTGGATTCAGCGTTATCTCTCAACTCGTTTTCATCATCGTCCGATTCCACGGCAAGATCACCCTGGAACATGTCTCCCGTCAAATCGACAAAGCTGCTCTTTCTAAGCATCATGTCGTCGGTAGGCTTCATGTACGGGCGCTTCGTCGAACTGTGATAACCGAACGACATCGGGATATGGAAACCCAGCGAATCGTTCAAGAACTTGTTGAGCGCAATGGAAATGTCCGCTGACACATCGAGCTGGGATGCAGCCTGAGCCGGGTCCGGCTTCGGAGAACGACCGGAATTGGAAAGCGTCGCGAAGTCACCGTCCTGATAGCGCACGGCACCCGAAAGAGAAATGAAGTCTGCGAAGTTCACCTGAGCGTTCACACGGGCGGCATAACCCCATTCCGTATCCATGTCAGAAAGGCGCAAATCGTTCAGCCAGAAAGTACCTTTGAGGTCTTCGGGCGATGCCGAAGAATCCGCGATAATCACAAAGCGAACCCAATCGACCTTCGTGATAGAGGGGTTACCGACTAAGCGGAGCTGTTCTTCACGATCGCCAGGCAACTTTTTCACGACCGGTTCAAGGTAAGGCGGATGGCGACCACGCTTGAGGTCAGAGAAATCAACCAAGTCCATGGCAAAGGCGTTGTCGAGCCAGTTCTGTTCATGGCAATCCACGTCGCGGGAGCAATCGTAGCGCAAAACCTTCGGGCGGAAGCTCCATTCGTAATAGTCATTGGAACCTTCTATAGAGCCTTCACCGAACTGGAGCGCAAAGCGCACCGGAGCCTTATCTATTTTCTTGTCCGTCTGGTAATGGATTTCCATCTTCAAGGACTTGTAAGACGAGAAGTTCTTCGTATCCGTTTCGAACAAGCGAGTCACACCCACTTCTTGCCCAGGACTCATGTTGTGATAATCCAGAACAAGCGCCGTTTCCTTAAGCGGAGCATTCGAATCCGCATCGCGTTCCGTCACCGTATTCGGGGACTTGACATACTCCTTCGCATTTTCGCGGTTGTTGATCGTGGAAACCTTGATGTACGTCGTATCGCGCGTCGCCACGTATTCCGAAATACGGTTTTCAGCACCATTCACTTCGACAATCTGGGAATTCTCATTTGTGGTCGTGCGATAAAGGTCAGCAACGGTAGTCTCTTCCCAAGCGTTGCCAAGGACTCCGAGGCTCACAATCTGCACCTTCGCTTCGGAAACGCCCGGATTAAGGCGGCCCAGCCACACACGGGTAAACTGAGATTCCGCAAGTATTTCCTTGTAGTTGCCACCCGTCGGAGAGACTATCGTATCGTACTGGTTCAGCGGAATGCGCCACCTGCGCCAACCGTTCTTGAGCTTTTCGAAGTTCGCCTCGTCAGTGTCCGAAAGATTGATTCGATAACGGACAAAGCTGATGTCCATATCAAGAGCACCGTTTCTATTGATATCTTCGGTATCGTACGAGCGCTCGCCCAAGTTGTTTTCTGTTCCGTTAATACTTGCAGGCGGGTCGCTTTCTTCGTCCAAATCCTTGAAGTCATCGCCAGCAATATCTTTCGTCGAGATATCCACGTTCGCAGAAGTATATCGAGTCGAATCGCAGCCCGCAATGCGGCAATCCCAAACAATCTTGTATTCATCAGTGCCTACCCTACCATCAAGACCGCGGTCATGCTGCGCCGTCGTCATGCCAATCTGGTTTTCGCCATCGTATATGCCATTCGGCTTTTCGCCATTTATTGAAATATCTTCGCTAATGAGGCCCAAGTCGATGAAAATGGAACCGGAATTACCACGAGCGACAATTTCGATGTACTTCATCTCGCTCATATCCTGATAATACGAGCTGTTCGGTCGCATGATACCGCCCCAGGAATTGCCCATCAGGTCATCGTTCGGGCGCAACGTCATCTTGAGCACGGTCAGGTGCTGGTTATCGACATCGGAATTTCCAATGTTATTATAAATGTACTTGTACAGCTCCGTATTGTTGCTGTGCCAGATAAATTCACCTTTATGGCGGTAATCCAAATTTTCGATATAAGTCGATGGGAGCGAATCAACGCCACCCGGAGGCGACGCCGGATACCAAGAAAGTCTTGACAGCGGATACACAAGGCCTGTCGCCGTTGATTCAAAATCTTCAACAAGTGCGGTCTGGTCCTTGCTTGTATTCGCATTGTGGCGGCTACCGGCAAATTCAGCCTCCACACGCCAGTTCGATGTGGCCGTCGTGCTGATTCCAGGAATCGCGTTCACCAAGTCCGTGAGCGCCTTGACGGAATCCTGCAAGCGGACGTTGAAGCCCCAGAGGAAGCTCGAATAAGGTTCGTTGCCAAGCGTCGGGACTTCGGCGGTAGTGCTCTGGCTCCTGTAAAGGGCGGTAACACCAAACACAGAACCGGCGCCAAAGCCATAGAGGTCGAGCGGCAATTCCGCACGGGCGCCGAGAAGAAGCTTGTTATCGACTTCAAACAAAGGTTCGCATTCAAACTTGACCTTGATTTCCTTGTTCGGATCCAAGGCGCGGTCGCTCAAAAGTTCAATCTGGCCAAGTTCGTAGTTGACTTCGTAGTCCGTACCGCGGATAAGCGTCGTAGAACCAGCTGTCACCTTTTCGGAACCTGGAGAAATATCCATGCAACTTCCGCTATTGACGGAATAGCTTGAATTCGGGTCGCGCACGCTGAGCATAGAGTTACGGCGTTTGCCCACGGATTCAAAGTAAAAGCGATTTGTATAGCGCCCCAAGTTATAGACCGGAAGCGAATAAAGTTGCTGCATGGCGGCAGTCGAATCCAGATTACGCAACGGTTCCAAGCAGTTCGCTTTTGCGAGCTTGTACCGTTCCTGATAGCTCAACGAGGAATCGTAATCTTCAACTTTCCTACAAGGCAACCACATTTCACCTGTGTAGCTACCCGAAGCATCTTTCTTGAAAATGGCAGCATCGTTCACCAATGGAGTGCCGGTATTTTCATCGGCAAGTCCAAGCTTCTTGAGGTAATCGCCCGAAATGCCCGCCTTGTTTTTCATGCGGAGGACAAAGCTATTCGCGCTCGCATCCGAGATGCCGATGGAATACACATTGCGCAACATCAACTTGTCGATATACGTAAGTTCGCTAAGTGTAGCGTCCCACTGGACAAGCACGGCCTCGCCACCATCGTGCAAAGTCTTTCCCTTGCGGTTTTCTTTTTCACTACTGTAGTTTGCCGCAATAAGTGTATTGCGGTTGACTCCGTTAATCCTCAAGATACCTGTATTGCGGTCGTAATCATATTCGGTATCCGGGATTTCTTCCATGCGGTCAACAGTCTTTGTAATCAGCCTCCCTTGCGGCGTCTTATATACGACGGTCACATTCTTTATGACTTCGGTCGTGTTGTTCAACGCGCTCCTCTTGTACAACCTCAATCCAGTCACATCGGATTTCGATCTAGGATTACCGTTAACCGCATTTTCAATATAGTCGTTCCTCGCATCGAGGTTCAAGAAGTAATAGCGGTATGACAAGAACTGTTTGTCCATTACCTGGAACTCAGTTGTCGATTCGTTCGCCTTGATAGAATACTCTTCCTGTTCGCCACCGTCCTGCGAAGCGATTGTCGTGAGTTTCCAGTCGCCCAGTTTCCATTCCGCCTTGATACCGAAAAGCCCCTGGTGGTTTTCGGAATAACCCGTAAACTCCGTACCGGCAAGCGACAAGTTCGTAGTACCCGCTTCCACGCGCTGCAATATGTAGTCTTCGAATTCGCCCTTGAACGATTCCTCATAGACAACGCGAACCTCGTTCTGCGAACCAAGACCTTCATCGACGTTCTTGATTTCAACCGTGATATACGGGCCAATCTTACCCTCGACCATGAAGCTCGGGTTGTAGTCCAACGACGGGGACGGCCACAGACTCGTCTTGGTGCTGCCCTCGGCATCGTCCTTTTCGCCGTAGCCCTTGAAGCGGATATCCATCGAGCCCTTGAGCATGAGCTTCGGCTTGTTGAACCCGAAGTCCTTCATCCAGGCAGGCATATTCACCGGAATCGTAATATCGAAGACAGACCCTGTTTCAGGCGCCTCGTAACCGCCATCGTGTTGCCCCACAAGACCGTTGAGCCACAAGCGTTTGCGACCAACGTCGTACATGTCCGAGACGTAGTCTGCAAGTTCTGGATAATGCGATGTCCAAAGCACCGTCGTATCCGTACGGGAATGCGTATTCACGCGCTTTTCCGTCACGTCGATTTCACGGGTTGCCACATCGATGTCGTGAGAGAATACCTGCCCCTTGGACGTATTCATGAGCCCGGAGCGCATGCCAATACCGCCCATAGGCAAAAGACCGTCTAGCGGAGACGTCGATTTAGGCACCGGGATGTACTTGATGGCCGGAGTCCATTCGTCCGAAGTAATTTCGGAAGGCTGTTCCGTAGCATGTTCAGACTGTGCCACGACAGGAGTTTGCGAAGAACTCGCCGAAGTTACCACAGCCGAGGACGAAAGCACAGACGCAGACGAAACCGGCACGACAGATGACGAATACGCCATGACCGCCGAAGACGGCGCGACGCTCGACAACGCCTCCGCAGAACTTGAAGCCACGGTAGCAGAACTCGATACAGGAACTGCGGAGCTTGAAGCAGGTACTGCGGAGCTTGAAGCCGCGATGGCAGAACTCAAAGCCGGGAGCGCAGAGCTAGAGACAGCAACGGATGACGAAAGCCGTTCGCCAGAGGATTCGGTCACCGTAGAAGAAGCGGGCGCCACCGCAGACGACACCGCCACAGACGGTTGAGCCGAAGACGCAGGCGCCGTCGAAGCCGAGCTTACTGGCGGCACATCCTGAAAAAGTTCATCATCAAAAAGGGATTCATACGAGCTAAGCGTTCCGTCTTGAGACCAGACGGAACCCACAGCAACAAAGCCCCAAAGGGCGGAATTTAAAATCTTTCTAAAACGCAACGGTTACAAAATACAAAAACGGGACGTTCAAAATTAGCACCGATAACATAGAAAAAAAGAAACGCCCCCGTTTTCGCGGGAGCGCTTCAAAATCGGATTCTAGCCCCTAATCAATGAATAAATTAGAGGAACACCTCGATACCGCCACGGCACTTTTCCCATGCAGAATTCTTCTTGCACAGAAGGTCCATCATCTTGTCGTAGGTGGCAGTGTTCGAGAAACCCTTCCACAAGCGGCGTTCGACGGATTCGCCGGAATCCTTGTCGATAGTCGTGATGGTATCGTAGTAATTAGGATTGTCCTTGAATTCAGAAATCAAGATGTTCTTCAAGTCTTCCGTGTAAATGCGGGAAGCGTACTTGAGGATGGAATCGTTGAAGTTGAGTTCGTTTTCAACAAGCCATTCGAAGTCCTGAATCGGATTGCCGTAGATGAGCCAGTGGCGAAGCGCGAGAGCGACAACCAAGTCCTTCACAGCACTGCGGAAGATGAACTTGTCTTCGAGACGGCCGTTCCACGTGATGCGGGTCAGCGGGTTATCGTCGTTCGCTTCGATAGACACGCCCTTGCCCGGAGTGACCTTGCGAATCTTGATCGGGAGGCGGCTAAGCAGCTGCCATGCCTTCGTGAAGGCGATGGTCTTGCGGACGAAGTCCTTTTCTTTTTCGGGAGCGACGCGGATGAACGCACCGAAGCAGCGCTGGTAGAGCGTTTCCTTGTCGAAGATGCAGTCGCTGGAACGGCATTCGCTGAGCTTGCCGTCCATCATGAACAATGTCTTTGCAAGTTCGGGGCGCATACGCACTTCGAGCTTACGGGTACGGGCCTTGAGACGCACACCGTCCTTATAGACGTAAGTAAAGCCTTCTTCCTGGTAACGCTGCCAAATGAAGAACTGCAAGTCGTCTGCCGCACGCAGATGGTAGCTGAACACCGGGTTCTGGCGGTTGTTCGCCATCGTCACCTGGTTCAAGAAATTGTCGGCGCCCTGGTACGGCACAACGACCTTCACGAGCACCTGCGGATTCACAGGCTTCTTGCTCTTCTTGGCGTATTGCTCGTACGTAAAGAGGGACTGGGCACCGTTGATAATCTTCGGACGTTCAATGAAGAGCACCTTCTTGCCGTCGCGTTCCTTGAGGCGCAGATCGTCGCCCGTAAGCGTCATGCCGTTGTGGAGGAACGGGAAATCATCCACGTTCACGTTCTTGTCGTCATTGCGTTCCATCGTCTGGAAAGCATCGATAAGAGCCGCGTTCGTGTGCGTGAGGTTGCCCAAGTAAGTACGGATGTTGCTAGAGACGATAGCCATGTTGTGCTTCGTCTTGAGGCGCTTGCCCAAAGCAACGTGGTAATCAAAAATCGTGCGAATCGGGCAGAAGCCGAGGAAAAGCTCGCCGTGGTCGCTAGTGAGGTGGAGCGGTTCGGAATCCATCACAATTTCAAGCTTGTCATCCGCACTGCGGAAGTCACGCGTGAGGTCATCGTGTTCAGCGATGATTTCGAGCTTTGCCTTCACATCGGTCTTCCAAAGCATGAGCTTGCGGCGCATGTCCTTGAGCGTGCGTTCGAGTTCCGAGTCCGTGATATCGCGAGTAGCACGCGTACGGAGAACCGTAATCTCCAAGGTTTCCATGTACGGACGGCTTGCGGGAGCGTCGTCATCTTCTTCGGACTCTTCGTCAGAAATCTTGTTGACCGCCCACGGGTCGGCTTCTTCGCGAAGCGAGAGGAAGAACGGATTCGTCGGATCGCTTGTGCGGAACACGGCAATCTGGAGCTGCTTCAAGTCCGAATTCAGATGGGCAACCACCTTTTCGAGCGGAGTATCTTCGTCCAGGAAGATGAAGAATTCCATAAAGCCCTGTGAATATTGGAAGCCGTGGAAGCATCCATTTTCATCTAGGTTCAGATGCCGGAGTGCCTTGATTCTATCGTTCGGGTCGTTAGGGTTCAAGCTCAAGAGGCTAGCGACAAATGCTAAGCGGCGTTCCTGCGATTTTGTTAGTTCCATTTTTTCCTCAATAATTACACTGAAACACAATATACAATAATATTATATATTGAATTATTTCGTAATTTGCACCCTAAAAATAGTTTCAAATCCTCACATTTGCGTGCAAAAAAACATAAAACTTACAATTTTTTGTTAAAAATCCGCTTTTTAGGTGCTCAAATGTATATGAAATTTAACAAAACAGGGGAAAAAGCACCAACAAAATCGGGGTTGATAGGAATTAGAAGAGTTATGTCCTAATTGTAAAACATCCCCTTTTTCGTTGAAAACATCCTTTTAGGAAACCCGTTAAATTTTTGTGTTTTTTTCGTGCCATTCCACGTTTTTTTTATCAAAAAAGCTATGATTTAAATATTAGGAGTCTTTTTATGAATTTACTAGATGTCATAGCGAAAGCAAAAGCTGAAAAAGCAAAGTCATTGGACTTGTCCCAGAAGGGGCTGCGCCTGTTGCCGCCCGAACTTTTCGAAATTGATTCTCTCGAAGAACTCAACCTGGACCGCAACTTGCTCGTCGAGATTCCCGAAGATATCGGTCTCTTGAAGAACTTGAAGAGTCTCTCCGTGAGCGAAAACGACCTCATGGAACTTCCGGATTCCATCGGTGACCTTGCAAACCTGGAACACTTGTACCTGGGCTACAACAGCCTGTCCGAACTCCCCGATTCTATCGGCAAGCTCTCCAAGCTCGATACGGTGAACATCGCCAAGAACCAGCTTCTGGACCTCACCAGCGAAATCGGCAAGTGCCAGAACGTGACCAAGCTGTCGCTCCACGACAACATGCTTTCCGAAGTCCCGGCGACACTCGGCAATCTTAAAAAGCTCCGCAAGCTCTACCTGGACAACAACGAGCTGACCAGCATTCCGGCATCGCTTTCGCACCTGGAATCTCTCGAAGTCCTGATGGTCTCGGGCAACAACCTGGGCGCCATCCCGTCCGAATTCGGCAACCTGAAAAAGCTCAAGGAACTTGTTCTCGACGCAAACCAGCTCGCGACCCTCCCTGAAAGTCTCGCCGAATGCGACAGCCTCGAAACCATTTCCGTTGTCGAAAACCCGCTCGAAGGCGGAATCCCGCGCGTCATCCTCGACAAGAAGGGACTCAGCATCGATCAGTAGCGGCTTCGCCGCAGTTACTAGTTACTAGTTATTAGTTACTAGAGAATTGTCATTCCCGGCATAGACCGGGAATCTCCTTTTTAGGGCAACACAAAAGTCAAACAATCAAAGGATAAAGTCATGAAAATTCGAATATTGTTCGCAGCTTTGCTCATGAGCTTGCTGGGATGTTCCGACTTTATCCACCCGGTGAAGAGCACGCCCGAACCGACAGAGTATTCCTTTAACTACTGGCTCCTGCAAAGGCTATACCTGTACGAGGACGAACTGCCGAACCTGTCCGAAGATGGCGACTCGGTCCAGAGTCTCTATAATACGCTCAAGGACCCCTACACAAATTACACTGTACCCGCCAAAAGCGATGATCGAGCCACTCAAACAAACACAAGCAAAATCATTGGCGGCGATGTCGGAATGCGATACTACAACATCATCGATGTAGAGTACCCCATTTTCATCAGCCGCGTTTATCCCCGGAGCCCCGCGGGGAGAGCTGGCATTCCAAGATACGGGAATATCCTCGAAGTCAACGGCATCGAACTCAAGGGCGAACATGCGAAAGCCACTTACGATTCCACCCTAGCCTTCAACAAGGACATCAAGCTTCTTATTTCCTATAAAGGCGACACGACGCTTTACAAACTGCAAAAAGAGGAAGTCTATGCACCGACAGTATTTGTCGATACGCTTTTCAACGAGTCAGGCGCCCCGGGCATCATATTCGTAAGAATCGAAGGATTCAAGCCCGCAACCGCAGACCTGGATTCCGGAACTTACGGGGAACTCAAATCCTATTTGGATTCGACAAAAAAGGACAAGCGCGTCCGGGTACTTGACTTGCGCAACAATCCCGGCGGGCACGTGAATCAGTGCCTCCGCATGGCGGACCTCTTTGTAAGCAAGGGAACGCTATCGACGAGGAAATGGCGTACGCTAACTGCGGACGGCGGTTCTGCCACTTCAACTTCGACCACTATGGCAAAGGCCGGCGATGTCGGCGAATCCGGAAAATACATCATCCTCGCAAACCGCGGTTCAGCAAGCGCGTCCGAGATTTTCATTTCTGCAGTCACCGAATTGACAGACATTCCACTGGTCGGTTCGAAAACATTCGGGAAAGGAATCGGACAAACCCAATTCTGGACTTATGCGCATGGGCTCGCCACAATTACGGACATTGAATTCAAGACGCCCAAGGGGACCTCTTACCACGGCAAAGGAATCTCCCCAAAATACGAATGCGAAGGAGACGTCAATGACACCTGCGCAGCCCTGGTTGCAAACAAACTCTATGGCGTAAAGATTCCGAAGCAAGAAAAGAGTGTTCTCGCAAAGCATTTTACTGAAACGACTGGCGACATCAAGGAATTTGAAGGAGGAGCTATAGAATGGGCAGATTCCAATTTTTACATGCAAGTGTTTCTAAAATCAAATCATTGATTTTAGTCTTTACAGGAGGAGTCCTTTGTTGCCTGGGAGCCGCGGGTTGTTCCTCGGACAACTCGATGCCATCCCAATCCGGCATCACTG
The DNA here is from genome assembly GCA_946415675.1 of uncultured Fibrobacter sp. Taxonomy (GTDB): domain Bacteria; phylum Fibrobacterota; class Fibrobacteria; order Fibrobacterales; family Fibrobacteraceae; genus Fibrobacter. The sequence continues at coordinate 58,415 of CAMKTL010000005.1, forward strand.
GCGCATCCAAGGAATTCCTGTACAATTACGAGCTTCTCTATTTCTACTACAACAATGCAAAGGAATACCTGAGAGAACCGGGAGCCTACATCGGGAAAGTCAGGGATGGAGCCCTTGCCGATTACGAAATTCCCTGGGATTACTACGACCTCTACTACATGTACGAAAGCATGTTCGATCCGTTCACCCAATACGTGGATCCTTCACGAGCAGCAGTGGTCCTCTCCTCCCTCATGGAATCCGAACAAAAGCTGGATCCCGGGTTTGAGCGGGACTCGAAATACGTTGTTACAAAAATCATCGAAAATTCCCCGGCGTACAAAGCAGGGCTCAAAGTGGGCGACCAAATCACGGCCATCGAAAATGTCGCCCCGACAAGCGAAGCCGTTTTCAACAGACTTTCCACCGGTGAAGAAAACGAAGTTATCACATACACCGTAAAACGCGATTCCGCGGAAATCATCATACCGATGATTCTCAAGCCCTACTACACTCCGACCGTAGAACTTTCGTTCAGGGATTCCATCCCCATTATCAAGATTCAAGAGTTCACGGGGCAAACATCAAACGATTCCGGCACCTACGGGGAATTTGTCAAGTACCTGCGCCAAACCGAAAATTACAAGGCAACCATCATCGACTTGCGCGACAACGGCGGTGGCGACGGCGACCAGTGCTTTTCCATGTCCCAGGAGTTCCTCGCCAAAGGGGATTCGGCCGCAGGCGTGATTTCAACCGTAGCGGACACCATAAGATACAGACAGACTTACGACACGACATTTGCAGTCAACGAAGTCGATGGTATCGCCAAGGACCGCTATTTCGTGTTCCTCGCAAACGAGGGCTCGGCAAGCTGTTCCGAAGTATTGCTCCTTTCCGTCACCATGAACAGGAAACTTCCCATCGTAGGAACAACCACCTACGGCAAGGGTATCGGACAAGCTTCATTCATGACGCCGTCTTTCTCATTGGCCATCATCACCGGCTTGAGAATCATCGACAAGAACTTCAGCACCTACCACAAGTACGGAATCGCACCGGACTTCCCCATTAGCGACAGGGAATTGGCGATGAAGAAAGCCATAGAGCTCGCCAAGGAAGCAACTTACCTGCGAACCGCCGGGTACGGAACTGTAAACACCGGACACTTCGCAAAAATGGGCATCGAACAGGACACCATGCCCGGCTTCTTCATGCCACCGAAAGAGTTCAGGAAAAGCTATTAGAACCGACTGGATCCTATCGCCTTCGGCTCCAGGATGGCCGCGACGGGCGCCGCAGCTACTTCAGCACGCGCATGCGGACGAGCACGTCAGTGGAATCGTTCGCCTTGACCGCCGGAGAGGCAAGCGTAAGCTCGATTTCCTTGCGGATGTCAGCCACACGTTGTTTGAGACGGGCAAGACGGTTGCCTTCGAGCTTGGGCGTTGCAATCATCGTCTTCTTGGCGGGGTTCATCCAGTTGCCACGGGCATCCTTGAATCCCAAGTGCAAATGCGGCCCTGTGCTGCGACCCGTAGAACCCACTTTTCCGATAACCTGACGCGGAGCGACCTTCGTGCCGACTTTCACGCCGCGAACGGACAAGTGCATGTACCAGCTTTCGGAATTGTCCCTGTGGCGGATGGCAATCTTGTTGCCGCTCAAGTCATCGTAACCCGAAACCGTCACGACACCGGCAGCGACCGCATAAACCGGCGAACCCTTGGGGCTACCGTAGTCGATACCGTGATGCACGGTGCGGCGACCCGTAATGGGATGGATTCGGGAACCATAAGGACTCGTGATGTGCAAGCGGTCCAGCGGATAGCGGAGACCTTCAAAAATCAAAGCCTCGCCTTTTTCGGTGTAGTGGGCGTTAAAGGTACTCTTCGGATCCGGGTCCTCGTAACGGAACGCCTCGTGATGCCCGACCGTATGGCCGTTGAATTCGGCATAGAGCACCTTGCCGCTAATCCAGATTGAATCCTGATAGAACTTTTCTTCGAGCAGAATGCGGAACTTGTCGCCCGGACGCGCCAGCTGGAACGAAACCTTGCACTGCAAAACAGCGCTCACGACACCCACCATGCGTCTCGGGATACCGACTTTGTGCAAAATGCCGCTCAACGTGCTTCCATTTTCAAGAGCGCCCTCGAAAACAGACTGGCGAATCGTCACCGGCTTGTCGATACGGCTATAGGCAAAACCGGAATCCGTCTTGCTCAGCATGTGGACCGTTGCCGGATTCGGCGCAAAGCGGAAACGCTGGACATCGCCCGCGGAATCGAGCGCCGCATAGAACACCTGGCCCACGCGGAGCGCAGCAAGTTCAACAGAGTCCTGCAACGCGATCACAATTTTTCCGCGTTCCTTTTCGTTGATGTTCATGCGGTACAGCACCTGGAAAAGTCCGTCGCCCGCACGGACCGTATCGTTTTTCACGAGCCACTTCGAAGTTTCGCCCTGAGCTTTTGCAATCAAGGCCTTGAGCGAATCCGCAGCCGCTTCGAGCCTTGCGTTTTCTTGCTTCAACGCATCGATTTTTTTCTGTTCATTACATCCGGTAAGCGCAACAACAACGATGCACAACAAAAAGAGAATTCTGGACATAGACACCCGCTCGAATAACATGCAAAAGCAAAGATAAAAAATACCCCGCGCGGGTGGGCGCGAGGCATTCAATTTCAAGCGAAATGCTAAAGCTTACTTGGCAGCAGGAGCAGCGGGCTTCTTAGCCGGCTTGGCAGCCTTCTTTGCGTCAGCCTTCGGTTCTTCCGGCTTTGCAGGCGGAATCACTTCCAAGAGTTCCATTTCGAACTTGAGCACGGAGTTGCCCGGGATAGCGCGGTTGCCACGCGGACCGTAAGCGAGTTCGCTCGGAATCCATGCGGTGACCTTTTCGCCAACCTTCATGAGCTTGAGCATTTCCGTCCAGCCAGCGATAACGGCGGTGACCGGGAATTCAAGCGGCTGACCACGGTCGATGGAGCTGTCGAACTTTTCGCCATTGAGAAGCGTACCGGTATAGTGGACCTTGACCTTGTCTTCGTCCGTCGGGGTTGCACCAGTACCTTCGGTTTCAACCTTGTACTGAAGACCGGAAGCCGTGGTCACGACACCTTCGGCAGTCTTGTTCTTAGCGAGGAAAGCTTCACCTTCAGCCTTGTTCTTTTCGGCTGCGATGCTGTCCTTCTTCATCTTTTCGGCCTGACGGTCTGCAGAAAGCTTGTTGAGCGTTTCCATGATGATGGAGTCGTTCATCAAGAACTTGGCGGAATCTTCATTGTAGCGTTCCTTGAAAGCCTGAATGAAGAGATCCAAGTCGAGGTCGATGGAATCGCGAGTAACGAGCTGGAAACGAGCCTGGTTACCGAAATGGGCACCGAGAGCGTAGCTGTACTTGTCCTTTTCGGTCACAAGCGAGGTCTTTTCGGTCGATGCGGTTTTGCACGGTTCGCAACCTGTCATAAGCATGGCGAGAGCGCCAGCGGCAAGAATCAATTTAGTCTTCATTTTTATCCTCTATGAAAAATAGACGCATTTAAAATAGCAAAACAAAGTAGATAAAGCTTACATTTTTTTTCTTTTTACCTTTACAATTAGTATATTTCCACCTAAAAATTTAGATACAGGTAGTTTTATGTGCGGAATTGTCGGATACATCGGTAAAGAGGAAGCTCTTCCGGTTCTCGTCGAAGGTCTCAAAAAAATGGAATATCGTGGCTACGATAGTTCAGGTGTCGCCGTCATCGACCAGGGGCAAATCAAGGTCGTCCGCGCATCCGGGAAAATCAAGGCCCTCGAAGACAAATTGAAGACCTGCCCGATCAAGGGCTCTATCGGCATCGCCCACACGCGCTGGGCCACCCACGGCGCCCCCACCGAAGAAAACGCCCACCCGCACACGAGCTTTGACGGAAAAATCTCGATTGTCCACAACGGCATCATCGAAAACTACGCAAGCCTCAAGGCAAAACTCATCTCCGAAGGTGTTGAATTCAAGTCCGAAACCGATACCGAAGTTGTCGCGCACCTCATCGCCCGCTATTACAACGGTGATTTGAAGTCCGCCGTGCTCAAGGCCCTCAAGCAAATCGAAGGAACGTTCGGCCTCGGAGTCATCTGCAACGAAGAACCCAACGTGTTGATCGGAGCCCGCCGCGGAAGCCCGCTTATCCTCGGCATCGGCAACAACGGCGACTTCTACATCGCAAGCGACGTCTCCGCCATCATCAACCACACGCAGAAAGTCGTCTATCTCGACGACAACGACATCGTGCAAATCAAGGACGGCGGCTACTCCATCGTGAACATGAGCAGCCACGAAGTGCAGCGCGAAGTCCAGGACGTGGAATTCGACGCCGACGCCGTTGCCAAGGGCGGATTCCCGCACTTCATGCTCAAGGAAATTTTCGAACAGCCCGAAGTGCTGCGCAACACCATGCGCGGTCGCCTGCTCGCCGCCGAAGGCAACGCGAAACTCGCCGGCCTCGACACGAACATCAAGGAACTCAGAAACATCAACCGCATCATCATCACCGCCTGCGGCACCAGCTACTATGCAGGCATGGTCGGTGAATACATGATCGAAGACCTCGCCGGCGTCCCGGTCGAAGTCGAATACGCATCCGAGTTCCGCTACAGAAACCCCATCATCAAACCGGGCACGCTCGTGATTGCCATCAGCCAGTCCGGCGAAACCGCAGACACGCTCGCCGCCCTCAAGGAAGCGCAACAGAAAGGCGCAACCGCACTTGCCATCTGTAACGGAGTCGGCTCAACCATCGCACGCACAAGCGACGGCGGAGTCTATCTGCACGCAGGCCCGGAAATCGGCGTCGCGAGCACCAAGGCGTTCACAAGCCAGGTCACCGTACTTGCCATGATAGCACTCCTGCTCGGTCGCCAGCGCCGACTCAGCTTTGAAACCGGCGCCGACATCGTCAAGGATCTCACGGAACTTCCGGACCTCGTTGCCGAAACGCTCAAGCTCTCCGACAGCATCGCCGAAATCGCGAAGCCGCTCAGCAAGGCGAACAACTTCTTGTACCTCGGCCGTCACTTCTGCTACCCGGTCGCCATGGAAGGCGCCTTGAAGCTCAAGGAAATCAGCTACATCCACGCCGAAGGCTACCCCGCCGCCGAAATGAAGCACGGTCCTATCGCCCTTATCGACGAAAACATGCCGGTCGTGGTCATCGCCCCGAAGGATTCGCTCTTCGACAAGATTATCAGCAACATCCGCGAAATCAAGGCCCGCGGCGGTAAAGTCATCGCCGTCACCACGGAAGACTGCCACCCGCTCGACGAAATCGCCGACCACATCATCACCGTGCCGAAAACCCGCCCGATGCTCATGCCGATTGTCACCTGCATTCCGTTGCAGCTCCTCGCCTACCACATCGCTGTACTGCGCGGCAACGACGTCGATCAGCCGAGAAACCTCGCCAAGAGCGTGACGGTGGAATAATAGGTCTTAGGGTTTTGCCACAGTTGGCGGAATTTTGAACATAAAGCTTAAAACGCAAGCCCCTCCCGATGGGAGGGGGTTTTGATACATACAAATTATCAGAAATATCGTCTATAAAAGGTCTATCCTTTAGGCGTTTGAGCCTGGATACACCTACGATAAAAAGCAAGGTTTTCGAAGTAGATTTGGCAACGCTTGACGAAGAAAACTTTATATCGTATTTTCCCTGAACAAATCTTCCATCGTGATTTCTTGCTGTGCAACGCTGCTGTTAGTACCTTCAGCCACGCCATAGGTAGTTACCATTGTAGGAACAATGGCGTACTTGGTTTTCGTTTTAGCACGGAATAGTTCGGCCCTATCGCGAATGTAATCGGCATATTCCGCCGTCATTTGATACTTGCCTATAGCGAATTTAATTTCGCACAAGTTTATTGTTCTGTCAGCCCTTGAAATAACCAAGTCAATTTGGGCACCTTTTTCAGAATCGCTTTTCGGCACATATCTCCACGCAGACACTTCCGTCGCAACGCCAGCAATACCCAGTTTCTGCTTTATGGCATCAACATGCGTCATGCAGACAAGTTCAAAAGTCTGTCCAAGCCAAGTTTCTACACTATGCGAGTTGAAATGTTTACTCCACCATTGTTCATCAAGAGAGTTGTTCGCCTGCACATACTTGAAATAAAAGAGAGTATAAAAATCAGACAACCGATAGATGGCGTCCTTGACCTTGTTACCAAGCTGGCTATATCGCAAAACAAAATCGCATCGTTCAAGATTCTTCAGCACGGCAGTCAGTGTTTTGCCATCAAAATCGACCTTTTTGTCTATTTGGGAACGCGTCAAGCCTTCCTTATGGTTTGCCAATAGTTGTGCCACCTGTATATAGAAATCAGCATGGGCGAATAAAGCATTGTACAGTTCGTCAAATTCAATTTTCAGTAGTGCGTTTTTACGGAAGAAAAGACGGTCGATATTTTGGACAAGACTCAAGCGGGGGTCTAGCAAGCTCCAGTAAAACGGGACTCCACCCAAAATCATGTACGCTTGGAGAATCTGATATCTGTCCCATGCGCATTTCCTGGCACGGAGGTATAGTTCCGATTCATAAAGCGTAAAAGGGTTCAGGTAGATGCTGTTCGTAATGCGGCAATGCAACCCACCTTGGTTCTCGACGAGCTTGTCAATCATCCAGCTGGTTGCGCTACCCGTTGCAATAAACAATATATCTTTACGGCGTGCAGCCCAGCCATTCCAAAAATTCTCAAACTCCTCAACGAAATCCGATTTTGGGGTGTCGATCCAGGGCATTTCATCAAAAAAGATGATCTTTTTATGGTCACCGGATTGCGACTCAATCCATCCAGTTAACGAATCGAACGCTTCGGACCAATCGGCGAACTCAGGCAATTTTGGCAGATGCGCGTAATGTTTGATAGCCTTTGCGAAATTACGCAACTGCTTTTTCACGGGTAGATTGTGACCACCAACAAAAGAAAAGTCGTATTGACGGTTGAAGAATTCTTCCACAAGGAAGGTCTTGCCAACTCGGCGACGGCCATAAACGACAACAAACTCCGACTGGTCACTTTTTAGGCACCGGTCAAGTTCCTCTATTTCGCGATTTCGTCCAATCAGGTTCATCGGAATCCCCCATGTTGTTTATCTAAATATATAAAAATCAATCATATATTTCCCCAAAAGTACATTTTTTTACAAGATTTTAGGAAATTATCTATCAAAAATAGACGATATTTCCCCAAATCTCAAAATTTTAGCAAGATTTTGGGAAATCATGTAACTTTTAGGAAAATTCTTCGAAGCGATGGGCTGCGTTGAACCCCAAACAAAAGGGCTATATTTCTATATTATCGTTCAATGGTTGATTCCGAAGTTCTTGAGCAAGAAGACTACGAGGTAAAAATCGGTTCGTTTAACGGGCCGATGGACTTGCTCGTCTATCTCGTCCAGAAAAAGGAAATGACGCTGGACCAGATTCCGATTGCGGAAATCGCGGACGACTTTTTGAAGTGGGTAAACGAGTATTCCGAAACGGACCTTTCCAAGGCGGGCGACTTTTTGTTCATGGCGAGCCGCTTGATGGCGCTCAAGGTGCAGGAGCTGCTCCCGGCCGAAGAACGCGACCCGGAGACCATCGAGGAATACAACGAAGACCGCGAAAAGCTCATGCAGGAGATGTTGGAATACCAGCGTTTCAAGCAGGTCGCGGGCGGGCTCCAGGAGATGGAGGCGAAGAACTTCGGGACGTATTCACGTGGGCGCCTCGAAAAGACGCAAAACGACGACGATACGCTCGCGGATGCGAATATTTGGCAGCTTTTCCGCGCTTACCAGAAGAGTTTAAAGACAAAGATTTCCGAGACGATCCACCATATCGAATTGGACTATGTGACGATTCAGGACCGTCAGCAGGCGATTAACAACTTCTTGAACGCACATGGTCGTGCGCTTTTCGAAGACTTGCTCGACAACGATTCGCACCCGATTGTCGCGGCGGTGACGTTCATGGCCATGCTCGAGATGATCAAGACGGACGAGGTCGTGTTCCGTCAGAGCGAACTTTTCGGACCGATTTGGATTTACCGCAAGAAGAACAATCCCGAATACGCCGACGAAATGGCGCACGAGACGGTGTTCTTCAGCAAGGATCCCGAGGTCAAGGCTGGGCTTGTGGAGACAATCCGCAGTCAGGCGATTGCGCGTTCCAAGGAAAAGAGCGTGGGCGACCTTGCCGCTACGATGCGCGAAGCTGTACTTTGGACGGAACGCGGCAGGAATGTCACGGAAGAAGACCTCAACGCGATGTTAGAAGGGCGCGAGGATATTTCCGAAGTGCAGGAGAATCCGTTTGCGGATATGATTGCGGAAGCGGACGCTGCCGAAGGCGCGCAGCAGGCTGCAAGCGCACCCGCCGGAGATGCAAGCGCTCCGGGACAAGATGCAGCGCAGCCCACAACACCAGAAACTGCGCCGAATCAAGATGCCGCGCTTATTCAAGATGCCACGCAGCCCGCAACGCCAGAAGATACTGCAATCCCGACAATCGAATCAGGCGCATCCAGTCATGAAACTGACTTGGGCGCAAGTGTTTTCGAAGACATTGTCGAGACATCGCATGTCATTGAACCTGCCCACGCGTTTGAACCGGCCGATGAATCTGACGAAAGTGCGGACGATTCTAACGATGCACCCACAATCGTTGCAGGCAACATAAATAGCGTTCAAGGTTTGAACGAAGATGCGGTCAAGCAGATGAGCGACGAGGAGTTTGCGGCCTTTATGCAAAAGGCGCAGGCGTTCTACGACAACGCAAGTTCCGCGCAGTCTCCAACAAACGAAACGCAGTCTTCAACGGCCACCGTGCAGCCCTCCAACGAAATTTCCGAAAGCGACGACATTCCGTCAATCACCAAGTCATATACTTCTGCGGAATCCAGCTACGCACAAGACGAACCCGAAGAAGACAAGTATTCCTCTTACAGTTTCGGAAACGAAATGACGGACGAAGAATACATCGCCTACTTGAACCGCAGCGCCCGCGCAAGCCGCAAGGAAGAATCGAAGTCCGCGGCATCCACATCAGGCGCAGCTCCGGAAAAGCCAAAGCGCAAGTCCTTCATGCCCGAAGATGACGAAGGCGGAATGACGGAAGAAGAATATCAGGCTTATCTCGCTGAACACGGCGATGACGACGAAGACGAAGAAGGCCCCGTTGTTTACGGAGCCGGTAAAGATTAACTACATCTATCAAAAAAGCCCCGCCGAAGCGAGGCAAATTTGGTTTACGATAAAAACCTAATCGTCGTTGCGGCCACCAAGTAGCCCTGCGCGGTACGCCCAGTAGAGCAACTGCAAGATAGAAGTAATCGCAGCGGCAACATACGTAAGGCCAGCGGCGAAAAGCACTCCAGAAACGGTATTGTATTCACGACCCGGCGAAACGACTTCCATGCGGGCAAGAGCCTTTTTGGCTCGGGCAGAGGCGTCAAATTCCACGGGCACTGTCACAAGAGTAAACAACGTCGCAAGCCCAAAGAGGATAACGCCCACAACCGCAAGGGATTGACCAAGCGCCTTGCCCATGCCCATGAGCATGATGCCGATAATCACAAGCCAAGGCCCTAGATTAGAGCCGATATTTGCTGCCGGGACAATCGCCGAACGGAGCCACATCGGGAAATAGCCTTGCGCATGCTGGATAGCGTGTCCGACTTCGTGAGCGGCGACACCAGCGGCACTTGCATTGCGGCCAGAATAAACTTCGGGCGACAAATTGAGAGTCTTGTTCAGCGGATTGTAATGGTCCGAAAGAAATCCCTGGTGCTTGAGGATTTTCACGTCGGTAATACCGGCATCCATAAGGATGGCCTTTGCGACATCGGCACCGGTAAGACCGCTAGAGATATACACTTTTTGGCCTGCGGTAAAGCGCTTTTTGACCAACAGGGAAACAATGCCCGAGAGGGCAAGCGCGGCAACAGTAATTATTATGTATAAAGGATCGAGCATCATAGAACTAGTAAACAGTGGTTAGTGGTTAGTGGGTCCTTCACATTCGTTCAGGATGACGGTTTGCGTCATTTTACATGTTTCAATTTACAAAAAGAATGGCGAAAGCGGCTATGACTTCGTCACTCTTTTTTGCATTTTAGCGCGTTTTTTTACATGTCTCCGGTTTTGAAGTGCGTCTTGTCGCGCAAATGCGTGAGGAATAGACCCAACACAAGATAGATGACCGACTGTATCGCAAGCAGGTAAAGTTTAGGCGCCACGTCGTAAATGTCCCCGCCCATCTGCTCTATCGAGAGCCATGCGGGCACGGCAAACGTACTCGGCAGAACATACGAAAGCCCCACCATCCAGCTCGGCATCAAGTAGCTAGGCCAGCTAAAGTTCGCAAGGAACAATATCGGGATAGAGAGGTTCAAGAAAAGCTGCATACTTGATTCGCGGTGCAAAAAGACTTGCGAAAGGCACATGCCGAAATTGATGACCGAAGTCAGGAACACAACCGCAAACACCATCATCGGCAGGAGTTCCCCACGGCGCGGGAAATCGAAGAGGTTGTAAATAAAGCAGTGGTAGAACAAGATAAAGCAGCAATAGTGGAGAAAATAAGCTAGCGCTCGACCAAAATAACGATAAAACATATTTTCGTTTTCTACTTCGGAATAGCGCTGGTTTCTGCGGAAGCGCCTGTGTCCGCGGGCGCCGCCCATAATGCAGATGCCAATAATCAGCGACTGTTGCAAAATCAGCACGAGCACGCTAGGAACAACATAATTAGAATAGCTTCCCGTGTTGTTGAACATCGTTTGTATCGATAACGGCATCGGGTCGCGCATTGCCATCGCCTTTGCCGAAGGCACCTTCTTGCCAAGCGCAATAGCCTTCACCTTGCTCACTGCACCGACCGTCAATGCACATGTCGAAAACGCAGTCCCGATTGTACCATGGAGCATCACGTAGGCGCCATGCGTAAAGATGTTGACCTTGACCTGTTTCTTGTTCAGGAGATCTTTTTCCATGTTCTCCGGAATAACCATGAAGCCATAAATTTCTTCACTCGCCATCGCCGTCTCAGCTTCAAGCAAGTCATTATAGACAGCTTTGACTTCGACCTGTTGGGTTGCAGAAGCCATCCGCGTAAGTTCGCGGGACTTCGCCGAATGATCCAAATCGACAACAGCTACAGGAACTTTCGTTACAGTCTGGTTCATGTATGCCGTCGGATAGTAGAACGCATAAAGAACCCCGGCAACGACGAGCAGCAAGACTGCCGCAGGATCTGTGAAAAACAGTTTCCATTCTGTCAATGTCACTTTCAAAAGACGACTAATCATGTTTCGCCTCCTGATGACGTTTTGCAGTTTCCTGAACCGCTTTCTCGATTTCGATTGGATTTTCGTCGTCAACGACTACAGGCAACTTGGAATCATGCGACAAGCGGTATTTCCAGCGCAGATGCATCGTAAAGCTTCCGAGCAGAACCCAGAAAAGAGCCATGCCCGCCATAATCTTGATGACTTCCCAAGATGCAGCCATACCGACATCCCCTAAAAGCATCATGGACTGCACGCGGAGCACATGCGTGAGCGGGAGTACAAACGCAAAGCAGCGCACGGCAAACGGCATCGCCATCACGGGGTATGTCTGGCCGGCAAACGCAAACGCAGGGCCGCCAATCACGCCCGAGACGCCAGTCGCAATGCGCATCACGCCGGTCACGCCCACAAAAGCCATGCCGGCACCCACGCAGCAAACAACCATCAACAGCTGCGCCACAGAGACCATCACGAATTCATCAAAGCCCATCGGCATGAGCATGCGGTGCGTATAAGCGTAACAGCCCATATATTCAAGCCAAAGGATTATAGTCATCGGAACAAACGAAGCAATCCCGAGCGTCAACCAGGAATGTTCGGCGTATTGGTAAAATTCACGTACACGGCGGTCGCGAAGCGGAAACGAGGCGACATATACGGCTACAAGCATTGCCGCCAAATGGAACATTGCAGAGACAAGCCCAAGAGCCAAGAAGCCCTGGTAATTGCCTTCGATATTGCCGACAGAATGAATTTCCGTTTTTACAGGATCTTCAAACGATGCCGTAAAGAGGTCCGAGCCGACACTTGTAATGACCGCACGAATTTCCTTTGTCGCAAACATGTTCGTGAGATAATTCTGTCCGCTGGAATAAACCGGAATCACGGGCGCTTCAAGGCGCAAGGCTCGGCGTTCCAAATCATACGGCAGCACAACGAACGTCTGCAAATCGCCACGAATTACCGCATGTTCGCATTCGCTCATGTCATGGCAATTCACCTTCACATCGAGTACGGGGCTGGACTGGAGCGCCCTTTCCAAGCGGTCGGCCAGTTGGCTTTTATCTTGTTTGACAATTCCAATCGGGACATGCTGCACGATTTCGGACGAAAACATTTCCAGCATGAACACGGAAACGCCCACGGGAAGCACCGAAAGAATCATCCACAAAACGATTTTGTGGCCAAAGTAAATCTTCCCGATTGTCTTTAAAAGGCCTTTCAGCACGATAACCTTCTATTCCTACTGCTGGATATCGTCAGCGGGGAGCAACACACTCATGCCCGGGCGGAGGTTTTCCACCTTGTGGGTCGGGCGCAAGCGGACTTCGAATGTCTTGAGGTCAAAGCCGGAGCTTTCCTTGCTGCTGCGCCATGTGGCGTAATCACCGACGGAAGCGATGTAGCTCACGACCATTTCGACTGTCTTGTCGAGAGCCGGAACTTGGAGATAGAACTTTTTACCCTTGGACACGTTCTTGAGGTAATCTTCGCGGAGGTGGAACACCGCCCAAGAATCGTTCAAGTCGGTAACAGCGATAATCGGCATGCCGGAGCCCACCACTTCACCTTCTTCGGCAAGCTTGAGCGAAACCTCGCCCGTAATCGGCGTACGAATCTTGGTTTCTTCGAGGTAGGCATCGACTTCGGCGTTAGCGCCCTTGGCCTGCAACACGAGAGCGTTGGCGGCGGCCTTGTCTTCGCTACGGGCACCGGCCACGGCCTGGTTGTACTGGGCTCGGGCGGCATCGGCTGCGGACTGGCTAGCCTTCATCTGCGTTTCGGCTTCGTCGCGTTTTTGCAGCGGCAAGACGCCTTCGTTATAAAGTTTCTGCACACGGTTGTAGGTATTCTTTGCAAGCGTTGCGGCTTCCTGGGCACGGTCTGCCATGGCCTTGAGCGCGGTAATGTCTTCGCTGCGGGCACCATTGCGGGCCTTGCTCGCCTGCGCCTTTGCGGCACCGAGAGCGCCCTGCGCCTGAATCTTCTTGGCTTCGATTTCCGGGCTGCTGATGACCGCAATCAGGGAATCCTTTTGGACGACATCGCCTTCGTGAACGAGCAAACGTTCGATGCGGCCAGGGACCTTCCCCGCCACAAGCACGCGCCTTGCTTCCATTTGCCCTTGCAAGAACTGTTCACGCGGCTGCGTTGCAAATTGTTGGAGCTGGGAGATGCCCATAATGACAAGCACAATCAGGGCAAGTACTACAATAACTTTTCCAATCATCTTCAATGCGTTCATTATTTTTTCTCCATTTCTAAAAATTATTCAGCAGGCTGAGTTTCTGTCAAGACTTTACTGGATTCCTCGCTTTGCTCAGGATGACGAACTGCAGCGGGTACTTCACTGGATTGACGAGTGTCGTCGGTTGCTGAGCTTGTCGAAGCATCGACAGGTTTTTCGACAACGAGTTGCTTAGAGACCAAAACCGTCCCTGCCGTCGAGACTTCACCCGCTGCTTCAAGAAGCCCAAGCCATGCAATTACGGCGTCATAATGAGCCTTGAGGTCGGCAACCTGCAAACGGGAAAGCGCGAGTTCCGCATCGACAACGTCAAGGCCTGTGGCAAGACCCGCTTCGTAAGCCTTGTTTTGGCTGCGCAACGCCTCGTCGGCCAGTTCACGCGTTTTGGCAAGGCTCATGAGCCTACCCTTTGCATGTTCCAGTTCGCGCCAACGTTTTTCGACAAGGAGTTTCAAGTTGTCAATCGTCTCTTCTTCGAGGCTGCCCAAGGAGCGGTCCATCGCCTTTGCAGAGCTCACCTTGGCGCGCGTATCACCGCCCTTGAAAATATCCCACTGCAGCTTGGCACCAATCGCCCATTCCGGTTCCAGGAGCGTCAAATCCCTTGTATAGAGTTCCTTGTAGCCGAACAACGCCACCGTCGGATAGTAATCGGCCTGAGCCGCCTTTACCGCATTCTGGTTGCGTTTGCGTTCGATACGCAGTTGACGAAGCCCCGGATGCTTTTCAACAGCGAGAGCCTTGAATTCTTCCATCGAACGGATGCCTTCCGGAGATTCCACGGGAGTCGTCGCGGTAAGACTCGTGTCCGTATGCAGAAGGCTTGCAAGCGCCATACGGGCCAGCGATTGGTCACGGAGCGCATCTTCGTAAGCGTTTTCAGCTTCGGCTAACGCGACTTCGGCACGGAGGCGTTCCGTCTTGCTAATCTGACCGCCTTCTTCCAGTTTCTTGGAGCGTTTCAGATGTTCTTCGAGGTCCTTCTTGGTTGTCTCGCGCATTACGACAAGTTCTTCGCACAAGCGAAGCGTGAAATACTTTGTCGCCACATCCATGAGCACCGTATTTTGCGCCATCTCGAATTCGGCCTTGCGGGCGTTCACGTTTTCCTTGGCGGCATCGTATGCAGAATAAATCTTGAAACCCGTAAAGATGGGCCACACGACGGTCAGGCGGGCGTTAAAGAACCAGTCGTCCTGCACCTTCATGTTGAAATCGGAATTCTTGATTTGCTGGGCGGATTCCTGCCCCTTGCTTTCAGCCATTTTCACGGCGGCATCGTTAGCGTCCTTGCTGCTCACGACCCCGCTCCAGATATCGGCGGATTTGGAATCCACATAGGCTTTGGCCGATTTTTCGTCCATGCCCGCTTTCATTGCCTGGCCTACAGCCTCCTGATAAGCTTTAGCGTAAGCCCCATTGTACGTTGCGAGATAAGCCTTGGAATAGGCTGCAGCCCCAGCAATATCGCTCAAAGGTTGCTGAATTCGCCCAAGGTCAATCGAAATAGGGTCATTAATCTTGGTAATGCCTGCCGACAGGCTCACCGTCGGGAGGAATCGGGCAAAAGCTTCGTTTTCACCACTTTCGGCTATATCCACTTTCGCCTTTTCGGCCTTGATCTTCGAATTGTTGGCCATAGCCATGTCCAACGCATCTTGTAAAGAAAGCGAGGTCGCGTTCGCAGCCATGCTGCCACAAAGAATGAATGCAAAGTACCTTTTCATAGCTAAGTTAATAATACTAAAAGATATCAAAAACCGCAATTCCAAAACGACGTATATTTTACATTCTATGAAAAAAGTTCCGACAAAATGTCGGAACTTTTGGTTTATTATTCAAATTTGGCTTTTTTTACTTGCCTGGAGTCGGCGCAGTGGCTTCCCATGCAGTGTAACTGTAACCCATCGTCGTGAAGTCCTTACGGTTGAGGCTCTTGCCCTTACCATCCGTATCAGCCATTGCGGGCCAGCGGTCACTATAAAGTGTCGCATCGGACAACTGATAGTACCATCTAGAGCCATCCGCGTTCTTAGAATAAGGTTTCTTGACAGCAACAGTTTCACCGCGGTTCGAGAGTTTACCTGCATAGAAGCGGATAGGAACCGATTCGGCAATGCTGAAGCGAGCGCGAAGCAAAGCTTCTTTACTGCTAAGGGAATCGCCGAACAAGACCATCTTTCCACCAGCAGGGATTACATCACCCGCCTTGAATTCCATATTCACACCTTCGATTTTCCAGCCCTGCGGAGTGTTATTGACACTCTCGACCAAAGTCACATTTTCCGTTCCTTTGTTCACAAGTTCAAGGAATTCCACATCATTCGGGTCTTCTTCGTTTTCATGATAATGGATTTCGCTAATGAAAATCGGGCCCGCCTTCAAAGCCGAGTTCGCCACACCCTTCGTTTCCGAGGCCATAGCGCCCTGAGCCGTGGTTCCGCCAGGCAAATCGACTACACCGCTCGACTGCTTACCCGCAGCAAGCAGCAAGCTTGTTTCCTTACCCGTACGGGCACCACCGACAACTTCGTACAGATAGACTTCGTCGCCATTGTCGCTCAAGTAAAGGCCTTCACCGAATACGGCATCGGACGATTCAAGAACGAGGAAGCCCTTGGCCGGAACAACCGTATTGGCTCCGCCCACAGTCCACTTCTTGTCCTTACGCTTGGATTCGAGTTCCCAGCCCTTGACATCGACAGGAGCGTCGCCATAGTTGTAGATTTCGACCCAGCCGTCAGAAACACCAATGTCGTAGGGTTTGATTTCGTTCAGGCGAATTGTAGAAGCATCGAGAACCTTGTCGCCACCCACGCACGGATTGCCGTTTTCAATAGCGCTCGGTCCCCAAGAGTTTGCACTGGCTTCACTGCCCGAGCCCTTATACACAAGAGTACGACCCTTGCCATCTGCAAGGCTTGGCCAAGGCGGTTCGTTACTGAAAGCGGCACTCACGTCACCGGAGCCTTTGATTTTCACATCGACGACATCACCTTCGTTGACGAGTTTTGCAACAGTTCCCGTCTTGGGATCATTATCCCACGGACCATAGACTTTGCAACCGGCAGGCAAATTCGGATAGGTTTGCTTAAACAAGGCGACGTCATTTGTAACAACGACGTATTCACCCTTGTTCAAGCCACCCGCCGGGAACATGTATTCAACGGCACCGTCCAAACGAACACCACTCAACTGCATGTCGCCAATAGCAGGACCAGCCTTGATATAAACTTCAATCCATTCCAACGCAGAACCGTTCGCGGCGTTGTACATAATTTCAGAAACGCCCATCTGAGCCGTACTGGAATCCGTAGGAGCATCCATGTCACTAGAAGACACCGGTGCGGGGCCAGCCGCAGATGAAGTCGGAGCTACAACTGAAGACGGAGTCGGATTAGCAGCACTGCTACCCGGTGGAGGAACAGCATCAGAAGAACCAGGAGCAACAACCGCAGAGCTAGTGGGCCCCGGAGTCGGAGGAGTGATAGGACTACTATCGTCGTCAGAGCAGGCAGAGAACATACCCATTACAGAAACACAAGTGCCAACTGCAAGCCATTTTTTGGTATTCATAAGCGCCTTCCTTTTTTTAAAATTTTTTGATCTTATCTATCTAAATCTATATTAAAAATTCCCCGCAAGACGAGTCCAATATGGACTTTTGAAACGTCGCGGATTTTCATAAACACGCTTCCATTCCGCAGCCGCATTTCCGAACTTAGAGAATGCAGAATGCTTCAAGTTCAAAGCACGTATCAAGTCGAACATCCAATACGGCATCTGGGCTGCCGGGCACTTGAGTTCAAGCACAGCGTCGCAACCCGGCTGGAAAAATCGAGGGATTCCGGTAGAATGCATGTAGTGCGGATCCACCGTATAATCAAATCCGTTCTCTTCGCGGAAACGCATACCTGTGTCGATCGTCACACGGGAATACTCCTCACGGAGGCCGAACCAGGCGCGGCGTTTGTACTGCGTCAAGAGTCGCGGATGCGCATGATGGACTTCTGTCTTGTACAAGAAATCCTTGAGGTACATGCGGTCTTTATCGCTCTTGCACGGCCATTCGTCCGGTTTCATGTTCCAGACTTCACCCGGATTGATTCCCTTGATGGTCGCACGGCTCTTGTAGCATATGTTACGGATTTTACGCTTGACTTCAAAGTGGAACGTACCGTCCTGTGCCGGATGCTCACCGTAAGTGCGGATACGCATGTTGAAACGGTCCAAAAGCTGTTTCTTTTTCCAGCCAAGGAACGTCCATGTCGGAGAATCCAGGTAAAGGTTCGTAATCCAGTAGAATCCACCCGGTGTAATTTTGGAATAATAGTCTTCTTCGCAGTACGGAGCGAGAAAAGCACCTATCCGGTCCGCCCATGCGACGGGAATATGGTACTTGAGCTCGAAACGCTCGAGAAGGCTAAATCCGCGGGCCTCGGCCATAAACTACCTGATTCCTTCACGAAGATGGTTTGCGACATCCTGACGGGCAAGGCCCCCAGCGTAATCGAGCAGGGACAGGTAGCGTTCGAAAATATCGTATTCGAGTTTTGCAGCCTTCAAGTCGCTTTCGAGAGCGCTTTCGCGGGCGCGCAGGAGCAACAGCGGGTCCGAACCCGCATTGCGTGCAAACTGTTCCATGAAGCCGCTGGCGTTCACTTGTTCGGCATAGTCCTTCAAGACCTTCCACTGGCCTATGAGGGCAAGCACTTCTTCAGTGAGGCGGGCAACCTTCTGGTTCACTTCGCGCACATCGTCCAAGTACTTGCTTTCGGCATCGAGAACGGCAACCTGTTCACGGAGTGTGGCGTCCTTGTTGCTGTCGAAGAACGGCAGACGGATGGCGAGGTTCACAAAGAACTTGTCCGAAGTCTTGCGGTCATCCGTTTCTGGGACGAGCTTGCGCAACACGTAACCAGGATCACTTCTGACGCAATCTTCGCCAATATAGCCCCCGACGCAAGCACCCTTCGTCCATTCGTCGGCATACTTGTTGTACTTGGCCTTGCTTACATCGCTATAACCCAAGTCCTTGTACTTTTCCATCAGGGATTCAATCTGGAGCGAGTAGCCGATACCGAGATGAGAAATGTAGTTGCGGTCCTTGCTGGCATCTTGCTTCGCCTTGGAAACGTCAGTGTCACGTTTGCCCTTCGCGAGAGCCACCAGCGGGAAGTTTTCATCGACGTTCACGCCGTCCTTCAGGAACTCGGCAAGTTCGTCCATCGTCGGGATAAAGTTGGTATCAAGGTCAACACCTTCGAAGTCCGGCACCCAAATTCTAAGCTTGAGCTCGGCATCGCGGAGCGCCGTGCTGTCCGAAAGGATGCTCGACTTGAGCGATGCGTTCTTTTCGAGCGAGGTCATCAAGTCTTCGGCATTGAACGAAGCGGAGCCCGACTTGAGGTGGAGCACCTCGATACGGTCGCTGTTCACCTGCAGAAGCTGCTTGTTAATCTCGTTTATCTTCTTGCGCAACACATAGCGCACACCGCGTTCGTAACGGTCGTAAAGAAGTATGGAACGTTCAACGGCGAAAGTTGCCTGCTGGTAGTTCTTGACGGCTTCGAAATGTTCCTTGTCAGCAGCACGTTCACCAAAGGCCTGCGGCGTCACGCGGAGTTCAAAATCATGCTTGGCAAAGCTGAAACCGTCCAACTGGTAACGGAGCTCAATTTTGTCCCAAAGCTTGAGGTTACGGTCGGTGGCGGTCGCCTCGGCACGTTTTTCGGCAGCCTGATATCTCGGATCATCCTTGGCAGATTCGACAAGGCGTTCCCAAGTAAGCGGACTAGCAATGGCGGCTGCAGTGAGCGCAAGCGATATTAACGATACAGTTTTCATTTACTTCTTAGCCTTCTCTTGCTGCTTCTTCAAGTTACGAATGCTTGTTTCAGTGATGGTCACCATTTCGCCCAGCAAGAACTCGTTGTCTTCCGGAATCTTGATAGTCACTTCGCGACCAAAGACAGGCAGTTCGGGCATCTTCCACATGCGTTCGGGGAACGGCACAATACGGCTCGAAAGACCGACCACTTCGCCCACCACAGCCTTGCCTGCACCAGCCAATGTCGTCACCTTCACGGCTTCGCCAATATTCGTGTTCTTGTAAATCTGTTCGTTGATGTAACCGCGAACGAGAGTCGGAGACTTGTGGGCAAGCGTTACAATCGGAGCAAAACTCGAAACCTTTTCGCCATCGCGAACGTTCACGTCACCGACGACCCAGTTTTCCTTTGCAATCTGGGTGAGTTCTTCTTGCTGCTTGCGCATTTCGGCAAGTTCCTTACGGATGTTGGCGGCTTCGCTCTTGCCGCTAGACTTCTGGAGACGGCCACTGCCACGGAGAAGAGCAATCTGTTCGTTCGCGCTCCTGGTAGCAAGTGCAAGTTCGTTCTTGAGACTCTTGATACGCATGGCCATGGCGTCGTTGCCGTCGCTCTTGGACTTCGAGTTGGAGAGGCTCTTGAGCTTTGCAGAAATAGCCTTGTTGCTTTCGTATTCCGTTTCGAGGTTGCGGATTTCGGCAGAAAGCGTGAGGCGACGCGTTTCGAGGTTCGCCTTGACATCGGCCACCTTCTGGTCGATTTCGGCAGAACTCAAGTTGCTGCGGCCTTCGATATTGTCCAGTTCGCGGGAGAGTTCCGCGATGCGGAGTGTGAGGTCAGGACGGTTGATGACCACGATGGTATCGCCCGCCTTGATTTCCTGACCGGGCACCACATAGACCTTGACAATTTCGGTCGGGGACGGGAGGCTGATAATCGTTTCGCTGGATTCCGCAATGCCACGGAACATGGCTGCCTTGCCTTGGTACATAAAGCCGAGCATAACGGCGAAAATCACGCAGAGAATCCAAGCAATAGAAAGCTTATGGGTATAGACGTAGGCGACACCCGGATTGTTCTTGTGGGTGTTCCAGAAAGTGTCGAGAAAATCTTCAAGTTTATTCATTTTCAATCCTCCCTACATTTCCGTCGTGGCGTCTTGCATCATGAACTGGACATCCGAGATGCCTTCGATTTTCGATAGCATCGTGAGAATTTCGGCAGCGGGCTTGGTCGCACGGAGGCGAATCTGGTAGGCAACGTCCAAACGGGCGCCGCCATCGACTTCGCGCATGGTTATCAAAATGAACGTCTTCAGGTTCCCCTTCATGATATCTTCTATCTGACCACGGACCTTCGGTTCGTTCGGGAGAGCAAAGCGGAGCATGCCATCAAAGAAATGCTTGGTACCAAGACCTGTACGGGAGAGAAGGAACGCCACACAGCAGAACGCTATCGTTCCGCCCACGGCAGCACCCCAGGCATAGACACCGCAACCGATACCTGCACCTAGCGCCGCGAATATGAACATGATATCTCGCGGATCCTTGAAACTCGTACGGAAGCGGACCACCGAGAGGGCACCCATCATGCCGAGACCGCGACCGACGTTATCGCCGATGGCCTGCATAATCATCGAAGCAGCAACAGCGCTCAAGACAATGCCCTGGACGAAGTTGCGGGAATAGGAAAGCCCGAGGAAGGTCTTTTCGTATGTCCAACCGATGGCGGAAGACAGGATGAAAGCCAAGATCAAGGTGTAGGCAAGCGTAATAATCGTTGCGTTTGTTGTGCTGGACTGGACAGCAAGAAGGTCAAGCATAATAACTCCGTTAATTAATTCTTTTAACCCGTGGTTCTCAAAATTTACTTAAAAATGGGCATTTTTTTTCCATTCTTATGTAAATAATGGACTAACAAAAATCTTACCGTCCTTTTTCACAAAAGGATTTGGGCGTGTTTCACCCATTTTTGCATCCACAGGCCTTAAAAACCCTCGCTAAAAATAATAAAAGTACATTTTTCGTTCCTGAAAAAAATATTTTCATGTTGGTTACTCTAACAACGCATTGTAAGAACCGCAACATTTGTTTATTTTCGGAAACATATTAGACGAAAGAACGGGACATCGCCCCTACAGACGAGAGACGAAAGAGGTATTCCATGACAAAAAAGTCCTCGCGGAGCGAAGACTTTCGGTTTGGAGCTTTTTCTGTTTTATGATTTTTACAATTCGATTTATCGGATAGAAACAGCCCTAATTTCATTCCCGTAACGGACTAAGAACCTTCCTGCACTGGGAAAATCGATATTCATTGAGGATTCCGTACGCAATTTGCGGAGAACTCGCCCCTGGACATCCATCACGAGGAGTGTTTTACCCGGCACAAGCCCGGACATGACGACAACGTTTCCACTTACGGCAATACGCCAAGCGATTTTCGGTGATGTTTTCGGAAGAGCGTTTCGATTATTGTTATCGCCAGCCACTTTCGAAATAACGAAGTGTTCTATCGCGCCATAATAATAGGAATAAGAGTCATTTATTTCGACACCCGTCACATTCGCGGATTGCGTCGCATTGACAAACAGTCCCCCAAACGATTTGACATAATAACTTTCGATTCCAGAGGGCCCTTTTCGTTTAAGATACAAACCCGAAATAGAATGTCCGTTTCCGTTAAAAGTCCCTTGAAAATATTTTATCGGAATCCAAATAAAATAGCTATTCGTATCCAAATTTAGTTTAGAGTTTTTCAACAGGTTTTCGTTCACAACGATATCATTTTTTAGAGAGGCACATGATGTCTGGCCACAAACGCCATCTTTGCAACTTGAGGCAAAATCAGCAAACCAATACAGTTCTTCTTTAGTGCCAATAACAAAACATCCGGCAGAATCCTTTAAAGGCTCCTTAGGAATAGGAATCCACTGGGCATAATAATCATAATCTTTGGGACGGTTCGTATAGTCATAAACGTTGTCGGCTCCTTCGACCCAATGCGAAAATACAGCACCTTCACGGGACGGATCTTTTAGTTTAATAGCTCCATCCAAAACAGTCCAAGTTGTCGGATTATCGGGATGATTAACGCCTCCATTCATGTGATACGTTATTTTATACACAATAGGAATCCACGCCGCATATAACGTTATATCGTCCGTATTTTTCGCAGGGATTTCCGTAACCTTTTGCGTCAAAAGAGAATCGCTATACCAAGCATCAAAAGTCCAACCGAGAGAATAAGCTTTTCCTAAATCAAATGACGAAGAATCTGCCGACCATCCAATTTTGCACAGGCCATCACAAGACAAATCGCCAGAAGAATTACGAAAAGAACTGCTTTCTTTGCCCATTTCTAAAGTAATTACAAAATAACTTTTCCATTTTGCAAACAAAGTTAATTCATCCATATTTCTAGGATCAACGGAATCGACTTTATGTACCAAAGCACTATCAGAGTACCAGCCTTCAAATACGTCATTCGCTTTAAACGGGTCTTTTAAAGCAAACGTCTTGTCTCTCCAAGAAAAATATCGCGGATTACTTTCGTCATTTTCGCCACCATTCAAAACATAGCGGATTCCGGCTTTAACTCCGTTCAAGATTGGATGTTCATCTGTACCGATTTTTTGCGTCCAGCGGAAATCATCTTCCCCTTTAGAAAGAATTCCAAGCACAGTTCCGTCTGCGAACTGGTCACGGCTAAACGCCGATGCTTTAGAAACAGAAGTATCCTTGGAATCCATGCACAAGGCGTTTTCAATCACAAAAAAAGGATCGTTTGCAGAACAAGAAGGAAACTTTTCGGCAATAATGCAATCCATTTTTTTTTCCTTGCATCGTTCCGGCGAAAAAGACATCCCTCAGAACAGCCGAATTCATAACGGCAACAATTCCACCAACAGTGCCACCTTCAACGCGACCTAAGCTATACGAATTTTCAATTGCAGGAACTTCGGCGCCCACAATGCCGCGAGTCCCGATGCGTGCAGCGGATAAAGCAGAAGCAGACAAAAGACATTCATCTCTGGGAGTTTCTCTCCCGACCAAGCCCCCAGCGTATGTAGTTCCATGAACGGAGGCTTCGGAATAAACGTTGTACATCCATGTCGAGCGTTCAATAGTTCCCACTAGCCCGCCTGCAATATTAGCTGAGAAATAGGAGTCCTTTATTCCCAAATTTCTGACAACGCTCTTTTCACCCAAAACATCAAACAAGCCGCCTTCGCCCCTCAATCCAGATATTGTAAATCCATTGCCATCAAATTTTCCCCAAAACACAAAATTGGGCCACCACACATAATCATCTAAAGATAGATTCCCTTCTGCATCCAAAAGGTTCTTGTTCACAACAATGTCATTTTGGAGAGAGACACACGCGGGATCAACGATAGAATACCGGCCATCAACATAAAAAACATCTCTAAGTCCATAAAGTTCCTCGGCAGAGTGGATTAAATAACAGCCACGTTCATCTATTTGCGGCGTTTTGGGAACAAGTCCCCATCTTGCCGAGACCGTAAAGTCACCGAGAATATGAGAAATATATGATTCCGGATCCCCTTTAAAAGAACTCTCAAAATTCCAATTCGGGCTAACAGTGCATGCACTAGCAGACTCGATATACCATCCCAAAAAAGCATAGCCTTCACGTGTAGCAGGCCTTAATTCGATTTTTTTAGTGATTTCATTGCCATAGCTTGTTGGATTATCCGGATGATTCGTTCCACCATTCAATATGTACGTGATGGTTCTAGCATCAGCAAAAGAGGTCACCAATACCAAACAAATAAACAGCACCCAAATTCTACGGAAGCGGCACAACATAAAGACACTCCTTCATTTTAATAATATACACAAATAAACATGCGAAAAATTTAAGTGCAATTTTTTTTACATGCAATGTAACTAGGAATACGAAAAAGTCCCCGCAGACGCGAGGACTTGTTGGAGAGGAGTGTACTATTTGGTTTTAAAGTCCGTTTTTATTGAACAACGTGTAGCCGCGCACGAGGCCGTCTTGGAATAGCCGCACAATGTAATTGCCATTCTTAAGGCCTGCGATATCGACTTCAAAACTGTTTGTGCCTGCGGGGAGCATTTGCGAGAGTTTCAGGCGCCCATCCATTGAATAAATTTTTACGTTCATCGTTCGGGCAAGTGCGGCGTCCGACTCGATTTGGAGCATCTGCGAATTGGCACGGACGCGGAATCCCTGGTTCACTTTGGCGACCGGCGCAATATCCGTCGGCGGGTCAACAACGACCGGCTTCGGCTTGTTGCGGAGGAGGCGTATGCTGTAGATGCCGCCCACCATTCCAGAAGTTGCCGAGAACGCGATACGCACCACCTTCTTGCCCTTGACCATCTTGTCCGGAATGGGGTACGTCACGTTCACGAACTCGTCCTTTTTCCATTTGCCCGAGATATTTTCGGTCGCGAGTTTTTCGCCGTCAATCGTGATGTCAAATTCACGCGTGCAGCCTTCGTTGCCCCAGTAACGCACCATGAGACTCAAGGAATCTTCGCTGTTCGTCTCGAATTCATAGCTGATGAGACCGCCATCGCCACCCGAGCACTTGCCAGCGTCGCGGTAGAATTCGCCATTCGCCGTGCCCTTGGTGGAATTTTTCTCTTCCATCTTGTGATCGACTTCTGGCTGCTGCTCACCCGGAGAGACTTTATCTACAGTCTTTTCATCAAGTGCCAAAGCCTCCTTCTGTTCCTTTTCGAGGCGGTCGAGAATCGACGGGTCCGTGAGCACCATCCAATACATCATGTAACGCGCATCGTGGACTTCGTAGAACGGCTCCAGAAGCAGGCTCGCGTCCTTTTGCTTCGCAAAGAGATAAGGCGCCTTGAAGTGCAGCGGTTCGCCCTTCACCGGTTCCACTTTCGAAGGAATATCTTCTTTTTTGCTCGCAAGCATCGGCGCCTGATCGAGCGATTCGAGCGCACCGGACGCGATATGGCTCCAGCGACCGTCATCGGCGACAAGGCCGTTCAGGTTAGCTGTTCCCGTCTTTGCAGAAAGCACAATCGGGCCATGCAAAAGCGCCACGTAATCGGTCACGCCCGGCAAATCTTCGACATGCGTGTACATCGGGTAAAGTACCTCGACGACATCGCCCGACTTCCAGGACTTTCCGGCAGAAACGTAGCTCGACGGTGTTGACTTTTTCACGACGGTATCGCCATTGACAATGACCTTGAACTCGCCTTCCTTGACCCAGTACGGGTGGCGAATCTGCATGTCGAATTCACCGCTACCCGTAATTGTGAACTTGGAGGATTCCCCCTTCGGGAAGGCCGTTTCCTGCTTGATTTTCACGCTTTTGTCTTTCCAGTTCAGCATAGAGGCAACAAAGAGGTTCACGTAGAGAGCGTCCTTGTCTTTGGTATAAATAAACTGGTTGTACTTCGCCGGGTTTTCCATGCCCGAACCGACGCAGCACCACATGCCCGCATTGACCTTGGAATATACGCGGTAATGGCGCGGACGAGCCGGAGTGAAATACACGTAACCACCGTGTTTCGGATGGATTGTCGAAAGGATATGGTTGAAAAGCGCACGTTCATAGAAGTCGGTGTAATGAGCATCGTGCTTGATATTGAACAGACGTTCCGTCAACTTGAGCATGTTATAAGTATTGCAGGATTCCGGTCCTTCGCGTTCTTCGACAAACTTTTTATGGTTGTTGAGCGCCGGGAAATGTTCCGAAATGCTGTTACCGCCAATAGCGATACTGCGCTTGTTCACAACCGTCTGCCAGAAGAAATCGGAGCCTTTCTTGTACTTTTCATCGCCAGAGAGTTCCGCAATTCGCGCAAAACCGACGACTTTCGGCACCTGTGTATTCGCATGCACGTTCGTCAAGTTGTCATTGCCTTGCGACATCGGATTCAAAAGCCACTGGTGCGACCACTTCTTTGCTGCATTCAAATACTTTTCGTCTTTCGTGAGCTTGTAAGCGTCGGCATAGACTTCGGGCATGCCGCCGTGTTCCGTACCGAGCATCTGCTGCATTTTGGAATCATTCAGGCCATTCGTAATGGTAATACCCCAGTCGCAAAGCGCAAGGAACATCGTCTTTGCCTGTTCGTAACCCGCATAAACGTAAGCGTCACGGAGGCCCGCATAAAGCTTGTGGATGTTGTACCACGGCACCCAATAGCCATTCTGCGCGCCAGCATTGCCGCTCTTCATGCTAAGCCACATCTTTTTACCGTTCGGAACGCCGCTGATATAGCCCTTGAAATTGTTGTCCTTGGAATTTTGGTCCTGAATCGTCTTGAGTTCCTTCAAGATATATTCAATGCGTTCCTTGACCTGAACGTCGTCGTTATCAGCGTAATGCATCGCCAAGGCACTCAAGTAATGCCCCAAAACGTGGCCGTCAAGCCCCGCCCAGTTCGGGAACTTAGAAGCCTTCGGCCTCATCCCCGCTTCTTCGTAAAACGGCGCAAGCAAGCGATCGACATCGTACGACATAAGCGTCTCAATGTTCAAATCCTGCCGATCCTTCAAGACGCCATCCAAAAGCTGAACATCCGACAACGCGAACATGTCGGGGTAAAGCAAATCCTGAGAAAATCCGAGACTGCACGCAAGTCCCGTCAAAGCAATCGCCGAGCGAACATGCTTACCAAACCATCCTAACTTCATTGTTTCCACCTTTTTCTAGAGTGTATTCAACCCCACTCTAGAAAATAGATTGGAAAACAGACATTAGGAGGGGTTGTAAATCAATTAGTATTGTTAAATTGACAAAGGGGGGGGCTACTCGCCATATTACTACTTAATCATTTCTATAAGCAATAGGGTAAAGAAAAGTATTATTATTAAATGAAGATTTCAGACCGATGAATTTTGCGCTTGTAAATTCTGCAGGAACATCTATTTCATAATCGGAAAAGCACATACATTTGCGACGAGGGCGACCAACAAACAATGTATCATTTTTCCCAAGTGAATCATTATAAACAATAACAGTGTCTGGTGGATATTCATAATAATTTATGAGGACCAACAAGGTGTCATCCAGTTTTTCAAGAGATACTTTTGACACTTCACCTTGTTCAGGGCAAATTGTCCCCATTTTTTCTTTCAATACCGCAGAACCATCTTTATTCATATATAGATGAATAGAATCATCCTTCGGCACTGTTTTCATTAACGCACCTTCAATGTTGCACGAGCCTTCACTTGCAGTAAAAGAAATTGAATCAATTTTCGCCACAGCAGGGGCTGCATTCGGGTCAATCGAAGACCCTCCACCTAAAGAATCATCGGTGCACGCCAACGTAAACAAGATTAAAGAAAATGCAATTGAAAAAAGGATTTTATTACGCATGCCTTTTCTCCTCTATTCTATTTGTTACCGGGAAAAACTGGAAATTAACTCGGCAAACTTGGTTCGTCTTTTTATTGGCGCTCACAACAGCAACAATCCTTTTGCAGCTATCCTTAATGATATCGACAATCTTGTCGTAGGCGACTTCGTCAACGCCAACGGTTATACCGGTAAAAAAGCGTTCATCCGCCGAATACCTATCCACAGCTCGCAAAGCCATACCCGCCATTTCTTTATGCATGGCACGAATTGCAGTCGAAAGAGCCTCCTTGGAGCCAATGACCGTCTGATCGGTCTGTGAATATGCGTTATTTCCATCTTTTTTCAAGAAACCTGTATCGACAAGAAAACCCAAAATATCGCGAACTTCGTCGGCAGACACATATTCCTTGCATTCTTCGGCAATGTCACGAGGCTCGGCGCCACGCATTAGCGGAGCCAGTTCCCTGATGACAGGATATTTCCACGATTCATAATACTGAAGCGCATCCCTGCCAATCACACGTTCCTTGTGAGCCAAAGCAATTCGTTGCATTTCAGCAAGGGCAGCTTTTTTCACATCGTCATCGCAGGCATTTCCAAAGACAACCAGTTGTTTGAAATATTCTTCTTCGTATTCGACAAGTCCCATCGCCTTTGCGACTTGTCCCGATTTTACTTTGCTAAGGTTCCAAGCACCATCACGAACCTGTTTCAAAAAATTAGGGGATGAAAAGCCCGCTTCACGGCAAAACATACGCCACGAAAACTTTTCGTACCGATTCCGTTCATCCAGGTAGTCCTGCAAATAGAGGCGATAATCTTTGTATTCAAAAATCGATTTCATACTCCGTACCCTTAAAATAGAGTAAAATCCTTGAAGGAAATTCGAGAATTATACAATAAAAAGAGCTAAATAGCGAACAACCATGTTGGATTTGTAGCAAACGAACAAGCTACAAAGAAACCAAAAGCAACCAAAAATATTTTGAAGTTCATAAGACTCTCCTTCTTTAATAATTTTTTACAACATCATTTACTCTTTTACATAAGCTACGGGATAAAGAAAAGTATTTACATTGACATCTGTATTATCTAAAGTGTATTTCAGACCGACAAATTTTGCACCAGAAAATTCCGCAGGCACTTCTATTTCATAATCGGAATAGCACATACAGTGATGAACAGGGCGACCGACAAGCAATGTATCATTTTTCCCAAGTGAATCGTTATAAACAATAACAGTGTCTGGGGGATATTCGTAATATTTAATGAAAACCAGTAAAGTATCTTCTTGTTTTTCAATCGATATTTTTGTTATTTCACCTCGCTCAGGGCAAATTGTCCCCATTTTTTCTTTCAATACCGCAGAACCATCTTTATTCATATATAGATGAATAGAATCATCCTTCGGTACAGTTTTCATTAACGCGCCTTCACTGTTGCACGAGCCCTCACTTGCAACATAGGAGATAGATTCAATTTTCGCCACAGTTGAATTATCAGTGCCACTTACGAGTGAGTTAGCGGAATCAGAGTCATTGGAACAAGCGGCAAAAAGGCCAAAGCCCACCACAATAGCCACAAACGGAACAATCACTTTTTTCATCATAACAGACCTCCTTATTGTTTCTAGAAATAAAACTAATTGAAAGGAATTCTATTGCAAAGAGCCAAAGGCCTGTATTTTTCCACTTTTTTTCAATTTTTGCGTCAATTCCATTCGCTTTTTTCCAAAAGTGAATAGAATACGACAAAAGGGGCCGCTAAAGCAGTCCCTTTTTAAATAGTGTAGCCACACAAAAAGCGAATTGCAAGCTACTTACTGTTGTAGGTCGCCCGAGAGTCCCGAAGTTCAAGGACTTTGCTTTCGGGAAGGTGCGAGTACTTGACAATTTTTTCAATCGGTTCGTTGTCGGCAAGCATGTCAAGTGCCACTGCAGTACGTTCATCGTTGCGGCCTTCAACGCGGCCTTCAACGCGACCCTCAACGCGGCCTTCCGCGCGACCTTCAGCAAGGCCCTCGGCTCGGGCGTTTTTCTTTTCGACATAAAGTTCATAATTGTGGTCGCTCATTTTCATAGCCTCACTTACAAGGAAGTCCTCTGTAAAGATACTCAATTTGGCTTTCTCTTGCAATAGGGCGTATTGTGAGCCCTTTGGAACACTAACAGGGCATTCATTGTTCAGCCCATCGAACATGCGGAGCCACAACGCAAGCCTGCTAGAATCCATTTCGTATTTACGTTTGAGAAATTTGGGTATTTCAACAAGCGTTATCGTTTCCTTGTCGTAGAACAACTCATTATCCTGATTCTTAAGCTGAATGCAGTGTCTGTAATTGCGCGATTCGGGGAATCCGTCAAACATCTGAAGGCTGATGACATTCAAGTTGCGAAGCTTGTAGTCATCGCCTTTAATACGACTTGCAATTGTATGCTTTGCAGCATAAAGAACCAAACGACTATTGAAGGAATCATGCTCGACATGCTGAACTTCAAGCACGATACGATCCTGACGCTGATCAAGAGCTACGACATCCGAGGTAATGCTCTTGCCAAAAGCTTCCGGGAGAGCGGGATTCACAAATGTGACTTTTTCGATGCAATCCCCTCCATCGAGTTTAAGCACAGCATTGAGAAAATCAACGGTAATCGACTCGTTTTCAGGATTTCCGAAAAGCAGTTTGAAGATATTGTCGTTATAGATATAGACATAGTTGTAAATTTTTCTGTACTTTGCAATGCACGCGGATACATCACCTCCATTCTTGTGCGTTTCGCTGATATCTTTAAGCATTTCAGCATATTGCTTTTTATTCATAAAAGGTCCTTTGCCGCTAAAATACGGCCAAAAATGCGTATGAGGGGGATGCAACCGTGCAAAAGGCAACAACCCTAAACCCCGCCATACAGCGGTTAAAATTTGAGAGATTTGTTTAAAGCCATCCGCTGCCGCAGACGGGATATGTATCGCAGCGCATTCCGCATGGGTATTCCAAGGCAGGGATGATCAAGCCATCGCTTCCGTCAAAACCGGACCTGCGACTGTGAGAGTGGATGAACCCGCCCGTGGATGCGTACGCCTCAGTCAGCGGGATAATCTGGTCCGCAATTAATATACACTATTCGAAATGCACGGTAAAGGGGTGCGTCTGTCGGCGGAAAAACAAAAAAGGACTGCCAAGCAGTCCCTTAATTATACCGAAATAAAATTTAAACAACTATTCTTCGTCAGGATTGAAATGGTTTTCGAAGCTCTTGAACAACGGGCCCCAATAGTAATTGTAAATATCATCAACCTTCACATTAGTTGCTTCATTTTCATTATTCCATGCCTTGTACTTGGTCACTTTTATGGTACATGTTTTTTCATCGCCCTTCACATCAATGTAATAGCGGTGCGTAATTTTACCCATGCCGCCACTATAGTTGGTCACAGCCCCTGCAGTATATCCTGTATATGTGGCATAAACTAAGGCATCATGGCGTTCTGTCACAATTCGCCCGTTTTCGGCATCTTCCTTAGTCAGCGCAACCTTTTTCTCGGCAAATGCGCTTTTTACCGCATTGAAGCATGTTCCAACGGGCTGGTTGTAGCTCTTGGTGAGATACTGGTCATAGAGATTAGGATCGTCCAGTTGCATGGTCTTGGCACACCCGACGATGAGAGTAAACACGACCGCAAAAACGGGAAAAAGTTTTTTCATAGGGAATCCCTCTTTAAATTTGTATGTCCTACAAGATAATATAAACAAATCTACGCAAAAGCGGAGACTGTTATTCAACGATTCTGCAACACTTAAGGTGAAACAGCCGCAAATAGCTATCGAATTTGCACTTGCAGCACCTTGCCCTGGCATTTGGCAACGTAATTGCCTTGGCGGAGGCCATGCAACTGCATTTCAGTCTTGGACGAAGTGGCCATTCCGACGCTACGCACGAGGTTTCCGTTCATATCGAACAGCATAATACTGCCGGAGCCGTAAAGCGTGTTACCATCGCGATGGAGATTTACCGGTCCCCTAGCAAGGACGGTCGGCAAAGCCGTGCCATCGCAATATTCCGAATATTCCGCAAAGCCAGCCTTACAAAGTTCTTCTGGGGACCAGCCGCATTCCGGCATCAAAGCATCGCAATTTTTCTCTACAGAGCTACTTGATTGAGGGGTTGTGCCGGAACTGCTCGATTTAGATTCAGCGCCGTTGCTGGAGCTTGACTGCGTTTCCGTTCCACCGCCCGTGATAAAGTCTTCCACGTGGGTGACGCCGTTGTTCACGTAATTGCCGAGGCCATACACTCCGCGCATGGCGTTGATAACGTCCGTTTCGAGAACCTTGCCCACTGGCGCATTTTGACGGCGGATGTAAGCCATGTTGTCATAATTCGTATTGCTTTCGTTGCCCATATCCCAAAGAATCGGAGTGAGCCCGTACTGCTTTGCGGCAGAAACAACATCCTTGTGCCATTGCACGCGGCCTTGCTTGTGGAGGTTCAGGTCGGAGCCGTTCAATTCCGGAGAGCGAACGTTCGCACCAAATTCGCCAACAATCACCGGATAGCCCTTATCGACGTAATTTGTCTTCATCTTGGCAAACTGTTCCTGCGGATGCACGATGCTCCCGAGCTTGGAATCTACAGAGCCCGCCCAAGCGTTGTAACCCGCATTGCGCTTGGGTTCGCCAGCTTTGGTGTAGTCGCCATAGTAGTACTGCGGTTGAATCGGTTCGCTTGCGCCCCAGTCCTGCTGGCTCGTCATGAGTGTATATTGGTACGGGTCGTAGTAATGCACTTCGAACATCAGGCGACCTTCGACCTTGTCTTTCGGGAAGGTGCTTACCGGAGCGTTTGCGACAGACTTGTCGATGTCGGTGTTTAGACCCTGGATAATCAAGGTTCGCGTGGCGTTGTTACCACCCGTAGCGCGGACAGCATCAATGAACGTCTGGTAGTAATGCATCAACGTGCTGACGTGCTGCGCAGTCCAAGTGTTCACATTCGGGCCAGGTTCGTTTGCGCCCGCAAAGAGCAATCGTTCGTTGTAATCCTTAAACTTATTCGCAATCTGCGTCCAGTAGGTCTTCATCTTGTTGTCGATGTTGCTATTGACGCTCGTGCCGATATTGCTCTGGAACCAACCGCCTTCACCTTCGTGGTGGATGTTCAAAATCGTGTAGAGGCCCGCGCGCATGGCGTAATCGACGACAGTCTTCACGGAATCGAGCCAGGTTTCAGTGACCTTGCCACCGCTGGTGTGACTGTCCCAAGCGCAAGGGATACGCACCGTATTAAAGCCAGCCGCCTTGACGGAATCCAGCAAAGCCTGAGTCGGGAATGGATTGCCCCAAGCCGTAGGATTGTTCGGCACTTCCATCGAGTTGCCGATGTTGAAGCCCATGCCCATCTTGGCCTGAACTTCTTTTGCTGTTGGAAGAGTGGCTGCGGAAACTGCGCCTGCAAGCATCGCTACACCACAAGTAATTCCGAAAATTTTTGACCAAACCATAACATCTCCTTGAAGAGCCCTATTATGAATATAATCAAAAGAATTGGGAAAAAGCAATGTCAGAAAAATGGAAGAATTGACAAAAAGGAACGGCTCAATTGCCGTTCCTTTTTAAAGGTGATTCAAGATTTAACTGGATGGGGCAAGCCCCAACTCCTTGGCTCGGTCATGCCCATGCAAGCATGGTCGCGACGCTCGCCTTCTGAGTTGTCTTCGCTTTGCTCAGGATGACAAGACTCACGAAGGATAACACCAATTACTTCTTCAGGAATTCATTAATTCCGGCTGCTGCGCGGCGTCCTTCGCCCATGGCGAGGATCACGGTTGCAGCACCGAGCACGATGTCACCACCGGCATAAACCTTCTCCATGAAGGTCTTGTTGGCGGTTGCATCTTCGAGAAGGATGTGACCCTTCTTGTCGACGGAGAGTTCCGGCGTGGTGTTGCTGATAAGCGGGTTGGAACCGTTACCGATAGCAACGAGCACGGTGTCGCATTCGATTTCGAAGCTTGCACCTTCGACCTTGACCGGACGCGGACGGCCCTTTTCGTCGGGTTCGCCGAGTTCGTACTTGTCGACGAGCATGCCGCGCACGTGACCGGCTTCGTCGCCAAGGATCTTGGCCGGGTTCTGCAAGACACAGAATTCGACACCCTCTTCCTGGGCATGGAGAACTTCTTCCTTACGGGCCGGAAGTTCGTTCATGCTGCGGCGGTAAACGATGCGGACCTTTTCA
The DNA here is from genome assembly GCA_946415675.1 of uncultured Fibrobacter sp. Taxonomy (GTDB): domain Bacteria; phylum Fibrobacterota; class Fibrobacteria; order Fibrobacterales; family Fibrobacteraceae; genus Fibrobacter. Next base: position 92,374 of record CAMKTL010000005.1, read on the forward strand.
GCACCCAAGCGGAGAGCCATACGGGCAGCGTCCATAGCGACGTTACCACCACCGAGAACGACCACGTTCTTACCGGGCCACATCGGGGTATCGGCGTGTTCCTTGTCGTAGGCGCGCATGAGGTTAGCGCGGGTCAGGTATTCGTTAGCGGCGAACACACCGACGAGGTTTTCACCTTCGATGTTCATGAAGAGCGGGAGGCCAGCACCGGTACCAACGAAAACGGCATCGAAGCCATCCTTTTCAATCAGGTCCTTGAGCTTGCGGGTACGACCGATGACAAAATTTGTCTCAAACTTCACGCCCATGGCTGCGAGAGATTCGATTTCGTTGTCAACAATCTTCTTGGGCAGACGGAATTCAGGAATGCCGTAGCGGACCACACCACCGAGCTTGTGGAAAGCTTCGAAGATGGTCACGTCGTGGCCTTCGCGGCGCACGTCGGCAGCAACCACCAGGCCGGCAGGACCGGAACCGATCACAGCAACCTTCTTGCCGGTAGCGGGCTTCACGGTCGGCACAGAGGCACCACCGTTGTTGCGTTCGTAGTCAGCAGCAAAGCGTTCCAGGCGGCCGATAGCCACAGCCTGGTTCACGTCCTTGTGCATCTTGCCCATGGTGCAGTTCATCTGGCACTGGCGTTCCTGCGGGCAAACACGGCCGCAGATTGCCGGGAGCAAGCTGGTTTCCTTAATCTTTGCGATAGCGGCCTTGAAGTCACCTTCGGCAATCTTCGCGATGAAGGCCGGAATGTCGATGTGCACCGGGCAGCTTTCGACGCAAGGCTGGTTCTTACAAGCGAGGCAGCGGTTAGCTTCCACGATAGCCTGAGCTTCGGTGTAACCCTGAGCCACTTCTTCCATCACGCGGGCGCGGTAGCTCGGTTCGAGCTGCGGCATCGGCTGAGCCGGAATGGCAGTCTTGTCCTTCGGCTTGAGCGGCTTCGGAAGGGCATTAATCTTTTCAAGTTCCACCTTGGCGGCGGCGTCCAACTGTTCGCGAGTCATGTGTTCAGACATTATTTGCTCTCCTTAGCCTTGGCATCGGCCATCTTATCAATGTTGCACTTGTGGCCGTCATTGGCACCGAAGCGGTGCATGGCTTCCTGTTCCTGGGGCTTGAAAGCGCCCATACGCTGGAGCATGTTGTTCCAATCGACTTCGTGGCCGTCGAATTCCGGACCATCGACGCAGACGAACTTCGTCTTGCCACCGATAGTGACGCGGCAACCACCGCACATACCCGTACCGTCAACCATGATGCTGTTGAGGCTTACGACAGTCTTAACGCCATACGGCTTCGTGGTGAGAGCGCAGAACTTCATCATGATCGGAGGACCGATAGCGATGACCATGTCCGGCTTGCCCTTGGTGTCTTCGCAAAGTTCCTTAAGCGGTTCAGTCACAAGACCCTTGCGGCCATAAGAACCGTCGTCGGTCATGAAAATGATGTTGTCGGCGAGAGCGGTCATTTCTTCCTTCATGAGGAAGAGGCTTTCGTTACGGGCACCCATGATGATAGTCACCTTGTTGCCAGCAGCCTTGAGGGCCTGGACAATCGGGTGCATCGGGGCAATACCGACACCACCGCAAACGCAGACCACGTGGCCGAAGTTGTCGATATGGGTCGGAGAACCGAGCGGGCCAACCAAGACCGGGATATCGTCACCGACTTCGAACTTGGAAAGTTCGGTCGTCGTCTTGCCAACCGTCTGGAAAATGAGGGTGATAGAACCTTCTTCAGTATCGGCATCGGCAATAGTGAGCGGAACGCGTTCACCGTTGTCCTTGTTCGTCTGGAGGATGATAAATTGTCCTGCCTTACGTTCTTGCGCGATCAGCGGGGCGTGGACGCGGAATTGGAATACCGCGGGAGATAACTGTTTTTTAAAGAGAATCTTTGCCATAATGCGTGGCAATATAGAAAATTTTTCTCGCCAACCATAGTAAAAAAGTATGTAAAGAGCACTTTATTACACGTCTTTTCGGGCAAACAACTTGACGGATTCTTTCGAAACAGCCAACTATAGTTATAGGTTTTATCAATAAATAATGTATATTTCAACCGTAAAGGAGTCATGAAACCATGAGAGTATCTACGAAAGGTCGATACGCTGTCCGCGTTATAATTGATATGGCAGAAAACGGAGAAACAGAATTCCACCCGTTGCACAATTTGGCAGAACGTCAAAAACTATCTGAAAAGTATCTCGAAGCTATTCTCGGAACTCTCGTCAAACACAAAATTCTCGAAGGCGCACGCGGCAAAGGCGGCGGCTACAAACTCGCCAAACCCGCCGCAGAACTCACCGTCTGGGAAATTCTGAACGTCATCGAAACCTCGATGGGCCCCGTGGAATGCGTCACCGAAAGCAAGAACGGTTGCGACCGCGCGAATATCTGCCCCACGCTCCCCATGTGGAAAACTCTCGCAGGAATCATCCACGACTACTTCTCCGGAATCACCATCGAGCAACTCGTGAAAAGAAAGCCGATTGAAAAGAAGTAGCGGTTTTATTTCGCGTAGCCCACAGGATTGTTCAACAGCGGGGTTTCCGCATCGGACAGTTTCAACAACTTCTTTATAGCCGGAATGTCCATCGTCATGCGTGGACGCGTGACAAAGCCCGCACCAGAACAGAACAAATTAACATTCTCACTTACGATACCCGCATCAATCGCCATCGCCAGTTTCGCATGCGTATCACTGCTCCCGAACTTCTTTTCGTCAGCTACAATCAAAAGGCTCACCGGAGCCGTTTTTGCCCAATCCTGACGGTCTGCAATTAATCCGCGATGGTCGCCCTTTGCCACCTGTTTCAGGGAATTTTCTTTGTTCAAATATTCAGAAACGCCCTTCGCCGTAAATACGAACACGCGAATTTCCTGGAAGTTGCGCGCTGTGGGCGACGTGATTTTCCCTTCGGAGGGGCGGTTCACACCGATAGCCGCGAAGAGCAAGTTCGACAAGTCCTGGTCGCTCAGCATCTTGTCGCTGAACTCGGTTCCCGAACTGCGGCTCCACAGAGCCTCCATCACGTTCTTGCCGAGCGACTTGGTCGGCGCCGGAAGTTTCTGGACCTGCGCCATGGAAAGAGCGCTGCAAAGCAGCGTCGTCAAAAGAATAAAGACAATTTGTTTTTTCATAGGAATCCCCTTGCTGAATAGAAAAAAGATAATAAAACTCTACTTTTCGCCTTCCATTTCTAGCAAATCGGCCTGTAAGGTCGCATCGTTCGGGTAATATTTTATCGCCACCTTCAAGAGTCGCACGGCTTCGTCGTCGCGTTTTTGTGCATGGGCATCGTAGGCCATATTCTTGAAGCCAAAGATAGCCTCGGCGTTGCCGTTCTTGGCGGCGAGTTCATAGGCGTATTCGGCTCGGTCATTGAACTTGGCATCGTAAGCGAGGTTTCCCATGAAAATCGCGGCATCCGAAAAATCGGGCTTGATTTGCATAATGTTGTTCAGAATTTCCATTGCGACATACGGCTTTTTGTCTTCGGCGAGGACGTCAGCAAGTTTGTACATGATTTGTGCATCATCAGTTTTGATGCTGAGGGCTTCGCGGTAGGCATTGGCGCTTTCTTCAAAGTTTTTGTTCAGGCGATGGACATCTCCGAGATACACCAAGAAATCCGTTTCTTCGGGGTGCGCGGCATAGCCTTCGCGGATTACTGCAATGGCACGTTCAAAGTCATTCAACGCAATGTTCGCTTCGGAAAGCTGATAGACGATGCTGATATCGTTTTTGTCAAGGCGGTAGGCGTTTTCGATAGCGCGGAGAGCGCCAACTTTGTCGCCTGTTTTGGTGTAGGCTTCGCCCAAATAAAGCCAGCCAGAAATGTTGTTCGGGTCAAGTTTTAAAGCGCGGTGATAAACAGCGATGCATTCAGGATATTGCTTTAGGCGAAAATAGACGCTTGCCATGTTGAACAGCGCCGGAGCAAAACTGCCATTGGAATAATCTACGGCTTTGCGGTAGGCGGCAGCCGCTTCGGGATACTTTTCCATTTGATAATAGCTATTCGCGATGTTGAAGCTCACGGCAACAGGATCAGCACCGCGATCTTCGGCCTTGCGGTACAAAAGAACAGCCTGTTTGAATTTGCCATCGCGGTAGAGAGCGTTTGCTCGTTCCATCAAGTCAAAAGAGGACTGAGCTGCAATCGCAGGAAGTGCGAGGAAAAGGGAAAGCAGTAGTATAGACGAGAGACGAGAGACGAGAGACGAGAGTGAGGTAAAATATAACTCGCTCTGTAACTTTCCATATTCATTTGTAAACATTTTATTTAACATAATACTCTCTTTTGCGCGAAGCGCCATTATAATTCTTTCGTCTCTCGTCTGTAGCTCGCTTGCGAGCGTTCTTTCGTCTAAATCAATCTCTAAATTTCACTTCGAAGGGTTGTTCCATGCCGCAGAAGGCGACTGCCTTGCCGTCTTTTTCGGCGGGGGCAAACGTCATGCGGGCGACAGCATCCTTCCCCGCTTGCGCAAGTCCCGAACCCGCCGGAGATTCTTCGATGACCTTGATATCGTAAGCGCGACCGCCCACGTCAACGCAAAAGCTAAGGCGCAGCAAGGCGTCGATTTCACGATCGCGAATTTGCGACGGCACTTCAAAATTGGGCATAGAGCGATTTTCTGGTTTTTTATCGACATCGCCTTTGCCTACAGACATGGCGCCACCACGAAAATCAGAAACAAGTTCATCACTGATTGCGGCTCCATTGCTGCCGGTAACAGCCCCAAGGTTCATCGCGAAGCGCGGCCCAGCTTTGGGCGAACGTGAGTTGGACTTTTGACGGTTGGGTTTGCGCGCGGTATGTTTTTTCTCGATTTTCTTTTCAACTTCCTCAATTTTCTTTACCGCGACTTCGGTCTTGACGAATTTGCGTTCGTGAAAAATTTTACCATTCAAAAACAAGTTTGCCATGGTCACGGAAAACACAAGCACCATGCTCACGAGAATCGCCGCGAGGAGGATTGTAAAACGCTTTAAAAATTTTTTTATAAACTTCAACATTTTATTTTCAACTTTTTCTTTGTTCTGGATTCTTCGCTACGCTACGCTTCGTTCAGAATGACGTAAAAAAGTATTCCGTTCTTTCGTCGTTTCGCTCCTCAGGATGACACATCATTTTCTTTCGTCTCTCGTCTGTAGCTCGCTTGCGAGCGTTCTTTCGTCTATACTCAGTCCGTCTGTGCGGCGATGGAGACTTTTTTCACTCCGGCCAAATTGCACATATCAATCACTTGAACGAGAACACCCGTTTCCGCTTCTTTGTCCGCAATCACGACAGCTTCGCGGTCGGGAGCTTTCGCCAGCGATTGCTTCAAGATGTCCTGCAAGCTCGCCAAATCCACCTGGCGTTCATTCATGTGGATTGTTCCTTCACGCGTGATGGCGATGAGCAAGTTTTCCTTTTCTAGCTGGCTTGCCGATTGCGCCTGCGGTTTTGTCACATCCACACCCGTTTCGCGAGTAAACGACGAAGTCACCACAAAAAAGATAAGGAGGATGAACACGATGTCCATCAGCGGGCCCATTTCGATGCCCACGTCTTTCTGTTTTCTTCTCGGTAAGTTAAAATTCATAATAAACCTCTTAGATTGCTTCGCCTACGGCTCGCAATGACGAGTAATGCGTGAACCTTCTGTATAAGTTTCATTAACGCAAAAATCGTTAGCGCGAGTTGCAAAATAGTTGTCTATCACAGTGGCACCAAGTTCCATTTCCTGTTTCAAATTTTCAATACGCTCGTCCAGGCGCTGTTTCAAAAGCGTGAGCGGGAACGCAATCAAAAGTCCGCTCTGCGTCGAAATCAACGCTTCAGAGATGCCGTCTGCCATAAGCACTGGATTCTGATTACCGTATAACGTAATCACTTCAAATGTGGAGACCATGCCCGTCACGGTCCCAAGCAAACCCAAGAGCGGAGCTGCAGCCGCCATAACCATGACGATATGATTTCCTTGTTCCATATAACGTACACTTTTCATCATGCGCACTTGCATGTAATCGCGAAATTCATTGTGATTCTTTTGGGCAATTTCCATCGCATACGAAAGTTCTCTCGAAAGGAATCCACCGCGTTTACGGAGCCTCTGGAGAGCCACAACTTCACAACGGTCATCCTCGCGGGGTTCGCCAATTTTCGTAGCAGCACCTTCACCATTCAAATCCTGTTGCATGCGCTTCACGACTTTATGAATATCCTTTCTGAAAAAATCACCCCCAATACGGAACCAGCTTGCAAAAAGGAAATAGAATCCGACAACACCCGCCAAGAGGATGGGGAGCATCACCACGCCACCCGCCTCGTACGTATTCCGCAGGGATTCTATGAATATGTAGTACGTATTAATCATTGTTTGCCACTTGATTTAGCAAGGTCAGTGAGCTTGCCGAACTGACCATGTATTAAGCATTCCTTCTTAGCACGCGACCAGCCCTGAACTTGTTTTTCTCCAGCAAAAGCATAATCAACTCTTTGAAATTCCTCAAAATAAACAAGTTCTACAGGACGATGTTTTCTTGTATAATTTGAGCCCATACCCATATTATGTTCCATCACACGCTTTTCCAATTCTCTTGTACTTCCTGTATAATAAGAGCCATCAGAACATTTCAAAATATACATGTAACTACTCATATTCAAAATTCCTTTTTCTTCTGTTCACTTCGGCCCTTCGACAAGCTCAGGGACCTTATTCATCACCAAGGTTGGTGAGCCAATCAAACAATAAAAATGTCATTTCTTTTCCTTTCCAAAGACTTTATTCATAAGCGAAGTACTTTGCACGTAAAGTTCACTCGTAATCTTTTCGATTTTTTCACTCAACAGACCATGTAAAATCATCACGGGGATAGCGATGATCAAGCCGGTTTCAGTCGTGACAAGCGCTTCGGAAATACCACCCGCAAGCACGCGGGCGTCGTTTGTTCCAACTTCGGTAATCACGGTAAAGAGTGTGATGATACCCGTCACCGTTCCCAAGAGGCCCAGCAGTGGAGCGATAGTTCCCATTGCAGCGAGGAGGCCCATGCGGCGTTCCAATTTCGGTTGCTCACGGAGCAGAGCTTCTTGCAAAGAGCGTTCCGCATTTTCGCGAGTGTCGTTTACCTTATTGAGCACCGCAAAAAGCACCATCGCAAGGCTTGTCTTTTTATCAAGGCAAAGATTTGCAGCATCTTCATACTTTTTCTCCGCCACAAGTGCATTCATCTTCTTGGTGAAACGGCGACCAAGATGTCCGCGATAAGTCAACACAATGAATCGCTCAAGGAACAGGAGAAGCGCGATAATCGCCACCAACATAAGCGGATACATCACAATGCCACCCTTCTTAAAGAACGCCCTGAATTTTTCGGTCCAAGTGAGTTCTTTAGTATCTGTAATGGAATTCTTAATCGCCTTGTTCTGCAGCACATCCAGAGGAATTGCGACCGTAGCAGACTGCGATGCACTTGCCGCAGCGCCGGGCATACTCCCCACTTGATTCACGGCAGCCTTGATATTCGACGCGATTTCCGTCGGTAAATTTGCATTCCACTCAAAAACTTTTCCTTGCAGCGCACCTGAACGCAGCAGCGCCTGCACATCGCCATTGTCACCAGCGACTTCGCCAAGGAACACCGTTCCCAAGCGCAAGCGGTTTACGTTCACATCCGGGCGAGAACCCACCTGTGAGAGTTCCGCACCATAAAATTGAGTATAAGTTAGTTCATGGCGAGCAAGCAAATCCGCCATGTAGCCCTGCACCGCAGCAATCGTATTCGGAACTTTCTTTTCGGCTTCGGCACTGGCCTGCCTCAAGCGCAACAGGCGTTTATTCATACCGACCGGGTAATCGCCTGCGACATCGCCTAATGTTTTTTCAATCGAAAGCTTCACCTGCGTGTTGAGCGCATCGAATGCAATTTCTTCGCCCTTGGCTTTTTCTTCCACTTCTTCAGTGACGTTCTTGCTCGCCATCACTTCTTCAGTGACGCGGCCCAAATCCGTCGAAAGCTTGGAGTAGCGGCCATCGAGTTCACGTGTAACGTTCTGGTGTTCTTCGGTTAATTGCGATTCGGCATAGCGGTTGCTCCAGTGCTTGGCATCAAGCTTTTCGAGGGAATCCGCTTTTTGCATACGGATGCGCGTGAGCGTTTCGACTTCGCGCTGCAAATTGCGCACTTCGACTTGCAACAAGGAATCCTTGATGCGGGCCTCGTCTTCGGCGTTTTTCTTGTCACTCGACCACGGCCATGCAAATGCAGAAGAGGCGAGCATCATGACAATTGCAAAAAACTTCACTGGATGAACGCCTACGGCGTTCGCAGCTTCGGCTCGGTCATGCCAGAAAAAAAACTTTCTGTCGCGACGCTCGCCTTGCACTGGATTCTTCGACTTCACTTGCGCGGAGTTTATCCCGGACTCCGTTCCGGGACTCAGAATGACGTACGAGGCGAGTGCAGCAGAACCGCTTGCGGTTTCTATTGCCGAGCCGATGTTGTCATGCGCTTGCGCAACGACGTTTTCCCTTTCATCTCTCGTCTGTAGGGCTACGCCCGTTCTTTCGTCTAAAATCATCACTTATCCCCTCCCACCACAGACAAACTTACAGGTAAATTCACAATCTGGGGCGGTTTTTTCGCCTGCTTCACATCAATCGCAAGTTTCACGGCAGCGCGTTCCTCAAGATTCAATTCTTCATTCCATTCATAAACGATTTTATCGTTTTCCATCTTACGTTCCAGACGGCCGTAAGACACGCCATTTTCATCGACATAAACCATCCACTGGTTGCCAATGCGGAGAACCGACGCATTTACGATTTCGCCATTTTTGCGAGTGAGCGGGCTATTAACTACAGCCACTTCATCACCGAACTTGATTTCTTCGTTCAGCAGAGACTTCAATCGAGAAAAGGCTTCTTCTTCAGTCACGTTACCGCTTTCGATTTCACGGGTCAAGGACTTTGCACGATCCAAGCGCTTGTCGCGTTCCCACGGGAGCGTCTGCGAAATTTGCGTTTCCAACTGCTTGCTGATTTTTGCAAGTTCCTGGCGCAAGGCCCTGCGTTTTGCCGCCACATTTTCGCTCTTGTTCTTTGCACGGGCCTGCTTGTTGCGTTCTTGCTGAAGGTTCGAAGCCACCTTGCGAATCTTTACGTTCAAACTATCAATTTCCGAATTGCGGCGTTCCGTGTCAGCCTTGTACCGCTGTTCGAGCGTCTTGTGCCGAGAAGCATCGGCCCGCAACATCGAATCTGTCGCAGCAATTCTTATATTCAAATTTTTGATTTCAGAATTCAGCTTTTCCTTTTGCATTTTCAAGTCGCGGATTTCGGACTCGTAGTCTGCAAAAGCAAGACCCGAAAGCGAGAAAATCAAAAGCACCAAAGGCAATATATTCAATCTTTTCATATCTATTCCAAATAGGTTATATCTAAATTACATTATTTAAACACCTGAGCCACTTAAAAATGTCACCAAGTTTTGAATTTTTCAAAAATTTATTGACACTCCGTTTTTTCATCAACATCCTTGCACCAGTACTTACAAATGCTTAAATCCCAAGTCAAGGCGACAGACAACTTTCCTTTTTCGCGTTCCACGCCAACCAAACGTTGACTTTCACGACAAACATTCTCGACTTCACGCTTCAGGATTGCCGATTTCAAGCCTTCAATGTAATACCTGCTTACAAGTGCACTTTTACACTGCGGATAATTCCGCAAATCCCAATCACGGTCGGCGCACCAAGTCCACAGATACACCTTACAATTGGTCTTTTCAGCACTTTCCAGACATTCTTTTTCCAGCGCAGAACAATCTGCAATATGGTTACTTTCAAAATTACTCGCCACGCAATAGCGTTTTAAACCATCTGCATAGGCATTCGCCTTGTCTTCCGCATTTATCGTATCTGGCAAGAACAGCGACCACTTCGTCGTATCAAGTTTCATCGCCGCTTTTACGTTGGATGCATAGCAAGCCTTTACATGTCTATTATAAACGGAATCTCTATAAATTTCTGTAGAACGTTCATTTGCTTCAATCATACTCTTGTCACTCGGACTCCACCAATGCGCATCTTCATCAATCAATTCACTAATTGCTCCAGAACACGCAATATCCTGATAAAGTCGGCATCCCCGTGAATCCCAGCTATCAGAAAGATCTCCCTCCGTATCCTCACAATTACTCCAAGCTATATGAGAAAAGTTAACACCATCACCACCGACATCAATCGTAATCGTCGTCTTCGCCATACCGCTAAACACGCCCATCCCGTTTTCGATGTTCGATTCCGGGATAAAACGAGAATCTGAGACAGACCGTTTAACAGTCTCTATATAGTCAACGTACGCATCGTCGGTCGAATAAAAATCTACCGAAATACTTCCTACCGGAAGCATCATATTCATCAGGTAAAGTGTGTCAAGAATCTTGTTTCCAGCGACTGTGCGATTTGATGAAAAGCCTAGATTTTGCTGTTTTTCCAACGGATCATGCATAGCAATTCCGCGATAACCAGTTTCATCGGCATCAGTCACACCCTTGAACATCTGGTTCATCGTCGTATTTTGCGATTCCCCACCACTTATATCATAATTCATAATCGAAAGAACTCCCCGCACAGTCTTGTCATAATCCATAGCAACCTTGACAAACTCCATATCCATCGGATATTCCAAGAAGTTTATCCTAAAATCTGGAATAGGGTACATTCTTTTTGTAGTATCGTACCGCGGATTTTCAATCCACTTGTAGCTACCGTCTTGCTGGGGAACATTCAACCCCTTGGCTTTTACGGCACTCGGAATTGTCGCCACCGCCTTGAATCTAGACTTGGCCTTGTGTCCTGCACTATCCCATTCAAAATAAGCGTTCAACGCATAGGTTTCACCGACAATTCCTTCATAGTAACTTTCATTAAAACAATTCGTTTGATTATTATAAAGTTTAATCGTGGTATCTTTTTTTTCACTGCGCATTCTATAATAAAATACCCCACTTACTGTCACATAGGCGCTGTCGTAAAACGCAAAGTTTTGAGACGAAGCTTCATCCAGTTCATAAACTTTCGAAAAACAGATGTTCGTTTCGCCTCCAGCAAGAATATAGCCGTACGTATAAATGCCCGCATAGACATCGCGCTCTTCGGGATAGTATTCCCACGGCCCATGAAAATCGCACGCGACCAAAAGCATCGCCAGGATGCACAATAAAAATGCACTGGATCCTTCGACTACGTCCTTGCGGACTTCGCTCAGGATGACACTCTCTCGTCTTTGCATGAATGCCAAATGCCAACCTCGGTCATGCCCATGCAAGCATGGGCGCGACTCTCGATATTTGCATTTGTCGTCTCTCGTCTTTCGTCTAAAAATAGTATTCATAATTCAACATAATCGGTAAAAAGGGGAACTGAGAAATTTCTGTTTTCTTCGGAGGATTCTTGCGCGTATCGTAGAAAGTAAAGAACATATTGTCGTGATTCGTCAAGTTGATAATCGTCCAGCTGAAATTCCACTTACCTTCGCGGCCAATGTCAATGGCTTTCAAGTCAATTCTAAAGTAGTCCGTTTGGCGACCGGCATTGCGGCTTCCCGGAAGCACAACGATATCATCTGAATACTTCTGCGTTCCAATCTCTTGTTGCAAATAATATCCTTTGTATTCACTGATCGGCATGCCCGACGAATACTTGAGCGCCAAGGACGAGCGGAAATAACGGCCTTTTTTCTTATGCTTCCAAAGAGCGTCTTCGTCGCCTTTCCAGTTGATACCTAAATCCAGTTTTAATGCGTACGGCTGATGCCAACTCGGGAAATACGGCTTGCTACCGTCATTGGAGCGGGCCACGCTTATACTTTGGCTCCAATTGATTCCACCGAACCACCAGCCTTTATCTTTTCGCAATGAAAGTTCATAACCAAAGGAATATCCATCGGCCGTTCCGAAATTATCTGCAAGCACAAGTTCCTTCGAAGACGATTCATCGCTACTATCCGTTTTCATCGCGAATGTATTCAAATTGCTCTGCGTCTTATAATAAACGCCGGCAGTAAAATCATAGCCTTCAAAGAAATCGCGCTGGCTGTACTCCGCCGCAAACAGCCACGAAGACGCCGGCTTGACATGCCTACCATCCGTCGTTGTCGTAGCCGGATAATAAAATTCATTCAACGTTTCCTGGTCTGTATAGACAATCGAATTCATGTACTGCAAATAGTAACCACCATAAAGTTCCAGCGTTTTCAAATCGTCGAGATTCATCGTCACCGAGGCTCGCGGCTCTACACCAAAATGTTGCGATGCTGTTTGGTAATTGAAACGCAAGCCACATTGCAGCAAGAAATCCGGCGAAACCTTCCATGCGTCTTGCACGTAAGCCACATGGTGAAATGTTTTTTCGATATCCGCCACACTGATTGACGCCATTTTTTCCTCATAATGTTCGTAAACGTATTCCAGTTCATAGCCCAACGTCACCGTGTGATTGTCGATACCGCGATAATTCAGCCACTGTTTACCTGCAAACGAATGAAGGAGCATTTCTATCGACATGAGGTCACTGATTTTCATGGTCTGATAAAACTTGCTATAAGCAAATGTCGCATTGTAATCCCAACCGTTATTGATGCGATGGTAAATTCCGAGCGGAATTGCGATATTTCCCCAATCCATGTAAAGCGGGTCAAATTCTAGTTTATCCTTACCAATGTAATAACTGAACTTGAGACGAGTATCTTTCGAGAAATCGTACATAAACGTTCCCTGCAAATCCGTAAACTCGTAATCCAGATCCAAATCCAAAAGTCCAATAGCATTGCACAAGTCGAGAACGTAGCCGATGTAAGTTGTACGGCCAGCAAGCACCCAGCGGGCCGGTCCCTTATGGCCTTCCGTATGGAGTTGAGCGGCAAACGTGCTAATTTTTACGCTCGACTTGCTGAACCATTCTTCCACAGAATCCTGACCGCCCGCGCGTCCATCCATCTTGAGCACGGAACTCAAGCGGTTGCCGTACTGCGCCGGGAATCCACTCTTGTAGAACTGCACATCGTCAATGCCTTCGACGAGGAACGTGCTGAACAAGCCAAAGAAATGCACCGGCGAATAGACGACCGCGTTATCGAACAGAAACAAGTTCTGGTCAGAGGCTCCACCGCGCACGTAAATCTTGGAACTGAAATCAGAACTGGCGACAACACCCGGAAGCGCCTGGATGCTCTTGATGACATCCGCTTCGGCAAGACCCGGCATGCGCTTGATGGACTTCGCAGAGACAACAGATTCACCCGGTTTGCGCTTGGGACGGCGACGCAACTGCACCACGACTTTCTTCAGTTCAGTCACCTTCGAGTTCGGGCCACTCGCAGCGAGAAGTTTTTCGACATCGACATCAGAAGAGCTATCGGAGATTGCCGCGCCTTCAGCCCGCAATGACGAAGAATTGACGGAATCTTCCGGATTACCTTGAAAGGCTTTTTCACCACTTTTGCCCCTTTCACTTTGGGAGGCACTGTCAGATGCAATCGCTTCAGCAGGCTCAGCGAACTTTTCACCCAGCGTCATGCTGAACGTGCTATCGCTCCCTAAATAAACCAGTTCATAACATTTTTCCTTTTCCGCGCCAGCCGTATCCGAATTTGTCACGCAAACATTCCAAAGCGTATCTTCCGGGAGCACCACACTAAAAGGCGTACCCACAGTTGTCTGCAACGCCTCCCCCGTTTCGAGAATCTCGACATTCAGCTTTTCGCCAGCCTCAAACGAGTCATCTTGAACAATTCCATTGAAGATAATACTTTCGCGAGCTGCGGCAAACGCAACCACAAAAGAAACAAGAACCACTATTCTCAACATAAAATTCATTACAGATTCAATTCCTTACCCCAATGGAACACTTCAAGGTACAAAAAGTGTTACCACATTAATTGAAAATTTAATTTTTTTTGTTTAAAAAAAAGAAGATCCCCGAACAAGTCGGGGATGACAACTTAATCTTAAGATGACCCAAAACTTTTATAGTCTCTTGTCTAAGAACTAGAACCGTCCAAAAGTCAAGCCCGCATAAAATCCTGGCCACCAGCGAGCATTGTGTTTTTTGATATGGAGATCATCGTGGTAATCGCCGAGCGGCTTGAGCAATAACTTATTCAAATACCCCTCGCTCGTCACGTTCAGCGTTCCGCCAACAGAGAGACCAAAACCTGGGAGCACCTGATAGACATAGCCTACGCGACCGCGATGATGGTATCCAGACTTCCAATCGCCTTCATCTACTCCAAATTTATCATAGACATTGAAGAACGTGTATTCCAATTCCCAATGGCTTCCGTACTTTCCGAACTGGGTTCCAATACCGACACCATGTTCATAGAACTTTTCAAATTCCTTAAAGACATGCCCTTTCTTGAAGAATGCGGCCCATTCCAAGTTGGTGTAGAAATAGGCCGTTCCCAGATGAATCGATCCTCCGAGCGCACCCATTTCATTGATGTAGGGCGTCACGCTCCACACGCCATTTCCGACGATGTTGACGATACCGACCGGAGACTTTTCGCAGTGAGCGCAAACGTTGACAATACCCCACTGGCGGCCTTTTTCTTTCGTCGCGTAGTTGACAATGCCCACCTGGACTTTCTCATTGACGTGGGTCGCATTCACACCTGCCGCCACTTGAATTTTAGAATTTGTGGCATAGTTGACACCCGCAACAACCTGCGTTTTTGCAGCAAGAGCCGCATTCACACCAGCAGTCACCTGCAAATCAGTCGCCTTGGCATAATTGACGCCCGCAGAGACCTGCACACCCTCAAGCGTATCGACCGCGATGTTAACGATACCGATTTGCGCTCCCGAAGACTTGTCTTTTGTCAAGTTTAAAGCAGAACTGACCTGAGCACCATCTAAAGAGCCCGCATAGTTCACCACAGAGGATAATTGAGCCCCTTCAAAATGATCTTTAGCCACATTCACGACAGTCGCCGCCTGCAAACCGTGCATTTCTTTTTTTGCAATATTCGCAATCAAGCTAACCTGCGAACCCAACATGTAATCATTTGTTTGTGTCACAAGCAATCCCAACTGCAAGCCCTTACGCGGCGAAGAATCCTTATCAATAATATTGAATGTTGTACGGAACTTTCCGTTATGGTCCAAAGAATCCAACGAACAAGCAACATGGTCGCCGTTTGTGCAGTTCCTATTGCCACCTATTTCTCCACGAAGCACCGTCTGTTCCGCAACGACGCTCTTGAAACTGCCAAGCGTAACCTTCTCGCGTTTGCCATTCGAAAGTACGACACTTGCGCCCATATAATCCAAATCTTGCTGGAGATTCACCGCATAACGCCCCGCCGGGAGTCCAAGGCTCATCGCATGTCCGCGCTTTTTGTTGAGTTCCGCCACAAGTTCGCCATTCTCGTCGCGGATATACAAGCGTCCATATACACTTTCATCCAAATCAAGGCCAGCGCTAGTCGCACGCAAGTCCGTCATCACAACGTCACCCGTTCCGGCAAGATTCATATCGCGGCTCGGATGCTGTGCGCCGCCCAGCGTCGTTTCCGTTTTCTGCAAAGTTTCGTTGAACGCAAACTGGTACGCTTCGGACAAAGTCACTTTACCGTCACTGCTCAAGTCGCCTGCGCCACGCAACCCGCTCACTAGCGAATGCGTAAAGAAAGAACCCTTGAGTTTGTCGCTTTCCTGGCTCGATTCATCTTGCGTGCTGCTCGTGATAAAAGCGTACCCCTTCATGTCGCTGCTCTGATCGACCATGAACGCGGGCACTGCCTTACCGCCCTTCACGCGGGTAATGGCGCCAGAACCGCAGGCGTCGATTATGGCAATTTTCACGTCGGCACTGAGCGCATCAATGCGATTGCGCAAGTCCTTCCACGTATAAGTTTCTTCGCCCAAGCGGAGTCCCTTTTCATCGGCATGCCCGCTATAGTAAACAAGCACTTCGTCACGACCGTTAGAGCTCTTGTCCTGCAAAATTTTGGCGTCGAGATTCGAGAATTCCTTCTGCAACGCTTCCACGGAAGGTTCACGCACAAGAATTACATTCTGCGGCAACACGCCCCCCATTTCCTTGAGCACTTTGGCAAAAGAACGGGCGTCGCTTTCGGCATAGCGCAACATCGGACGGCCAGAACCGCCGTTGTTTGCGCTCACGGCAACCACGTAACGGTTGATGCGCCCCGATTCTGTTGCCGCATTCGCATTAGCCGCAAAAAAGAGCAAAGCAAAAAGCAGCGCAAAAGACAAGCCAGACAATACACCAAATGTTTTATTCGAAATCATAAACATTACTTACCCGCCTTCTTGAGAGTAAAACCGATTACCTTAACGTCACTTCTCTTAAGCAACTGATCGACATTTTTTTCTTCAACCGTAAATTCCTTCGGAGAAGTCACGAAGAAGAACTTTTCGAAATAAGGAGCATCATCCAACTTGTATGCAAACGGGAGCGAATTCATCTTGCCCGGAGCAAGTTCGACCGCCTTTTCGCCATCGCCCATGTGAAGCGTCAAAGCGCCATTGCCGTCCATGCTAAAAAGGAGACCATAGCATTTTTCCGGGACGGCATAGCGCAATTGAATTTCATCGCCTTCGCGGGCTTCATCCAAGTCCTGTAACTGCACGATTCCCGCCTCCGTCTTTTTCCAGACTTCCATGCGGGCATCGAGTCCCTTGATTCGCGTGTCCGACGGCGTTTCGGCAAGTGCAACCTGCGTATTTTGAGCATTGCGAGCCTGCGCCACATCGCCACCCGCCACGTTCCCGCCTGCAACGACGGTTTCGCGCTGCGTCATGAGAGCGACCAAGGCAACGGCCAACACAAGCACCGCCGCCGATGCAAACTTCAAGAACCTGAAGTTCGATGCGACTTTTTTTGCTTCGGCGGCGTCCGCAATATCCTTCACTTCGGCGATGCGGTCGGCAACAGCCTCGAACGGCAACTTGTTCAAAATCGCCTTGTTGTCCTCGCGAAGCAATTTTATGCGCTGGGCAAGCATCGCATCAGTCGCTTCGAGTTCGCGAATCTCGCGCATTTCACTTTCGGGCAAATCGCCCGTCAGGAATCTTTCCAATTTCCAATCGGGAATCATCACTTTACCTCCAGAGTTTTAACTTTGGCCTGTAACCCACGCAAACGCTTGCGCACACCGCTCACCGAAAGCCCGACTTCACGGGCAGTCTCTTCGAGAGTCATACCGTCAACATAATGCAGTACCGCCATCGTACGGCTTGATTCCGGTTCCTTCGAAAAAAGACGGGCAAGCACATTCTTCGTTTCGTAATCATCATGCTCGTCTTCGGCACAAGCGATAGTCAAAAGCAAGTTCGAAGAATCTACGTCCAGACCGCGGCGGCGCTTGTCACGGATACGGTTCAGGCACAGCCTCGTCGTCGTATTCCACAAAAGGCTGCTCGGCGATTGCATATCCAGGCGTTCCGACGCAGAATAAATCCGCACGAAAACGTCCTGCATAAGGTCGCTTGCTTCCGCATCGTCACGAAGCAGCTGCAAGCAACGCCTATAGACCATCGGCGCATACGTCTCGTAAATCTTCGCAAATCCTGCTTTTTTTAGGGTTTCTGGGCTTTTCACGCTTATGTAACACCTGAGAGAATAAAAAGTGTTACCATAAAATTTAAAAATTATAATTATTGGCAGTTAGTCAACAGTTATTGGTCTGCGGTTGTTCGTTACCGGCTATTGGTAGATAGTTATCGGTCAAACACAAACTTAAATTCTTTCATTTTGAGGCTAATGGCATCATTTTTTAAGAAATTTCTGAGGTTTGTACCTATAAATTTATCGTTTCATACGCTTTTATAGGTACGAAACAGGTTGTTTCTATTCAAATCAGGCAAATTCTATAGAGATTATACCTATAAAAAATGGAAAATTTAGTTATTATAGGTAATTCCATGCTTAATTTATACATAAAAACAGGAAAGCGTACCTATAAAAAGCTGATTTTTCGGCTTTTATAGGTACGGAATAAAAAATGTTTTTTTGGGGTACCTATAAAACTTCATTAACTTCCTGTTTTATAGGTACCACAACAAAAATAGGTACCACAACAAAAATGCATAGCACAGTTCAAACATCATCTGAATTTCGCAATGTCCGCACAAATTCGCGGCAAAATGTCGTCTGAAAGTTCTCATTTACCATAAAAAAAGATAAATTATATATGTGTTAGGAAAATCCGTTATTTTATGAATTTTTTGGGGGAGTTAGCAGATTATGAATATCCTAGATCGTTTTTTGAAGTACGTCAGTTTCACCACAACCTCGGACGAATCCAGCGAAAGCTGTCCAAGTACATCCCAGCAGCTCGAACTTGCCAAGTATTTGGCCAATGAACTCGAAGACATCGGACTTTCACAAGTAAAGCTGGACGAAAACGGCTACGTCTATGGACTTTTGCCCGCAACTGAGGGCCGCAAAAAAGATACGCCCATCGGATTTATCAGCCACATGGACACATCGCCTGACTTTTCGGGCGTAAATCCCAAGCCGCAAATCATCGAGGACTACGATGGCGAAGACGTCCCGCTCAACGGCTCCGGCGCCACGCTGAAAGTCGAGGACTTTCCCACGCTCAAGTGGCTCAAGGGCCGCACGCTCATCACCACCGACGGAACGACGCTCCTCGGCGCCGACGACAAAGCCGGCATTGCAGAAATCGTGACCGCCATGGAAGAACTCATCGAAGCCGACCGCCACGCCGAAAGCCGCGGCTACGAAAACCTCGCCGGCCACGGCGACATCTGGATATGCTTCACGCCAGACGAAGAAATCGGACGCGGTGCAGACCGCCTGGACCTCGGCTATTTCAAGGCAAAATACGCCTACACCGTCGATGGCAGCTACGAAGGCGACATCGCCTACGAAAACTTCAACGCCGCAAGCGCCACGTTCAAAATCCACGGCAAAGGCGTGCATCCCGGCGAAGCGAAAGGCATCATGAAAAACGCAAGCCTCATAGCCGCCGAAATCGCGATGGCGCTCCCCGCAAACGAAACCCCCGCCACCACCGAGGGCCACGAAGGATTCTACCACCTGACAGACATGCAAGGCGACGTCACAGAAGCAACGCTCTGCTACATCGTCCGCGACCACGACCAGATTCGATTCGAGGACCGCCAAAATTACCTCAAGGAAATAGCAGAAGATTTCAACAAGAAATTCGGCGGCACACCTTTTACAAAAAATGAAAAGAACCGCGCCGGCGGCTCCGTTGTCGAGCTCGAACTCAAGCATTCCTACAGCAACATGCTGCAAGTCATCGAAAAGACGCCCGAAGTCCTCGAACGCGCCCGCGCCGCCATCGAATCCGTCGGAATCCCCGCCACAAGCGACCCCGTCCGCGGCGGCACAGACGGCGCAAAGCTCAGCTTTATGGGCCTCCCCTGCCCAAATCTCGGCACCGGCGGCTACGGCTACCACGGCCCCTTTGAACATGTGACCGTCGAAGGCATGGAAACCGTCGTACGCATCATCAAAAGAATAGCCTGTTCTTTATGACAAAATCCTAAAAAAAATTTATTTTTCTCGGCAATTTTATTATACATTAGAAAAAAACATTCGGGAAACCGATTTTTCTGATTGTATCCAAATCAGAATTTTCATACAGGTCATTTTAGAACGGAGGTCTATATGCATATTTCTTTTATTGTATTCATAATCATCGCCATCGCGGTCGTTGCCATTTCGTCCTATTTCCTGGGCAAAAGAGTCAGCAAGGCAGCCCAGCACGAATCACCCGAAGCAAAGAACACCATTCCGTATAGCGACTGCGTCGCCAAGAATACCGAAGCCTTCAAGTACGGGTCTTTCACTGATGCACGCGACGGCGAGACATACCGCACCGTCAAAATCGGCGACCAAGAATGGATGGTTGACAACCTGCGCTTCAAGCCAGCAGGCGAAGGCAGCTACGCGCCCAACAACGAAGAATCAAACGTTAAAACATTCGGCCGCCTCTACACATGGACAACCATGCTGGACATTCCGTCCGAATTCACCGAACAAACTCCGGCCAGAGATCTCGAAATGTACCACAAGATGAGGGAAAAGAACTACCAGGGCCTTGCCCCGGAAGGCTGGCACATACCGAGCACAAAGGAATGGGAAACTCTTTTGAGCAATTTGGATGAAAAAACAGACGGCAGTGAACTTCGCAGCGCCTGTTTCTGGCACAAGCCCGGCAAGGATACCTTCGGATTCTTCGCGCTCCCGGCAGGCTACCGATTCGACAACGGCACATTCTGCCATTTCGGCAGGCGCGCCCGCTTCTGGAGCAAGGACGAATATGGCAAGGCAAACGCATACCGTCTGAACATCACGGACAATTCTGTTGACATCGAAGGAGTTTACAGATCCGACGCTCTTTCCGTCCGCTGCGTAAAGAACGCATAAAGCATGGTTAGAATTTTATTCGTCTGTCATGGGAACATCTGCCGCAGCCCCATGGCGGAATTTGTCATGAAGAAAATGGTACGGGATTTGCCGACGACCCTATCCTCAGGCACATCCCTGACCGCGGCAGATTTTGAAATCGCATCCGCCGCGACAAGCACCGAAGAAATCGGGAACCCCGTCTATCCGCCCGCAAGGCGAATGCTCGCACGCCACAACATCGACTGCAGCGGAAAAACCGCACGCCAGATGACATACGCCGACTACGAGCACTACGACTACATCGTATTGATGGACCAGAACAACCTGCGGAACCTCCGCTGGATACTCCCCCGCGACATCTACGAGCGCGAAACCGGAACCGCCCCCCGCAAAATTTCCCTACTGATGGAATGGGCCGGCAAGAACCGTGACGTTGCCGACCCCTGGTACACTGGCGACTTCGAAGCCACCTGGCGCGACGTGAACGAAGGCTGCAAAGCCATGCTCACCTCTATTTGCAAGTAAATCCCTGCAGCTCAAGCCCTGCGCGCATCTCGCCGTAAGTCGAAGTACGTTTCATGTCCATCGCCTTCATAAAACGGCAATCGTTGTCGATATGCATCTGGAACCCCGTCATCGTCGGGGTCACATCGCCCTTGCCGCTGGCACGGATATGCTCCATCATCTGCTCGCGCTCGTCAAAACGCTCCGGCGGTACGAACACGTCCGTCACGATATCGACATTTTCGATTTCGCTTTCGCCGAACACGAACGAAATCTTCACCAGGTTCTTGAGACCGTGGAACTGCCCGTCCACCTTGCATTCGAGATTCCGCTTCGCCGGATTCTTGGACTTTTTGGCCTTCTTGTTCGCCTGTGCCGTCTTCGCCTTCGGATTCGGAGTATATTGCAGAGCCTCCAGCAAGGCATCTTCCTTGACAACGCCCACCAGGCGGTTCAATATATTCCCATCCTTGATGAGAAAGAACGTCGGGAACGCCTGAATCGGCAACGTATTCTTGATCTTTTCGATATTCGGCTCGTCGATACCCACAGACGCCACCTTGATATCGCGGTAATTCTTGGCAATGCCGATAAGCGTCGGAATCATCACCAGGCACGGCGGGCAACTCGTCGAAGAAATTTCCAGAATCACGGGATTCTTGGATTGCAGAATCTCCTTCTCGAAATTGCTGTCGTCAACCTTCACTATTCGGATATCTTCGTCTGAACCCTGGGCAACACCCTTCGCATCTACATGAACAAAAGCACCCGCAGCGAAAACAGCAGCGAGTGCGAACTTGGCAATGTTTCTGAACTGTTTCATGCCAATAAATGTACAATTTTCATTCCGTGAAAACTTCTACTTCACCGACATGCGGAACATTCTCCCGCCCGATTGCGGCTTCACCAAGTATAAGCCCGCATGTTTCACCGCCGCATAGACCTTCACACGGGCCTCCTCGTCGCCCACAGCCGTAAAGCTCGCGACAAAACGCCCCTGCGTATCGAATACGCTGTACACAGCCCTCCTCTGCGTCACAAGTGGCAACACGCGGGCCCCCTTGACCGCCGTCGTCTTGGAATCCGCGAAGTCCAGCCAGTCGATATTCACGTAGTTGCCCACGATTTCCAGCTTGAGCACATGCTTCCCAGCAGAAAGCGACACCATGCCAGCCTCGTGAACCGCGTAAGTATCCCAGTCCGTGCCCTTCGGGAAAGTGACCTCCTCCAAGACAGTCTTGTCATCGACATACAGCTTGGCCCCCACATTCTCCGAAGAAGTCGCATAGCGGATAGACAACGCATACTCCTGCGACTCCGCCACATTCACCGTATATTCCAACCACTCGCCCTCCTGCGTGTAGCCGACAGCGTATCCATCAGCCACCTTCACGATATCGACAGCGTCGTCGCGGTACTCGCCACCCTTGTTGTCGTCATCCTTGTCAAGGAAAGCCTTCCCAGGGCCGCCCACGTCGTAATTCTCGACCTCGACCTTCCCCGGAATCGCCATAGCCGTATCCTTATACGGAGCCTGCGGAACAATCGCAGTCACGTACACACGGTAACCGTACTTCACGTTCTTGATATTCACAGGCACCGTAATCTTACCGCCGCTCACATCGTACTCCTTGCTCGATTCAAGCGTCGTCGAAGGCACCGCCTTGTCCTTGTTCTCCCATGTCACGTATTCCACATCGACATTCACCTTGTTCCCAAAAGACTCTGGAATGCCTGATATGTTCACGTTGACATCACCACGCGTATTGCCGCCGAGCACAATGCTCGCGAACCCCTTCTTCTTGTCGAGAGCCGCAAAACCGTCCACCCCATCACTCTTGTCATTGGGCGGCGTGACCTTCGCCATGTAACCACTCATATCGCCATACCACTTGTACAACCACCAGCCGCCGCCACGCTCGTTGTTCTTTGTGAGCAAGCTCCCCAGCCTCCCCGGAAGCGGTACGAACCACCACGAAATCATCGCGCTCTCGACCCCATACCGCTCGAACTTCGCAATAAACGGCACCGAAACACCAGGGCACCCCTCCTCCTCGTGCACCTCGGAGGAATACTCGTTGATACTGAAGGGGCGCGGAGACACGTTGTACTTCTTCTCGATACTGCGGTAGCTTTCGACCGTGTTCACGAAGTTCGCGCTACCCCACTGGTGCCAGCTAATTACGTCGGGCATGCAGTTGTTCTGGGCGCAGTACTTCACGAAGGCGTCCATGCGCGAAGAACTGTAGTACGAGTACGAGGGACCGATAATCTTTGCAGTCGGATCCAGTTTGCGAATCAGGTCGTAGGTCTGTTTCCAGAGCACCGAATTGAAGTCGCCGTTCTCGTTTTTCCAGGTACCGTCCGGTTCGTTCCAGATTTCGTAACCGTCAAAGTTCTTGTTGTTCGATTTGAGCTTGTCGTTGATGACCGAGGTAACCTCGTTTTTCCAGTGGTTCATGTTCTGGAACTTGTAAGGCCAGCCAGGTAAAACGTCGGCTAGGCGAATCTGAATCTTCGCGCCAATGCTTTCGACACGCGGGGCCACCAAGAACGCACCGCCAATACCCTGCTGACGGCCGTTACCGCTACGCGCAGGAGAAAGGAAAACATTCGGCTTGAGCGGGGCGACATCTTTCGTGATATCGCTCGGGAGCGTTTCCGTAAGGCCGTAGAGCGAGCCCGTGGCCACATGGGTCACCGGCTTAATACTGTCCGAAAGACTGACACCTAAGTTTACAGCTGCGTAAGAAAAAGACGCCGCTGCAAGAATTGGCAAAAGACAACTAATACGTTTCATAGTAAACTCCAAAAATCCCAAAATAAAGATACCCCCGAATACCCCCGAATTTAAGACCTCCATACTATTTGTTTTGTCTAATTGACAAAAGGCGGGTCAGTCTGCCCGCCAAGTTTGGTTCGATAATTGTGTGAGTCAAGATGAAGCATTCGCTACACGAAATTAGAGGCACATCGCCATATAGGCGGGGATGCCGACAACGCCATCGCGAGTTATCGCAAAGTTCTTGGGATGTATGATGTAGGATTCTCTGAGACGTTCACCGAATTTTTCTCGGAAACGTTTGGGAGACTCGTATCTATAGCGCTTGGCCGACTTGACTTCAATCGGCATAATCTTGAAATTTTGCCTCTTTGGCGAATTCATCCCCTTTGTCGCACCAGTGGTGCGACAATCCTCGCCCTCCATGAACGCGCTATTCGCCTTTTTTCCGAATGAGCCGTTTCGTAGTATGCATTTCCTTTTGCAGAAGGCGCATGCGCTCTTCCAACAGTTCCTTCGAAGGCAACGCATCTTTGATGCGGATGTTGTTGTATGTCGCGACCCCCATCGGCGTGCCCAGCCCACGGAAAGACCACTGTACATCGGTTGAATCCATGTTGGAACAAATCAACAGCCCGATTGTCGGATTGTCTTCGGGTGCCTTCAGCAACTCATCTACCGCGTTCACGTAAAAGTTCAGTTTGCCGACAAACTCCGGCTCGAACGGCTTTGCCTTCAGTTCGCAGGCGACGAAACAGCGCAAGCGGATATGGTAAAACAGCAGGTCGATTTTGCGGCTTCGTCCACCTACAAGAACCTCCTTTTGCCGTCCAATGAAGGCAAAACCCGTACCCATCTCGAGCAAAAGGTCGGTGACATTCTTCGTAAGAGCCTCTTCCAATTCGGCTTCGTCGTAAATTTCGTGACCAACAGTAGCAAAGCCGAAATCGTAGTTCTCTTACAGCACATCTTGAACCAGTTTGCTCTGCAAATCGGGCAGTTTTTCGGTAAAATTGTTGACAATCTTGCCTTGGTGGCTGAAAAGATCCGCCTTGATGCAGTTGATCAACGCAGCGCGGCTCATCCCTTGTTCCACAGTCTTTTTGATGTAAAACAGGGCCTCATCTACAGATTTGCATTTCGTGATAATTGCGATATGATGTCCCCAGGGAACGCCAGCAAAAAATGCAGGCATTTCTGCACCAACTTGGTGCAGTTTTGTTTTCTCAAATTCTCTAACAGGCTGTTGCAGTTTTTCTCTGTCAAGTCGGCTAGACTTAGCCTCATTTAATTCTCTAACAGGTTGTTGGAGTTTTTCGCTTTCTAATTCTGCAACGGGCCGTTGCAGCTTTTGCACAGCCTCTTTCTGCGTGTAGAAACAGTACCATTTCTTCATATACCACAGATTCGACACAGAAAATCCGTCTGCATCGGGAAATTCCCGCCGCAAATCCAGACTGAGTTGCTCCACGACTCCCGAACCCCAGCGCTCTTCGGCCTTTTTGCGCACCAAGTCCCGCCCCAGCAGCCAGTTGAACTGCAGTTTTTCGGCATTTACCTTGATGACCGCCCTTTCATGGGCAACTTGTAAGTATCCCTTACAAGTTGATGTGCTCATCTCGGCTGCTGCTCCAGCTCAATCCGTTTTTCTTCCGACTTCTTTAGCACCTCGTCCAGCGTGAATT
>CAMKTL010000006.1:0-114162 GCA_946415675.1 uncultured Fibrobacter sp.
ATTACAAGTATTATGGACAAAGTGTCCGTTGCGTCAAAGGGGATCCTTCGACTGCTCCGGTAAGACCTTCTTCAAGTTCAAGCAAAAACGATGAGTAAATAAAACTTTTAAGTAAAGAAAAATTCCCCGCGGCCAATATGCTACGGGGATTTTTTTGGATTCTAGTGACTTTGATTTGTCATTTCCGCGAAGGCGGGAATCTCCATGTTCCTAGAACATTCTTGTCATGTTCTAAAATGCTTAATTTTTCGAAATTTCGTGAAAAATGGTAAAATTTGAATAAAAACGCAATGTTTATGTTCTGATTGAATAAAAAATGGGTATATTTGTACCCATGAAGGATATCGTTGAATATACAGATTATCGCAAGTACATTCAGGATTACTACGATGAACGCAAGCGTAGTTCCGTTTTCTCGTGGCAGGAATTCGCCCGGAAGGCGGGCTTCTCGTCGGCAGTGTTTCTGAAGTATGTTTGCGAGGGGAAGAAAAACTTGAGTGTCGGCTCTGCGGGTTCTGTCGCGAACGCCATGGGCCTTGTCGGTTTCGAACAGACTTATTTTGTTCTGATGGTCTCGTATGCCCATGCGAAGGGGGACGCCGCGAAACGGGCTGCTTTCGAAGAACGCTGTGCGCTTGCGAATGCACACAAGATGCGCGTGCTTGGAAATGACGAATTCGATTATTTCAAGTCATGGAAAAATCCTGTGTTGCGAGAACTTGCCCCGCATATGCCGGGGGCGAAACCGCTTGAAATGGCACGCGCCTGCGAACCGTCAATCACAGCAGCGGAAGTGACCGAGACTTTGAATTTGTTGACAAAGCTGAAGCTCTTGAAGAAGGACAAGGACGGAAACTACAGTCAAACGGACAAGGCGATTACGATGGGATCTGTAGATGCCGTGCCTGTGGCGGCGCGTGATTTGCAACGCCAGATGGGCGAATTTGCAATCAAGGCTATCGACTTGCCGCTTGCTGAACGTAGCATGTCCGGATTTGTTTTGGGGCTTACGGAACGTTCGTACGGACGCATCCAGAAGGAAATTGCCGATTTTTACCGTCGCGTCGTGGCGATCGCGACTGAAGAAGACGAAACGGAGCGCGTATATCGTTTGAATATGCAACTGTTCCCGATGAGCAAACGTCTTGAAACAAAAAATGGAATATAAATTTGATAACGAGGATTGAAATGAAAAAAGGTTTGTTTAAAATTGCTGCGGTGGCGTTGCTTTTGACGGCTTGCGCTGGCGATGATGTCGCTGGTGGCGCTTCGGGTGATGCGGGCGTCGTTGCTGTGAAGGATTGGGAAGTGGCTGGTGTGTCGCAGAAGGGGCCGTTTGTCACGGGTTCTGTCGTGACGGTGCAGGAACTCGACGGTATTACGCTCAAGCAGACGGGCAAGAGCTTCAAGGGTTCCATCAAGAGCGACAAGGGCGATTTCGCCATCAAGGATATCAATTTGGAATCGCAGTACGCGATTCTTGAGGCTAACGGCTATTACCGCGACGAAATTTCTGGCAAGAAGTCTTCGGGGACGGTGACTCTCCGCGCGTTTACGGATCTTTCGAACAGAAAGACGGTGAACATCAACTTGCTCACGCACCTGGAATACGAGCGCGTGATGTACTTGGTGACCGAAAAGAAAAAATCGATTGCGGAAGCGAAAGAACAGGCCGAAAAGGAAATCCTTTCGTCGTTTGCGATCGAGGGCGACTTTGCGGAATCCGAAGACTTGAACATCTTTGAGTCGGGCGACGGGAACGCAGCACTCCTTGCCATCAGCGTGCTCATGCAGAGTGATGTCGATGTGGCTGGCCTTACCGAACGCATGGGCGAGTTCAGCATCGCGCTTGCGGAAGGCGGCAGTTGGGACGATGCCGATACAAAGACTGCGATTGCGGACTGGGCGTGCGATGTGGATTTGAAGGGAACGCTTGCGAAGGTGCGCAAGAACGTGGAAGACTGGAAGTACGCCGATACCGTGCCCGCATTTGAAAAGTACGTGACGAACTTCTGGTGGAATAATTACGGTCTCGGCGTTTGCAACGCGAAACGCGAAAACGAAACCAAGCGTAATATAAATAAGCTAAGTAAACTTTATGATAAATATTTTGTCTGCGAAAAAGGCCGCTGGCATATTCCTGATGATGAACCGGAATCTAACAGCAGCAAGGACTGCTCGTCTTCTAGCGTCAAGGTCCCTGAGCCTGCCGAAGGGTCTAGTAGCAGTTCCACCAATGTGTCGTCGAGTTCTCTCTACAATCCGTTTAACTCGTCTTCTTCGCAGAATCCACTTTTGGTATTTCCTTCGGATCTTGGATTTCTAGATGCTTTCTGTTCCCTTAGTGGACCGCAGATATTTGCTGAAGGCAAGCAGAGAGTGTGGACATGTGAATCTTGGGTTAATTTTTATGATACTGAACAAAGAGATTCTGCCGCAAGCGCGCTTGTGGATACATTGGGCGTAAAGGGTTTTGCTTTTGATGGTACTGTGCCGACGGATTCCTTGAGTTCGATCTATGATAGTCTAGCGTATGTGTATTCCGTAAAGAAAGGAGATGTTGTTTACAAATTTGCGATTACGAAATATGTTACTGGATTTCCCTTCCCCTGGTATATGTATGACGTAAAAGTGGTTGTAATGGAGGCTGGTTTTGAAGAGATTCCGACAACAGATTATAGTTCATTGCGTTACGCGACGGAACTTCCCGAAGAACTCGGCTTTATGCAGGAATATTTATCTTCAAAATCACGAATGCATTGGAATGATGATTCTCTGATGACGGTATGGTATGGTCGATATGTGACGAGTTCCGTAAAGAAAGAAAAAAATGATAATGTTTATATACCAGAAGTCTCGGAAGAAACGGTTGCTGCGGAAAAACTTGAAATATTTAAGGATGTCCTGTTGAAAAATGGATTTGTTTATTTGAAATCGGATACTGTGAGCCAAGACGAATTTAATCGTGTGGAAAATTTTCAAGAAAGATTTTTTCCATCTGCTTATACAAGCGATTCTTTAGTCCGTCGGAGTTTTTACGAGATGGAAACTTCGGTTGCAAAATATAAGGTGACCGTTTATGTTGCTGTTAATTTTTCGGAGGAATTAATTACTTATATTAGAACTTATAGCAACGGTTACTCTGTTGAAATCTTGACTTACTACAAACAAAAACCGGAACGCAAGAAATCGTAATAAAGATATTGTTGTTGAGGAGGAACGGAAGCCCCGCCAGGAATGGCGAGGCTTTTCTGACATCATCCTGAACGAACGTGAATGATCTAGTTGTTTTCTTGTTGCTATAGCGTCTCCATCCAGCGGGACATGAACACGTTATAGACGCTGTAGGATTTTCCGCTTAAATCGCTTTGTTTTAATAGCAATTCCTTTTCGACAAGGGCGGTCAGGATTTTTTTTGCTGTTGCCGCGTTTCCGATTTTATACTTTATCAAAAAATCGGCGGCGGTCGGCTTTTTGACTTCGCCTTCTTTTGCGACGGCGACAAGGTATTTCCACTGCTTTTCTGTAATCAGATTGCGACGTTCGATGAAATTTGAAATCTCAAATCGCATGATTCTCGAAACCGTGACTTTTACGTCTTCCAATGAAACTTTAGCTGCGGAATCTGCAAATACCTGATTGCACACGAACTGCGTGTAATAGGTGTGCCGTTTTGTCCAGTCCAAGATAAAATCAACGGCGTCCTCGTCAATGGTTTTTCCGGCTTTTTTGAAAAGTCCCGTAATGAACTCCTTGTATTTTTCTAAATCGATTCGGTCGATATAGACGGTTCTGGAACTTTCGTAGAAAGGGTGTTTCGCGTTTGTGAACATGTCTGCCATCAAATGCTTTTTGCTTCCGCTGAAAATAAACTTCACGTGGTGTAACTGTTGGATGTATGTTCGCAGTAGTGCTTCGACGTTTGTTTCTTTAAATTCTCTAATTTGCTGGAATTCGTCAATGGCGAAAACGATTTGCTTTCCTTGCTTTTCGAGGAAGTCGAAAATGGATTTTAGTGTCGGTTGTTTTTGCGAATCTGTCAGGAATGATAGCGTGACCTGCGGATTTCCGGAAATCGGGTCGTAGCTGAGCAGGGGTCTTGCGTTCTTGAGGGCGTTGAAGAATTTTTTTATCAAAGAATCGCTTGCGAGGTTGCTTACAACGGCTTCGGATAAAATTTTGATAAAGTCATCCAAATTTTGTGCCGAGAAAATATCGGCATATATGCAGATGAAATTTTTCTCGCGAAGGTCGTCGAAAGTCCTGAAAATGAGGCCCGTTTTTCCGTAACGTCTTGGTGAAATAAGCGTCACGTTGGAGCCGTTTTTTAGGAACGATGTTATATCATTCAGTTCCTGTTCGCGGTCGCAGAACAGTTCCTTTGATGTGTATGGTTCCAACAAAAACGGGTTTATCATTATAGCCTCACTATACCTTTGGTATTTTACTTTTAGTAATATACCAAAAGTAAAGTGAAATGTCAATAGAGGCCGTTTTCTGTTGCCGTGTTCTTGGTTTTGTATTCCTGGAATACTTGTTTTGTGTTCTGAATTTCTAAAATTTGCAAAAATAGCTAAAAATGGTAAAATCTGGCTAAAAACGCTATTTTTGTATTCCAAATAATTCGAAAATACCTATATTTGGGTACATGAAGGAAATCGTCGAATACACGGATTATCGCAAGTTTATCCAGGATTACTACGATGAACGCAAGCGCACCTCTGCGTTTACGTGGCGCGATTTTGCCCGTGATGCCGGTTTTTCGTCGGCGGTTTACTTGAAATATGTTTGCGAGGGGAAGAAAAATCTGAGCATAAATGCCGCTGGCTCGGTCGCTGCTGCGATGGGTCTTGTCGGGTTCGAACAGACGTACTTCGTCTTGATGGTGTCGTATGCCCATGCGAAGGGGGACGAGGCGAAGCGTGCCGCGTTCGAAGATCGCTGTGCTTTGGCGAGGGCGCACAAGGTGCGTGTACTCGGGAACGAAGAGTTTGATTATTTCAAGTCGTGGAAGAATCCCGTGCTGCGTGAACTTGCTCCGCACATGCCGGGGGCAAAACCGCTCGAAATGGCGCATGTTTGCAAACAAAAGATTTCGGCAGCGGAAGTTTCCGAGACCCTCGATTTTTTGGTGAAGTCTGGCCTCTTGAAGAAGGACAAGAACGGTAATTACAGCCAGACGGACAAGTCGCTTTCGATGGGGCCTGTGGATGCGGTGCCGGTGGCGGCTCGCAATATGCAACGCCAGATGGGAGAGTTTGCGGTAAAGGCTTTGGACTTGCCGCTTTCGGAACGCGACATGTCGGGCGTGACCATGGGAATTACGCGTCAGGCTTACGAACGGATTCGCAAGGAAATTGCGGATTTTCGCCGCCGCGTTGTGGCGATTGCTAGCGAAGATGACAAGACGGAACAGGTCTATCGCTTGAATTTGCAGTTCTTTCCGTTGAGCGAACGGCTGGATCGCAAAGAAAAACTTGAAGATGAAGAGGAGTTGGAAAAGTGAGGAAGAGAATGTTTGGATTCATCAAGGGTGTGTTTGTTCAGGCTGCTGCTTTTGCCTTGGCTTCGGCTTTTGTGGTGGCGTGTTCCGACGGCGACAAGACTGCTGGCGGTACCACGGAAGACGCGGGAATCATCGCGGACTTGAACGTGGCTGGGCTTACGCAGAAAGGTCCGTTTGCAAAGGGTTCCGCTGTGACGGTGCAGGGTATTGATTGCAAGACGATGGCATTGACGGGCGAAGTGTTCGAAGGTAAAGTCAAGAGCGACAAGGGCGACTTTGAAGTCAAGGATGTTAATTTGTCCTCGACGTGTGCCGTGTTCGAGGTGACGGGTTATTACTTCAATGAACTGACCGGGAAAAAGTCTTCGGACAAGCTCACGCTCCATACGTTGACCGATTTGAAGGATCGCAAGAACGTGAACATCAACTTGCTCACGGAACTGGAATACGAACGCGTGATGAATCTCGTCACTGAAGAGAAAATGGAATTCGCGGAGGCCAAGAAGAAGGCTGAAAAAGAAGTACTCGCCGCGTTTAGCGTGAAAGCGAAAGATGGTGAATTTGCGCAGTTTGAAGACTTGAACATCCTGGAAAAAGGCGATGACAATGCGGCACTCTTGGCGGTGAGCGTGATGGTGCAGGCGAATGCAAGCGAATCGAAACTTGCGGAACGTCTGGACGATTTCTCCGCCGCAATCGCGAAAAACGGTTCGTTGGAAGATAGTGCAAAAACGGAAATCGCGAACTGGGCCGCTGCTGCAACGGAAAACGGCAAACTCGACACCATCCGCAAGAACATCGAAAGCTGGAATGTCGGGGACACCGTGCCCACCTTTGAAACGTTCATTACGGCTGTCATCCCGGACGGTGGTAGTGTCATCCTGAGCGGAGTCGAAGGATCCAGTAGCAGTAAAACTGGTTTTGGCTCGGAGGCCGCCATGACGAGTTCATCCTCGACGAAAAACGTATTGTCTAGCAGTGTCACCCTGAGCAATGTCGAAGTGTCTAGTAGCAGTGCTGCAAAGGAAGGTGACGGCAGTGAATACGATGCAACCGCAAATACGCTCAAGGACCTGCGCGACGGCAAGACCTACAGAACGACTAAAATCGGTGGCCAAGTGTGGATGGCGGAGAACCTGAATTATGAAACGCCGAACAGTTACTGCTACAATGATAGTGCAGAATATTGCGAAAAGTATGGTCGTCTTTACACCATAGCCGCTGCAGTAGATAGTATTGGGACTTTTAGCTCAACGGGCGTGGGCTGTGGCCTTGGTGTAAAGTGTTCACTTGAGGGGACTGTGCGAGGCGCTTGTCCGAGCGGTTGGCATTTGCCTGATGCCGATGAATGGAAGGCATTGTTCATTACGGCGGGGGCGGATGTCAAGGATGAGAATCCGCTCCGCCCAGATATGAATGCACACCGAACATTTAAAGTTGCCGATAAGCTTATGTCAAAAAGTGGCTGGGGGCATGTTAGTAACGTTATGGGTGATAAAAAGAATATAGGTACGGATGATTTTGGATTCTCGGTATTGCCCGCCGGTTGTAGAATTGGTGCTCGTGCAACTGCTCTTGCTCATGCAATGGGTCTTGACGGAGGTACTCCCTACTACAGGGAGCTAGGGAATACGGCTGGTTTTTTGTATGTATATGAGCGATCTGGTGATTCAACTTTTTATGGTTGGACTTATAATTACGCTTCGATTATCGCTTATATCAGTTTCAATGCGGAAGACTACGATGTGGAAATAGATATTCAAAATAAAGATAATGCTTACTCTGTCCGTTGCATAAAGGATAGCAGCTTTTTTATGCCTGTTTCTAGCAGCTCGGCGGAGTCGTCGAGTTCTGCGGAAACCACACCGACTGTTTGCAAGACTGATACTATGGACACTTGCGAGTACGGAAAAATTGTGGATGAACGTGATGGTCAAACCTACAAGACGGTGAAAATTGGCGAGCAGTGGTGGATGGCAGAAAATTTGAATTATGAAATGGATAGCAGTTTCTGCTATAAAGATAGCGCAATCTATTGTGATAAATATGGTCGCCTTTACTCGTGGTCTACTGCGATGAAGGCTTGCCCGTCTGATTGGCATTTGCCGAGTGTGGATGAGATTCATACATTGATTGATCCTATTGGAGGATCGTGGGATGCGGGAGATGAGCTTAAATCAACGACTGGTTGGGACGACGGGCTTAATGGTAAGGATAGTTATGGCTTTAATGCGCTGCCTGTTGGCTATAAGAATCAACTTGGTATGTATTCTGATGAGGGCCATATAACCTATTTCTGGACATCTAGTGATATAGATGGACGATACGCCTACAACATGCATTCGAGTACGGGTGGTGAAGCGTTTATAGTTAACGCGCGTAAGATTGAAGGTAACTCCGTCCGTTGCCTGAAGGATTAGAGTAGTGGTTAGTGGACTGTAGGAAGTAGGCAGTGGAATGTATCGCTGCGATGTGTCATCTAGGTCCTTCGGCAAGCTCAGGATAAACTCCGTCGAATGGATCTAGTGACGTTTAGGTTGGAGATTAGTGGTTAGTAAATAATAATTAGTAGGAATAGAAATTTATGAATTTGAATAAACTTTGGACATTTTTTTATTGGCATCGCTGTTTTGGGCCTGTTCCGACAGCGATAAGACTGCGGGCGGTACCACAGAAGATGCGGGAATCATCGCGGACTTGAACGTGGCTGGACTTACGCAGAAAGGCCCGTTTGTCAAGGGCTCCGCTGTGACGGTGCAGGGAATCGACTGCAAGACGATGGAGTTAACAGACGAAAAATTTACGGGTAGCGTCAAGAGCGACAAGGGCGACTTTGAAGTCAAGGACGTTAACTTGTCTTCGACGTGTGCGGTGTTCGAAGTGACCGGTACTTACCTCAACGAAGTTACCGGTAAAAAGACGAAGGACAAGCTCACGCTCCATGCGTTGACGGACCTCAAGGACCGCAAGAATGTGAACATCAACTTGCTCACGGAACTGGAATATGAGCGCGTGATGAACTTGGCGGCAGGGAAAGAAACGTCTTTTACCGATGCAAAAAAACAGGCCGAAAAAGAAGTGCTCGCCGCATTTAACGTGAAAGCGAAAGACGGAGAATTTGCGCAGTTTGAAGACCTGAACATTTTCAAGTCGGGCGATGACAACGCGGCTTTGCTTGCCGTGAGCGTACTTATGCAATCGGATTTGAAAGTTGCAAAACTCACAGAACGCGTGAATGATGTTGCCACAGACATTGCGAAAGACGGTTCGTGGGATGATGATAAAACGAAAACGGAAATTGCGGAATGGACCGTGACCGCCGACAAAAATGGTGACCTTGCAAACGTTGGCAAGAACATCGAAAAGTGGGGCGGTTCAGATGATGTCTCTGCGTTTGAAACCGTTGTAGAAAAGTTTGCCGAGAATGTCGCCTCGGACACCGCTTCGGTATCGGCATCTAGTAGTAGCAAAAAAGCTGTTTCTAGTTCTTCTAGCGTCATTCTGAGCAGCGGTAGCCGCGAAGAATCCAGTGACAGTAAGAAAGTATCTTCGTCATCTTGGACAGGTAAATTAACTTATGGTACAGGGGAATATTTGAATTCAAATATCCAATACGATTCCATTGTCGATAGCCGTGACGGACAAGTCTATAAGACGGTGAAAATTGGTGATCAAGTATGGATGGCGCAGAATCTGAATTATTCCGATAGTGTTAAAACTCCGAGCCTTGTCGGGAGAACCGGTTGCTACGTCGTTGATGACCCAGATTGCAAATGGTCGGGTCGCGGTTACAGTTGGGCTGCTGCGATAGATTCAGTGGCATTGGCGAATGATCCCGAGAATCCTGTCATGTGCGGCCATAACAGGGTCTGCAACTTTACTAGTCATGTGCGCGGCATTTGCCCCGAAGGGTGGCACTTGCCAGACACGACGGAATGGAACAACCTCTTTGCTGCGGTGGGCGGTAGAGACGTTGCCGGTCTGCATCTCAAGGCTAAGATGGGGTGGCATAGCGATTCAAATGGAGTAGATGATTATGGATTCTCTGCTATCGCTACAGATTTTTCAGTAGATGTCTATGGAGATAGAGTTTATAGACGTCATACAAATTTTTGGAGTTCTGTTGAAAATGGACTTACCAAATCTGTCACAGCATATTTGGAGGCGGCTAGTGAAATGGCGAGTATTTCGGATAAATCTCCAAAATATGCGGGTTCGACATTGAACGGTCAGAGGTATGCGGGCTATATGATCCGCTGCTTGAAAGATGAGTAAATAGTGGTTGGTGGTTAGTGGAAAAAGTCCTCGCATTTCTGCGGGGCTTTTTTGTGTTCTTAGGACACATCTTGTGTTCTAAAAAATGGCGTATTTCGTCTAAAATGGCTGAAAACGTAAAAATTGAGCGAAAAACGACGATTTTTGTATTCTGGTGCTGTTAAAAAACTATATTTGTTGTCATGAAGGCGATTATTGAATATACAGATTATCGCAAGTTCATTCAGGATTACTATGATGAACGTAAACGCAGCTCCGCTTTTACTTGGCGTGAGTTTGCTCGAAATGCCGGATTTTCGTCGGCAGTTTTTTTGAAGTACGTTTGTGAGGGGAAAAAGAATCTGAGCATCAGTGCCGCGGGGTCGGTCGCAAACGCCATGGGGCTTGTCGGTTTCGAGAAGACATATTTTGTTCTGATGGTTACGTATGCCCATGCAAAAGGGGACGAAGCAAAAATGGAGGCTTTCGAAAAACGCTGTGCATTGGCGAGGGCGCATAAGGTTCGCGTGCTCGGGAGTGAAGAATTCGATTACTACAAGTCCTGGAAAAATCCGTTACTCCGTGAACTCGCTCCGCATATGCCGGGAGCAAGGCCTGCCGAAATGGCTCGTGTGTGCAAACCGAAAATTTCTGCGGCGGAGGTCTCCGAAACGCTTGATTTTTTGGAAGATGCGAATCTCTTGAAAAAGGACAGGGAAGGGAATTATGTGCAGACGGACAAGTCCATTTCAATGGGGTCTGTAGATGCTGTGCCGCTTGCAGCAAAGGATTTGCAACGCCAGATGGGCGAGCTTGCCGTGAAAGCTTTGGATTTGCCGCTTGCGGAACGCTCCATGTCGGGAGTCGTGTTAGGGCTTACTCCGGATTCCTATGAAAGAATCAAGCAGGAACTTCTGGAGTGCCGTCGCCGCATTATCGCGATTGCTACGGAAAGCGACAAAACGCAACGGGTGTATCGCTTGAACTTGCAACTGTTCCCGATAAGTGAGCCGATTGACAAATATGGTGAAAATAAAGTAAACGGAGTTGGTGGAAAATGAAGTGCGATGTTAATGTTTTAATGGATTGTGTTGGGAAAAGGAAAAGTGTCGGTTTTGTTCTTTTACTTGTTTCTGCGATTTTATTTGCCGCATGCTCGGATTCCAAGGTCGCGGGCGGTTCTTCGGACGATGCGGGAATCATCGCGGACTTGAACGTGGCGGGCGTGTCGCAGAAAGGCCCGTTCGTGAAGGGTTCTGCCGTGACGGTGCAGGGAATCGACTGCAAGACGATGGAACTGACGGGCGAGCGCTTCGATGGTATTGTCAAGAGCGACAAGGGCGATTTTACAGTGGAAAATGTATCGTTGTCCTCGACGTGTGCCGTGTTCGAAGTGACGGGTTATTACCTCAATGAAATTTCTGGGAAAAAGACGAATAGCGAATTGACGCTCCGGGCGTTGACGGATCTCACGGACCGCAAGAACGTGAACATCAACTTGCTCACGCATTTGGAGTATGAACGTATAAAGTATCTCGTGACTGTAAAGAAATTGTCTTTTGCGGAGGCAAAAACTCAAGCGGAACGCGAAGTGCTTGCATCGTTTGATATTTCAAATGAAGTGGAAGGATTCGAAAATCTGAACATCTTTGAGTCGGGTGACGGGAATGCCGCACTCCTTGCCGTAAGCGTTTTGATGCAGGCCGATGCAGATGTGGCGAAACTTGAAGAACGTACAAATGAATTTAGTGCTGCTATTGCTACAAACGGTTCGTGGGATAATGAGGAAGCAAAGACTGAAATTGCGGATTGGGTTCGCGATGCCGAAGCTAGCGGAAAAATTGAAATGATCCGCAAGAATGTCGAAAACTGGAATGAATCGAATAAAGTTTCTGCATTCGAAAAGTATGTGGAAGGTTTTGGCGAAGGCTTATCTAGAGATTCTTACTTGAATCCTGTAACGCCATACGATTCCATCGTCGATAACCGTGACGGACAAGTCTATAAGACTGTAAAAATCGGTGAGCAGGTTTGGATGGCCCAGAACTTGAATTATATCGACACGGCAAAGGCTGGTTTCAAAGACAATAGCTGGTGCTATGACAACAATCCTCGAAACTGCGCGCTTGCTGGTCGCCTTTACACATGGACTGTGGCGAAAGATTCGTTGTGTCCCGAAGGCTATCATTTGCCCGACACGACGGAATGGAATACGTTGTTCACCTCCGTGGGCGGTACGGCCAATGCGGGGACTGTTCTCCGTTCTATATTAGGCTGGGATAGTGTGAACGGTACGAATGATTACGGATTCTCGGCGGTTGCCGTCGGTGAAAGATATCACAGCGGTTCGTTTGATTCCGAAGGTACAAAGGCTTTCATTTGGACGGCGACAGCTCTGCCTGAAGAATCTGAAAATTCCGCCTATGCAGCTTATTTTGTTGAAGACGCTACGGTTTCTTTCAAGAAGAATTTTAAAGACAATGGGGCTTCGGTGCGCTGCCTCAAGGATACATTTTAAAGACGAGTGAGGATTAATATGAAATTTCAATACATATTCACTATCGTTTTATCGCTATTGGCGATTCAGTCATATGCGGCGAACGGCTCCATGAAGGGCGATGGCTCTACTGCTAAACCGTTCCAAATTGAGGATTACGAAGACCTCAAGGCGATTGGCAAGGGCGCTTATCTCTATTCTTCGGATTACGTCTTGACTAAGGATATCGATGCGTCGGCTTCGAAAAACGAGATGTGCAACGAGGACGGCTGCAACGGTTTTATCTCGATTGGAAAAAACAAGGATGCTGCCGATAGCATTATATTCTGGGGCAATATTGACGGAAAGAACCATACCATTAAAAACTTGACTATTTGGCTCCCGTGCGAGAAAGACGTGGCTTTTATCTCTTACTTGGGTGGTTCCGTTACCAATTTGAATTTTGACCATATCCATGTGACGGGCCGGGTGTCGGAATCGAACTTTGTGGCGGGTGTTGCGGCAAAGCAGATGGGCTCTATCAAGAATGTGCATGTGACGAACGGCTTTGTCCAAGGGCAAAATTATGTGGGTGGTATTGTCGGTCAGGGTACGAAACGCTACAATGATAAAGCTGTTCTCGAAGATGTCTCGTTCCAAGGTGACATCAAGGGCTCGCAAAGAGTTGGCGGCATTGTCGGTGAAACAGATATGGATGTTGCCCATGCAGAAGCCGATGTGAATATCATTATTTTGGATCAGGATGTGGGTGGTATTGTCGGATATTTGACCGGTAATGTTTATCAGTCGCGTTCTAGCGGTACGATTGTTCCTTGGGAGGATGACGTAGATGATGTCGGCGGTATTGTCGGATATTCCAAAGGCGATATCAATGAATGTGTTTCGACAATGGACTTGATGCATTATGGTTTTTATTACTTTGGTGATAAAGTAGGTGGAATTGTCGGCAATGGCGGCTTTGTAAACGCTTCTTATGCACTTGGATCCGTCGAAGGTGAACGTTATGTTGGCGGTATTGGCGGAAGTAGCGGGGTGGCAAACTCTTTTGCGATGGGTGCGGTTCGTGGCGATGAATATGTGGGTGGCCTTGTGGGCAGCGGAACCGCTCAATATTCTTATGCGGCAAATGTCGTTCAGGGAAATAGCCACGTTGGTGGACTTGTCGGAAGTGCATCCGATGCGGTTGTGAGCTCATACTGGAATACCGAGATTTCGGGACTTGATACGAGTGCTGGTGGCACAGGCTTAACGACCGCAAAAATGATGAAGTTTGCGTCGTTTGCGGGCTGGGATACTTTAGGTTATGATGAATATGTCATTGACGGTACTGACACTTGCGACTACTATGTGCATTTAGGTTATTGCTATAGCCCTACAGGGAAATTTATTCGCTATTGGAACATTGATGAAGGTAAATCGTTCCCCTACTTGGTGAATAATCCTTTTATGAAAAAACCTCCGATTCCGGTTGCGGTTCCGACATCAGCCCCGAAATGGCAAGAGACTCCGAAGATTGCTTCGCTTTTCGATGTGGAGGGCGAACTTGTCGGTAAATGGCTTGGCTGGGCGAGATGGAGCGATAATATAGATTCTACTGAGAATGGCAAGACGCTTAGGAGAGATTCGCTCTATTTCGGTTACCGAATTGGTGTCGTAAACAAGGGCGATACGGTTTGGGGGACTTCAAGTTATATGGCAGTTCCCAACAAGATTGAAATCTCGACTTTTGCTGAACTCCAAAAAATCGGAAATGACATTGCCTATCCGCTAATAGCTAATTACGAATTGACAAAGGATATCGATGCTTCGGGTTTGAAATTTGAACCGATTGGTGACAGCGTCCGTGCTTTTACGGGTTCGTTTGACGGTAAAAATCATGTTATCAAGAATCTGACGATTGATGAGCCGAATCGCGACTTTACGGGAATGTTTGGTTATATGGAAGGTGCGACAGTCCGAAACTTGACTCTGCAAAATACGAAGGTGGTCGGCTCCTGGTGTGTGGGCGCCTTGGCTGGTGAAGCTCGCTTGTCTTTAATCCATAATGTCGTGTCGTTCAATGGCGATGTCAAAGGTGAGTCGTCTGTTGGCGGCTTGATTGGGGTGGCTGTAGGTGATAGCATTAATGTCGTTGGCACTACTGGAAACATTAAGGGAACAACGTATGTTGGCGGCTTGATAGGCGATGCTTCTACTAGGTTGGAAAACGGTTTTTCTATCAATGTCATTAAGGGATATGAACGTGTCGGTGGCGTTGTCGGTTTCGTCGATTCCTATTCGCCAAGCATCTATCGTGTCTATTCTGCGAGTATGATCAAGGCTTCGGATGGACGGGGACTTGCCGGTTATTCGCTTTCCAGTTCCTTGGATTCGAACACATGCTTCTTCGATAGCACTCTTGCGAAGTACGATAGAAATGGCAGGACGACTGCGGAAATGCTGAAACAGGGAACCTTCCAAGGTTATGACTTTGTGAATATATGGACTATTCAGGAAGGTGTTTCTTATCCGTATTTCAAGGGTATGGAACCTCTACTTCCGGGAACACTCAAGGATGACGGAACGGTCAATGTGCTTGCCGGAGCGGGGACTGCAACGAATCCCTATAGGATTTATGATTATGATGATCTTAAGTACATTGGTAAATACGAATATGGGCTTGACTTGTACTACAAACTTATGGGCAATATAAACGCGATGGAATCAACGAAGGAAAATTGCAATGCGGATAGCACTGTCTGTAAGGGCTTTGAACCGATTGGCGAATTTAGCGGTGTGCTTATCGGTAATGACAAAATAATTTCTAATCTGATTATCAATCGCCCTGATGAAGATTCTGTGGGCCTGTTCCGTGCGTTGGCGAAAGGTGCTAAAGTTTCGGGCCTTGTCTTTGATTCGACTTCTTATTTTGGCGAAAGTTATACGCTCGGTTATGGGTATGCCGAAATTGATGTTCGTGGAAAAAATTTTGTAGGAACTCTTGCCGGTGTCGATAATGGTGCGGTTATTGAAAATGTTGTTGCAAATTCAAAAGTATCCGGTAAAAAATATGTAGGCGGTATTGTCGGTAGTAAGACCTCGGGCTCGATAACGCAGGGGGCGTCCTGGAAAGATGTTACGGGTGAAGATTTTGTGGGAGGTATTGCTGGTAGCTTGAACGGCGCTGCTGTATCGGATTGCTATTCTGTCGCTACGGTTCTAGGTGAAAATAATGTCGGAGGCTTGACAGGTTATTCCAATAACGCGACGGTGAAAAATTCTTTTGCTGCGGGTCGTGTCAATGGCATCTCAAAATGGGGCGGCATCGCGGGCGAAGACAGCAAGTCTGCTTATACGTCAGTCTATTTTGACAGTACTCTTTGGCTTTTCGCGACGACGGCGGCAGGCGAACTCCGCAACACGAAACAGATGGTCTCGAAAGAAAACTACAAAGGCTGGGATTTCGAAAAAACATGGAATATCGTTGCTGATTCCACGTATCCTTATTTGAAGTGGATGGGCGAGAATTCTTACTTGAAGAGAAACATGAAGAAATTCTATCCCAATAAGAATATTGATTCTACGATGTTGAGAATGGCTGGTTCCGGCACAGAAAGTAATCCTTTCCTTATCAAGACTTATGGGGACTTGAAGTCTATCGGTTATGGAAAATACCGGTTGTCGTCGATTTATCGGTTGGTCAATGATATTGATGCTTCTGCTTCAAGAAAGGATGTTCACACCAATGGCCAGGGAACAGGATTC
The DNA here is from genome assembly GCA_946415675.1 of uncultured Fibrobacter sp. Taxonomy (GTDB): domain Bacteria; phylum Fibrobacterota; class Fibrobacteria; order Fibrobacterales; family Fibrobacteraceae; genus Fibrobacter. The sequence continues at coordinate 16,002 of CAMKTL010000006.1, forward strand.
AAGCCTATCGGTAAAGTTGAGCATTTCATCAATGCCATTAATCCGTGCAACTGCGAAGTGGTTTCGCTAGGTGGTTATATAGAACAAGATTCTTCGAGGTTATTCACTGGAAAATTCCATGGAGGTGGTCATAGCATCAATAACCTCTTCGTTGCTTACTTGTATCCGGGCAATGAATCTATTGGATTTATTGATTCCATGACAAATGCTGCCGTTATCGATAGTTTGTCCTTCAAGAAGTACGAAATCTCAGGTGGGGATAATGGAATTCGCCGTGTTGGTGGACTTGTCGGTGTGAACGAAGGTGTTGTCAAGCATGTCAATATGGAAGTTGTTTTGGACAACATTTATGAGGGTGCGGGCTTGGTCTATGACAACAAGGGTGTCATTGAGAATAGCTCTGTCAAGGGGACTTTTAAGGGAGGAACCCTTGCAGGCGTGGCCGCGATGAATGATGGTGAAATCGTTAATGTGAAGGTGAATGCAGAATGGAAAGACAGTTCTTCATTTATCGGTGGAGTCTCCTTGGTCAATAAGGGGGTTATTAAGGGCGTGTCTGCTGCGATAAAGGTGAAAAATGGATATGGTCCGTTAGGCGGCATTGTCGCATTGAATAGTGTCGGTGGCCGCATTGTTGATGATTCCGCGTTTGTCGATGTTAAAGAGATTACTCCTACAGAAACGTATTATTATCAGTTTAGTCACGATAAAGGCAATTACGATTATGAATATTTTAGTGTCGAAGGCGTGGGAGGCCTTGTCGCAATTGATAGCGGGACGGTCACGAATTCTACGGCGATGGGCGTCCTTGATGCGGGTACGGGCTTTAATGTCGGTGGCTTGATTGGCATGGCTCATGGCTCTGATTTAAAGGGCTTGCATGCCTCGGTTGATGTCGTTGGGGCGAACAATGTTGGCGGTTTTGTAGGCGAAAACAAGGTCAAGATAACAGATTCCTATGCGACAGGCAGTGTCAAGGGAAAACTGTATGCTTATATCGGGGGCTTTGTTGGTGAAAATACGGGAACTGTAGATATGAGCTTCTCTACCGGAAACGTGACTGACGGTGGTGGCTTTGTTGGGCACAATGCCGGGGTGCTGCGCCGCTCGTACACTACGGGCGATGTCTTCGGAGGGTTTGGCTTTGCTTATGTAAACCAGTCCAAGATTGAGGACTGCTATTCTACAGGGGATGTTATCCTTACAGAAAGCAGGACGTATCAAGTTGGTTTTATCGGAACAAATTCTTATGACAATACGGTAAGGGGCTATGCGACAGGCGCGATAATCGTTGATGGCAATACGCGCATTTGTAACGCCTTGCCTAAGCTGGGTTCGGCTCCCTCAGATGAATTTTATTACGCTTCTGACAACTGCATCGATTCTACGGTGATAGGGAACAAGCTTACACTTGCGGAAATGCGTCAGCAGAAATCCTTTACCAAGTTCGATTTCGATTCTGTCTGGTACATCAAGGATGGCTTGACTTACCCGCTACTGCGTGAATTGCCGAATATTCCTGTTGCTGTGTACGATGAAATGACTTTCGGTGAAACATTGCAAGTGAAGGATGTCCGCGAGAGTTTGCTTGACCATGCTTTCGTGATGGATACATCTTATGCAACGGTGGTGAAATTTGAGCCTGCTAGCGAAAAGCTGCTCGATTCACTTGAAAATGCGGAAGGAAAAACGGCAGGTGAGTTTGTTGTAAGTTACCGCGTCGGGATGTTGTTTGGTCAAGATACCATCTGGAGTTCTCTTGCACAAGCGAAAATTAATTTGAGTGGAAAGACGACGGATATTCGCGCTCATGAACTTGCGATGAAATCTGGTTTACGTTTCGGTGCTGTGTTCCAAGGCGGTAGCATTGCACTCCGTTTTGAAATCCCTGCGGCTGCTGCGGTAAAGTTCTCGCTTGTGGATATGCAGGGTCGAGTGGTACGGGCGTTTGATTTGGGTCATCGTGCCGCCGGTACACATTTTGAAACTCGTTCTGTCGAAAATCTGCCTCGTGGCCGCTACATCGGTGTGCTGCAAGTGAACGGCCGCGCGACCGAAAAAGTGATATTGTTGAAGAGATAGAATTTGGAAATTTTGCGGGAAACGGCTAATATTTCCCCAAAACAAAAAACCTCGCATTTCTGCGAGGTCATATCAGACCGTTCGGCTCAATTGTTTTACAAGAATGCTGCTGGAGCCTCACTCTCGCCAACGCGACTCGTTGATACGAGTCGTTTTTGGCTCAAAAAAAAATCCCGCGAATAATCGCGGGATTTTTGCGGGTGGATGACCGGACTCGAACCGGCAACATCCAGAATCACAATCTGGGACTCTAACCAATTGAGCTACATCCACCATGTAGCGAGACCAAATATAAAAAAGCCACCCCAAATTTCAAGGGATGGCGGTAACTTTTTTCCAAAAAAGCCGTATTTGCGGCGCAAACGGTTACTTTTTCTGCATAATTCTGAGGAAGTTGGCGCGTTTGAAGTCGTTCCTGTGCTCCATGCAGAAGCGAGGGTAAACGTATTGCTTCGGGAAAATGCGGATGGTGAAGGTGTTGTCGCAACCGTCGAGGCAGCACTTGAATTCCAAGTCCATGGCTTCGGCGTAGTTGTGGCGGAAGATGATGTTCTTGGATTCGATGTTCTCGATATCTTTTTTCTGCTTCTGGCGCTGCTTGATGTCGCGGTGCAGTTCGCAGTACTTGGCAATCGGGTGTCCCCAGAATTCGCGGCCGCAGCCGGGTTCCTGGCAAACTTTGAGCTTGATGCGTTTTTTCTTTTTGTACTTAGGTAATTGCATAGTGACCTCGATTAGCTGTAAAGATAATAAAAAATGGTCTTTTTGTAAAAATATCGATTTTGCAGGGGGTATTTTGGACCAAATTTCCGAAAAAAGCGTGTTATATAAGAGGAACTTTCAAAAAAAGGAATGCTTATGAAACGTTTGTGGATTTTGGCCCTGGCGGGCTTGTGCGCTTGTCTTTGGGGTTGCATGTACGTGAGCGGGTCGGAGGAGGGGGAATCTTCCATGCGGCTTACTGCGCTTGACGTGGGCCAGGGGCTAGCGGTGCTTCTGGAACGGGAAGGGCGGTTCGCGCTCTACGATTTCGGGCCGGATTCGGTGGGAGTGGTGGATACGCTTTTGAATCGCGGGGCGGATACGCTGGAATGGGTGGTGCTTAGCCATTTTCACCGCGACCATATTGGCGGGTTCATGGAACTCGTCGGGCGGGGCGTTTTTGTGCGGCGGCTTTACGTGGGGCCGGATTTGTCGAGCAGTTTTTTCCGCGATAGCGTTTATCGCATGGCGCAAAGGCTCGGTGTCCCGGTGGATACTCTTGAACGCGGGGAGCGTGTCTGGTTTGGCGGGGCGCGGTTTGACGTGCTTTGGCCGACGGATTACGCGAAGGTGGAGGGGAACGGGGCGAGTTTGGTGTTGCTCGGGCGCTATGGCGAGGCGCGGGTGCTTTTGACAGGCGACTTGGATTCGCTTGGCGAGCGGCGGTTGCTGGAAATGAACCCGACGCTTTCGGCGGAACTCTTGCAGGTGGCGCACCACGGGTCAGCAGGGAGCAGTACGCTCAGGTTTTTGTCGCAGGTGGCGCCGAAGTATGCATTTGTGGGCGTGGGGGCGGGGAACAGTTATGGGCACCCGGTAGAGTCTGTTGTTCGTAAACTGAACTTGGTGCTCGGGGATTCGTCAAACTTGTTTCGCACGGATTTGCGGGGGAGCGTTGCTTTTGAATTGGATTCGGCGATGGGTGTGGTGGTGCCGTGATTTTTTTATATTGCTCGCGCGATGGTACACAAGATCCACATACCGGTCATGGGAATTTGCTATACGGCGGATACGCCGGTTCGCGTGGCGCATTTTGGCATCACTTCCGTTATTTCTCTTGTGGATGACGGACTTCTCGAAGAATACCGCATGGCTTATGCGGAGCGCTTGGGGATCGATTTGGAGTCTCCGCAGACGACCCGGATTGGGCGCATCCGTTCGTATTTGGATTTTGTGGCAGACGAGGTGGAACGCAAGTTCAATAGGCTTTGTGCGGGGCGGTTCGATGGCGGGAGCGATAAGGATCTGTATTTTTTGATGCTTCCGCTGGATTCGCCGCTCCGTGTGGAATATGATGGAGTTTTTGCGAAGACGGGGCTTGCACGGCTTGCCGCCGAGGCTGCGCTCACCGAGAAGATGGAACCGGGCGAAATCCAGGCGAATATCATGGTGGGGTTGAATCACGAGGAGGCGGCGTTCGATGCGGTTCGCGGCTTTGCTGCCTCAAAAGTGAAAGGCTCGCTTGTGCTGAGCGCGGGCGTGAATTTGGCTGTATTCGAGGAAATCGCGAAATGCAAGGATTTTTACAGGACGGCGACGCATGCGCCTTCGAAGAAAGTTATCCTTAAGGTTTCGGATTACCGTTCGGCGCTTGTTCAGGGGCGCTACTTGGCGAAAAAGGGCGTGGAGGTTTATGAATACCGCATTGAATCCGGCGTGAACTGTGGCGGCCATGCGTTTTTTGAATCGAAAAAATTGCTACTTGACGTTGTCCGTGAATTTGTCGAAAAACGTGAAGAATTGTTTGAAACTACGCGTGCGATGATAGCGAAGTTCGCATCGTCTAGTGCGGCTGTAAATGCGCCGGTGCAGATGATTGTTCCGCCGCCGAAACCAGCGCGGATTACGGCTCAGGGCGGGCTTTGCGCTCCTGAAGATATCGAAAAAATCATGTCGCTTGGAATTGACGGCGTGGGGGTCGGGACTCCGTTTTTGCTTGTGCCGCAGGCGACAAGCGTCGATAAGGAAACGCGGCGTTTGCTAGTAGCTGCAAAGCCTGAAGATGTCTATATAAGCCATGCTTCGCCACTTGAAATTCCGTTTGTGAATTTGCGGACTTCAACTGCTGCGGAACTTTGTCAGGAAAAAATTCGGGAGTATTTTGCCCCGCAAGGGGAAAAATCCGGGGCACCGGAATTGAAGCCGGGATTCCCATGCTGTCAGCATTACCTTTGCCGTGCGGTACCTGGCTTTGACCATCCGGTTTGTATGGCTTCCCGCGAGTACGTGGTGCATCGCCTGGCCGAAATCGACAAGCTGGAACGCGATGAACTCGCGGCTTCTTGTTATCCTGAAGAGGTTGCTGGCCTCGATAAGCTCCATAAAGATGTTGCAAAAATTCATGGAAAGTATAACGAACTTCGCCGTATGACACTTTCACGTGAGTGCATCTGCCGTTTCCTCGGGAACGCTGGCCGTGAAGAAATCCGCGAAAAAAATCCCTCGCTCCATTACCAGCCGGAATGCGTTGCAGTTGCCCGCGGATCGCAACCCGCCCGCGTGCGTGAACCCGTAACCATTTGCCCAAATTCGGACATCGGCTACTTTGACCGTGAATATACACTGTTCGAAATGATGCGCCACCTTTACGGCACCGGCCCGCGCCTTACGCCCAAGGACAAACCGAGCGCATTTGAGGTTGAAGAACGCTTGCTGAAAAATGCGCTGTTGTAAATGTTCTGGATGACGCGGGGGCGTTTCCTATTACGTTTTCTTCCTACTTCCTACTGCCTACTTCCGACTAAATTCTAATCCGCGAATCCGATTCTCGCTTGGAAATGGCATTGCGTCATGTCGTCGGCGTTCATTCCGAAAACATAGGCGTGATGGTTCGTGTTCTTGAACCGTACGATGTTCACCTTGCTGCCAAGCGGAATTTGCGAGATATAGTTTATCTGTATCGAGCGAATTCTTCTAGTCTTGAGTTCGTCTGCGTCGAGCGAGTCCATGACCCAATCGACATAGCGGCAATGGTTCACGTGGTTGTTCATGTCGAGGTCGCTGTATTTCGCCATTTCGGTACGCACGATCTTGGGCTCGATTTGCGGGTCGAGTATGTCCATCATCTCGGGGAGCGCGTTCTTCCCTTGAATGAGCGGAATCGGGTAGGGCGAGTTTGCCGGGTTTTCGGACTTGCCGGTTTTCATGTTCACCAAGAGCCACGACGATGTCGCCTGTGCGATGGAATGCCCTTGCGCATCGAGGACGGAGTAGTCCTTGAGATAGACTTTGTCCTTGATGATGTCTTTTGCCCACGTGGAGATGGAGAGCTTTTCGCCCCACACCGGGTGGTGCAACAGGCGAATCTTCATGCGCGTGATGACCGTGGTGTAGCCTGCCTTCATCATCTTCCAGATGCCGAATCCGTTTTGCTCGGCATCGGCGATGGCGGTTTCTTCCATGAACAGGAATAGGTTTGAAAGCTTGAGTCGGCTGTGGTGGTCGCAATCCGAGAAACGTACTTCGAAATTTTTGGTAGTAACTTCCTGTTCCATGTTGTCCTCACAAAGTTTATTGCATTTTCGAGTGGCTTTCGTCACGCGTGAACTAACCCACCCTAATAAAAATGTATAATTTTTCTTGTATGAACGACTTCCAATTTCGCCCTAGTTTTATTCAGCTTCCTGCTTATCATTCTTTCGATGGGTCCCTTTGCCTACCGGGTTCCAAGAGTATCACCAATCGTGTTTTTTTGATATCCGCTTTGGCTGAAGGGACGACCACGCTCAACAATCTCTTGAAAAGCGACGATACCCGTTACATGGGCGAGGCGCTGCAGCGTCTGGGTGCGAAAATCGATTTTACGGACGACTATACCAATGCCGTTGTGGAAGGCCATGCCGGGCCGTTTGATGCACCGAGTCCGTCGATTGAACTGTTCCTTGGCAATGCCGGTACGGCGATGCGCTCGCTGACGGCGGCCCTTTCGCTTGGTTGGGGCAAGTTCATTTTGCGCGGCGAAGAACGCATGGCCGAACGCCCGATTCAGGATCTTGTCGATGCGCTCCGCACGCTGGGCGCCGATATCAAATATTTAGAATCGGAAGGCTATCCGCCGGTCCGCATCAAGGCAGACGGTCTCAATGGCGGTGACGTGAGTGTTCGCGGGAACATTTCGAGCCAGTACCTTACGGCGCTTCTGATTTGCGCTCCGTACTGCAAGACTCCGCTCCACATCCACGTAGATGGCGAATTGATTTCGGCGCCTTACATTGAACTTACGCTCGACGTGATGAAGCGTTTTGGCATTGTCGTGCGGCATGACGACTTGAGGGAGTTCTATGTTCCGCAGGGGCACTACAAGTCTCCCGGAAAGTTCTTTGTTGAAGGCGACGCAAGTTCCGCGAGTTACCCGCTGGCGGCAGCCGCGATTGCGAAGGGCAAGGTGCGCGTACTCGGCGTCGGTAGCAACAGCCACCAGGGCGATGTGGGTTTTGCGAAGGTCCTCGAAAAGATGGGCGCGAAGGTGACGATTGGCCCGGACTGGATTGAATGCGACGGTCGCGGTTGCGAACTCACGGGAATTGACATGAACCTGAACGACATCCCGGATGCGGCGATGACTGTTTCTGTGCTTGCGCTTTTTGCGAAAGGGACGACCACGATTCGTGGCATCGGCAGTTGGCGCGTGAAGGAGACCGATCGCATTGCCGCTATCTCTGCGGAACTGCAGAAGGTGGGCGCCCGCGTGGTGGCCGACATGGACACGATTACGATTGAACCGCCGGAACAGTTGATGCCGGCGACGATTGAAACTTACAACGACCACCGCATGGCGATGTGCTTTAGCCTGGTGTCTTTGGGTGGTGTGCCTATCAAGATTCTTGACCCTGCATGCGTGAACAAGACTTATCCCCATTTCTTTGAAGATTTTGGAAGACTGGCCCAATGATAGAGCTTACCCGAAAGATAGCTGGATTCACAGGTCTTGCACGGCTTCTTTTGTTTGCAGGCCTTGTGCTTGGTCTTGTGACGACATCTGTTGCGGCGGATTCGCTTTCTGTTTGGGTTATGGATAACGGTCGGGGTTCAAAGATTGCGTTGAATCGCCTTGTGAAAAAGTTCTATCGGGAGACGCATATTCCGGTGAAGTTGACTTCGCTTAGCTGGGGCGAGGCTTTTGACAAAATTACGAGGACGTTCACGGATTCGATTTCGCAGGCTCCCGATGTCATCCAGCTGGGTTCGACGTGGGTTCCGCATTTTGCAAAGGCGGGGATGATCCGTCCGATTGACTTTTTGATGGCCGAAATAGATTCGACCCGTTTTTTGGGCGAAGGCTTCCGCAGCTCGCATATTCCGGGGAGCCCGCAGACTTACGCGGTTCCGTGGTTCATTGATGTTCGCGGCTTTTTTGTAAACGACCGTTTTTGGCAGGAACTCGGCTTTGATGATTCTGACGTGGAATCGTACGCGCAGTTCCTTGGTGTGTTGAAGACCATCGCGAAAGCCGATTTGAAGAATGCCGATGGCGTCAAGGTGACTCCTTTTGCGCTCCCTGGCAAGGATGACTGGTCAGGGCAGCAGTACATGGCTCCGGTTGTTTGGGGACATGGCGGAGATTTTGTTTTGCCTTCGGGCAAGAAGGGGTATCGCAGTGCGCTTCTAGATTCGAATACGCTTGTCGGTCTTGCGCTCTATGCCGAAATCATGGGCGATTCGCAAATGGCTCCTTATAGCTTGTCTGAAAATTCCGCAGACAATGCGAATGGCTTTGTGCGTTCGGAACGCGTATTCCATTATGGAACTTCGGAACTGATAAAGCAACTGGACTACCCCGAAGATGCTGGAGGACTTGCTAATTCTGCCATCGCGAAGGACGGCATCAAGGTGCTGAAACTGCTTTCTGGGCCCGCAGGCCGCTTCTCGTTTATGGGCGGCAGCCATTTGGCGCTTGGCAAAAAGAAGGACGCCTCCAAAAACGCCATGGCGGAGAGGTTCCTCGCCTACATGCTCCGTGCGGACAATATCGATGCTTATTCACGTCAAGTGGGGTTCTTGCCTGCGGACAGGAGCATCCTCCACATTTGGAATCGTGATTCGCGTTACTCCAAGCTTGTTGCCGAACTGGAACATAGTCGCTGTTTCCCGAATATTCCGGAATGGGGCGAGGTCGAAAGCATTTTGATGGAACTGTCGAACAGCATGGGCAGTTTGTTCTTGAATACGGCAAACCGCAAAACGCGCAGTGCCCGTCTTGCCCAGATGGTCTATGATGCGCACAAGAAAATCAATGAAGTCCTGAACCACTCCGAAGAATTGAACGAAGCGGAAATGCTGCACTGGGTACAACATATCTTCTTGCAGAATTACAATGTAATTTATCCAAAGAATTCTGCCGATTTTATCAGTCGCGAAGAATTGCCTATAGCCGGTGAAGTTTCGGATAAGGTAGTCTCCCCGAAATACTTGATTATTGCTGGTGCGGGATTTTTGGTTATTTGTTTCATAGTTGTTTTTTGCGTTGCAAGAAAAAGGAAAGTCAAGTCTCGCCAATGAATAAGTTGTTTAAAGTTACTTCCCGGCTGTTGCCGTTCCTTGTGGCACCTCTATTTGCCCATGTGAATGTTGCGTCGTTCAAGAGCTATGTGGATTCGATTATTCCGGGGGTGCGTTACGGAATGGCTATTCGCTCTGTCAAGTCGGGGCAGGAAATTGGCAACATTAATGGGGACGAACAGTTTACCCCGGCAAGTACGCTCAAGACTTTGACGACGGCGGCTGCGATTCACTTTTTGCCGCTGGATTACGGACCGAAAACAGATATAACGGTTCTTGGCGACATCAAAAAGAAAACTTTGACGGGAGCGCTCAAGATTCGCGGTGAAGGGGATCCGAACATATCGGCCAGATTTTACGACGATATGTTTTTTGTCTTGAATTCCATGGCGGATTCCATCCGTGCAATGGGTATTGATACCATCAACGGTCATATCGATTTGGATACCAGTTATTACACGGGTCCGTGGAAACCTGAAAATTGGCGTAGGAACTATTACGATTCCTGGTACGGTGCCGAAGTCGGACCGCTCGGGTTTAACGACAACTGCGTGACAATACGCTTCTGGCCAGGACGCCGCGGAGATACGGCAAATGTTAGCATCATTCCCGATATAGGTTATGTCAAGGTTGTAAACAACTTAAAGACCGTCAAGGGAAGGAAGAAAAAATGGGTATATGGAATTGACCCGGAAAAGTCCATCATTACGCTTGGCGGTACGATGGGCGAAGGCGTCGATTCGGCGAGCATGGTACTCCCGATTCGCAATCCGGTGGGGTATTTCAGGGCGGCGTTCATGTATGCGCTGAAAAATCGTGGCATCGTCTTTAAAGAAAACAAGTCGGTTGCGACAAAAAATGAATTGAAAAAGTTCTCGTTCTCGGCAGCGCCTCTCTTGAGCATCCTTGACGAAATCAATCAGCGTAGCCAGAATTTCCACGCCGAGACGCTTTTGCGAAATCTCGGTGCGCAAGTTGCAGGCGAAGGTAGCGTTGAAGGCGGTCGCAAGGCGGAACGCAAGTTCCTTCTGGAAATGGACTTGAACCCGACGCATTTTGACGTGTGGGACGGTAGCGGACTTTCTCCTGAAAACAAGGTGCAGCCGTCAACAGAAGCGGAACTGCTGGCGAAAATGGCAAGGCACCCGAAGGGCCAATATTACATCAACAGTTTTGCAAGCCCCGGCGTGGGCTCTGGAGCAAAGCGCATGCAGGCCTTGGAATCTCCATGGCTCACCCGCTTCAAGACGGGCTTTATCGCAGAAGTCTATGGCCTAGTCGGCTACATCTACACAATTGACGACGATACGCTTGCTGTCGCCATGTACCTGAACGGTACGAACGAAACTCCGGACATCAAGAGTAAAGATGTTCTCGATACGCTTTGGATGAGGGTGATCGATTATACGAACAAAGGCCGTCAATCGCTTATGGAAATGAAAACGATGTGGCTTGAGGCGCAGGGAATCGTCGGACTGAACAAACGTCTGGATTATTTTTCGCAACAACTCTTGGGACGCCCCTACAGACTTGGACCGATGGGAGAAGGCCACCTTGACCGCATTGATGACAAACCGTTAGTTTATATGGATTCAGTCGATTGCATGACGTACGTGGAAAACGTCGTTGCGCTTGCCATGGCGAAAAGCGAAAAGTCTCTGTTCAGGCAGCTCCAGCGCCTCCGTTACAAGGGCGGCAATATAAGCTACATGACGCGAAAGCATTACATGCTTGACGACTGGGTCGGCGAAGGGAAATACGCAAAGGTTGTCCCGATGGAAGGCGAAGTCTCGGTGACGCGTACAATGCCCAAGAAGGAATTTTTCAAGAGCCACAACCTCAAATATACGGGGAAGGAAAAACCGCTGAAGATACGTTATATGCCTTTGGACAAGGCAATCGAAATGGCGAAAAAGCCGTACACCGGAGCGATGAAAGTTCTCGGTGTGGCGTTTGTTGCTTCTTCCGACAAAATCGATGTGACGCATACGGGATTAGTCGTGTTTACGCCGGGGAAAAAGCCTGTTCTACGCCATGCGTCTTCCGTCAAGAAGCAGGTTGTCGAGCTCCCGCTTGCCGATTATCTTGCTACCCGCAAAATTCCGGGAATTACGTTCTTCAAGTTTATACAACATTAGTTTTAAACAGTCATCCCGGCGGAGCTGTATTTGAATTGTCATCCCGGACTTGTTCCGGGATCGGCTTATGCGATTCGTCATCCTGAACGAATGTGAAGGATCCAGTGACAGAACATGGACTGTGTTTACAACAGCGAATCCAAAGCCACAATCGCAACGAGGCTGTAGTCGCCTTTTTTGTCTTCTGGTGCGGTTGCTTCGTCCAAGGCGCTTGGAGCAAAGACGGTCCAGGCGTCTGGTGCCCAGCCGTAGGCGTTCATGGTGAGTTCGTTACCCATGGCGATTTCGGCGGCTTCGATTTCTTCCCACTGGATGTTTCCTGTGGGCGCTTTGTAATAACGCAGCATGCCTATGGCGTCTAGCATCTCGGGGAAGTTGTCAACAAGTTCATAGACGCAGTCCTTGTAGCTTTTGCCGCATACGCGGACCACTTGGTATGTTCTGTTGTCCTGAAGAAACTTGGAAAGGTCGTCGCGGTGCATGCCTATTTTGGCATCCTTGCCGAAGAACGTCTCTAGTTCGCGGAATACGTCCGAATCTTCGTCGAGCAGCGGCGAAAGTTTCTTGATAAGCATTTTTATTTCTTCGGACATGCTTTAAAGATAAGAAAAATGTATTTTATAAGGGCCGCTTTAAATGAAGGTTTTTGAATTACCCCCGTTTTTTCGGGCGAATTCGCTGCCTAAAATTCGTTTTTTGCGGTGGTACTTACTATCTTTATGGCGAAAAAGGGCTCCAGGGAGGTACCTTGGGGCAACCGTTTCGATTTTAAAGATTAAAACGAAGGAAATATGGCAAATCGTGTAGTTATCGGCTCCCAGTGGGGCGACGAAGGAAAAGCCAAGGTTGTAGATTTCTTGACGCTCGATGCAGATATTATCGTGCGTTTTCAGGGCGGCGCCAATGCCGGCCATACTGTGGAAGTTGGTGACAAGAAGTTCGTCTTCCACTTGATTCCCTCGGGCATTATGCACCCGGACAAGATTTGCGTCATCGGTAACGGCGTTGTGCTCGACCCGATCCAGACTCTCAATGAAATTGCTGACCTCCATACGAAGGGTATCAACCCGGAAGGTCGTCTGTTTATCGCGAACAATGCTCATGTTGTGCTTCCGTACCACTCCACGCTCGACAAGGCCAAGGAGAAGAAGGCGGGCAAGGCTGCTATCGGTACTACGGGCCGCGGTATTGGTCCGTGCTATAGCGACAAGGTGAACCGTATCGGTGTCCGCGTGGGCGACCTCATGGACGAACGCGAACTCCGTCCGCGCGTCGAAGCGATGGCGAAGGTCCACAACGAAGAATTCAAGGTGATGTACGATGTTCCGGAAATCGACCCGGAAGTGGTTATCAAGGACTATCTCGAACTCGGCCAGAAGATCAAGCCGTTTGTCGCCGATGTGAGCGAGATGCTTTACAAGGCCGTGAAGGAAGGCAAGCGTCTCGTGTTCGAAGGCGCCCAGGGCACTATCCTCGACGTTGACCAGGGCACGTACCCGTTCGTGACTTCGAGCAACACTGTTGCTGGTTACGCAAGCTGCGGCGCTGGCATCGGCCCCACGGTCCTCGACCAGGTTGTCGGTGTCGTCAAGGCTTACACGACTCGCGTGGGCAACGGTCCGTTCCCGACGGAACTTCTGGACGAGACGGGCGACAAGCTCCGCAACATCGGTAACGAATTCGGTGCAACGACGGGCCGCAACCGCCGCTGCGGTTGGTTCGACGCTCCGGTGGTCCGCAAGGCGACTGTCGTGAATGGCCTCACACACCTCGCTATCACCAAGCTCGATGTGCTCGACACGTTCGACACCATCAAGATTTGCACGCACTACTTGTGCGATGGCGAAAAGCTCGACCTTATTCCGAACCAGCTCTCCAAGGTCGGACGTTGCACGCCGGTCTATGAAGAGATGCCGGGTTGGAAGTGTGACACGAGCAAGTGCCGCAAGTTCGATGAGCTTCCGGAAAACGCAAAGAAGTATTTGAATCGCATGGCGGAACTCGTTGGCGTGAAGATTGGCATGGTCTCTATCGGTGCCAAGCGCGACCAGAGTATCGTCGTAGATCTGGACTAATTTAAAACAAAAGGGGAAGATAAAATGGACGCATCCACAGTTGATTTGTTGAAAGGGGTTGAACTCTTTTCGGAGCTCAATGAAGAACAGTTGGGGATGATTGCCAATCTGGTAATCGTCAAAAACTTCAATCGTGATGAGACTGTGGTCTTGGAAGGAGACGATTCAGTACAGGCTCTGTACCTGATTGCCACCGGTTCCGTGCAAGTCTATATGACGGGCATCGACGGACGCGAAACCATTTTGTCTTTCCTGGAACGTGGGGACTTCTTCGGGGAGATGTCGCTCATTGACGGCGAACCCCGGTCTGCCTCCGTCCGTACCGTGACTGATGCAAAGCTGCTTGTCATTCACCGTGAATCTTTCTTGAGCCTTATCCGCAAGACTCCGGAAATTGCAATGGCTCTCATGAGTGAACTTTGCAAGAGGCTCCGCAAGGCGAACAAGCAAATCGGTTCGCTTTCGACGATGTCTGTCTCGGGCCGCGTGGCGGGCACGCTCCTGAACTTGATGCAGGAACGCGGCGTGCGCATCCATACGGACAACGGGAACATGGTGACGGTTATCCATAACCGCCCGACGCAGCAACAGCTTGCTGACATGTCCGGCACGACGCGCGAAACGGTGAGCCGAATCTGCTCCCTGTTGGTGCGCACGAATGCCATTGCGATGACCGGCAAGGATATCGTCATCTTTGACGAGGACGTGCTTCAGGAAAAAGCAACCAAGGGTTAATCCCGCTAAATAGAATTGATATGAATAAAATAAAGTCGCTTTGGAACAAGGTTAGGCAAACCGCCATTTTCAAGGCTTTTGTCATCTGGATTGTTGTTGTTGTTGTGCTTGTCTTTTTGGTCGATAAGCTTTTGATGCCTGCGTTTGCCGGTGCGTTCGCGAGTACGGGCACGGTCCCGAATCTCGAAGGGCTTTCGGAACAGGCCGCGGATTCCGTGTTGAAAAAAGCTGGCTTTAAGTACGAGTGGACTGAAGAAGGCCGCTACAGCACCCAGATTCCGGCGGGCATGGTGCTTGTGCAGATGCCGAAGGCTGGCCGCACGGCAAAGATTGGCCGCACGGTGAAATTGACGAAGAGTCTTGGACTTCGCAAGGTGGTGATTCCCGACTTGCGCGGCAAGAGCCAGAAGCAGGCCGATATTTCACTTGCCCGTGCCGGTCTTGTTCAGGGCGAGGTTATCAAGGGCGCTCACCAGAGCATTCCGCGGGGCGTCGTAATCCGCACTATCCCTATTGCGGGCGATACGGTACGCATGGGCGATACTGTGCATGTTGTCATTTCTGCCGGAGTTACGACAGGTCGAATTTTGCTCCCCAATTTTGAAGGAATCCTCATGGACGAAGTTTATCCGCACATGGATAGGCTCGGATTCAAGGTGGGTTCTATCAAGCGCATGAAAAGTGAAGATGGTGCTCGTCCTGGTTCCGTCATCGAAACCTCTCCGAAGTATGGCGACTATCTAAAGCCGGGTTCGAGGGTTGACTTTATCATTGCTGACTAGGATTGTATAGGGAGATTTTAATGCATCGTATTTTGGTTTCGTGGCTGCTTTTTGGAGTGCTGGTGTCTTTGTACGCCTGCAGTTCTGCACCTGCGAAAAAAAAGAGCGATGTGCATTCGGCTACGTTGAATGCTGTTGATTCCGCTTTGGTTGAGAAGGTAGTGGCCGATGTGGCCGCGAAGCCCAAGGTCGAAGTCGATTTGGAAAGCGCCCATGAATTCTTCTTCCTTGCGAAGAATATGGAATTGCGCGGCGACAGACGTCAGGCGGATTTCTTCTGGAAACAGGCTTACAAGGCTGACCCGACGAGCCGTTACTTGGGCTTTGGCGTTGCCGA
Organism: uncultured Fibrobacter sp.; assembly: GCA_946415675.1. Lineage (GTDB taxonomy): Bacteria > Fibrobacterota > Fibrobacteria > Fibrobacterales > Fibrobacteraceae > Fibrobacter. The sequence goes on from CAMKTL010000006.1 coordinate 31,411, forward strand.
ACGCCTGGTTGCAGCTGGCGAAGATTCCCTAGCTCTCGTAGAGGCACAGAAGGCTTCCAAACTTAAGGGTAAACGCACTGCGTCGCAGTATGCGTTGCTTGCTCGTCTTTACGTGAAGACAAACGAAGTCGATTCTTGCCGTAAATATTTTACGCTGGGGTTGGATTCCTCGCGCTACCAGGACATGGCTTTGCTTTACGATTACAGCTTGTTCCTCGAAGCAATCCGTGATGAAAAGGAACTTGTCCGCATCTACGACATGCTTTTGCCGAAGGTGAACTATATACCTACTTTGTTCCAAAGGCAGCTGTCGTTGCTTTTAGATTTAGGGCGCGATTCTGCTGTGGTTGACCTTTTTGGCAAGGCGCACGAGGCGACTGGCGACAAGCAGATGCTTCTGCAGAAAGTGCGCGGCCTTATGGCGATGAAACGCTACAAAGAAGCGATTGCCATCGTGGATACGCTTACAAGCGCAAAGTCCGAAGACGAGGAGATGACCATCATGGTGCTCTCGTCTATGCCGGGTGATAGTGCCTATGCCTTTGCCATGAAGAAGTATTATGAGGATGGCGTGAAAACGCCTGCGGTTCTCTGCTTTATCGGACAGTATGAATATGATGTGGGCAACCGCGATAGCGCGAAGGTCCACTTGCTTGAATCCGTGGGCAAGTTGCAAGGGCAGCCGAGGTATGCGAACCGCGCCTATCTCGGTCTCGTGAACATCTTTGCGAGCGAACTCAATTATCCCGAAGCGATTAAGTATGCCGAAAAGTCCGATTCGGTGAGCAACGGCGATACTCGAATGCTGCTTGCGTCTGTATATGCGTTGGCGGACAAGTACGAAAAGGCTTATCCTCTGCTGGATTCGCTCATGAAGTTCTGGGGAACATGGACGCCTCTCCCCGGCGTTGTAGATTCTGCGAATCTTGCACAGCTGCAGGCCGAAGCACAGATAAAGTATTTGCAGATTCTCGACATCTATTCGAGAGCGCTCATCGGCGAGGCCCTGGATATCGAGAAGGATGCACGTGCAGATTCTCTCAAGAAGGCTCGTGCTCTCGACAACCGCACTCGTGCGCAGCAAATGCTCGAAATCTTCTTTGCAAAGGATTCGACATATACGAGGGTCCGCCTTTCAATGGCGATGAACTTGGAACGCCTCAAACGCTACGACGAATCGTTCCTCCAATTTGAAGCCTTGTTGAAACAACCTGGGTTCTCTCCGCATGAAATTGCTTCTACCTTGAACTATTACGGTTATTCGCTGATTGATTTGAACCGCTCGACTGCCGAAGTCGAGAAGGGCTACAAGCTTGTTCTCGAAGCCCTCGTTCTCGAAAAGGACGGCGAAGGGAAGGATGCCTATTTGGATTCTAAGGCATGGGGCCTGTACCGCCTGGGCCGTTTTGACGAAGCCTATCAGGTGATGCAGCTGATTGACAGCAAGATGATGGATCGTGACGATGTCTTCTGGGAACACATGGCCGCTATCCAGGATGCCCTTGGCTTGAAAAAGGATGCCCGCAAGTCCTATAAGAAATTGCTGAAGCTCAACCCCAAGCACCCTGCCGCATTGAAGTTCTTTGGCAAAAAGAAGTAGGTTCTTATGACCTTGGCGATGGCGAAAAAGAGCGCCCTTGTGCGGGGTTTTGGACGGGGATTGTTTTTGTTGGTGCTGCTGTCGCTTTTTTTGACAGGTTGTGCTGGCAATAAAAAAACGGCTTCTGCTACGGCGAATTCTGAACCTGCTCCCGCTGATAGTTTGAAGGCGGCCTTTGCCCTGACCATCCATTCTCCAGATGGAAAATCGCAGGATTTGGATGCTGTTCTGTTTTCGGTTCCGAACAAGCGCTATCGCATGGAATTGACGGCTACGTTAGGAATAGGCGTTGCCTCGCTCCTCTGGCTTGAGGAAGGCTGGAAGATGGTGTTCCCTACGGAAAAATTGTACGTGAAGGGTGCCGGTTATATGGTCGGATTGTTTAACAATCCCTCGCTTCCGCTGGTGCATATTCATCAGGTGGCCGGAATTTTTGACGGGAAAGTCATCCCCGAAAATCTCGAAGAAATCTCGGTGCGTGATACTTTGTATGTAAATTCCGCTGGCACCGATTCTGCTATTGTGAAAATTCATGAAGCGCGTGATGCGCTGACCCGCCACTATACTTATGCCGAAAAAGACGGCGAAGTGCTCTGGCTTGCAACACTTGGTCGCGACGGCAAGGACGAAAAACTTGTCATTGAAGAATATAAGGTATTCAGTGGCGTCAAAACTCCGTCGAAAATTTCGTTTATGCGTGACGAGGCTACCTTCCTTGAAATTCGTGTGAAGCGCATAACCCGCGGAAAATCGTTCGGCATAGGCACATGGCGACTCAACATTCCCGTAAGTTACAAACAAATCGGTGGATAAACAAGTCAGGGCTTATGATTGAAGAACAGATTGATATTTTGAATAGCGATGGAACGCCAGCGGGGTATTCTTGCGGCAGAACGGAAGTCCACTCGAAGGGACTTTGGCACCGTACTGTTCACATTTGGGCTTTTGACACGCACGGGAAAATCGTCTTTCAACTTCGTAGTCATCTTAAGGAAAACAATCCGAATTTGCTCGATACAAGTTGTGCGGGGCATATTACCGCAGGCGATAATAGCCGAAATGCGGCTGTTCGCGAACTCCGCGAAGAGATGGGTGTCGCAAAGCGCCCCGAAGATCTCGAATACCTTTTTGAAGCGACCCACGAAAACGTATTGAACAACGGGACATATTTCGACAACGAGTATTATGATACGTACAAGATTATTCTTACCGATGCCGAAGCTGCGAATCTCGTGCCACAACCGGGTGAAGTTGATGATTTTGTCTGGATGACTCCCGCAGAATTTATCGCGTTCCATGCGCAGAATCCCGAAAAGTTCGTGGAACATCCCAAGGATTACGCCTGGATACAGTCAATACAAATTACACAAAAATAAGTTTAAAATAGTTTACGACATTTTGCCTTTTATATAGATTTTTACTGGGTGTGGGGACCGATTGATTCCGGGATTTTGCTCGGAGGGATGGATTCATGAAGTACAAAAATACGGCCCTGGTTGTTGAAGGTGGAGGATTGCGCGGCGCTTATTCCGGCGGTATTCTCGATATTCTTGCCGACAAAGAAATCAAGTTTGGCGGGGCCGCAGGAACGTCCGCTGGAGCTACGCATTTATGCAGCTATCTTTCGGGCCAAGTTGGCCGTAACTTCCGCATCGACACAATCCATTCCAAAAGTCCTCGATACATGAGCTTTAGGAATCTGCTTTTCACGGGTGACTATTTCGCTTTTGACTATTGCTACAAGCAAATCCCGTACAAATTAGACCCTTTCGACTTTGATAAGTTTACTGAAGAATGTGCAGACACGGAATTCCGTGTCTGCATGACGGATGTGGAAACTGGCCTTGCTGTGTATCCACGCATTACGGATTACCGGAACGAAGACGAGATGAACTACATCCGCGCTTCGGCAAGTATCCCGATTTTGAGCAAGGTTGTCGAAATCCACGGTAAAAAATATCTAGACGGAGGCATTGCCGACAGCATCCCGTTTGATCCGTTGTTCAAAGGTGGATTTGAACGCGCCGTGGTCATCCTTACGCGCCCGCTTGGTTACCGCAAAAAATTGAACAAAGGACTCCCGCTCGTCAAGCTGGCGTTCCGCCATTATCCCAAGTTCGTGGAAGCGGTTGCTACGCGCCACATCCGCTATAATCAAGCATTGGACAAGCTTGCGAAGCTCGAATCCGAGGGCAAGGTGTTCATTTTCCGCCCGAGCCGCCTTATCAAGATTTCACAAATCGAGACGAACAAGAAAAAAATCGCGGAACTTTACGAACTTGGCAAGGAAGACGCACGCAACAAAATGCCGGAATTGCTCAAGTTCTTGGAAGGGTAATTTTTAGATGATAGAACGCTCGCAAGGCGGACTAAACGGTGATGACAATCACAACGCAACTCATTGAGGGGCAAAAAGTTCCAAATCTAGCGTAAAAAAGGCGTTTTTCGCCTGTTGTTGAACAATTTGCAACAAAAAACAACGTTTTCTCAACGGCATTTCTCAACATTTGGGCTGAACAATGGTAAATTTATAGTATGCCTGAAGTTTTAGACTATTTGGAATACCGCGAATACTTGAAGGACTGGTTTGTCGAGACCAAGAAAGACAATCCTTTCACTTCGTATCGTTATCTTGGCCAGAAAACCGGTGTTGATCCGGCTTGGCTCGTCCGTGTATTTCAGAAAGAAGGCCACCTGAATGAGGGCACGCTTCCGGTGTTCATCAGAATTTGCGGTCTCGATGACCGTCGTGCCGAATATTTCAAGACTCTTTACAGGTTCAACAAGACCAAGGCGAAGCAGACGCTTTCCGAGCTTTACTACAAGCTTTTGGAACTCCGCTCGCTTGAGACGCGCGTACTTTCGGAACCGGAACTGGCCTATTTTGGTAGTTGGGCTTGCGCTGCGCTTCGCGCCCTTATCGGCATCACGAAGGATACCAGCGACATCACCGGCCTTGGCAAGCATTTGAACCCGCCCATTTCGCAGGATGACGCCCGCAATGCGCTTGGCATTTTAAAGCAACTCGGACTTGTCGTTCCCGACGGCACTGGCGGTTGGAATATCACCGACCAGATTATCAGTACCGGCGGCGAAGTCAAGAGTTCCGCGGTTCGCAGTTTCCATAGACACACGATGGAACTTGCGCAGGAATCGCTGGACCGCCATAAACCTGAAGAGCGTGACATTTCGAGCGTCGTGTTTACCGCAGATGAATCCGACCTGCCCGAAATCAAGCACAAAATTGAGGAATTCCGCAGAGGGCTCCTGCAATTTGCACGCAAAAGCGAACGCGCCGATCGCGTATATGCATTGAATATCGCAATGTTCCCCCTCTCCGACAAGGTGGCAGACCCGGCAACTGGTCCTACCTCGCCCGAAAACAACGGAGGTGGAAAATGATTTTCAAAAAGAAAATATATATTAAGGATATGGACGTGAAGCAGAACAGAACCAGACGCATACTTGCACTGATTGCCCCGCTTGCAATCGGTTTTTCGCTGTGTGCTTGTGGTACTGAAGTCGCTGGCGGCGGTCCGAGCGGTACCGAAGCGGGTAACGCTATCACGGCACAAATCCTTATCGCGGACGCACCTGCAGCCAATGCCCGCGTAAAACTTGTGGAACAGGCAAGTCTCGATGGGCAGGGTTACATCGCTACTGCCAACGACGAGGGTGTTGTCACCATCGAAAATGTCGCTATTGGCAATTACACGATGGAAGCTAGCCTCAACGGAACGTCGCTCCAGCTACCTGTCAATGTCAACGAAACGAAAGTCTTCGACTTGGGCAAGCAGACTTTGCAAAGGGCCGTCTATATCGGTGGTAACGTATCCGACTTCATTAAGGATTCCTTTAGCGAAAGCGAAAAGAACATGAGCGGCTTTGTCAAGTTCCGCGGTCTAGATCACTCCGCAGCCATCATCAATGGCAAGTTCGAAGTTTTCGGTCTTCCGGCAGGCAAACTGGACATGGTGTTCATACCGAACGGTACCAAGCACGACACGTTGGATGTTCCCATCAAGGTCGCCGCAGGCGATTCGCTTACCACGCTCAAGCCGAAAACACAACCGAAAGATACGACTAAGAAGGATACCGTCCAGAAAAACATGACGCTTCTCGTCGAAGACTTCGAAGACGGCGACAACCATAATATCCTTGCTTCGGAATACACCAGTGGCGGCTTCGGAGGTATGTGGGCGCTGAGTTCCAATCCGAACTTCATGTTCTTCAATATTACTCCGGAACTGACTGCGCAAACCGCGTTCAATCCGTTCCTGGCCGTTATCCAAGATGATGGCAACGGGGGCAAGGAAGTCCATTTCTCCGCTGGATTCCCAGATACCGCTATTTACAAGCAGCAATACCTTTGCTTTGGCATGTACATCGGGAATACGGGGTGGAGCTATAATTTAAGTTCCGTGGATTCCATCGCCTTTGACGCTTGGGGCAAGGGTTCTGGCGAAATCCAGATTTCCGACGAAAATCGCAAAGGTCAAAATATGTCACCGGTTGTTCCTGTATATACTGCCGGAAAATATCCCATTGAGCTTACGGAGAAAAAGAAAACATACAAGTTAGCTCTCGCCGATATTTTGCCGAAAGAGGAAGACCGCAAGAGTGTTTCTACGCTTGCCATTGTATTCCATGCTGATGTGGAACTCCACTTCGACAACCTCAAATTCATCGGCAAGAACCTGCTGGACATTTGGACGCAGCAACAGCAATAATGGCCGGTGCGAATTCAGTCACATCGAATCAAGAGACTCTACACAAAGATCTTGAAGAAGTTGTCCGCAAATATGCGCGGACAACTTTTTTGCGTCCCATCGCGGAGCATACGCGAGAAGCGTTTGCACAAGCAGAAGAATTCGTGCGGAAGTTTTACGAAGACGCAAATAATACCGCGAGAAAAGCTGACCCCGGAACGGTGTCCGGGGTGACAAGTGGGACGTGTGAAGCTGCCCCCGGAACGGTGTCCGGGGTGACAAGCGCAGAAACCGTGCCGATCGATGTAATTCTAGATTCCGGGTGCGGTACGGGCGAAAGCACGATTCATATCGCCCGACGTTTCCCGAACAATCCCGTCATCGGGATTGACAAGTCCTTTGCCCGCCTCAACAAGGCCGGGAATCCAGTACAAACGGCGGGCGAAGACGTTCCGCGAAATGCATTCTGGATTCGTGCAGAACTCTTGGACTTTTGGAGGCTCGCGCTAGACCGTGTCAAATCCGGGGAATGGACAATTCCGTACCACGCCGTGTATTATCCGAACCCGTGGCCGAAGCAGAGCGAAGCGACGAGACGATTCCACATGCACCCGATTTTTCCGACACTGCTTGCATTAGGCGGCGTGACAGAACTCCGAACGAACTGGGAAATTTACGCCCGCGAATTTGCAGAAGCCGCGAAGATTGTTTTAAGTGAATGTGCGGAGGCGGAAATGACAAATAAGCAAATCACTTGCGAGTCGTTTGAACCAAGCGCACCGGAAACAGCTTTTGAGCGCAAGTACAAAGAAGCCTGCCAAAAGCTGTGGCGAGTAACTGTAAAAAGGTGATTCCGGATCAAGTCCGGAATGACGTAGGAGCCGAGTGATGCATAAACATGCCTACATGTTTCTATATCCGAGGCGAAACAGTCATGCATCGAAGAGGAATGACAAGCGTGAGTCAGGACACCGCCAGAAACCCATCTAGTAACTTAGAACTAGTAACTCCTAACTCCTAACTATTTCCTATCCTTCATCCAGTTGGCGACAAACTGCAGGTTTCGCGTGAAGCGGACTTCCATGTTGGCGCCTGGCACGATGATGTATTCTGTGAGTCCGTACTTGTCCGTCTTGCTGCCCCAGTCGTACGTATAACCTAAGCGAGTCCACGGACGGGCGTTTGGACCTGTGTAAATATTTTTGGCGTGGGCGTCAAACCAGTTCTTGAACCACATCATGCGATCGGTGTTGTCGGCGTCATTGCCTTCGAATCCAGTGCGCATGTCGTAAGCCTTCACGTCCGGGACATAAGCCGGTCGCATCAAGTCGTTCGGGCTCACCCACAAGAAAGCCATATGAGTTGCCGGAGATGTTCTCGGTTCGCCAAACAGCTGCTTGAATCTCAAGTCCCAGTTGATTACGCCTTCCTTGTGATCCTGGAACCACATAAGGAGTTCCTTTTCGTTCACAACCCACACGACGCTATCGGACTTGACTGTTTCGCCATCCTTGTAAAAATCAGGATCGGACGTCAGCGTCACCACAAGAAGCTGCGTCTTGTCCGCATTCCACGTCACCTTGTCGCTATAATCGTCAAGCGTCACGACAGTGAATTTTTCTTCTTCGAGTGCTTCGGATGCATCTTTCACGGCGGCGTCGAATTTTGCATCTAAGATAGAATCGCGGTTGGCCATCGAGACGGTTTGCCCTTTGTTGTCGCGAATTTCGCAGAATGGAATGCTGTCGGTATTCACGGCAACTTCAGCTTTCGCAAATTGTTCACTCAGGATATCTCCGTTATAAGTAAACAGCGTATCGCCCTCCAAGAACGAAATCACGACTTTACAGAAACCTTTGTCTGGAATTACAACCGATGTGGGGAAGCGTTCGTTGCCGGAACCCGTCGTATCGAGTGACATCGTGTTTTCGTTATCACGGCAGCTGTATTTATATTCGGTAAGCGTGGCAACTCCCGGCTGCATCTCGCTAAAGAACACATTTTCTTGCTCAGTGCTAAAAGCGGGTTTCACGATGATGGATTTTCCGCCAAGAGTCATCGTGTGCGGGATTCCTTCTCCGCAATAATATGCCGGTTGACGGAACACGCCAATGATACCCGTCTTTCCTTTAAAGTTTTTTTCGTTGGATACGCTATCGCCCTTTCCGAGTGCGCAACCGAACAAGGCAAACGCAATTGCGCCCATCCCCAGCAAATAAATCTTTTTCATCCGAGACCTCATCTTGCAAATGCAACTCCGTACAATCAATTTATTAAAAATATAATTAACTGTATTTTAATGCAGAAAATTTTCAACGAAACTGGATGCGTTTTGTCAGCAATCGCCTTCCATCCACATCAAGTACGGCAAAGACGGAACGATTTCGTCCAGAAACGTCAAAAGAGGCAAAAGTTTCTTCAAACATGTACGTACCAACAGCATTGCCGAGCGCATCGTAAAAACGGAGCGTCTTTTGGCCCGTTACAGAGACTTCGACAGCCAATTTTTCGTGGGATACATGCAGATGCACGTTGTGCGCCGCTTTAGGCAATTCGGCAAAATCTGTGGCCTTCGAACTGGACGAAGCCGCGGCTGCCGATGATTTTGGGGCAACCGCCGAAGAGCTCGATTTTGCAACGGAACTTGACGAATGAGGCAAATCCGCAGACGAGCTTGACGCAACCTTATTTTCAGGGCATTTGTCAAGCGACTTGGAACGGTTGACCGTAAAGCACACACGGTCGTTTCCGTCAAAGACGATGTTGTAAATACCTTGTATCGCAGCCTTGTCTATATTATTGACAAATTCAAAACCAGTAAAGGATTCCTGATTTTTGCTTAGTACCGTTTTCACTTCGACACGCTGGTGGCTCTGATTACTATTGGGATCATTGCTAGCAAATGCACGTGCATCGTAATCGATGTACCAAATCAGGACGCCGTTCTTGCCTTGCTTGCCGCTGTAAGACGAACTTCCCAATTTAGAATCAAACCCTACTGCAGGGCGGTACTCAATAATGAAATATTCGTTCTTGTTATTCGGATTCGACACCGCATACGCCTGCATCTGAGAAAGATTTTTCAATTCATAGACGCTGTCGCTTTTCACAATCTCCGTCGGTTTAAGCCAGCCCATCGCTTCGCGTTCGAATGCCGAAAATGTTGGCGGGTATCCGCCATTTCCGTTGCGCAGCCCAAGCGCCATCACGTCAAAAGGTAAAGGCCCAATTGTTGCATAACCATTCGCGTCGGCGCTGTACAAATCCACAAGGCCTATCACATGGCTAAACTCGTGAATAAACGCGCCAAGCATGGCAACGTCTTTTGTACTTGTCGCGTTCGGTTTATTTTCGGCCTTCTGCGAGACAAAAGCGTAATTGTTAAACTTGTAGCCGTTCTTCGAATAAATTTGTCCTGCACTATATTGCAAGCTATACATGTGGTTGAAAAAACCGCTATTAATCTTGCTCGCCTGTTCCTTTGAAGTGGGATGCAGTATGACAAACGGAATGACTTTTTCGTACTTGCTTGCGCGGGCTTTAAAATCCGCACGTTCCACCATTACATCTATCGAAGATAAAATAAACTTACTTTCACTATTGTAATTGCTAAAGTTTTGAGACAACTTCACCGGATAAATGTCAAATGTCGGTTTAAATTTTCCACCGGAACTTTCTATGTAGTAATCGCGAAGGCTGCCATAGACGCCATTTTCCTTGAAGCCTTCTTCGTTGAACAACCGGAACATAAACGCAGAATCAAGCGCCTTGAAGTCTGCAGTTTCTACAAGCATCACCGGAAAATAGCGCTCGCCCGAAGAATAAACTTGAGCATCGTTGTTGGAACGGATTTTCGACATTCCGTTGGGAGAAGAACGGAACGATTCTCCGGAGAATACGAACTTCTCCATCTTGTAGTTTTTCGAAGAAACGGATGGTTCCAGTTTCGCGGCAACAGCAGGGTTGGCCCACGCCACAGACGCAGAGAACGCGCAAGCCACGAACAGACCCGCCAAAGGAACATGCGAAAACTTAGACCAACTCATACAATGAATATAAATATAAAATCGTAAAAAAGGAGATGCCCTATCAAGTAGGGCATGACATTTTGCAGAAAGAATATGCACGGTCAATAGTGGGGTATGGCAAATCAACGATTTACCAGCATTTTCACAGAAAGCGCCGGTACAAGCGACTCCTAAGTTTCTATCTTTGGTGCGTAAAACTAAAGAGGTCAAAAATGACGTTTGAAGAAATGTACGCACTGGCTTGCCAGCGCAAGAAGGACATGCCGGAAGGCAAGGGCACCACGGAACTTTTCAAGAAGGGTCCGCATGGTATCGGCAAGAAGCTTGTCGAAGAAGCTGCCGAAAGCTGGATGGCTGCCCGTTTTGAATCGCGTGACGCCCAGTGCCTCGAACTTTCCCAGGTGCTTTATTACGTTGCTGTCATGATGGCAGAAAAAGGTCTCACCCTTGAAGAGGTCTATGCGAAACTATGATTAAGGTAGCACTCCCCAACAAAGGCATGCTCTTTGAACCCACGCAGGAACTCCTCAAGGCCTGCGGTTACAAGGCCTCGAAGCCCTACAAGACTTTGACCCAAATCGATACGAAGAACGGTATCGAATTCTTCTTTTTGCGTCCGAGCGACATTCCGATGTACGTGGGCCGTGGCATCATCGACGCTGGCATCACGGGCATCGACTTCAATGCCGAAGCCAAGAGCCCGGCAGTGAAAGTTTTGGACTTGCCGTTTGGCGCTTCCAAGATGTGTGCAGCCGTGCCGAACGAAAGTCCGGTGCAGTCTCTCGAAGAACTGAAGGACGCAACAATTGCCACTAGCTTCCCGAACATCGTGGAAAGCTACTACAAGAAGAAGATGGACTTCGTGGTGCTCGAAGGCGCCGTCGAAATTTCCGTGAGCCTCGGTGTGGCAAACGCGATTGTCGATGTGGTCGAAACGGGTACGACGCTCAAGCAGGCTGGGCTCCGCATTATCGGCGAACCGCTGTTCCGCTCTAACGCCGCCATTTTCTGCAACCCGCAAAAAACCGAACTCGAAGAAGTCAACACGCTTATCCGCCGCATCCAGGGCAAGCTCGTCGCGCAGACGTACATGATGATTGAGTACGACTGCCCCTCCGAACTTCTCTCGACGGCTTGCGAAATGACTCCGGGTCTCGACGCCCCGACGGTGACGAAGCTCCACGGTCGCGAATGGTACTCCGTGAAGGCCATGGTGCCCCGCGAAGAAGCCAATGCCATCATGGACAAGCTCTGGGATATCGGAGCAAGAAGCATCCTCCTGTTCGGCATCGAAAGCGCACGCATTTAGACGAAAGAACGCCCGCCACGGCGGGCTACAGACGAGAGACGAAAGATTTTATAGTCGTACTTCGCACTGTTTTGCGATAAAATCACACCTATTTTTTTCGTCTCTCTGTCCGTTTTTTCATCTAATTTACAATCAGCGAAGCTCTAAAATTCTTGAAAAACAATTCTCTCGTCTTTAGTCTTTCGTCCCTCGTCTAAACCATGCATTCTCTCGCTTACTTGGCTCGCCAACCGATTTTCGACCGCGATGGAAAAACCTTCGCATACGAACTGCTGTTCCGCGATTCGCCGAGCAGCGATACGGCTATTATTGCAAGCGACTTGCAGGCGACGGCCCAAGTGCTAGAGAACATATTGAACAGTATCGGGCTCACACGCCTTGTCGGCGAAAGCAAAGCGTTTATCAACTGCAGCCGCGAGATTCTTCTCGACAACTTGTTCGGACTTTTGAATCCGGACCGTTTCGTCCTCGAGATTCTCGAAGATGTTCCTGTCGATGAGAATCTCATTCGCGCGATTCAACGCCATAAGTCCCTCGGTTTTGAGCTTGCGCTTGACGACTTTATCATGAGCGACGAGTTCGTCAACCGTTTTGAACCGCTGTTCCAATACGTCTCCTACGTCAAGATGGATTTGGTCGATAACACGCCCGAGGCGATGATAAAGGCTGCGCTGTTTTTCAAAGAAAGAAACATCAAGCTGCTCGCCGAAAAAGTCGAAGACGATGCAACGTACAGACTTTGCGAAAAGGCGGGGTACGACTACTTCCAAGGATTCTATTTTGCGAAACCGGAAATCGTAACGGGTCAAAAGATTGACGCCACTTCGGCCGCAATCCTCGAGATTATCAAGCTCCTGCGCACCCGCCCGTCACTCGAAGTCCTTTGCGACAAGTTCGACAAGCACCCCGACATCTCGGCAAATCTTTTACAGTTCGTCAATTCCGACATACGGACCAAGCCCGCGATTGAAAGCGTCAAAGGCGCAATTGTCTGGGTCGGCATGAAGCATATCCAGGAATGGCTGACGATTATGCTCTACGCCCATTTGGACACACAAACCGCATCCTCAACGCATTAGGCCTCACCTTATGAATATCGAACCGCAAAGTCTGGAAAACTTGATTTCTGAATTCGCCTCCCTGCCGGGGATAGGCTTGAAAACGGCACGCCGTCTCGCTTATCACATGCTTTCGCGCAACAGGGGCGACGTGGAACGTTTTGCCGACAGTTTGATGCAGGCCGCCGAAAAAGTCCACCCGTGTCCGCGCTGCCATGCGTTTACCGACGAAGAAATATGCCCTACATGCAGGGCCCGCGAAGGCGCCAAGTCCATTTGCGTCGTCGAAAAGAATTCCGACATTTTGCCGTTCGAACGGTCCAGTGTCCACAAGGGCCTTTATTTTGTCCTCGGTGGGGTTATCTCGCCGCTTGATGGCATTGGTCCCGAAGCGCTCCATTTGCCGCAACTCGTAGAACGCATCAAGCAAGAAAACATCGAGGAACTCGTCCTTGCCTTGGGCTCTAGCCCCGAAGCCGACAGCACGGCCCTCATGATTGACCGCATGCTTGATGGCGTGAATGTCAAGCGCACCCGTCTCGCCCGCGGAATCCCGATGGGCAGCGACCTGGAGTTCATCGACGAAGTCACCATGCTTCGCGCTTTCGAAGGGAGAGTCTCGCTATGAGTACAAAAGAAAATATCCACCAGGCTCCTGTCGAAGTGGGCGGTTACACCATCCGTTCGGCAAAATTCGTCAAGGCTGCGGTGAACCTCAAGGGCCTCCCCGAAGAACGCCTGCCGCAAATTGCATTCCTCGGACGCTCCAACGTGGGCAAATCTTCCCTCATGAACGCGCTCATGGGCCAGAAAAAACTCGTAAAGGTGAGTTCTACCCCCGGAAAAACACGTGAAATAAATTTTTTCAAAGTCAATGATGAATTTTTTCTTGTAGATTTACCAGGTGTAGGGTTTGCCAAGGTCAACAATGCAAAGCGCGACCAGATGTCCGACTTTATTCGTGAATACGTCGAAAAGTGCAAGGACCTCAAGGGGCTCATCTACCTCGTAGATATCCGCCACGGAGGAACGCCTATCGATATTGAAACTGTCGAAAGCATCCGCGCTACGGGTTGCCCCGTTCTGATTGTCGCTAGCAAGCGTGACAAGGCGAACCAATCCGAACTTGCCAAAGGGCTCAAGGATATCCAGCAACGTTTGGAACTGGACCATAAGCCTCTCTGCGTAAGTTCGCTGAAAAAATTTGGACTTGACGAACTTTGGACGGAAATTCTGGAAGCAATACACAGCGATGGAAGAGAAGCGACTTAAGAATTGGCAAAAGATGACTCCGATCGGGCGGATTTTCCACTCGCTTGGCATCTTTATCCTGAAACGAAAGATGGGGCAATTGTTCGCCCTGTTCTTCCGTACAATTGCTTCGCTCTTTGCTAGTAACCACAATTTCAGGAACGATTCCAGAAACATTATATTGCAGACGTTCTTTACGGGTATCGAAATATTCCCGCCCTTGTTCACCGTCGCCACATTGTTCGGGACCGTCACCATCATCGAAGTCATTTCCCTCACGGGCAAGATGGGCATGTCGGACTTTGTCGGGAACCTCATGGTGGTTGCCCTTATCCGTGAATTGGGGCCTATTCTCACTGCATTCCTCATTGCAGGGCGTACAGGTTCCTCGCTCACCACGTACATCGGCGGCATGGTCATCAATTCCGAAGTCGATGCTCTTGCGACCATGGGCATCAACCCGATTCGTTATCTTGTCATGCCTAGCGTTATCGGTGGAACGATTGCGACCATCATCATGAACATCATCTTCAGTTCAAGCGCTATCGGAGCCGGATTCCTCGTCACTAAGGGAATCATATTCATTACAGGAAACGCTCCCAACGTGCAAATCACCTGGAGCTACCTCTCCGCTGAAATTTTAAAAGCACTCACTCTCCCGGATTTTGTCTTTGCTATCGTGAAGCCGCTGGTCTTTGGCATCATCATTACGACAAACGCTTGCTACCAGGCTCTCAACATCCAGAGGGATATCCGCCAGGTTCCCAAGGCGACATCCCGTTCCGTCATTACGTCTTTCCTCTATGTTGTTCTTGCTGACGTCGTGCTTTCGGCATTCTACCTTATCAGTTACATGCAAAACCTCTCGATGATGATTTAAGGCGGCACCATGTTAGACGAAGCGTTGAGACTTGAGGATGTCTATCTTTCGACAAGCGAACTTTCGGGAACGCCGTTTTCGGTCCCTAGAGCCGTAAACTATTTTGAAAATATAAAGGCAAGCCAAAACAACGAAGATAGGCCGCTTATCGCCGGTGCAAACTTGACGTTGAAACTGGGCGAAACGATTTGCATCGGGGGCCCGTCTGGCAAGGGGAAAAGTGCCATTCTTCGCTTGATTGCTGGGCTTGCCCGCCCGCTCAAGGGCCATATTTACTATTTCGGCGAATACATCCCCGCAGAACGCCTCACTGCACTTGAAGTCGCCAAACGGCAAGTCGGGTACGTGCTCCAGAACGCAGCTCTCATCTCGAATTTGAGGGTGATTGACAACATCGCGCTTCCGCTCCGCTACCATAGAGTCGGAACCGAAGCGGAAATCCAGAAAAAAGTCAACATGGCCATGGACTTGATGCGCGTCCGCAACTTCGCGACGATGTTCCCGCACCAGTTGAGCGTGGGTATGCAAAAGCGCGTTGCCATCGCAAGGTCGTGGGCCATGGACCCGAAACTCCTCTTGATGGACGAACCGACCGCCGGTCTCGACAACTACAACCGCCGAAACTTGTTACCGCTGATTGACAACATGAGAACCATGTTCAAGACGTCCATCATCATCGTGACTCACGACCTCATGATAGCGAAGGAACTTGACTGCAACCTCGTTTTCCTCAACGACAAGAAGCTTACTGAGCCGCACTCCTTTGATTACTGGCTCCATTCGGATAACGAAATTTCGAAGGACCAGTTCCGCGACCTCCAAGCCAATTCGAATTACTTCTAACCCCGGCTTTTAAAATATGTTTCTCCCTTTACCAGACGATTTTCATGCCCATTTGCGCCAGGGCGAACTCATGCCCGACTATGTCCGCGATTTGGCAAGCCAGTTTGGCCGCGCCATCATTATGCCGAATACCGTCCCCGCCATGACAAGCGCCAAGGCGATTGCGGATTACAAGAAGCAGATTCTCGAAGCTGCCGCATCCGTGCGCCCCGACTTTGAACCACTCATGACGTTCAAGTTGAACCCGAACTACACGGAACAGGACTTGAAGGACATGATGGAAGTCGGTGTTGTCGCCGGTAAATACTACCCAGCGGGCGTCACGACGAACAGTGCGGACGGCGTCAGTGACTTCGAGGCCGTTTTCCCCGTCGTCAGTATGATGGAAAAACTAGGTCTCGTGCTTTGCGTCCATGGCGAGGAACCCGGAGAGTTCTGCCTCGACCGCGAGCCCGCCTTTATCAAGCGCGTAGAAACTCTCGCCGCGAAATTCCCGAAACTCCGCATTGTTTTTGAACATCTGAGCAGCGCAAAGTCCGTCGAAGCCGTGAAAAGGCTCCCTGCAAACGTCGCTGCCACATTTACCGTGCACCACCTGATGATGACTTTGGACGATATTGTCGGTGATGCTCTCCGCCCGCACCATTTCTGCAAGCCGCTCCCCAAGCGCCCCGAAGACCGTAAGGCCATCCGGGAAGCCGCTTTCAGCGGGAACCCCAAATTTTTCCTCGGGACAGATTCCGCCCCGCACCAGCAAGGCAAAAAGGAATGCCCTTGCGGAGCTGCTGGCGTCTATAGTGCACCCGTTGCCATCCCGCTTTTGGTGCAGGAATTCGACCGCGCAGACGCTCTAGACAAATTGCCGGACTTCATCGCTGGTTTCGGCGCCGATTTTTACAACATTCCTCGAACGACGAAAAAAATCGAAGTTGTCCGAGAAAAATGGACCGTCCCCGCCGTCGTGAACGGAGTCGTGCCGCTTGCCGCCGGGCAAACCCTTGAATGGAAGTTAAAATAAGGTGTTTCATACAAAACTAGTCGCATAAAGACAAGTTTTTTTGGACAAAAAACAAAAAAATTTTCCTTATTTATTTTTTTTACTTATATTAAAAAAGCAATTCAACAGATTTGCGTTAAACGCATATACCATTCAACTCGGAGGTTATAATAATGAGTTTGGTAAAAACAATCGGTCGTATTCTTCCGATAGCTATCAGTTTCGCAGTCCTTGTAGCCTGCGGTGACAAGAAAGAAGACAAGCCCGCTCCGATCAAGCAGGCAGAACCCGCCAAGGTCGAAGAACCGGCACCGGAACAGGAACAACCTGCCCCGTTTGACTTCTCCAAGTTCGCCGCTATCAAGAACAATTCCCCGGTATTCTTGACCACTCGTGCCGAAGTTGAAGCTTTTATCAAGGATGCTTTCGAAAAAGTCGAAAAAGGCGAAGCTAACGCTATTATGTTCCCGAACGTGAGCGCCCTCTTTGAACTCGCCAGTGCAGAACTCAGCAGCGAAGGCCGTGCCATTATCGCCGAACTCGCTCCGAAGTATGCTCAGACCAACCAGGAAGCAACCTTCCTCGTCGAAGGCTACACCTGCGACTTGGGCTCCGTGGCATACAACGACGAACTTTCCCAGCGCCGCGCCGAAAACGTCAAGGCCGAAATCGCGAAGTACATCCCGGCTTCCAAGATTACCGCCAAGTGGTACGGCAAGCGCATGTTCAAGAAGTTCAAGTTCGATACCAAGGAAGAATACCGCCGCGTGAATATCCGCATCCAGTAATTTTACTGCAATTCGGAAGTTTATATAAGGCATCCCCGGCACGTCCGGGGAATTTTTTTATCCCCCGCAGAAAGCGAACGATGCCACCGTTCCCGCTATAAACAGGAAAGGCATGATTATCACCAGCAGCGTGATGGCGCATACGTCATCCGAATCGCCTGCGCCCAGAAGGGCCAAAAGCCCGAAAACAATGAGAATAGTCATCAGCATAATTCCTCGCTGGTGTAAATATACATACGGATAGTGTCAGATTGTGACAATGACCAAGGGCTCTATAATAAGTATACCATTTTTTGTGTGAGTTGCCAGTGGGACATTTTTGCCTTTTTTTGCGTCATTGTCACCTTATGTCATGCTGTTTTATTTATTATTGCGTAGTAATTATATTGGTGAAGCTGTACCCTATGGCCAAAGTTCTTTACAAAACGTCCCTGACGAGGGAACCGTTCCTCTTTTACGAGATGCGCACAGTATGCCGTCTCTTGGAAAAGGGTATGGGGAAAACCGATGTTGTTGAAAACATTGTGAAGAAGAACTTGTTTCAGTATCCGACCGAGAAGTCCATTCGACGCATGGCGAAGGCCTGTGTTGTACGTGCCAATTTTCTTGGGGATGACAAGCTTGTTTCCATTATGGCTCATGGTCCGATAGAAGAAGCGAAGCAGGTTTGCTTGTATGCGATGATAAAGGAGCATCGGCTGGTGTTGGATTTCATGGTGACTTTAGTCGGAGAAAAGTTTAGAACTTTGAATTTTGCTTGGAATTCAAAAGAGGTCACCGAATTTTTATCTCGCTTGAAGGAACAGAATGAATCTGTTGCTTCTTGGAGCGATTCAACGGTAAAAAAGATTCGTGAAGTTCTATCGAGGCTTTTAGTAGAAAATGGGTATTTGAAGACTTCGCGTTCTAGCACTCTCGAATCGGTTTACCTTTATCCGAATTTGGAAAATGTGATTCGCGCGAATAACGAAAAGAACCTCCTCCCTGCATTCAACTGTTTTTCGTAGGTCAATATGAGTGATATCATGCAAAGGCTAGATAAGTTGCGCGCAAAGTTGCAAGATGAGAATTTCTTGCATGGCCGTGGACTTGGCAACGAGGTTAATATCAGTATTTTTTGCTATGCCCCTGAAGACGAAATGGCGGTCCGTCATTTTATCACTCAGACTGTCAATGATACATCTATCAAGGCGAAATGTAATTTGATGGAATGTAACTTGTATAGTGTATTTCTTTCAATTTGTGACGACGAAGGAATCACTGATGAAATTGCGGGTATAGAGGCTGAAGAAGGCCGCGATTACATGCTTGAAAATTTGCAACGTACTGCAGATAATAAAACGTTCGTACAAAAGATGCAGTACGAAAACCACAAGATTGGCGACGTGCTCTTGCTGACCGGCATTGGTGAGGTTTATCCTTTTATGCGAGTCCACTCGCTTTTGGAAGCAATTCAGCCCGAATTTTCGGACATTCCCGTGGTGGTGATGTATCCGGGAAAATTCGATGGACGTAATCTAAAGTTGTTTAATCGATTTGAACCAAATTCCTATTACCGCGCGTTCAATATCATTTAGTCAAGGTAGTTTTTATGGCAATGATTATCAAGAACATGTTCAGGGACAATATCAACCGTGTCATCGGCGGTGTTGTCAAGGTGAGCGAAACGACAGATACGGTTCGTGCCCAGGAACTAGAAGAATATGTGGTGACCCGCGAACTCCGCAGGCATTTCTCCAAATTCTTTGGAGCCTATGCAGATGCGTTCGACGAACCGACTGATAACATTGGCGTGTGGATTTCGGGTTTCTTTGGATCCGGTAAATCTCATTTTTTAAAGATGCTTTCGTTCATACTGTCGAACGTTAATTTCGGCGACAGGAACGCGGTAGAAGTATTCCGGAAAAAGTGGGATGATCCGGCATCTTTCATGGATATGGACCGAGCGGCTAAAGCCCCGACCGATACGATTCTTTTCAATATCGATATTGAAGGACCTTCTAACAAAAATAAAACGGCCGTTTTGCGTGTCTTCGCCAAAATGTTTTACAACTTTTTGGGCTTTTATGGTGAAGACCTGAAAGTGGCGCGTTTGGAACAATATGTAGAATCTGAAGGTAAATCGCAGTTGTTCCGCGAAACTTTTGAAAAATTTGCGGGCAAGGACTGGATGTCGGCGCGCAAGTCGGCTCTCGCATTCAAGCGCAAGGCTGTTGTGCAGACGATGGGGCAAGTTCTTGAAATGTCTGAAGAGGACGCCTTCAAATGGGTAACCGACAAGACTGAAACGGAACTTAGCATTGCTGCGCTCGTCCAAGAAATTCAGGAATATGTTTCCCAAAAGCCCAAAGATTATCGCTTGTTGTTCATGGTCGACGAAGTTGGCCAATATGTGGGGGCCGACACCGATCTTCTTTTGAACTTGCAATCTCTTGTAGAAGAAATCGGTAGCAAGTGTCAAGGCAAGGTTTGGGTGGTTTGCACCGGTCAAGAAGCGATTGATGAAATTATCAAGGCCCGCGAGAATGAATTCTCACGAATTCAGGCTCGCTTTAAGACAAGGCTCTCGCTTTCATCTAGTGCTGCAGACGAAGTGATTCAGGAACGTATCTTGAAAAAGACTCCTGAAGCAACCGATGCGCTGCAAGCCATTTACGAATCCAACGATTCTGTATTGCGCAATCTATTCTCGTTCAAAGACTGCGTACTTGATATCAAGGGATTTACCGGTGCGGAAGATTTTTCCAAGAATTTCCCGTTTGTGCCCTATCAGTTTAGGCTTTTGCAGAAAGTTTTTGGCGAAATCCGCAAGCATGGAAACTCTGGTACACACTTGGCGGGCGGTGAACGTTCAATGCTTTCTGGCTTCCAGGAGGCTGCCCAGCGCATTCAAGGCGAAAATGAATTTGCTCTTGCGCCGTTCTATTTGTTTTACGATACAGTCTGTAGTTTTCTGAACAGTGACATTCGACGCGTAATCGAACGCTGTCAAGAAGCCGCTGAAAAGGGTAATGGTATTGAACCGCAAGATATTGATGTACTGAAGTTGCTTTATCTCATCCGCTATGTAGATGATGTAAAGGCTAATTTGGACAATATCATCATCTTGATGGCTGACAACATTCAGCTTGATAAGATTATCAAGCGTGACGAAGTTCAAAAGAGTCTTGACAGACTTCTCTCGCAGAACTACATCGGTCGAACGGGTGAAACCTACAACTTCCTCACGAATGAAGAACAGGATATTCAGCGTGAAATCAAGATGACTGTGGTTGATACCTCCGATGTGGTAGGTAAAATCGGCTCTATTATTTTTGACCAGATTTACGACATCCGTAAGTTCCGCTACGGCAATGGTAAGTATGATTTTGATTTCGATAGATATGTCGACAATCAGGCGATTTCGAATGGTTCAGGTGGCATGGTCTTGCAGGTTCTAACTGCTGCGACTGACCCGATCGAAAAGCGCGATAATATCTTGATGGGCTCTTCCAGCGGCAAGGCCGTGGTGGTGCTTGCCGATTTGGATTATTATAGCCGTCTTGAAAATGCGATAAAGATTCGCAAGTATATTAAGCAGCGTAATGTGAATCAGTTGCCTAAGTCTATGCAAGACATTATCCGTAGTCAAAGCGATGTTGCTGCAAGTTTAGAAATGGAGGCGATGGAATGCTTGTCTGATTCTATCGTGAATGCAACATTCTTTGTTGATGGCAACCGTATCGAATGTTCTGGAGACGCAAAGAAAAAATTAAACCAGACTCTTGATGTTTTGGTAACCCATGTTTATAAGCATTTGGGGCTGATTGAGCATAATTACGATTCTGATTTAGATTTGCTTGCAATTCTCGAAAACCCTGTGCTTGAGGGCTCTTGCCCCAATATGGCGGCTGTTGCGAAGGTTGAAGAATTCCTCGAAATGCAGGATCGTCAAAAGATAACCACCTCCATGGCTGATATTTTGCGAAAATATGGCGAAAAACCCTACGGTTGGCGCGAAATTGATATTGCGGCGACGGTGGCGAGCCTTGTCTCTGCACAGAAGGTGACTATCAAGTATGCCGGAGCTACGGTACAACCTGATGAACTTACGAAAAGACTTGACTTACTTCACCGTAAGAGCGAGGTGGGCAAGACCGTCGTAAGCAAGCGTCTTTCGGTATCGGGTATGAAAATCAGGAACGCCGTAACGTTCTTGCGTGATTACATGCATGCCATGGATGTGCCGAATGATGAAGATGGACTTGTAAAGTTTATTGTCAAAAATATCGAACTCCAGAAAAATTTGTATGAACGTTATAAGGATCGCTATATAGGCCATGCTTACCCTGATTTGGGTGTAGTGAGTAAGGCGTGCGATTTGATGAACGGCATTCTCTTGCAAAAGTCCGACAATATTGCGTTGGTGGACCGCCTCCTTGAAAAACAGGAAGAGCTTTTGGATTGTCGCGAGAACATGGAACGCGTCATCAACTTTTTTAATAGCCAAGTTTCGTTGTTCGATTCTGCAGCAAAGCTTTCCGACGACCTGAAAGACGATTCTGATTATATTGCTGAGAATGCGGATGCCCGTCAAGCAATGGAAGAATTGAGGTCTATCATTACAGTGCCTGCAAGCGGAGCCTATGCCTATAACCGCATTCCCGAATTGAACGATTGGATATCGCGTATTAAAACAGCTCACAGTGAAATGCTTAAGGCGAAGCGCTCGGCCGTGCTCAATACAATTGCAGAAAACGCAAGGCTGATAGTCGATGCATCTCAGGGCAATAACAAGGTGGCGCATATTGTAAATGAGGCAAATATATTCCTTGACGCCCGCAAGCAAAAGGTGGAATCGCTCAGGAACCTTGCTTTGATTGATGCCCTAATTCCGCAGATTACAAGTCGCGTAGATGATTATCGCCTGCGTATTGAAGAGGCCTTGAAACCGGTTCCTGCAAGCGAAGGTGAACAACCGAAGCCTACTAAGAAGTTTGTGCGCGTGTCCCGCCAACAAGTGTTCCGCCCCAAGCGCCTTGCAAGCGAAAGTGAAATCAATGCATACATCGAAGAAATACGTAAGCAAATGCTCGACTTGCTGAAAGGTAACGACGGAATCGAATTGAATTAGGAATTTTTAGGTATCCCATGGACAAGAACGCGATTAAGAACTACGCTATTTGGGCTCGAAAAGAATTGATTGCTCGTGTGAGCCAGAAGGCTTTACAGTATGGCTTTGGTAAGGACACTGCTATTGATCCGAACGCAAGTGCGGTGAATGGGCGCGTGCTTACGAATACTGAAAAACAACAACGTGCGGCCTTGATAGAAAAGATTAATAGCGAAGGTTATGAGCAGGTAATTGAGGAAGTTGCCTACACATGGTTCAACCGCTTTATCGCGCTCCGTTTCATGGAAGTGAACGACTACCTGCCGACTCACATTCGCGTGTTTAGCGACGAAACAGGTGCGTTCAATCCGCAGATTATGGCGGAAGCCATCAACTTGCAGATGGATGGTCTCGACATAGCGAAAGTCTATGCGTTCAAGGAAAATGACCAGGATGCCGATTTGTTTAAATACCTGGTGATTACCCAGTGCAACGCCTTGAATAAGGTGCTGCCGGGCATGTTCCAGCGAATCGCGGATTACACGGAACTCCTTTTCCCGGACCACTTGCTCGAAGAAAATAGCGCCGTCGGGAAATTGGTGAATGACATTCCCGAAGAAGACTGGAAAGATGCCGTGCAGATTATTGGCTGGCTGTATCAATTTTATATTGCCGAGCCAAAAGATGTTTTGATAAATGCACGTAAGGCATACAAGAAAGATGATATTCCTTTTGTGACGCAATTGTTTACGCCAGATTGGATTGTTCGTTACATGGTAGAAAATAGCCTTGGGCGGCTTTGGCTGGAAGGACATCCTCAAAATTCTACAACACTTAAATCCAATTGGGCTTATTTTCTAGACGAAGCAGAACAGAATGAATTTGTAAAAAAAGAATTGAACAACGTTTATGAAGAGTATGCAGGAATAAAACCCCAGGATTTGCGTTGCATAGATCCATGTGAAGGTAGTGGGCATATCATTGTGTATATATTCGATGTGCTTGTGCAAATTTATAGTTCGTATGGTTACACTATGACTGACGCTGTGGCAAGCATTGTAAAAAACAACCTATATGGTTTAGACATTGATGATCGTGCCGCTCAGCTTGCTTATTTTGCCGTGATGATGAAGGCTCGCCAATATGATAGTCGCTTTTTGGCTCGTGGAATACAGCCCCATGTATACTCTATCATAGAAAGTAACAGTTTGGACAGAAGCGTTATCGAATATTTTGTAAATGGCGACGAATGTCTAAAAAAATCAATGGACACTTTGGTTCGTGAGCTGCACAATGCCAAGGAATATGGTTCTATATTGAATGTGAGTTGTGTAGATTTTGAAGCGATGCGTGCACGTTTTGATGAAATTCGTACTGACGTGAACATGTATGCCCATCCAGCCTTGGAACAACTGTTGCCATTTGTGCAAGTGGCTCAGACTATGGCCCAGAAATATGATGTGATTGTAACGAATCCCCCATATATGAACTCTTCATATATGCCAGCAGATTTAAAATCATTTGTGGAAACTAATTACGTTGATTATAAATCAGATTTATTTGCTGCATTTACAAAAAAAGCGCTTTCAATGACAAAAAAGCATGGCCATATTGCCTTGCTTACGCCGTATGTATGGATGTTTATTCAATCTTATGAAAAAATGCGTATAAATATATCGCAAGAGGCTTCTATATCATCTTTAGTACAATTGGAATATAATGCTTTTGAAGCGGCGTGCGTTCCTGTTGCTGCTTTTTCTTTGACAAAAGCCTCTCTTGATTATGCGGGTCAATATATAAGATTGTCTAATTTTAGAGGAGCTGATAACCAAGGGCCAAAGGTTCTTGAGGCAATAGCCCACCCTAATTGTGGTTATCGTTTTACCGCAATGCAATCAAATTTTTCAAAGATTCCTGGCGCACCGGTTGCATATTGGGTCAAGGAAAAAATTTTTTCCTCGTTTGGCAATAACATAAAGTTGGGTGATTTCGCATATCCGAAACAGGGCTTAGCGACCGCAGATAATAAGCAATTTCTTCGATTGTGGTTTGAAGTAGATAAGCAAAAAACCTCTTTTAACTCCAAAAAAAATAATGTAGAACAAAAAAAGTGGTTTCCACATAATAAAGGTGGTGAATTTAGAAAGTGGTATGGGAACCGTGATTATGTAATAAATTGGGAAAATGATGGTGCTGCATTGAGGTCTTTCCATGGTGCAGTTATTCGCAACCCAAGTGAATATTTCAAAGACATGTGTTCATATTCTGATTTGACATCAGGAATGTTTTCTTTCAGATATTTTGGTGAAGGATTCATCTTTGACTCAACAGGCCCTTCTTTATTTAATGAGTCAGATGAAATATCAACAGACTATCTAATGGGAGTTATGAATAGTTGCGTAATAAATACGGCATACTTAACTATTTTGTGCCCAACAATGCATTATACACAAAGTGCTGTTGCAAAGGTTCCTATAATTGTCTCTTCAGAAAAAAAAGACATTGTTTCAGATTACACAAAAGTGAATGTCTCTATTGCAAAAAAAGATTGGGACTCCTTTGAAACTTCATGGGATTTCAAAAAACATCCGCTAGTTCCATCTAGGGAAGATTTCGCGGAAGCCCGTCAATCTCAATTTGCTGCAGATCGACTTGCCAAACTGGGCTCTATTCAATGGAATTTTGAACAGTGGAAAAACGAGTGCGAAAACCGCTTCAATACGCTCAAGAAAAACGAAGAAGAACTCAACCGCATCTTTATCGATATTTATGGACTGCAAGATGAACTTACGCCCGATGTCGAAGACAAGGATGTGACCGTCCGCAAGGCTGACTTGGAGCGCGAAATCAAGAGCCTTATCAGCTACGCCGTGGGTTGCATGTTTGGTCGCTACAGTCTTGACAGGGAAGGTTTGGTTTATGCCGGTGGTGACTGGGACGTTTCTGCTTACAATACATTTGAAGCCGATGCAGACAATATCATCCCCATCTGCGACGATGAATATTTCTCCGACGATATCGTTGGCCGATTCATCGAGTTCCTCAAAGTCGCCTATGGAACAGACTCTCTCGAAGATAATCTCAAGTTCATCGCCGGCGTTCTTGGCGGTAAGGGAACTCCTCGCGAAGTCATCCGCCAGTATTTCTTGAACGATTTCTTCAAGGACCATTGCGACACCTATCAGGTCACCGGTTCCGGAAAGCGTCCTATTTACTGGTTGTTCGATTCCGGCAAGAAGAATGGCTTCAAGTGCTTAATCTACATGCACCGCTACAAACCCGACACCATCGCCCGCATCCGCACCGATTATGTCCACGAGCAGCAGAGCCGCTACGACACCGCTATTGACGAGATAAATGCCCAGTTGAATAGCCTTACGGGCTCCAATCTGGTCAACCAGAAAAAGCGACTTGCCAAGCTAATGGCCCAAAAAGACGAAATTCACGCCTACGAAGAAAAGATCCACCACCTCGCCGACCAGATGATTTCCATCGACCTTGACGACGGAGTGAAGGTCAATTACGCCAAATTCAAAGACGTCCTCGCCAAAATTAAGTAGGTTTGTTGTATGGCGTTACCAATTGATATCGAACATCTTTTGAATAAATCACGAATAGAAGGCGAACGGATTGAGTTTAAAGCCGGTTTCAATCCTGCTCCAATATATCACTCTATTTGTGCTTTTGCTAATGATTTCGAAAATTTGGGTGGCGGGTATATTCTGATTGGCGTAGAACAAGATGAAAATGGTATTGCGAAACGACCGGTCAAGGGAATTCCTATAGAGAAGGTAGACGAGTACCTCAAATTAATGGTCGGCTATGATAATAAGATAAATCCTTATTACATGTCTCGAGTTTTTGTAGAAATTGTTGACGAAAAGCCTATTATGGTGATTTGGGTCCCTAGTGGACCGACTCGGCCTTATGATGTTCCCGTTGATGTCACCGTTAAGGAAAAGTGCCAAAGAGCATTTTATGTTCGTTCCAAAAGTAGCTCTGTTGTTGCAAAGGGTGATGTTCTAGATGAATTGCGAGACATGGCCAGTCGTGTACCATTTGATGAAAAGGGTAATGCCAATATCAAACTTTCTGATATTTCGCCGGTTTTGGTATATGACTATCTTCGAAAAGTAAATAGCAAGCTTGGTGCCGCATTCGAATCTGCCAAAATGAGCGAGATTTTGGAACAGATGAACCTTTTTGATGGTCCTGTAGAAAATCGAACCATCAAAAATGTTGCGGCCATGATGTTTTGCGAAAAACCGCAGAAATTTTTCCCAGTTTCAAGAGTTGAAATAGTAATTTTCCCGAATGGTCGCGAAAACGATCCGGATAACATCATAGAACTTCCGCCAATTGAAGGTCCCGTTCCCAAGATGATTGAGGATACTTTGACTTACCTCAAGACAAATGTGGTCAAGGAGGCCGTGGTAAAACAGAAAGATAGTGAACTGTCTCTTCGATATTTCAATTATCCATACCAGGCTCTTGAAGAAGCTGTTGTCAATGCTTTGTACCACCGCGATTACAGGGAGCGCGAACCGGTAGAAATTACTGTAGAACCGGATAAAATCAGCATTTTAAGTCATTCTGGACCGGATAGATCCATTTCAAAGGAAGCTATTCTTGAAGCCAAAGTTCTCAGATCAAGAAGGTATCGAAATAGGAGACTCGGTGAATTTCTCAAGGAACTGGATTTGACAGAAGGACGTGCTACAGGTATTCCGACCATACAGAATGTATTGTCTATTAATGGTTCCGCAAAAGCCAAGATAGAAACGGATGAGGAAAGATCTTATTTTTTGATTGATATCCCATGTCATCCAGAATTTTATAAGGCCTATCTCCGAAACAAGAACCGCTTTAGTCGGGAACGTTTGCAAAAATGTTTGAAAAATTACCTCACAAAGGTTAATGGCGCTGTTATTGCTCATAATTTTGGTTTGACTCACACTGTGACTCATGTTCCTTCTTTTAATGAAAATGAGCTGACTATATTGGAAAAGGTGTCTTTTAATGATGTTATGGTAATGGCTGATGTAATTTTTATTCTAGATGAGCCTCAACCGATATCTAGTTTAATGCTTGCTGCCCATGAATCCAATAGAAGTCGTTTTAGAAACAAATTGCTGACGCCTTTGCTTACCCTGCGATTGATAGAAATGACGATTCCTGATAAGCCTAATAGCAGAAATCAGCGATATAAGCTATCGGATTCGGCATTTGATTTGTTGTCCTATTTTGAAAAACCGGATCGGTAGTTGTCCCAAGTTGTGTCCCAAGTTGTTTTATTTGATGGTTATTTGATAAAAAGGGCTCGAAAAATGGAAAAATGGCGAAATTTGCATAAAAACGGCACTTTTTTATTTGATGGTTATTTGATGGAAAGCCAAATTTCGACCAGTTTGTCCCAAGTTGTGTCCCAAGTTGTTTTTTAGGTTTTGATATGGATATAGAGCAGATTATTCAGGAACTGAACAAGAAGTTCGCGCAACCTCTTCCGGAATTTTACCATCGCCGCATAGTCGTGTGGTACGATGCCGACCGAGAATTCGAAGATGCCGTTGATGGAATATCGTTGAATGCAGCTCGGGTAATCAAACTTACCGGTAACAACAATTTCGAAGTCAAAAAGATTATTGCCGTTGATGATACGGAAAGCGATATTCTGTTGTATAATCCGATTGCATACGAGCGTCCCGATGACAATTGGCTCATGGATGTGGAACTTTATAGTGAAGAATTCCGTGCAGACATGGTTTCAATTTGGATGGAAGAGCTGCATATTGACGATACGCCGAATTTGCGGGAAATCGTCAAGCGTTATCGCAAGTTCTTTGCTGCAA
This sequence comes from uncultured Fibrobacter sp., assembly GCA_946415675.1. GTDB lineage: Bacteria > Fibrobacterota > Fibrobacteria > Fibrobacterales > Fibrobacteraceae > Fibrobacter. The sequence goes on from CAMKTL010000006.1 coordinate 59,815, forward strand.
AAGAACGTCGGGACCGTGTATCTAAACTGAAAGTGAAGCTTAATTCTTCGGGACAACTTGTCCTTGCCATTATCACCGCTATAGGCAATATGGATACTTGCGATGCCAAGACTATAATCCGTAAGGTTCTTATTGCCGGGCTAGATACTGGTGACAACGCCTTTTATGCAGAAATGCTCAAATATGGTGCGGAATCGATTTTTGCCCGCATTGTAAACAGCATTGGTTATAACGAAACGGATATGGATCTTCGCCACTTGGCGACGCACCTATTGCTTACGGCTACAAGCCATGTTTTAAGAGCTGAAAATATGGCCGGACTAGAACAGTATATTTCTGAGCCCAATCAGCATGTGTGCCACGAAATTGTAGCCGAGTGGATGCATTCGGACGATGTCGATTTGTTGAAAGAAATCGCAGGCAATGTAGAAAGGGATGTCAGGCTTACCGATATCCTTCGTAAAGTTGATATAAATGATTTATTGCGTGTAGAATGTCTCCCGTGTATAAACGAGGTCATTCTTGGCAAGTTGATGGCAGATGTGGCCGAAAGCAATATAGATTCGGAACTTATTCGCGGTACTGTAGAAACTAGGCGTACTTTGACTTGGTATGGTGAGTGGGAACCGATATTTGAGGCCCTGTTCCAAGTGGCTAATATGCAGGACTTTTACAGGGAACACTGCTCGGATGGTTTCCATATCGTGGAGCCGAAGGCTATTTGGGATGCCTATACCACCGAATACTACAAGATGGATGCGTATTACCGTCGATTCATGGCGAATTACGCAAGGTATTCCTATATTGCCGACTTGGATGATTTGTTCAAGCGTGTTGCCAGCTTAGTCGAAAACTTGTACAAAAATTGGTTCTTGGGTGAATTGGGGACGAACTGGAGTAATTCTGCTGCAGAACAGTTGCAAAAGCTTGGTTATATTGACGGTGTTGAAAAACAGAGCGGATTTTATGACCGCTATATTCGCCCCGCAAAGAATCGCGTTTTTGTAATTATTTCGGATGCTTTGCGGTATGGCGTTGCTACATCCCTAGAAGAGGCGTTGAAAAAAGAGTCTCTATGCCAAGTGACTTTGCATAGTATGCAGGCTGTGTTCCCAACAATTACCAAGTTCGGCATGGCGGCACTTCTCCCGCACAAAAAGCTTTCAGTAGAACTCAAGGGGAATGACAAGACGGAACGCTTGGTTGTTCTTGCTGATGGCATGCCGACCGATGCCGGGAACAGGGATGCGGTTTTGAAAGCTGCGAACCCGAAGAGTGTTGCCATAAAGGCGAGTGAGTTCAAGAAGCTAAAACGAGAGGATTTGAGTCCTAAGTTGAACGGTATGGATGTCGTGTATATTTATCATGATACAATCGATGAAGCTGGCCACAAGGGCGATGTCTTTACTGCATGCGACACGGCCGTTCGCGAAATTGTTGATTTGATGAAACGTGTCATCAATATGTTCCGTGCTCCCAACGTATATGTCACAGCAGACCATGGATTCCTTTATACAAGGGATGCTCTTACAGAAGACGAGAAGGTGGACAAGACCTCGGATAGTTCCCAGGATATTGAATATGGCCGTCGCTATGCCATTATGCAGAAGGGCTCCACGCTGGAATACTTGATGCCGGTAAAGTTCCTTTATAATGATGAAATGGACGCTTTTGCACCGCGCGAAAATACGAGAATTAAGATGCGCGGCAATGATGGAAATTTTGTTCATGGTGGCATAAGCCTGCAAGAAATGGTCGTGCCTGTCGTGGAATGTTATTTCCTCCGAGGAGATAACAAGGAACTTCTGCAAAATCGTTCCAAATACGAAACAAAACCCGTGACGATTGGTTTGCTTTCTACTAGTCGCAAGGTAAGCAATCTTATTTTCAATCTGGATTTCTTCCAAGAAACGCTTGTTTCGGACAATCGTGAAAAAGCCGAATATCAGGTATATTTCACTGACGAAGCTGGGAACAAGATTTGCGAACCAAGACGAATTATCGCTGATAAGAGGACTGAAGACGAAAAGCAAAAACCTTTTAAGGTTGGATTCAATCTAAAGCAAGGTAAATACTGCAATGCTGATGTTTATTATCTTGTTATAGCGGATGATGGTGGATTGGAAGTCAAAAAGATTGAGTTCCAGATAGATATCCCGTTTGCAACGGATGACTTTAACTTTTTCGCATAGTAGGCTGATGTATGGAAAACGGAATAAACGACGAACGCGAGGTGATCAAGGCTAAACTTCGTGAAAACTTTGCGGGAAGAATAGTTCGCAAGGACTTGACGAAAAAAATCAAGGAAGGAGCGAATGTTCCGGTCTATGTTCTTGAGTTTCTTCTAGGCCAATATTGCAGTTCCGATGACGAGTCCATTATAGAACAGGGCGTGCAACAAGTCAAGAAGATTCTTGCCGATAATTTCGTGCGCCCTGATGAGTCGCAAAAGATCCTTTCGCTTCTCCGTACTAAAGGTTCTTATACTGTCATCGATAAAATTTCGGTCGCGTTGAATACCCGCGATGACCGCTATCATTCCGAGTTTTCGAACCTTGGCTTACGAGACATTATAATGCCGGATGAATATCCGCAAAAGTATGACCGTTTGCTTTGTGGCGGAATTTGGTGCATTGTTCAGCTTGAATATGAATTCATTGAAGAAGAACGGGGCGAATCTCCTATACATGTTCGCAAGCTGACTCCGATTCAGATGCCCAGCATTGATATCAAGGAACTCAAGGAAGGACGCAAGGCGTTTACCAAGGAAGAATGGATTGACGTATTGCTTCGCTCTACGGGTATGGAGCCCGATTCGTTGAGCATGCGTGAAAAATGGCTGTTGCTTGCAAGAATGATTCCGCTAGTAGAGAACAATTATAACCTTTGCGAACTCGGTCCCCGCAGTACAGGTAAGAGCCATATCTATAAAGAGATTTCTCCCAACAGCATTCTTGTATCTGGCGGACAAACCACTGTCGCAAATTTATTCTATAACATGGGACGTAAGACTGTCGGACTTGTCGGCTTGTGGGATTGCGTCGCCTTTGATGAAGTTGCCGGAATCAATTTTAAGGACAAAGATGGCGTCCAGATAATGAAGGACTACATGGCCTCTGGTTCTTTTGCTCGTGGCAAGGAAGAGAAGGCTGCTAGTGCATCCATGGTGTTTGTCGGAAACATCAACCAAAGCGTCGATGTTTTACTGAAAACATCCAGTTTGTTTGATCCGTTCCCGCCCGAAATGGGAACCGATACGGCATTCTTGGACCGCATTCATTGCTATATCCCTGGCTGGGAAATTCCCAAGTTCCGCCCGGAACATTTTACCAATGATTACGGCTTTATCACGGACTATCTCGCGGCATTCGTGCGAGAACTGCGCAAGGAGCAATATGGTGACTCTCTTGACCGTTATTTCCGCTTAGGAAAAAATCTCAATCAGCGCGATACTATTGCGGTTCGCAGGACTGTTGATGGCTTTGTTAAGCTTGTTTATCCGAATGGTGAGTTTGAAAAGGCTGACATCGAAGAAATTCTCAAGTTCGCTCTTGAAATGCGTCGCCGCGTCAAGGAACAGCTCAAGAAATTGGGTGGCATGGAATTCTATGATGTAAACTTCTCCTATATCGATAACGAATCCTTTGAAGAACGTTTTGTTTCAGTTCCGGAACAGGGCGGCGGTAAGCTCATTCCCGATGGTGTATGCAGTCCGGGACAAGTCTATACCATAAGCCAAGGAAAATCCGGCATGATAGGCGTATTCCGTCTAGAAAGTCAGATGCTCCCTGGAAATGGCAAGTTTGATCGAACCGGTCTTGGAAGCGACAGGGACGCCAAAGAATCTTCTGCCGCAGCTTTCAACTTCTTGAAGGCGAATGGGAATCGCATTAGTGGATCCATCAGTACAACAAGCAAGGATTACATCATCAATTATCAGGATTTGCAGGGTATCGGTATGACCGCTACATTGGCACTGCCGTCTCTGATAGCTCTTTGTTCGATTGCTTTGGACAAACCAACCTTGGGTTCGATGGCTGTATTGGGCGATATCAGCATGAGTGGCACGCTGATGAAAGTCGAAAACTTGGCAAATGCGTTGCAAGTATGTTTGGATAGCGGTGCAAAAAAGGTGTTGCTGCCTATTACATCTGCCGCAGATTTAAGTTCAGCTCCGTCAGAACTTATTGGAAGTTTTAACCTTATCTTTTACAATTCCGCTGAAGATGCCGTGTTCAAGGCACTGGGCGTGGAATAGGGGAAATTCTTATGCGTTTTTTTTCACGTTCACTAACCCATCAACATTCGAAAAAAAAAGAAATGGTTGATTTTGCTCTATTTTCGGAGAGCCCTTATAATCAAAATCCAGCGCCAGCACTTGATTCTGCTATTCATGGATTTGTTACTCAAGGTCCTTGTATCAACAAAGATGGCTATTATGAATTTGTTGAAGAATGGTTGGACGACCCTTGGCTCAGACTTGTTATTAGGGGTATAAATTCTCTGCGTTTTTTACAACTGTATCGAGGAGGTATTGTTAGGCATTATTCTGATTGGTGGAAAAATCCAGATGGTACAAAATCTGAAATACATATTCTTTTTGTCCCGCCTCAAACCACTGATCCTAAACAAGTTTTAGATGAAGCTGTTATGTACATAGCAGACGGCAAACCATACAATGCGTTTGTTGAATCATCATTGCAAAATCCTTGGATTCGAGTAGTGTTGTTTGGTATAAATCACTTGAACTGGGGGACGGTTTAGTTATGCCTCAATCAAAGGGGATTGTTAAAAAGAAAAAAACGGCGAAGCCTTCCGCAAAGGGAAAGGTTTCATGTTGTCGCGCTCCTCAAAATCCATTTGAAATCATTGACCTAATAGCTGTTACAAAGTCTTGGTTGGCATATCATATATCAGTTAATCGTGAAATTGTCTTATCTGAACATGTAGTTAAAATTCCAATAGCTGATTATCTTGCTCAGTATACAGGAATTATAAAATTTGAGCTTAAGATAGATGCTTTTTACGACAGACGTTTTGATTTGTATTTTAAACTGGACAATGGTAAAGAGTATGTAATTGAATTTAAGTTTGCTAAGCAAAAACATTCTGATGCTGAGGCGGAAAAACAAAGGGTATTTAATGATTTAATAAGATTGAATACGATTTCTGATAAGATGGAAACTTATTTTATGATGGTTGGAGAGAAAACTAAGTTCTTAAATAATTTTGTTAATTTTAATAAAACCCAAAAAATAAATCCTAAATCAGTTGCTCCTATTGTCGCAAAACCAAATCCGACTCCTATATCGACACCATCTGCAATAAATTCTACTATTTCTTCATCTCAGCCACTGAATGGTATAGCAAAAAAAGCAAAACCTATTATAGTAAACACTACGAATATTTATGAAAAAATGTTTATTTTTTCAGTACAACCAAAACAACCGGATGAATTGATTGTAAATATGTCCGATGCTGATATAAGGCCTTTGGTGAAGATGTTTAAGAAAAGGTACAAACTTGATAAAAAATTCGCCACAGATCACCACTTTAAAACGATAAGTTCGTATTTTTCTTCTATAAAAAATTTGAAGACAAAATTGATTTGTTGTTCAATAGATGATAGTGATGGCTCTAGTGCGGGAATTGGTGTGTGGAAAATTGAAAGAGCGTAGTTTGTTAAATCATCTCTAGCATTTTTTATAATATCAATTATATATGACAATAAAAGAACTTGAGGATTTAGATAAAGAAGTCAAGTCAAATCAGGCTTGTATTGCGCAGAACTTTGATGGGGCGAATTGTTCGGGTGAACCGATATCATCACATTCTATTGCTAGGTCAGAACAGTTAAAACGTATTGCAGAAAATGATGAAGTATGTGTTTGGAATAATAGTATATCTAGATGTTTTCATTTGATGGATGAAAGTCAAGGTTTCCAGAAATCATCTTTTGAACCATGGACAATCAAAAAAGCGTCTACGTTTGAAGGTTTTTGTAATCACCATGATACGCAATTTTTTTACAGAATCGATAAGCCTATTACTACTTTTGATGATGAAGTTATTCTGCAATTCCATTATCGTGCAATGAGTTATGAATTTTTCCACAAGAAAACATCTATTGATTTTTTTGAAAAATTACTTTCTAGTGAAGAGGCATATTTTAACCCTTTTCGTGTCAGGCTTGACTCTGAAATAGAAGGAAGTGTAATTGCTTTAAATTATTTAAAGCGAGAATTGGGCGTGTGTGAAAGTGCGATGGCAACAAAGAATGTTAATAAGGATGTCAAAGCAACTGTTTTTAGTTTTGATGTTATGGCTCCGATAATGTGTACTGGAGGATGGATCCCTGTACACACGATTGAAAAAAAGAAATTGCTTTCCCAAGAAGATATGAAAAGCTATGCACCATTAATAGGATTGACTTTGGGAATAGATGCCAATAATAAAAGTTTTTGGGCGTTGACATATACTGCGGACAATGATGTCAATGTCCAAAAATTTATTGAAAGCATCAAAAAACATCAGGATAAGCGTCTTCTAGATATTGCTGTTTTATTTTGTCTTCAAAAATCGCAAAATTCTTGTTGCCGACCGACGTGGTATAATAAATTACAAAACTGGCAAAAAGAATTCATTAATCGTGGGTTTTATGAAATAGATGACAATAAACATGAACGAGTTACTGGTGTTAATCTCTTGAATCAAAAATATACTGCTACGCAAATTGTATGATTTTGCGCTAGGGATAGTTACCCCTTGGGGCCGAGACTCGCATGGCGAGGCTCGGTGAGGCTTGCGAAGCAAGGCGAGTATAGCCCGACCCGGCGAGCCGGGGAACGCCCATAATGGACATCTTCGTGTTCGACAAAAGAACTGATTAATCAGTGATTAAATCGAATAATCACTTTTTTTGTTTGGACGAAAATGCCGAAATTTACATAGGTTGACGGAGTGTTCCCGAGTATCTAGATTTAGTAAAGAAGAATTCGAGGCTTATCGGAAAGTGTATCACAAAGAATGGGATCATAACGCCATGGTTGATGGCATATTCGAGGACTTCGCGGACGAAATCAACGCGGAGATTGCCAAGAATGTATCTGATGCAAGGCATGAATTTGCCAAGAAGTTGAAAGCCAGGAACAGGCCTATTGACGAAATTGTCGAGGATACTGGCCTTACCAAAGAAGAAGTCGAGGCTCTGTAGTTAAAGTAAGGGCCGATTTGCCCCTTTTTTGCGTCAAGTGCCCATATTCTTCCGTTTTTGGTTCCCCGTCCCGTATCTATTTTGTAAATTATAGCCATGAAGTTAAATGCTACGATTCTTGCATTGTTTTTAGGCGTGTTCTCTTTGGCGCATGCCGTGGATACGTTGGATGTGTATGTGCTGCGCGTGCAGTTCAAGAAGGAGTCCCCGGACAATTCGCTTACGACGGGAAACGGCTGGTTCGATTCCGATACATCGAGTTTCAATTTGGACCCGGTTGGAAAGCGTGGCAGTATTCCGTACTGGAAAAAGCATCTTGAGTTTGCGAACGCTTATTACAAGGCGGTTAGCGGTGGCGAGCTTTTCATCAAGGTGAATGTGTTCCCAAAGAACGGGACGGCTTATGAGCTGGACAAGCCGATTATAGACTACAATCGCACGCAGAAGTTGAAGGGCGAAAAGACGGCCGAGTACGATTCGGCACGCAGTTGCGATTACTTGCGTTTTGTCTATGATGCGGTGATGAAGGCGCATGAATCTGACGATTCTCCTTTTAAGGTGGCTCTTTCGAAGTCTTCGAATACGAAGCGTGCGTTCATGATTGCGCATGCGGGGGCGAGCAGCTTGCTTGATGGCGGCAGCATGGGGACGAAGGGCGCCAATACGCCGGGCGATTTTCTGGATGTCTATATTTCGCGCAATGAATGGGCTTACTTGCCGGATACGTTGCCGGGTGTCGTGATTGCGGATGACTCGTTGAATAACGGTCTTGTGCTGAAGGGGGCTACGATTGACACGCTCCGTTCGATTATGGTGGTGAGCGAAACGGCTTCGCAGGATGGTCTCAACTGGGGTATCAACGGTATCGTGGTGAATCAGATTGGGCGTGAACTTGGGATGCCCAACACGTTCGATGTTGCGAAAGGCATATCGCGTCTGGGCTATTATGACATGATGGACTTTGCGGGCTACAATGCGGGTAACGGGTTCTTCCCGGTGCTGCCGGCGGCTTGGGAACGCGCCTACATGGGATGGTCGAAGGTCAAGGAAGTGCGACCCACGGCGGGGCATCCGGTGACGGTGGATATTGCGGCGGCGGGTAGCGGACTTGGGACGGAGATTGTGAAGGTCCCCTTGAATGCGAGCGAATACATCTTGATTGAAAACCGTCAGCGCAGTTGGAACAAGGACGGGACGGTGGATGTGATTCTCGGCGAGGCTTTGCAGAACGACGAGACTACGGAAAAGACGGTCCCTGTGGATAGTCTCTATACGGTATTCGAGGATAGTATCTGTGTTAAGGGCAAGTGCGAACGCAACAAGAAGAAGGCGAAGGGGCTTGTGCTTGGCGTGAGCAGCTTTGATGCGGGGCTCCCGGCGAGCGGGATTGCCGTGTGGAAGGTGAACGACTGGTATTTGCGCGAATCGCTGAAGTACGGGTTTGCAAACCAGTGGGGTGGCGATCTTTATCGCGACCACCAGTTCGGTATTTCGCTTGTGGAATCCGATGGTGTGCTGAGCATCGGCAAGACGTTCAAGAACGCGATTGGCGAGGACACTTACGATTACGGCAGCGGCACGGACTTGCTCCCGCATTTGCGTTATGCTAAGGACAAGAAGTTCGATACGGTCAAGTCGATTTTGCCGACGGGTTATGCGAATACGGCGACGACGCAGGGCGGCTATACAGGTATCAAGATTACGGTGGATGTGCCGAAGGATGCCCGTATCGAAAAGACGGCGAATGCGTTCATGGGCGATAGCGTGAAGAATTTTGCGGCGCTTGTTATCCGCGTAACGATTAGCGTTGATGATGGAAGCATCGCGAATTCGAAGTTCCCGCGTAACGTGGGGCTTACGGGGGCTGTGCGTGGTGCGGTCTTTGTCGATTACGAAGATGACAAAACGGGCAAGGCGATTGTGTTTGCCTCTGAAGACGGAACGCTCCAGGCGATGAACGCTCTTGGCGATACGTTGTTTGTAGCCGATACGGTGGTGAAACAGAAAACGCTGTCTCGTGATGGCTCCGAGCAGGAAGTCCCCTTATATCGCTTGGGCCCGAACTACGGACCGCTTGTCGGGATTGCTAGCAATGGCGAACGTGTCATCAGTTTGCATAAGGGCAATCTCGTGATGACTTCGTTCAATAGTGGCATCCCGGAGCAGACGGTCTTGGATTTGAAGAAGAGTGCTAGAGGGCTTCCTGGCATGAATTCTGCAATCGCTGGCCCAATTATGTACAAGAACGATGTGTATTTTGCTTCGGATTCGACATTGTGGACCGCACGTTGGAATAATGACGGCTATATATCAAGAACGTCGATGAGCAAATTGTCAAAGATTGCTCATGTGGACGACATGGCTCTGTGCAAAATTGAAAGTGTCTATAGAGTCAATGGCGACCAGCCTGATTGGGTCAGCGTTGGCGACGGACATGTCTATGTTCAGGAAATGATTATAGGGGATGGCAAATTTGATTCGACGCCTGCTTATGGAAAAAGCAGAGTCGTCTCAATCCCAAATGCCCAAGCCGATGAAAAGTTCCGCGTGGCTTGTACAGACCTGGATCGCGATGGCTCGAATGAAGTGGTTGTGCTGGGTAGCCGTGGAACGATTGCTGGCTTCAAGATTGTCGAAGGCGGCAATATAAAGATGATGTGGAACCGTGTCTATAAGCGTGGTGCTTCCGGTACAAGCGGTCTCGATGATGAAAATTCTGGCATTGCTCTTGGCGATATCAACGACGACGGCTACCCTGAAATCGTGTTCCTCGGAGACAACCTCGTTTATGCACTTGACCGCTTTGGCGTACCGATAGACGGATTCCCGGTGACGATTAGCCGCGGTGCACCAATTGTCGGGTTCCATAGCGATCCGCTGCTTGTCGATGTGACGGGCGATAAGATTCCAGAAATTCTCGTGCCGTCGAGCGATGGGTTAGTTTATGCTTACACGGGCAAGGGCAAGCGCGTCTCGGAACGTTTCCCGATTGCGGCTGGCAGTAGCGAAATGATGGATTCGTTGTCGCAGGCGGTTCCGATGAGCATTTTCGTGACGGATGCGCTCAAGGATTCTAAAGGCCCTGAACTTTATGCATTCCACAGGAACAGCGTGTCGGCGTTCCGCCTGGACAAGGCTGCGAACGGTGCAGAAAAAGCCCCTGCAGCATGGTCGCTCCCTGCGGGTAGCAACGAACGCACGGGTTTCTTCGATGCGTCCAAGCTCGGCGATGTCGAGGCGGCAAAAGCGAAGGATGAAATTTCGGACTTCTTCATCTACCCGAATCCGGTTCGCGGTGGAGATGCGAAGGTGCGCATGGAACTGGGTGCAAAGCCGCAGTCCATCAAGCTCGAACTTTACGATATCACGGGATTGTGCGTTTTCAAGACGGATATTCCGGATGGTGTCGCGGGCATGAACCAGGCGAATCTCGACTTACACAACCTCGGAAGCGATGTCTATACGGCTCGCTTGAAGGTCAAGTTCGAGAGCGGCAAAACAAAGCAGAAACTTTATCGCGTAGGCGTCGTGCGCTAGCGGTGGAGTTGATTGCAGAAGGGGCTAATCATGTGGCAAAGACTTTGTTTGTTATGGAGCTTGTCGCTCACGCTCTTTGCGCTTGCCGCATGTACGGCCTCCGGTGAAACTGCTGAAGGCCCGGATATTTCGGTTATCGACAATGTTGCTTCGTCCGGTTCCGTTTCAAAGTCGTCTTCGAGCAATGGCCCAGGCGGGGATTCCTCATCTGTTTTCGATATGCTTGAGTGGAAAAAAATTCCCAATGCGTTTATAACTCGCGGCGTCAACGCGTTTTCCGTGAATTCGTTTTCTGTTGCGACGACGGAGGTGACGCAGAAGCTCTATAAGTTTGTTATGAATTCTCTCCCGAAACAGTCCAAAATAGGCGATGAACGCGCTGTTTCCAATGTGAACTGGTATCGCGCAGCCCTCTTTTGCAATGCGTTCTCGAAGCTTGCTGGATTTGACACAGCTTATGTCTATAAGTCCATTGCCGGTGACTCTACATTGGTCGATTTGACCATCGATTATGCCGCAAAGGCTGTGAGGCTCCCGACTGAAAATGAATGGGAAATCGCGGCTCGCGGGGGCAAGACGACGACTTATTATTGGGACACGGATGTCGCTTCCAAATACGCGTATTATGGACAAACTTCTGGCCCCGACGAAGTTGCTCAAAGAATCCCGAACGATTATGGGCTTTACGATATGGCCGGTAACGTCGCGGAATGGGTCAACGACTGGTATGACGCTTATCCGAAAAAAAAGAGCGACAATTATACCGGGCCCACAAAGGGGACGTATCGCGTTATCCGCGGCGGTGGCTGGTCGGATAAGGTAAGTGCACTTGCTCCGAAGGAACGTGAAAAGCTCAATCCGGTGCAGTCCAAGGAGACCGTTGGCTTTAGAGTGGTTTATTCTACCGGATTTTAAGAATCCGTCCGTTTTTCCTGTTTGAAAATTTTTAGATTTTCGGCATGAAGTATGCCTGTGCGCTATCCGCATTGCTTTGCGGGCTTTTTGTTGCTTGTTCCGAAGAAAAGTCGGAGCCGCTCCCGGATTTGCCGCCTGTGGAAATCCCTGCGACCGTTTTCGGCTATTATTCCGGACGGTTGCCGTGTGACGACTGCAAGCTGCTCAAGGTCGATATGGACTTGTTCGAAGATGGCAAGGTTCTCGCTGTGCGGACGAAGGTTCTGGATTCTGTGTCTGTTGATACGCTGCATGGGACATTTGTGTATGCGGATAGTATCGCGAAAATCAGTTTTTCGGATAACGAGGCCCATTGGGTTTTCAAGCGCGACAAGGTGGGAAATCTCGCCTTTATGAAAGCGGGTGACGTCTATCGCGATGCCGATGGCTTAAAAGCAGTCATGGTGCGTTTCTATAAAAAGATTAACAAGTAAGGGGCTGAAAAATTGTTTACTGTCTTGATAGCCGATGATGAACCTCTTGCTCGTGTGCGCATGCGCTCTTTGCTCGAAGCGTATTCGGGCGAATTGGAAATTCTAGGTGAAGCCGGTTCTGGTGCGCAGACAATTCAGAAGATACATGAGCTTGATCCGGATGTCGTTTTTCTCGATATCCAGATGCCGGACATGGACGCGTTTGAGGTGTTGAAGTCGTTGAACGAAGATGACATTCCGCTTATCGTGTTTACGACGGCTTACGACAATTTTGCGTTGCGTGCCTACGAAGAAAATACCGTTGATTATCTCTTGAAGCCGATTGACCCAGAACGCCTCGCTTCGACGATGGCCAAGCTTCGCAAGCGTATGCCCCACGAGGGTGGGCTAGGGATGCCTGCGGATTTCTCCTGGGACAAGTTCAAGGAACTGATGAGTGCGAGCGGGCTATACATGCAAAGGTTGCAGGTAAAGCAGTCCGACCGCATTCTGCTTGTGAACATGGACGAAGTTATCCGTTTCCAGAGCGAAGAAAAATACACAACGGCCTACACCACGACGACGCAGTACGTGATTGACCAAACGCTCGTGGAACTGGAAAAGCGGCTCGACCCGCGCCAGTTTGTTCGTGTGCACCGAGCGCACCTGGTTGCCATTGACTATATCGCCGAAATTCGGAAGAACGATGCGGGTCGCTTGTGCATTGTCTTGCGGGACAAGAACAGGACCCAGATTACCGTGAGCCGCAATTTTGTGAAAACTGTTAAGAGTCTGTAATTGGGAGTTTTGATGGAACAGACACCTGAAAAAAAATCGACAAAGAAATTTTTGAAATCGTTTACTCGTGAAGTTATTGTCCCGGTTATCCTTGCGTTAATCGTTATCCAGTACGTTATCCAGGCCTTCCAGATTCCGAGCGGATCCATGGAAGATTCACTGAAGACGGGAGACTTTTTGCTTGGCCTCAAGTTCACTTATGGTTCTCCGATTCCGTTCTCGAACCAGAAGTTCCCGGGGTATGCAAAACCAGAACGTGGCGATGTCGTTATTTTCCGCTATCCGGGCGAGCCGGAATATCCTGACAACAATCCCAAGCGCTATACGCACTTGTTCAATGCACTTATGCTGGGTAACTACTACTGGGATCATTCTCCCGAAAAAGGCCAGCCGCATTTGGTGCATTACGCCGACGGTCCGAAGGATTACATCAAGCGTTGCGTTGCAGTGAGCGGCGATACGGTTGCCGTGCATGGCGGTAAGCTTTTCTTGAATGGCAAACGTCAGGATTCTCTCCCCGCTTTTGGCAAGTGGACGGCTAGCGTCCGCACGCTTTCGCCGAGAGACGAAGTCGAGGAATTTGTCGTGCCATCCGTAGGCGATACGCTGTATGTCGATTCGTTGCCGATGATAAAGCTTTGGTGGTTGCGTTCGCTTGTCGCGCAAGAAAACCCGGATTCGTCTGTGAGTCTGGAAATTTCGCTCTTGCGCAACGGAGTTGAAAACAACAATTACGTGTTCAATGATTTTAGGTTCCCTGTAGAAAACGATCGCGGTCTTGTGTTGAATGCAATGCTTTCCCGCAACCAGAAGGTTGTTCAGCAGCGCCTCACGCTCGGCGACACGTTGTCTGGCTCGATGCCGTTCAGCTATTTTAGGGAACTGGCGAAGATAGGCTTTTTGCCTCTGCTCGATCCGCACGACCCGAATTTGAATAGCGGCTTTACCCGCCCCGTGAGCTACGTGTCTTTCGAAGGTTCCATCCTTCAAGATCTCGAAGGCAACGTGAAGCGCTTGAACATGGTGCCGGCGCAGGATTCTACAGATTCTGCCGCAGTCGTGGAGAACAACCACTTTGAAATCAAAAAAGCTCTTTACCTGGGCTCCGAAAAAATTGACCGTTACGTTGTCAAATATCCGCAGTATTTTATGATGGGCGATAACCGCGACAATTCTGCCGATAGCCGCTACTGGGGTTTTGTCTCGCTGCGCAATATCCGCGCAAAGGCTTTTGTCATCTATTTCTCCTTTGAAAACGACGACCAGAAGTTTGCTCTTGGAAATCCGTTGACTTGGTGGCGTATCCCGTTCCGTATTCGTTATACTCGCATTGGTAAAATCATTGACTTGATCAAGTGAGAATGAGTCTTTCGAAGGTCGCATATTTCTTGGCGTCATGCCTGATGATGGCCGCTTGCGCAACGCAGGTGGCTCCCTCTGGCGGCCCCGAGGATAAACTTCCGCCGCGTGTCGCCGCTATGTCCCCAGCGCCAAAGACAGCGAACCATCCGAATGAACTTTATGTGAAATTGGAATTTGACGAATGGATTAACGCCTCGATTCCGCGAGGTGCCATTTCTATTTCGCCACCGATAGAAAAAAAGTTGAAGTATGAAGTCCATGGCAAGACGCTCGAAGTGTATTCGAAAGCTGAACTTGATACAGGAACGACTTATACGGTCACATTCGCGGGAGGCATCAAGGACTTGCACGGGAATGCACTTGCAAAGCCGTTTCAGGTCGTGTTCTCGACGGGTGCGACTATCGATTCGCTTACGCTTTCTGGCCGCGTGATGGTGCCTGATTCGCTTGTTCGCAAAAAATCGTACCCGAGCGTTGGACTTTACTTGATGGGTGCCGAACGCGAAACAAAGCGGTTCCTCCAGAAGTACCGCGATACGGTGACGCAGGTGCTGGATTCGCTCCCGATGCTCACGAAGGAAGAGCCGCTTTACATCACGGCGGCGGATAGTATAGGGAACTTTACCTTTACGGGGCTTAAATCTGGGCATTACCGCGTTGTTGCGTTTGTCGATGGAAATGGGAACCATAAGATTGAACCGTCGTCGGAACTGGCAGGCGTCTGGGTTTCGGACTTGCAACTGAGCGAATCGACGCAGGACACGTTGTGGATTGCCCTTGCGGATCAGGACACATCGCTGATGGAACTCGACAACGTAACGCAGCCTTATAAGGATGTGCTCGAAGCGAACTTTACGCGCCATGTGTATTTCGATTCAGCCTTTGCGGATACATCG
The DNA here is from genome assembly GCA_946415675.1 of uncultured Fibrobacter sp. Classification (GTDB taxonomy): domain Bacteria; phylum Fibrobacterota; class Fibrobacteria; order Fibrobacterales; family Fibrobacteraceae; genus Fibrobacter. The sequence continues at coordinate 74,988 of CAMKTL010000006.1, forward strand.
AACTGTTACCTCGCTTCGCCCAATGGCGATACGCTCTATCCGCGACTTGTTTATCTCGGAATTTCCAGTGCGCCGCGCTTTTACTTTGACCCGAAACCGAAAGACGAAGTCCTGTACAAGTTCTACTGCCGTAACGCCAAGGATTCGCTGTCTCGCGCTCTGGACACGGCAAGGAACTATGCTGAAATCGAATGGAAGGAAATGGAAGCCGACACGCTTGCTCCGGCAATTCAAACAGTTCAAGTCACGGGCAAGGCGAAAAACGCTTTCCCGGATGATTCGCTGGTCGTGATTTACAATAAGCCTGTGCTGGATTCCTTGAAGGACTTGTTCTTTATCGTCGAAGGCAAGGATACCGTTCAGGTCACGGTCGAAAGGCTGGACCCGATCCGTTATGTCGTAAAACGTGACGCTCCCTGGCCAACGGATACCAAGTTCAATCTGTTACGCGGATACCGCGATACGACCTTGGCGAAAGCGGACAGCAACGGCGTTCGTGATACCGTGGTTGAAATAAAGTATCAAAGCAAGCTTACATTCGAAACTATTTCCAAACTAAAGCTTGCTTCGCTTGTGGGTAAAATCTCTGGTGCCAAGACGGGAGCTGTTGTTCGGCTTAAATCTGTAGAGACTGGCAAGTTTGAATATGCGAAGTGTTCCGCTTATGGGGCCTTTTCTTTCAACGACCTTGTTGAGGGAGGCTACATTATTGACTATTATTACACAGAAGAAGGGTCGGATTCGCCAAGTGGCGGATCTTTGCACCCTTTCAAATACGGTTCTGCATGGCGAGCACCGCTTGATACATTGAAAATAAAGAGCGGAGCGAACGATCTAGAACAATTGATGCCGCAATTGCCGGCATTACCTTAAAGGATGGAAAAAATGGAAAGAGTTCCTGCATTTGTGGCGCTTGACTTGGAAACAACAGGTCTTGATTTTGAAAAAGATGAAATCATTGAAGTCGCGCTTGTTCGCTTTGAAAATGGCGAACCGAAAGAGAATATTGATTTCTTGGTCAAGCCGTCTTCTGCGGAACTCCGCCCTTTTATTGAAACGCTGACGGGCATTAGCAAGGATGATTTGGCGGAAGCTCCGGATTTTGCAACGGTGGCCGGACAGATTTGTTCGTTTATCGGAGAACTTCCGATTGTCGCCCATAATGCGCTTTTTGATTCCAAGTTCCTCAAGCAGACTTTTTCTAAGGTCGGGATTTCCTATGACTCCCACGTGTTCTGGGATTCACTGACTCTTTCTCGTATCGCATTTCAGAATGTTCCGAACCATCGCCTCGACACATTGGTGCAGGAACTCGAAATCGAACGCAGCCGTGCGCACCGCGCTTTGCCCGATGCCGATGCTTGCGGGCGTTTGTTTGTAAAGTCCCTGGAAAAGATTTCTTCGATGGATCCGTGGCTTTTCGATGCGCTTTCCAAGGTTGCCGAATGTTCCGGTTACGAAACGCTTTTTGCGACAAAGGCGGAACCGCTTGCCGCTCCGAAGTACAGTTTACCTCCCGTCCCTGCGCAGGAAGCTTTGCCCAAGTCCAAGGCTCCGCGTGTGAGCGAGTTCTTTAAGGAAGGCGGCTTTATTTCGTTCTTCATCGAAGACTACAAGCCGCGCCACAATCAGCAAGATTTTGCCTCCGTCATGGAACGCAACATGTACAAGGGCGGGCTTTGCGTTCTTGAAGCTCCGACCGGTTCTGGAAAGACTTTGTCTTACCTGATTACCGCAGCGAACAAGGCGATTGCGGGCGAACGCGTGCTTATCAGTACTGCGACTCGCACTTTGCAGGAACAACTCTGGAACGAATCCATCCCGCAGATTGCAAAGATTTACAATGGCGAGCTTCGCCCGGCTGTTTTGAAGGGCCGCGACAATTACCTTTGCCTCCGCAAGTTCGAAGAATTGTTGATGCATCCGCAGAAGCTGCTTTCGGCGGAAGAACGTGATTCCTTCATGGCGCTTATCCCGTGGGTAATGACGACAGAAACCGGCGACATCAACGACTGCAATTCCTTTAGCCAAGCGCGCAATAGAGTGCTCTGGTCCAAGCTTTCGAGCAATGCCTCCTCGTGCCTCGGCGAAAAATGCCCGCATCGCGATCACTGTCCGGCTCTCATTGCAAAACGCAAGGCGATGAACGCGAATATGGTGCTTGTGAACCATTCGCTTTTCCTTGCCGACCTGCAACTGGATTTTGCGTTGCTCCCGTCTTACGAGCATATCGTATTTGACGAAGCGCACCGCCTGCCCGAAATTAGCAACCAGGCGTTTGGACGTTCTATTTCGTTCTTTGGATTCAGGAATGTCGCCAAGACGCTTGAACCCTCCAAGGTTGGCGGCGACGGCCTTATTGCCGAAATCGCGAGCCGCATCCCTGCCGAACAGCCGGAACTTCACGAAATTTGTGACAAACTTTCTGAATCCCTCGCTGAGGCCGAAAAGAACTTGCACCGTTTCTTCATGAAGATTGGCAAGAAACTTTCGAAGCAGAAAAACGGTCGTGGCGGTTTAACGTACTCCAATAGCATTCTGGCGGAATACGAAGCGGATCCGGCCACGTTCCTTGAACAGTACGCCAATGCCCGTGCCTTGGCTGACAAGCTTGTTGCGGCGACTGCGGAAGTCGATTCCCTGAGAGGCGTAGTGAACGACCTTGCCGGCCGTATGACCGAAATCGACCACTTCATATCGGACTTTGAATTTGTAACAAAGGCGGGCCGTGCCGATTGGGTCTTCTACATGGAAGAACCCTTCAATCCGCACACCATCAAGCTGCATGCGCTCCCGCTCCATTCCGGCAACATCTGGAGAGAAAAATTCTATCCGTGGATCAAGTCGGCGACATTCACCTCGGCAACGCTTTCTGTGCAGGCCGACCTCACGTACTTCTTGCAGAAAATGGGCATGGATAGCCTCCGCTTGAGCAAGCAACCGTTTGTGCGCGTTTATACGGAACCCTCCGATGTGAACGAACGCCGTTCCGTGATGGTCGCGAAGTTCTTGCCGAAGCCCTCGGTGCCGGAATTTGGCGATGCCTTGAACGACACGCTCTTGAAGGTGCTCCCGTCTATCGAAGAAAATACGATGGTGCTCTTTACAAGTGTAGCGACCATGATGAAGGCTCAGGCCGCACTTGCCCCTGCATTTGCCGAACGCAAGAAACTTTTGCTTTGCCAGCACGTCGATGGCTCGCTGGATGGCCTTGTTGCGATGTTCCGTAAGGAACGCGGCGCCTGCCTCCTTGGCTGCCAGAGTCTTTGGGAAGGCGTCGATTTCCCGGGCGATGCGCTCAAGCTACTCGTCATCACGAAGCTTCCGTTCCCGAACCCGTCCGACCCGCTTGTTGCTGGTCTCACGAACGAAATGAAAGCGGCAAACAAGAACTTCTTCAAGGATTTCTTTGTCCCGGAAGCTTATATCGAACTCCGTCAGGGCATCGGTCGTCTCTTGCGTTCTGATTCCGATTCTGGCAAGGTCCTTATCTTGGATAATCGCGTTATCCTCGAACGTTACGGCAAGACCTTCGCCCGCATCTGGAATTTCAAGAACCGCATCGCGAATTCCATCGCCGACATCGAACGCTTCGTGAAGTAGTTTAGCTATGGGGAGTGGGCTCGCGCTAAAGCGCTCCGAGCTCGCCGAAGTGAACAACGTGTCATCCTGAGCGAAGTCGAAGGATCCAGAGCATTGTCATGCCGGCCTTTGTGCCGGCATCTCCTTTTTATACCGGAACAAACGAATTTTTTGTATATTCCGTAATAGCGGTTTATAAAGTTAGAGAATTTCCCCGTTGCCGATTATTTGATGCTTCACAAATTTTATTCGCTGTTGGAATTTTTATGATGCGCCCTTTGATGCTCTATATTAGTTTGTTGTCTTTACTCTTGTTGGGGTGTGGCTTGAGTGAAAACCGCGATAAGCCTAAAGTTGAATCTTTATATGATGCCCGTGGAGAATGTTATCGCTATGAGATGTGTCTGTACAAGGATGTTGAATATCATTGCATTATGGATACAACTGTAGTAGATGAGATTGTCCAATTTATTGAAAAGGTAGAACATAATATAAGGGATTGCCAAAATTGTTTTATGGATACAACATTGGTAAATGAAATGCTTCAGTATGCAGAAAGATATGGATATAATACAGAATCTGATGCGAGTGCTATATATAAAATCCATTCTATTGAAGGAACTTATGATTCCCAAAAAAACAAAGCATGTTAACCATTCCTGTTGTTATGCGACGAATAAAAGTAATGGTTGTGACACATTAAAAGTAATGACTATAGTCAAAGACAGAAAAACAGTTCCTCATGGGAACGAATATGAAATTACAAAGGATTCTTCAGGGTGGAAGGTTGTCAAGATGGGGCTTTGGGTTCATTGACTTCGCTAGGAATAAGGGTTATCGTAGAATGTTGAAATACTATGTAGATCTGGGGTATTAATGAAGTTCTTGCTATACTTAATAATCGCGTGCTTTCTTTGTGGCTGTGCCACAGGTGAATGCAGAACGGATGCGTGCCGCTCATACAAGAGAACGGAGGCTTTCTGTAACGAAGTCCGAGCAGAGGGAGCCTTTTGTTTGGAATACGATTATTTTAACTACTGTATCAGGGAAGGTCTGAACAATCAAAAGATTGCAACGATGTGCATAGATACCCTGATTTATAAGGAGATTCTTGAGGTCTTTGACGGAAAATGGGCAAAAGGAACTGTTGGCAATAGCCAGCCAACCGAAGATTCTACGGGCACGAGACCTTATTGGATTGATCGAATAGAATACGGTTATAGTTCCTTTACGCGGGATGTGATTCAAGATACGGTCATTTACCACCATTATTGCAAGTCAAAAGACAACAAAAAATGTGACTTGATTTTTAGAATTCATACTGATGGTGGCCCGATTTACCAATATAATTATGAAACAAAAGAAATAAAATCGGTGGGTTGGCCGATGTGAAAATATCTTTTATATTAAATGTATGTGAAGAAGTATATCGTCGCATCCTTAAGCTTGTTTCTTTTGGGTTGTACTTTATCTCAAGTACAGCGTAACAATGTTAGCACAAATAGCGTTGATGGATTTTCCCAAAGAATAGAATCCATGGAACAGAGAATCGATGCCGATAGTTCTCTATTGTCGTTTGATGGACTTCCCAAGAAGGCTTTGCTTTACGATGTCTGTTCAATCGAATTCCAGAAGAACAATGTCCTGTATCCATGTGATATTGGTGATTCTGTGGCATGGAATTTGTTGCGTGAATTGACAATGTCGGATTCGCTAAAGCAGTTGAATACATCAGTTCTGTTCTTCTATTATGTTGCGGAAGTGTTCCGGTATCAATTCGAAGAATCAGAAGATGGACCTCGTTCTGGATTCTATTTTTACAGGACTCCAATTTACGTATTTGATAACGGAGATAAAAAGGCTTTATGCGCATCCACGGATGGAAAACGTTGTTCGTATCTTGCCGCAAAAATGAGTGTAGAAAACAGATATTACAAAAGGACTACTGGTGAAAAGCGCTTGAGGGGAACTGTCGATCCATATATCGATGTTTTGTTTCCTGATTCTTTGAATGATGTTTCAAAGGATTCCTTGATTAAGGCTTTCTATGTGAACCGTTTTGTGCCAGAAAAAGAGACATCGGGTTTTGAATTGTGCTGGCAGGGCGATGGAACATTTAATCCCTGTGAAATTGATTCTTCAACGGTCTTTGATATAAAACATTATGCTGACAAAGACGGCTTTGAAGTTGAATCGATGACTTATGGCATGAGGCAGGGGGATGAAGCCGCCTTGCTTTTTAGTACGGCCGTTGATAAGCCTGTTTGTAAAACGATGTCAAATGGTGAGTGTCGGTATGTTGTCGTTTTAGCGAAAAAAGCAGCAAATAAAAAAGAGGGAAAAGTATTTTTCTATGATAGGGAAACGGGTAAAATAGTAGAATATGAGGATTCTGTGCCAAGTTCGAGTTTTGCTGATAATTATTGGCCATTCCATAAACCGGACGGAACCTGGTTGCCCGATTATAAATGGAAATAGAATCGAGGATGACGGCCCTCCCTCAAACAAACCCCTTCCTACTTCCTACTGCTCGGCACCTGTTCACGTGTGTAGCCCCTTCACTAACCGCGTGATTTTTATTATATTTGGCACCCTGCTTTAAGGTGCATAATGTTTGATTTAAGTGCTTTTTTTGATGGAATGTCAAAGCCCTTGCTTCGTAACGCCCATGCCAAGGCGTTCGGCAAAAAGGGACTTTTAAACAATGCTCTCATCCAGTCCGAAACACTGTCCTATTACTCCGACAAGAAGCGTGTTTCGGGCTTGTTCTCCAAGATGGAGCCGTGGCAACGCCGTTGCCTCAACTTGATTTATAACAGCGGGTCCAGGGGACTTGCCTTTAACGAACTTCGACTGACGGTCCCTGTGAGCAAGAACCGCGAACTCCAGACGTTCCTCCTCACGATGTGCCGTGAATATGTCCTTTGGCGTTCCTTTGTGGGCGGTACGCCTATTTATTTGGGCTTTAGCGATTTTGCCGGTTGTTTTGAAGTCAAGCCGGAAGGCGAAATTGACACGGTTTCTCCGACGATTTCTTACCAGAACCTTTTGGACTGGCATATTTGCACGGTGCTTGCCACGGCGAAGAAAAAACAGCTCCGCATCAATACCAATGGGACCCTTCACCGTCGTGGACGCCAAATTTGTACGGAATCCTTTGCTTCGGCACGTCGCGTTTCCGAAAAGGCAAGCGAACATGAGACGTCGCTTATCTTCAGTTTCCTCGTGCAGAACGGCTGGCTGGAACGCGAGAATACGTTCTTGCTCCCGTCGGTGGCTGCGATTGATTTTATCCACAAGAACGGTTTCCGCCTGCATCAGGATGTCATCACGTGGTGGATCAAGGAGCGTTTCCATGGCGACCGCGACCTTTGTGCGCATTTGCTGAAAGGCATTGGCGAGGGGCTTTCGGCTACCGACGCCGCCCTGCGTTTCTGGGTGATGGACCCGTCGTACCGCATTCAGGAAAAGTGCAAGATGCTTGCGTGGGAACATCTGCCGCGTCCGCTCTGCGAACTTTGGCTGTTGGGACTTGTCGATTTCCGCATGGCGCAGAACAAGGTAACGTCCGTGGTGTTGAGCAAGTCGGGCAGGGATTGGCTCGAAACGTCTATCGCTTCGATTCCCGAGGCGAACCTCACGGCACTCCCGAACTTTGACTTGGTTGTCTCTACGGGCATGGCGCCGCGCGTGCTCTACTCCCTCGCATGCCTCGCTAAAGTCAAGAACGACGAGACGTTCCTCTGCTTTACGCTCGAAAAGGAAACTTACGTGGCGGGCCTCAAGTGCGGCTTCCCTGAATCCGAAATCGAGAATCTCCGCAACTGGATCAAGCCTCCCGAGAACGTGTCTTCGACGATTGCCGAATGGAACGCTTCGTTCTACGGCGCGAAGGTTCGCACGGCTAGACTCCTGAAGGTCGAAAGCAAGGAAATTCTGAGCGAGCTTTCCCGTTTCCCGCAGTTCATGGAATGCACCGAGGAATACATCCCGGGCTACGGCTTTATCCTCAATCCCGAACTGGAAGCGCGTGCGCTCGAAATTCTCGAGAATTACGGGTTCTTCCCGTACGTGGGCGAATCGACGGAAAACCGCACGCCGGCATCCCTCGACGAATGGCGCGCCGAATTTGCGATTGCATGGCCCGATGCAAAGAAGATTGACTACGAGTTGCGCGACGAAGCTGACGAGGCATCTGCCCAGGCGACGATGGATTCAACCAAGTACGGTAGCGTTTATCAGAAACTGAGCACGTTCGACCTCGTGAAGGTTCTCCGTTACGCAAAGACCGTGGGCACCCCGCTTGCCGCAAAAATCATGGACAAGACCAAGCGAAACGCGAAGCTCGAAGAAAAGATGTTCTACGTGCATGCGCTCCATTTGGCCAAGTCCCCGTCAATGGTTGAAATCCAGGAAAACGGCAAGGAAGAACGCTTCTCGCTAGACCTTTCCTTTATTCAAGAAATCAAGGTTCTGAGCAAGAAGGCTGCCGCTCCGCAAGTGTAGTCTTTGTGTTGTCGTTTTTTTTCTACTGTCACCCCGGCCTTAGCGATGTCTCCCCGGCCTGAGCCTGTCCCGGACGAGTTCCGGGGTTGCGGGGTCTTCTTTTTGTTGTATATAAAAAGTTATGTCTGACTTGACTGGATTCTTCGCGGTTTACACCGCTCAGAATGACGTTGCTAGTAACTATGGACTAGTAACTAGTAACTAAAAAATTCTATCATTCCTTCAATGAATCTTGTCCGCATATTTCTTTTGCTGGGGACGCTTGCCGCGTTCTCGTTCGGAGCATCTTCGACTATGGAAAACTTTCTGTTCAACGGCCGTTGGTCCCATGCCGATGGCGTTAGCCGCGTGAGTGCGCCTGCCTCGTCCATTACGTTCAACGCCAAGGCGTCCTCGATTACGGTCACGCTCGAAGGCCAGTCCCGCTGGCGTCTCGACCGCGACGGCAAGCAGGTTGACCAGTTCGAAATCGGCTCGAAGGAAGAACACACGACCAAGGTCGAAGACGACGGCTCGTTCCACAAGTACCGCCTCATCAAGATTAGCGAAAGCGGCGCTCCCGAAGTCCAGTTCTACGGAGTGCAGCTCGAAGGCGAATTCGGCGATGCTCCCAAGCCTTCTCAACGCCGCATCGAGTTCATCGGCGATTCCTTTACGGTGGGCTTTGGCTGCGAAGGTTCGTCGGCGGATGACGGTTCCCTCGAGTTCGAGAAGACGAACGCGTCCAAGAGCTACGCCTACCTTCTGGCGAGCGGCTTTGGCGCCGACTACCAGGTGAACGCGTTCAGCGGTCGCGGTCTCGTGCGCAACTACGATAATATTGTGCCCAAATGGACACTAGAACGCCTTTACGACTATACGGTAATGGGCTCGGTGACGGAGTACCCGAAGCCGGAACGCTGGAACTTCGAAAATTTCCACCCGCAGGTGATTGTCGTCTTTGTCGGAATCAACGATTTCCAGGGCAATCCGCCTTATGCGGACAAGGGTAAATTCAAGAAAGCCTATGCGGCTCTCCTTGCAAAGCTCCGCAAGGCGCACCCGGGCGTAAAGTTCCTGCTCGTTTCTACGAAAATCTGGCCCAACGACGACCTCGGCCCAACCGTCAAGGCGATTTACGATGCCGAAATTGCCGCAGGGCACAAGGATTTGGAGTACAAACACGTCTATACGTCGAATGTCGCCCTGCTTGGACACCCCGATACGCATTCCCAGGAAGAGCTTGCAAGCACTTTGAGACCCATAATAGCCCGTCTTGGACGATGGCTTTCAAGATAATTTAAGTCATTAAAGAACTTTTTTATATATTTAGAAGGGCTTTGTGTCTAAAATGGATATGTGATTATGTCTTCAAAGGTTATGCGGAAAGTTTACGCCCTTTTCAGGATGAATTTCCTGATTGTAGTGCTTCTGGTGGTTACCGCCGTGGCCATGTTTGCGTATAAGCATTTCCTGGACGACGTTTTGGACATCAACCTCGCCGATTACCCTTATGTGGTCGCTAGCGCCGATTCCGTGGATGGGGGTACATCCGCTATCTCGATGACGCGTACCGACACTTCCGTAGTCATTGAATATGAACTTCGCGAGGGGTACGCCTATCCGTACGTGGGTATCAAGATTTATCTTGGCGACGGAAAGACGATGGGCCGCAATCTTTCCAAGTTCGATAGCATTTTCGTGTGGCTCAAGCCCCGTAACGAGGGCTCCGTGCGCCTTTACATGCGCGGTTACGATAGCGCCATCTACCGCAAGAACGACGAGACTTCGCTTAAGTTCAACGAAATCGAGTTTTCCCCGACCAAGGAACCTTATCCGGCCGTGTTCGTCCCGCAGGAATTCCGCGTGGCAGGCTGGTGGGTATCCCAGAACGAAATCAATGTGCACAAGGCACGTGTCGATCTTTCCAATATTCCGCTTATCGAAATTCAGACGGGCACGAACGCTCCGCTGGGTTATGGCGGAATGGAAATCAAGATGTTGCGTTTCAAGGGTAAGAAAATTTCGAAGGTCGATCTCGTGACGACGCTTGTCGCCCTCTGGTTTGTCACCTTCCTTATCATCTTGATTATCAGGTTCTTCGACTATAGTCGGGAACGCGCGGTCAACAAGAAAAAGCAAGAAGAACTCAAGAAGAACTTGCGCGCTCTCGAAATCGAGAAGAGCGAATACGAGAAGTCCAGCAAGGAGGACCCGCTTACTGGGTGCCTCAACCGTGCTGGTTTCAGCGGCGTGCTCCTCCGCGAACAGGAAGAGCTGAACAGGGGCGGCCGTCCTGTCTCGTTCATGATTTTTGATATCGACCATTTCAAGAATATCAACGATACTTACGGACATCTTGTCGGTGACGAAGTTCTCGTGAATCTCGCAAAGCTCGTGCAGAGCATGATCCGCAATACCGATTCCCTGGTGCGCTGGGGCGGTGAGGAATTTGTCATCTTGAGCGATGACACGAGCATCCAGAATGCCGCATTCCTGGCCGAGAAGCTCCGCAAGGCGATTGAAGCATCGACGCTCATTAAGCAACAGCAGGTGACATGCTCCTTCGGCGTGACCGAGATGGTGCCTGGCGAAGATCCGAAGTCCCTCATTGCACGTGCTGACAAGGCGCTGTATTCATCTAAGGAAAGCGGGCGCAATCGCGTTACCGTGGCAACGTTCAGGCGTGGCCATTAAGACGACGAAGGGTCGCTTAATGAAACGCTCTTCGAATTTTTTTGCATGGACAGTTTGTGCTCCGGTTGTTATGGCATTTTCGCCGGTGCTTCTTTCGTCGTGCACAAAACATCCCGAGATGGAGGATTTCAAGCAAATTCAGTTGCAGTGGAATGCGGCTGACGATGCTGCCGAACAGTCCGAAGCGAGGGATAACTGCGTGATTGATATCACATCGAAGGTCATGCATCATCCGGTGGTGCTCAAGTCGAAGCTTGTCGAAATTGCCTACGAAGTCGCCTACCGCCTTGACGAAAAGGGCCTTTTGGCCTTTGATGCGCGCTGTAGCGATGACCGTTTTGCTGATTTGGACGAGTGTTCGTGGCGGGCGACCTGTGGTGGTGGTTCGGCCTCTGTTGTAAAATTCCACAACGAACGATAATGGCGGACCCTATCTTATTGAGTTGTATAAAGATATCTTTGTATATGGTTCAGACCGCCCGCACTGTCTCATGCTGAATGGGAGATGGGTAAGTTAAATTGGATAGTGCGAGGGTTCGTCTGATAAAAGGAATTTTCTGTGAAACCGATTTTTGAATATACCGACTATCGTGAATGGATTAGGGACGCTTTTGAAGATTTCAAGAAGCGTAAGACTGTTATATCCTGGCGATACATGGCAATGAAGCTCGGTGCGGATCCCGGAAATCTCCTGCGCATTTCTCAGGGAAAGATTCACCTTGCCGTGAATTTTATTAAGCCCATGGCGGAATTCTTTGAACTGGACGAGAAAGAATCTGCCTACTGGACGGAACTAGTGTATTTCGGACGAGCCAAGAGCGACCAGGAAGCTCTGAACCATTATGAAAAGATGCAGGCGCTAAAGGGTATCCCATTGAAGCGTCTTGCCAAAAAAGAGCTCGAATTTTATCGTCATTGGTACTATAACGCTATCCGTTCCGTAATCGGTATTTGTAATTTTAAAGATGATTATGAAGGTCTTGCGGAATGCTGTACACCGGCAATTACGGTGGAGCAGGCCAGGGATGCAATCAAGCTCCTGCATGACCTGAATATGATTTCCGAGGGGAAGGACGGATTCTGGAAAGTGAACGACACGTTTGTGAGTACTGGTGGTAACTGGAGGTCCGAAGCTGTTCGGACGTTCCAGAAAGAGACGATTCGCCTTGCGGGCGAATCGCTTGAACGCCATATTCCGCCACTCCGCGATATTAGCACTGTGACGATGACGTTCAACATGAACGATATTCAGTTACTCCGCGAAAAGGTCAAGGAGTTCCGTGCGGACTTGCTTCGCCTCTCGCAAGACGGCACCGGTGACGACACGGTGTTCCAGTTGAATGTGCAGCTCTTCCCGCTTGCGTTTACCAAAAAGTTGCAGGAGAAGTCAAAATGAAACGGCTAGCCTGCATATTCTCTGCTTTTTTGCTCTGGAACTGTTCAGAGCATGTTGCCGGTGGCCCCGGTAGCGAAACGACGAACGGCATTGCCTACGTGGGCGATGGCGCCGTGGCGTCGTATGCCAGTGTAGCCATCAGAAGTGTCGATTATACGTCGTCTGTCGATAGTGCGACGAGCGCGCTCGTGAATGCGGACTTCTACGCCGATGCGGACGGCCGCTTCTCGTTCGAGGCGCCGGAAGGCAAATACCGCTTGACGATTGTGCACGGTGGCTCTGCTTATACTGGACTTTATAAGACCAAGGGCGATACGAGTATTGGCTCTATCAATCTTGAACCGACGGCCTCTCTCGGCGGTTTTGCCGATGTGCCTGAGAAATGTGAATTTGTCTGGGTTGGTGTGCGCGGCATGGATGTGCTTGTGCGTTCCGATTCTGTTGGGCGTTTCCAGCTTTCGCAGTTGCCGTCCAACGATTCGCTGCAGGTCTATTTCTTGCGCGGCGACAACAACAAGGTTTATGACGATCTGTCCGTGAAGCTCGAACCGAACGAAGCGGAAGTAATCGACTTGCAGCCGGATACGCTCAAGAACAAGATCAAGTTCGTGGCCGTTGCCGATGGCAAGGTGGTTCCGTTTGCATCCCTTGCTATCCGTAAGGCGGACTGGCGTCCCGATTCTCTCCGTGTGAACAACACTGTTGTCGAAGCGGAAACCTTTGCCGACAAGAACGGCATGTTTGCAATCGATTCCCTCAAGTCTGGCAATTATCGCGTAACGGTCACGCAGTCCGGGCTCGCTTATTCCAAGGTGCTTTCTGCAAAGCAGATTGCCAAGCTCGATACTCTTCGCTTGGATGCTACCGCCTCTATTTCGAGTAAAGTAACACTCCGTACAGGTCAGGAATTCCTGTGGGTCGGCGTTTACGGCCTCGATCTGTTGGTCAAGACAAATAACGCAGGCTCTTACGTATTGCCCAGCGTACCAGCGAAGGACTCGCTCGACATCTACTTTGTGATGCCGGACAGCGCAAAGAGCTTGTATGCAGAATGGAAGGCAATTGCCGAACCGTACAGCACCAAGTTCTCGAATCCTGTCATGGTGTTGCAGGACTTTGAAGACGGTATCAAGAATTGGTACGTGAATACAGATCCGCTTTTCAAGGGAACGACGCTCACTCCTACGGCAAAGAACGTGGCGGACGGCATAGTGTATGATTCGACTCGCAAGTCCAAAGTGTTCCATGGACAATACAAGCTTGCCGATGACGATTATGCCTGGGTACTTGTCGGAACGACGTTTGAGCACGAGATGAATTTCTCTGCAATCGATTCCGTGGTGTTCTACGCCAAGGGCGACGGAAACATTCGCCTTTCGCTTGAAAACTACATCGATGACACCAAGAGTTTAAAGGCTGCTACCGACTGGATGCCGCTCTCTAAGACTTGGCAGCGCATTAGCGTGAACCCAGCCGAACTCTGTGTCGGAAACGCGAAGACGGAAACCTGCTTTACCTCTTGGAGCGGCGTGAAATACTTGGTCAAACAGCTCCATATTTTCCCGCAAGACGGCACCGAATTCTACATCGATGACGTAACGCTTTACGGCGCGTTGTTCTAGGGAACAAATACAATTTTCTTACAAGCATAAGCCGCCTTGCACGGGCGGTTTTTTTTGTGTTTTTTCACATGTTGCTACCTTGTTTCGGTCTGTTTAGACTTGTATGCAATCGCGAAATTAAGTATCTTTGTGCACATGCAGTCTATTGAATCAGAAGCAAAAATTGCTCAGGAATATCTCGCCCGCATCGCAAAAGATGCCGAGGCGAAGTTTGATGAACATCTCCCCCCAGTAAAGGACCGTCCGTGCCGTCTGCACGAGGCTATGCGCTATTCCATGTTCGCAGGCGGCAAGCGCTTGCGTCCGGGACTGGTGCGTGCTGCATTTGACATGTTCGGCGGCAAGGGCGAATCGGTGGACTACGCCATGAGCGCCCTTGAAATGATCCACACCTTCTCCCTCATTCACGATGACCTGCCCTGCATCGACAACGATGACTTTAGGCGCGGAAAGCCCACGAGCCATAAGCAGTTCGGCGAAGCCACCGCCGTCATGGCGGGCGATGCCCTTTGCGTTTTGGCTTTTGAACTGATGGGCAAGACGGGCAATGCGAAGGCGATCGAAGTGCTTGCGCACCTGCTCAGCACCTACGGCCTTATCGGTGGCGAAATGACCGACATCGAATGTGAAGGCAAGGCTGTCGATTTAGAAATTGTCGATTACATTCACTACCACAAGACGGCGGCTCTTATCGAAGCTTCGCTCCTCGTGGGTGCGATGCTTGCAGGTGCAAGCGAAAAGGATATGGAAGTTATCCGCAACTATGGCCGCTCCATCGGGCTTGCCTTCCAGATTGTGGATGATATTTTGGACATCGTCTCCACGACCGAAGAACTTGGCAAGGATGCCGGGTCCGACGTCGAGAACGGCAAGGCCACTTACCCGTCCATCGTGGGTCTGGAAAAATCCAGGGAACGCGCTAGGGAACTTTACGAAGAATCTATCAAGGTTCTGGACGGTCTCAAGTGCGATACCTCCATCCTCCGTTCTATAGCGGCATACATCATTACCCGAGTGAAATAAATGGAACTGAAAGACGTAAAGTCACCTCAGGACTTGAAACATTGCTCCATCGAGGAGCTGAACCGTCTGGCTTCGCAGATTCGCGAGACCATTATTGGGCAGGTGTCCAAGCATGGCGGTCATTTGGCTTCGAGCCTTGGTGTTGTGGAACTGACTCTTGCGCTTCACTATGTGTTCAATGCGCCCGACGACAAGATTGTCTGGGACGTGGGGCACCAGGCGTACGTGCACAAATTGTTGACCGGCCGCTACGACCGTTTCGATACTTTGCGCCAGCAGGGCGGTATTTCCGGCTTCCTCAAAAGGAACGAGAGCATCTATGACTGCTTCGGTGCCGGGCATGCCACGACTTCTATTTCGGCGGCTCTTGGTTTTGCCGTCGCCCGTAACCACTTCAACCGCAACAACAATGTGGTGGCCGTCATTGGCGATGGCTCCATGACGGGTGGTATGGCGTACGAGGCTATCAATAACGTTGGCGCTTCCAAGCAGAACATGACCATCATCTTGAACGATAACAGGATGAGCATTGCGCCGAACGTGGGCGGGTTCAGCAAGTACTTGAACCGCGTGATTTCGGACCCGGTTTACAACAAGATGCGTTCTGACTTGGATCGCCTGATGACGCGCCTGCCGGGCATTCTGGGTTCGCGTTTTCGTGAACTGTTCTTGCAGGTCGAGAACGCTGCGAAGAACGCCGTGAAGCCGGGACGTTTCTTCGAGGATTTGGGCATCCGCTATTTCGGACCGATTAACGGTCATGATATCAACGAACTTGTCATGATTCTCGAACGCGTGAAAAACCAGCAGGGACCGTGCCTGGTGCACGTGCTTACCGAAAAGGGCCGCGGTTTTTCGGCTGCCGAGAAGAATCCGACAAAGTATCACGGATGCGGTGCGTTTGACCCTGAAAGCGGGCTTCCGCTCTCGCCGGGAAACCCGAACCCCTCCCTCACGAACGTGTTCGGCAATACGCTTCTGGAACTTGCAAAGAAAGACAAGCGCATTATCGGGATTACGGCTGCGATGCCTACGGGTTGCGGCCTGGACATCGTGGCGAAAGAACTCCCGGATCGCGTGATAGACGTGGGCATTGCCGAAGAACATGCGGTGACGTTTGCTGCGGGTATGGCCTGCGAAGGTGTCGTTCCTGTGGTGGCGATTTATTCGTCGTTCATGCAGCGCGCTTACGACCAGATTATCCATGATATCGCCCTGCAGAATTTGCATGTGGTGCTTGTTCTTGACCGTGCGGGCCTTGTCGGCGCCGACGGCCCGACGCACCACGGAGCTTTTGACTTGTCGTTCTTGCGCACGGTTCCTGGTCTTACTCTCATGGCGCCTTCCAACGAAAATGAATTGCGCGACATGTTGACTGCCGCGATTGATATGGAAGGCGTGGTGGCAATTCGCTATCCGAGGGGGACCTCGCTGGCCGCTGAACTCGTGCCTTCGGAAGGACCGTTCGACGACAAGAGCCCGAAAATTCTTGAGAAGGGTTCCGGCATACTCCTTCTGGGCGCCGGCTTCATGACAAATGAACTCAAGAAGACCGCCTCTGTGCTTCGTGAAAACGGATACAACCCGACGCTTGTGGATGCCCGTTTTATCAAGCCGCTGGACCAGGAATGCTACCGTTCGCTGTTTGACAGTCACAATGTTATCGTGACATTGGAAGACAACACGCGGGTGGGTGGCTACGGTTCGGCTATAGCGGAACTGTTGTCCGACCTCGGCTATACGGACAAGAAACTGTACCGGTTCGGTCTTCCGGACAGATTCGTTGAACAGGGAGAAATCAAAGCTCTCTACAAGATTCTAGAAATTGACGGGGAATCCGTCGCCAAACAGTTGATGGAAAAATTATGAGTGAAGAAGAAAACAAACCGAAGCGTACTGTAAGAATGACGCTGGACCGTAAATTTGGAGTCAGCGAAGCTCCTGAACGCCGCCCTCGCCGCAACGACGACGAACGCGGTTCCTTTGGCGACAAGCCCTTCAATCGTGGCGATCGTGGCGAACGTCGTTTCGACCGCGATGATCGCCGCTTTGACCGTGGTGACCGTCGTTTTAACCGCGAAGACCGTGGCGACCGCCGCGACGAAAATCGCGAAGACCGTCCGTTCAACCGCGAAGAACGCCGCTTTGGTGACCGTCCGTTCAATCGCGACCGTCGCCCGCACCGCTTTGGCGACAAGCCGTTCAATCGCGGCCGTCGCGACGCTGTGACGAACGCCCCTGTTTATCGCCAGCGCCCCGAACAGAAGGAAGCTGTCGATGAGAACTTGGACGAGGCCGCGCTCGAAGCTCGCGCCGCCCAAATCGAGACCGTTGACGATGCCGCTTCCACACCGCCGTGGTTCAAGCGCCTCATCGCCTGCACCACCGAAAAGGGCCGCGAACGCGAAGGCAAGTTCCTTGGCGAAGGCGTTCACGTTGTCGAAGAACTCGTGAAGCATCACCGCGAAATCGTCATCTCGATTTATGCGGTCGAAGGATTCGAAAACGAACCGTTGATCGAAGCGATTAACGATGCCGAAATTACGATGCACGTGCTCACCGAAGAACAGATGAAGCGTCTTTCTTCTACGGTGACGACGCAGGGCATCATCGCTTACTGCAACATCGCGAGCAAGAAGCCGGTCTATGAAACGAGCCGCAGCGTGCTCACGCTTGTGGATGCCGTGCAGGATCCGGGCAACCTTGGAACGCTCTTCCGCACGAGCCTCGGTTTTGGTTCCAACGGCATGATTCTCGGTCGCGGTACCGTGAGCCCGTTCAATCCGAAGGTTGTCCGCGGTTCCTCGGGCACGTTCCTTCGCGTTCCGTTTGAATTTGATGTCGATCTTGTTGACCAAATTAACTTCCTCCGTAGCAAGGGCTACACCATCATCGCAACGGATTTGCATGCCAAGCAGTCCCTCCGCGAAATCCCGAGCCACAAGCTCCGCAAGATGGCGTTCCTCGTGGGTAACGAAGGTGCCGGCACGAACCCGTACTTCATCGAACTCGCCGACGAGACGGTGAAGATTCCGATGAGCAGCGAACTTGAATCTCTGAATGTGGCTGTCGCCCACGGCATTCTCTCTTACGAAGCCGCCCAGATTCAGGAGGAATTGAAGTAATGACGTGCTTTTACGATCGCCTTGAACAGCGTATTGCGAAGTGCGGTAATCCGGTCTGCATGGGCATGGACCCTGTGCTCAAGCTCATCCCGCTTGAAGGCACTCCCGAAGACCGCATCAAGCGTTTCTATTCCGACATTCTGGAATGCTGCCTCAAGCGTAACGTGCAGCCTGCCGTCGTGAAGCCGAACAGCGCTTATTACGAATGTGTGAGCGTGCAGTCGATGCTTGTTCTGCAGCAGCTCATTGCCGATTACCGAAGCGCAGGCATTCCGGTTATTTTAGATGCAAAGCGCGGCGACATCGGCAAGTCCAGTGCCGCCTACGCAAACGCCGCCTACGATGTCTATCGTGCTGACGCCGTGACTGTCTCGCCGTGGATGGGTGCCGATTCCGTCGGTCCGTTCATTCGCGAAAACAGCGAGAACGGCGCCTACGTGCTCCTCCGCACGAGCAACAAGGGCGCTCACGACTTTCAGGATTTGCCTGTTACTCGCAGTGACGATCCGCGCGACGTTGCCGAAGCTTTCTACTCCGTAGCTGACAAGATTATGGAATGGGACGCAGACAAGGGCTACCTCGGTGCCGTTGTCGGTGCAACCCACCCGGAAGAACTTGAGAAGATTACGGCTTACACCGTTGCTCACAAGCACGAAATGCCGTTCCTCATTCCGGGCGTGTCCATTCCGGGCGTGCCGGGCGGTCAGGGCGGCGACGCAAAGACTGTCCTCAAGGCTATCGAAAACGGTGGCGGCAAACGCAAGTTCCACGTGCTCAATTCCAGCAGCGGACTCAACTTTGCTTGGCAGCGTAACGATACACCGGCGAACTACGCGAACGATTGCGTTGATGCACTGGAAAAACTCGCAGAGGCTTGCCAACTATAATTATATTGATTCTTCTAAGACGTCATCCTGACCCTGGAGCGTAGCGATAGGGGAAGGATCCAGGGCTTTACTTGATGGATTCTTCGACTACGTGCTTCGCACTTCGCTCAGAATGACATGATGAAATGAATATGCGTTATATCCTTAGCTTCATAGTTGCCGTTGCGGTAATCGCGCTTGCGTTCCATTACGCAAAGCCGCTTCCTGGCACGAACTTCGACGAGTCTTTCTTGCCGAAGGCTTCGTCTGTTCGCTATGTAGCTGCAGGGCATGACGCATCGGTAGCGGGGCTCTTCTGGATCAAGGGTCTCACCGAACTGGGCGAAAGCTACCTCACCGGCAAGGAATATGCGTATCTCGGTCATGTGGCGGAACTTTCGACGAGTCTCGATTCCCTGTTCTACACGCCGTATTACTTTGTCGGTGGCGTGACTCCGGTAGATGCTCCCGATACTTCGGACTTTTCGGTTTTGCGCCGCGCGTCACGCGTTTATCCTGAGAACTGGCGCCTCTCGCTTTACTTTGCGCTCCGCCTTGCCCGTGGCCCGTACCCCAACAGGACGGAAGCGGCAAACGTGATGCGCAAGTATTTCGATAGCCCCGATACGACGATTCCAGACCACATCCGCACGATTTATCGTAGCTTTGAACTCGATTCCATGCAGACAGAAACGGCGCTGGAAACAGTCCTGAACGACGTGATGCAGCCGCGCTTCAAAAAGTTCCGTGCGAGCTTCTATGTTAAGATTCTCAAGCTCCTTGGCTACAAAAGCTTAATCAAGGATTACGACAACGATCAGGAATACCAGAAGGTAAAGTACCTCGTCGATAACATGGCCGACGGCAAAATTCATCCGTCGATAGTTTATCGTGAACTTCTGACCATGAAGAAACCTGAAGAACCTGCACCCGCAGATTCTACAGCAACTCCTGCCGATTCGACAGTTTCCGCTGATACAACTGCAGCGGTTCCCGTAGATACGACGACATCAAAAAACGCGATTGATGCAAATGCAAAAGTCGCGAATAGGAATGTGAATCCGGCGAACGTCGTGGACACGTTAAAAAAGAAATAATCGATTACTTTATTAAATAAACAAAGCGGACTTTCGTTCGCTTATTTCGTGCAGCGCTTGGCGTTGTTTGGAAGTCCCATCAGTTCGAATGCGGTCTTGCAGCGGTCGAATACTTTCTTTGCTTCAGACGCGTTGAATTTGCTTAAAAATTCACCGCGGTGGTAAAGGATGTTTGCCGTTGTAAATGGCATGTTTGCTTCCACGGATTTTGCTTCCGCTTCGCGGTAAAGCGAATCGGCGTTGCCGGACTTTTGCAAATCGGCCAGGCGGGCTTCCGTCCAGAAGTAGATTCCCGTGTCGTCGTCGGTGCTTTTGCCGACCATCTTGAGCGCTTGAGCGGCTTTTTCGCTGTTGTGGCTTCCGGCGTAGGCAATAGCGCATTCCGAATAAAACGCGCCTTGCAGTTGGTCTTCGAGCTTGCCGAGAACGTCTTCATCGAAGCCTTCGCAAAGTCTAACCGCTTCGGAGTATTTTTCAGTGGCGTTTCTCAAAGCCATTTTCGCTTTGACGAGCATACCTCTGGTCGAGCGGTCCATGCCTTCGTTTTCAACATAGTTCAGCAATGAATCGGCCATGTCGTAATCGAGGCTTTTCGTGCGGACTTGCCCCATCGCAATGAAAATGCGGGCTTCGGAACGCCTGTCCGCTTCTTTGCGGCTCGCGACCAAGGCGCGTTCCAGCTGCGAATACCCCTTGGCGAATTTTCCGGCATTTATGGACTTCTGCGCACGCGAGGCGAGCATCCCCGATTCCGAGGCAAATACTGCAGATGCGCTAAGCGCCATGCAAAGAGCCATTTTTATAGATCTGCGCATTACCATAGCGTCTCCCCGATAAACGGTACGGAATCGTGCTTCGGAACGTTGCTTCTGAGGAGCCACATCTTGGACATGCCGGTCATTAAGTCATCCGCGTTTTGCAAGGTGTTTTCCGTCGTATTCATGAAGTCCTGCAAACCGTTTGTGACCGAGCTGAAATTGGTGACGAGATTGTCCATGCGGCCGACCGTCGTGTCCATGGAATTCAGAATATTCGTAACTTGGTTCGGCAATGTCTTGAATTCGTTGAGCAAATTGCCCATAGTGATTGTCACCTCGTTGCTCCGGTTGAGGAGCGACGGAACTCCGCTGTTCATCGTGTCTAGCAGGACCGATGTCTTGGAAAGAACGCTTTTGCTGAGTAGGGTGATATCGTTAAATCTGTTGATTTGCCTGTCGATATTGTCGTAAAGTGCGCGCGAACCGAACAATGCGCCCACCGTTGTTCCGGTGTCCAACGCCATGGCGACAAGTTCGTCGGCGGCATCGACGAGGTGGCTTACGCGGCCTAAAAGTTCGTTCGTTGTTTCGAGAATCGTTTCGATATCTTGTGCCTTGCCTGCCGGGAGAGATTCTCCGTCGCTTAGCACGCGGCCTTTGCCTTTCTTGATGTCAATATTGATAACACGGGCCGAAATCATGTTCTGGTCGCGGATGGCATACACAATAGCGCTATCGGTAATCATCGGCTGGAATTCTTGGCGGATGGAAAACTCCATGAGCACGCCATTGCCATCGGGCTTGATTTGCATGTCCGAAATTTGTCCGACATCGACACCGCTAATCTGTACACGGGTGCCCGGTCTAAGGCCTAAGGCTTTTTCAAAGTTACTGTAGAGCTTGTACTCCTGGGCTTTGATGACTCCCGTGTCAAAAAGGTAGTGGTAAAGCACCAGCGAAAAAATCATGACGGCAACAGTGCTCATTACGCCGACCAGGAGGCCGGACATTTCCATCCAGTTAATCTGTTTAATCTTTTGAAATGCCATTGTTTGCGAAAAAATATAAATAGATTATATTATCAAATTGTAATAAAAAGAAAATTTATGAGGAAATATGGATTTTTTTGAATTTTTAAATGCTGCAGTGACTCCGTACCATACGGTGGATTGTCTTAAATCTCAATTTGAAGCAAACTCTTTTACAAATTTTGATTTTGGGGTGGAACTAGTAGCCGGCAAAGCGTATTTCGTGTGTCGCGGTGCTTCGATTATCGCGTTTCGCACTCCCAAACAGTGGAACTCGTCTTCGCGGTTCCGGATTGCGCTTGCGCATACGGATTTCCCGGCGTTGAAAGTCTCCCCGAATCCGGATGGAATGAATGCGGGTGTCTGTACGCTCCACACGGAGGTTTATGGTTCGCCGCTTTATACGAGCTGGCTCGACCGCGACCTCGGCTATGCGGGAATGCTTGCGTATGTGGATTCGTCGGATTCTGCAACGCTCAAGACAAAACTGTTCCGTGGCGCAAAACTCTTCAGGATTCCGCAGTTGGCAGTTCACTTGAACCGCAACGTGAATCAGGACGGGCTCAAGGTGAATCCGCAGGTGGATTTCAACGCTCTGTGGTGTAGTGCGCAGGACGGAAATAAAAATGCATTTGTTGCCGCGATCGAAAAAGAACTCCCCGAAGGGGCGCGTCTGGTGGATTTCGATGTCCAGCTGTTTGATGCCCAGTTTGCCAATCGCGGCGGGCTTAACGACGAGTGGATTTATTCTGGAAGGCTCGACAACTTGAGCAGTTGCCATGCGATTGCGGAGGCGATTGTTTCTGCGGAATCAGACGAAAATGATTGCCTGGTCGCTTGTTTCTTCAATAACGAGGAAGTCGGTTCTACGACCCGCGAAGGTGCCGCCGGAAATTTCCTTGAATCCATTCTCTCCTCTCTCGTCTCTCCTCATTCGTCTTTCGTCTCTCGTCTCTCGTCTATATTAGCTGATTCCCTTGCGTTATCAATTGACATGGCTCATGCAGCCCACCCGAACCACATGGAAAAGCACGAACCGAATCATGCGCCGCTATTGGGCAAAGGCATTGTGTTGAAGACAAATTCTCAAAAGCGTTATGCGAGCGACTTGATGAGTTCTGCCAAGCTCCGCTTGCTTTGCGAACAGGCGGGAATCCCGCTCCAGGTGTTCATTACGCGTAACGACATGCCATGCGGAAGTACTGTTGGCCCGACGGTATCGGCAAACCTCGGAATCCCGACGGTCGATATCGGCGAACCCATGCTCAGCATGCATAGCATCCGCGAGATGATGGCCACAAGCGACCATGCCGATATGATTAAATTATTGAAAACGTTCTACAGCTAAGTAATGGGTGCTAGGTTGTAGGGATTAGGAACGTCATCCTGATTGCGAAGCAAGAAGGATCCAGTTATGTTTTAGCCTGGATGTTTCGCTTCGCTCAACATGACGTTTTCATTTTTAACTTTTAATTTTTCATTCCTAACCACTAATCACTGTTTACTCTCTCTCTCTCGTCTCTCGTCACTCGTCTCTCGTCACTCGTCTCTCGTCACTCGTCTCTCGTCTATATATCCCCGCCAACGGTTGATTCACGATGACGCTTATTGGGGAATACTTGATGATAAAGTAAATAATCGCAATGAGTGCAACCGAAAACAATGTCATCGCGCTGTTGAACAACATGTATTGCGGGTCGCTTGCCGGCAACTGGTGAACGTTTGCCCACCATTCAGGACAAAGTTTGAACCGGAATAGCGGGAACGCCAAAATTTGATGGAATGCCAAAAGAGCGAGGTTCATTTCGACTGGTTTTGCAAAAACTGGATTCGTAATCCCGCGACAGATGAGAATGAATCCGAGTGAACCAATGACGGCGTTGGGGAGAGTCATATAATATGGCATAAAGTAACGAGAAAACATTTCAAGATGGCGATGCTCAATCTCGTAATGGTATTGACTGATAAAATAAGTGCCAGTCATCAAGACAATCCCGATAAAGAGTGCACGGATGCGTTTCTTTGTGACAAAGTTGTAGAAGCCCGAAAGCTTCTGGTGGTGGAACGCAAATCCCAGGTACGTAAAGAGGGTGCCGAAAAACGCAGCGTCAAAGTTCCAGACCAATGCAACGTTGTGGAACTGATTGAAAAGAATGCCGATTCCCAAGAGCAACAGCGACAAGATGCCCATGAGCCATAGCCTGCCTTTGGCCATGCGGTGGAATCCGAAGAGGATAATGTCCGTAAAGAACAATGCTGGCAAAAACCAGATAGCGAACAACCTCACTTGGTTGATGACGTTTGCCATCCCTATGATGATGAAATGGTCGGGAATTGGATTGTTGAGCAGCCATTTGACAAACAAATCGAACAAAACGCAAATGATTCCTAGTCCGAACATCGGAACGATGTAGCGCTGGAGTTTTTTGACGAGAAAGTCGCCAAACTTTTGGCCCTCGATTTTTAGCGTCATCCCGTTCAGAACAAAGAATACAGGCAGGTGAAATGCAAAGGCAAAGGCTACAAAGTTGCTTTCCTTGACGCCATGCGTGAACACGACTAGAATCATGGCTAGGAACTTGGCAACGTCAATATATTCGATTCTTTTAGGTTTCATGTTGGTTTTATTATTTTTTCCAAATTTAAAAAATTTTTGATTATTGTAATTTGCGAAATAAATGCCATAAAATACGTTACGTATTATATGCAACATATAGACTATATTATTGGCATTTCTGCTTGTGAAATCTCTTTTATCGCTGAAAATTGTTATTATTAATCCCATGCAAAATGAATCATTTGTTAGGCGGCTTTGGAGAAAGATGCCTCGCAGTTCCTTGATGGGCCAGTTTGTGCGCTATCTTGTAACGGGCGGGCTTGCTTTTGTTGTAGATTTTGGGCTTTTTGCACTTTGCCTTTACAAGTTCGAGTGGCATTACTTGCTCGCGAATCTGGTGGGGCTTGTAGCTGGGCTTGTGCTTAATTACATCATGAGCATTGTCTGGGTGTTTTCGGAATGCAAACGTGTTCTAGAAAACAAGAAGACAGCGGAATTCGGCATTTTTGCCGTGGTCGGGATTGCGGGCGTCGGTTTTAATCAACTGCTCATGTATTTGATGGTCGGGCAACTTGGATGGAATGAAATGCTGTCCAAAATTTTTGCTGCCGTCTTGGTGCTGATGTGGAATTTTGGGGCCCGGAAGATGATGCTTTTCCGGGAACAGAAAACGGCTTGAATTTGTTAGGATTAAAAGGTATAGGAAGGATTGAATGACTACCGAAAAAGAATTTAAGAAAGTTGCTGTAATTGCTGGTGCTGGCCCCGCAGGCTTGACTGCGGCTCTTGAACTATTGCGGACAACAGATGTGAAGCCTGTGATTTTTGAGGCGGAAGACGTCATTGGCGGGATTTCGCGTACGGCGCGTTACAAAGGCAACCGCATGGATATTGGCGGCCATCGTTTTTTCAGCAAGAGCGATACGGTGATGGACTGGTGGCAGGGAATCTTGCCGCTGCAGGGTGTAGCTAGCAAGGACGATATCGCCATCGGGCGCAAGGTTCCGCTGACGGAAGGCGGCCCCGATCCGGAAAAGACGGATTACGTGATGCTCTGCCGTAGCCGCCTTTCGCGAATTCTCTTTTTGCGCAAGTTGTTCAATTACCCCATCAGCTTGAACGGCGACACGATTCGCAATCTTGGGCTTTGGCGCATGATGAAAATCGGCTTGAGCTACATCAAGGTGCAGTTGCTCCCCGCCCGCAAAGAAAATAGCCTCGAAGACTTCATGATTAACCGTTTTGGCGTGGAACTTTACCGCACGTTCTTCCGCGACTACACCGAAAAGGTGTGGGGTGTGCCGTGCAGCAAGATTAGCCCTGATTGGGGCGGCCAGCGCATCAAGGGCCTTTCGATTACGAAAACCGTGGTGCATGCGGTAAAGCAGATTTTTGCGGGCAAGAAAAAGGCGGACGCTTCTGCCGATGGGGCTTCCGCTAATGCTGCCGATATCCGCCAAAAGGATACCGAAACGAGTCTTATCGGTCAGTTCCTTTATCCGAAGTTCGGCCCTGGCCAGCTTTGGGAAACCGTTGCCGAGAAGGTCCAGGAAATGGGCGGCGAGATTCACATGAATGCGAAGGTCGTGGGCGTGAACCGCGACGATATGGGCAAACGTGTGTTGAGCGTTGTCGTAGAAAACCTTGCGGAAGACGGTGCTATCGCTTATGAAACGGTCCCGTGCGATTACTTCCTCTCGACGATGCCGGTCAAGGAACTCGTCGCTGCGATGGATAGCGAAAAGATGCCCGTGCCCGCCGAAGTGCGTCGTGTTTCCGACGGTCTCGTGTATCGCGATTTCATTACTGTGGGCCTCCTTTTGGATAAACTTGAAATCAAGAATCCTGCCAAACCGGGAACGCCCGAAAGCAAGCTCAAGTTCGTGGCTGATAACTGGATTTACGTTCAGGAATCCGACGTGAAGCTCGGCCGCATCCAGATATTCAACAACTGGAGCCCGTATCTTGTTGCAGACCCCGAAAAGGTGTGGATTGGCCTTGAATACTTTGCCACCGAAGGCGACGAAATGTGGCGCATGCCTGATGATGACTTCATCAAGTTTGCAATTGCGGAACTCGACAAGATTGACGTGGCAAGGCCTGAATCTGTCCGCGACGCCGTGGTGTTCCATATCAAGAAGGCTTACCCTGCCTACTTCGGTACTTACGGCGAATTTGATAAGGTCCGCGGTTACCTCGATCCGATTGATAATATGTTCCTCATGGGGCGCAATGGCATGCATAAGTACAACAACATGGACCACAGCATGCTCGCCGCCATGGAAGTCGTGAAGTGTATCCGCGAAAACTCGACGGACAAAACCGCGCTCTGGAGCGTAAACAGCGAAGAGGAATACCACGAAGGTAAAAAGTAATGCGAAGCTTCGTTAAGCGGGAACTACCCTTGATTCTGGGGATGGCTCTTTTTGTCGTCCTTTCGTATGCGTTCAACCCGGAAATAAAGAACGTCGTCTTGCATAGGCAAGGGACTGATTCCGCAACGGTTATGCCGGTGAGCGTTCCGATGGAAGATGGAGAAAACTTTACCGTTGACATGGATGTTGCCGCAGGTTTCGCAAGCGATTTTTTCTTGAAAATCCATCCAGATGATTGCGTTACTGAACTTGTTGTCAATGATGTCAAGTTTCCGTTTGAACAATATCTAGGTTATTGCGACTGGAACCAAGGCTTTATTCTAGACAAAGCTGAAATCGTAAAGAATCTGGGCAAGGATATTTCGAATTTTCATATTCGGATGTCGCTCTGGAACGGTGGTGGCCCTGGCGGCATTACGGCAGCCATCAATGGCAGCGGATCTTGGTTAGGCTTTTTCTCGGTGATGTTTTTCTTGCTGCTTGGTGCGCTCATCTTTTCGATTGGGGCCCGTCTTAAGCTAAGACGCAGCTTGCTTCTCGTTTTCTTTATAGGGCTTCTTTTGCGTGTGGGCTACACCAGCGAAACGTTCTATAACCAACGTGGACACGACGTGGGCGGTCATGAGCATTACATAAAAATCATCGCAGAAAATGGCCGCATTCCCGCATCGGATGATTGCTGGACTTGCTACCATCCGCCTGTTTATTTTGTGCTGAGCGCTGGTGTGTGGAAAATGTCGAATCTCATGCATTGTGCACCGCAGAATGCTGTCAAGTGGTTTGATTTCCTCATTTCGCTTGTCGCGCTCGGCTTTGGCCTTGCATGCCTTAAAAATGTGTTGAGTGGAGCTCCTCTCTTTGCTGCAGCGCTTTTGTGGAGCGTTTGGCCGAGCTTTATTTTGGCCTCGCCTCGCCTCGGGAACGATATCCTCTTTTATGCAATGCACGCAATTGCGTTGTGGGGCTGCTTTAAGTACATCCGCACGAATTTCGGGAAGTATTTCATTGTCGCGGTCGTGGCATCGTTTATTGCCTACTGGACAAAATCGACGGCGGTCGTCACGTTTGGCGTTCTCGGGCTTACGGCATTGCTTCAGCTTTTCCGCAATCCGCGCAGTTGGAGCCGCTCGGAACGCGTCGGGGGAGGCCTTTTTGTTGCTGCCGCGATTTCGGTGGCATGCGTTGCCTTGACCCAAGATATCGTTGGAAACGCAAGTGGTAACGACAACACCGTACTTGTCCGCAATGATCCAGGGAACTTCCTGTTTTTCGATTTCAAGACGTTCTTGACAAATCCCTATATAGATCCGTGGCACGATAATCTCGGTCGCCAGTTCTTCTGGAATTACCTTGCAAAGACTTCGCTCTTCGGAGAATTTCATTTGTTATCAACGCCCAAGGGACTTTGGCTTGCCTCCATCATCAGCGCTTGCTTTGTCGCTCTCCTGGGATTTGGCATTCGCGGATTCTGGAAATCCCGCTGGGATAAGGTTCAGGTGGTTCTCGCTGCTCAGGCGTTCCTTTTCTTTGCCGCAATGATTACGCTCCGTCTGAAATACCCGTTCTCTTGCAGCAACGATTTCCGCTACATTGTGCCCGTCCTTTTGAGCTGCCTGCCGTGGGCGGCCTTGGGTTTCTGCGGCGCCGGCGCTTCCCGAATACTTAAAGTTTGCGGCTGGGGCACTGTTGTGCTATTTGCTGTTTGCAGTTCCATTTTATTGTTGAGTTTATAACATGTTCATGTACAAGTACCGAAACAACTTGAAACTGTTTATTCTTTGGGGCACAATCTGCTTGCTCGCAAATGTTGTCTGCACTGCAAGTACTCCTTACGATGGCGATCAGAGCTTTTGGGTGGGCTGGGTCCAACAGCTAATGGATGGTGGCTTTGGCGGCTTCAAGGGAAATTACCCGCCGCTATATGTCTTTTGGCTTTGGGTTGTCGCGCAAATCCATGCTGTTTTGGATTTTGCAGTCGATAAAACTTTTTTCTTGAAGTTCCTTTGCCTGTGGCCGGTATTCTTCTCGCATTTGTTCTTTGTGGATTTTCTTTGCCGTATTACGGAAAAGTTTAATTACCCGGATTGGAAAAAACATTTGCTGATTGCCTTTGTCGCTTTGAATCCGGCGATTCTGATTAACGGCCCGGTTTGGGGACAAGTGGATTTATTGCCGGTTGTGCTTGCGGTTCTTGCTATTTATTGCATTAGCCGTCCGCGCTATATATTCCTCGCTTCGATGCTGTACTTGCTTGCGCTTCTTGCAAAGTTCCAGATGATAGCGTTCTTGCCTATCTTTGGCGGTCTCTTTATCCGCAACTGGAGAACGTCTTGGAAAGGTATTCCGCTTGCTGTTGTTGGTGCCGCGGTTGTTTTGCTCCCGTTCGCCATTGGCGGGAACCTCTTGCCCATGCTTTCGAGAGCGTATGTGCAGACAACGAGCCAGTATCCGTATGCGACTATGAATGCCACTAATTTGTGGGTTCTGCTTGTGGGAAACGCTGCTCCAGACAATGTGCCGATTTGGGGCGCGAGCGCAGATGGCCTTGGCTTTTTGCTAAAGCCCGCTATTCTTGGAAAAATCTTTTTCGTTATTGTTTCGGTTTTTGTCCTGATAAAGTCGATTTTATGCAAGAACATTCGGACCGCTTTCGCTCTTTGTACATTGAACGGTCTTGCATTTTTCGTGCTGTTGCCGGGGATGCATGAACGTTATTTGCTTTACGCTGTGCCCATGGCGATTTGTTGGCTTGTGTGGGATATGTGTCGAGGTGGAGTCCCGTGCCTTTTGATTACGCTTGTCGCTACGCTGAATGTGAACCTAATCAATCCGTTCCGTGGTAACGATGTGTGGAATACCGTTTCGATGGTGGGATGTATTGCGCTGGTCGCTTCGCTTTTAGTTGTTGCAATGCCAAAAACGGTAAATAAGGTATTGTACGGAATCAAAAAAGTCCCATTCCCAGCATGGACTCCTTATGTGCTTTTATCTGTAATTCTTTTGATAGAAGGTGGCTATATCGCTTACCGTAATAGGCCGGTTGTCGCTCCGAAAGGTGAAAACATCGTCCTTCTAGAAAATTTGAGCATACGCCAGTCAGAACAGGGCTATGGAACGCCGAAGACAAACCGGTCTGTAGATTCGCACATGCTGATTGTTGGGAAACAGGTCTATAAAAATGGTTTGGGAACGCATGCCCCGTCGAAATTTGTCTATGATCTTCCGAAAAACGCAGACGCCTTGTTTATTGGCGCCGGAATTGATGACGAATGTTATGACCAAGGTAGTGCCATATTTATTATAAGGGTTGACGGTAAAGAAGTTTGGCGCAGTCCATTAGTGCGCGGCGTAGATTCAGCCTTCTTTACTCAGGTTCCGTTACAAGGTGCGACATTGCTGGAACTTGAAACGGATCCGGACGGTCCCAATAACTGTGACCATACCGACTGGCTGAATGGTTATATCAAATTAAAGTAAATGAATTCGCGCAATTTAATAATGGAAAAAATCAATTATGAAATACATCAAGACCCCTGAATTTATTACCATTGCCTGTTTTACCCTCTTCTTTGTTTTGGGGATTATAAGCAAAATTTCCATTGAGAATGTAAGCTTTGTGCAGAATGGAATATCGGAGAAGGTTTCCATTCCGCTTCTTCGGGATATTGAAGTCAATAATCCGTTCAATATGGAATTTGACGTGGTTAGTCCGTTCAATTTCTCTTATGATATGATGATAGTTCCCGACGATTGTGCGGATCGTATCAAAATAGGTGAACATACGATGGATCTTTCGGATGTCCATGGCCATTGCAGTTATTCAAAGGGATTTACGCTAGGTGATAGTGTGCTTGCTCCTTATCGTCAAGGAGGAAAAACGCATTATTCGGTGACGTTGCATAATGGGGGCGGTCCCGGTGGATTTATGGCTTTTATAAAAATGAAGTCTGTTGCCGGTCAGATTATCCATGCTCTTGCTATAATCTCGTTCGCGCTGTTCTTTGCTTTTATCGCTCTCCGTTTAAGGATGGGCAAAATTTTGATGGTTCTTCTCTTTTTGGGGATACTTTTCCGTTCATTTTTCTACTTAGCCATTCCGTATAAAACGTTCTCGATGGATGTGGAAGGGCATATTGAATATATTCAATACGTTATAAACAACCATTCCGTTCCCGACAATGACGAATGTTGGTCGTGCTACCATCCGCCTGTCTATTACGTTTCTGCAGTGCCGTCTTATATTTTGGGTGAATATCTTGGGATGCAGGGAACCACGGGGCTTCAGGCCTTTAGCTTGTTACTTTCGGTACTGACAACATTCTTTGGTCTCCTGTTCCTGAAAAAGATTCTGGAACGAGGTCCTGCTTTAGTTTTGTCTTCGGCACTTTGGGTCTTTTGGCCGTTGATGATTCTAGTTGCGCCCCGCATCGGGAATGACCAACTGTTTTTCTTTTTGCATGTTTTGTGCGTGTGGGCAGGAATCTGCTATGTCAAGGATTGCCGTGGAAAGTATTTGATAATGTCCGTCATTGCCGCTGCTCTTGCGATGTGGACTAAATCGACGGGGATTGTATCTCTTGGAATGGTTTTCGTGTTTGCGGTAAGTGGATTCTTCGCAAATCGTCGTTGGCAATCGCTGTCGAAGTCCGAAATTATTTCGTGGATTTTGTTTGTTGCCGCTGCTATTCATTTTGCTGTTCGTAAGTTATTGGGCGATGAACTTGTCGGAAATGCCAATGCCTTGAATTCGGGAATGAGAGTCCCGAACGAGACTGCCAACTATCTGTATTTTGATTTGCAGAATTTCTTGATGCAACCGTTTACAAGCGGTTGGGACAGCTCCATGGGGCGTGACTATTTTTGGAACTATATGCTTAAAAGTTCGATGTTTGGCGAATGGACAATGCTTTCGACTCCGGCGGGCCGCTTCTGGGCCACGTTGATGAGCGTTTTCTTGCTTGGGCTTATCGTGTATGCAATTCGCGGTTTTTGGAGAACGCGACTTAATCTATCCCATTGGATACTTTTGTTGCAGGGAGTTGCTTTTATTGCTTCGCTGATGGCTCTGCGAATCAAGTATCCGTTTGGGTGCAGCAATGATTTCAGATACATTCTGCCGGTTCTTTTAAGTTTCTGTCCGTTTGTTGCGATAGGTGTTACGTTGAAAGATTCTTCTGTAAAATGGAGGGTCGTGGGCTATTCTCTAGTCTTTGCGTTTATTGTGAGCAGCAGCGTTTTATACATAATGCTGATGTAAAAAACATTTTTATGTTTTGATGCTTGTCATGCCCGCCACTGTGCGGGCATCTTCTATATAAATGATTTTTTTGTTGACGCCCCCAATAAAATAGTGCTGAAAAAGAACTTTAAAATCTTGCATAATGTTGTAAAAAAAACATTACAAATTCAAATTTTATTGACAAAATAAAATAATAACATAATTTAATAGTAAGAGGGATTTTGTGAAATTATTTCGATTACTATTTTTTTTACTGATATTGACGGTGAATTTTCTTTGGGCTTCGTCGTTCCCTGTTCGGCTATTAAGTGAACGGCATCGTACCGAATGGAACTGGGTGGAATACCGTTTGTCGTTAAAGAATTTGACAGATTCTACGCTCAAAAATCCCGTCATCCGTTACTTCGCCGAAAACCCGAAAATCCAGTATTGCAGGGCAAATCCGAATGATGCAAGTTGCTCCGGTATGCCGTATGGCAATTACCAAGTTGATTCTACACTTAGGGCAGAAATAGATTATTGGTCTAAGGTTGATTCTGTGAGGCCAAAGTATTATTACGATTCGGAACATTCTATGATTTCGTTTCATTTTTATGGGAATATTCCTGCACATTCGAAATCAGTCGTTCATTTTCGGATAATGAGGCGTAATTACCCTGCATGGAACTGCACTTATGATTATTCGTTCCAGTCGCATGCGAATGTCCAAGAAGAACATTACAAAATGGCTGTCTATGATGGCGATGGGAATATTTTATGGGGCAATGACCCGGTCGCTGTTAAGCGTGATACCGTAAATGTTTACTGGTATGATCGTTCTTCGGTTTCCGTGATTCCGCCTTATGAGGCGAAAGATTCGTCAAAGACGTTCATGGGCCGTTTTTGGCTGCTCAAGGATAAAGCGTTGACGACCAAAGAGGAGCGAAAATTGGACAGCGCGGGCGTGAACCGCCTTGAATCGACGCGTTATCAGGATAAGGGATTGTATTTGTTTAAAACCGCTAGGCCCATCAAGAAGAAAATTTTAAACTCGGCTGTCTATGGTTTTTATAATGCTTTTGCCGCTGACGATACGACTCGTCTCTCATTGGAACTTTCTATGAATGATATTTACGAGGAAAAAGAAACCTGCGATGCGAATGGTTCTTGCACAACTGTTGTCACAGAACGCCCCGTTATTGATATGATGGTGGAATGTTGGCCCGATTTGGCAATGAATGCGTGCAAAAATGTTGTTGTGGGTTGCAGCGGCGATAGCGCTTATATTGACCGCAGGATTATTTTGGCGAAAGTTCATAAGGATTCTGTGCGGTGTTTGGAAAAACATAAGGATGTGAGATATGTGCATGTAAATCGACAGGGGGTGCCGCTTAATGACAAAGGCCGTGATGCCATAAATTTGACGGAACTGCAAAATGATTCTATATGGCAACAGGCTTTACAAGCTGTGGGAGTGACTACAGATTGGCTTGCAAATGCTGATTATACTGGGGAAGGGGTAACGGTTGGTGTTTATGATGTTGGCATAGATTTTACGCATGACGGAATGAATGAATTAGATTCCTCTGGCGGAAATATACCAAGAAAAGCGGAAGGGTATGACGATGAAAGGATTGTTGGTCATGTGGATACTACAAAAAGAATAAAGGACGGTCACGGAACTCATGTAGCCGGGATTATTGGCGGTAACGGTCGATTGTCTGAGATTGTTGTAAATTCCGCTCCCTATCAATACAGGGGAGTTGCCCCTAAGGTAAAGTTTTATTCTGATTCGATGTGGCTTGGTAATCAACGAGGGAATGTTGTAAACCATTCGCATTATGTTCGTGAAGCAGATTATTATATGGTTCTGAAAAATTTATTGGGTGATTATGAAAGAGTGAATGTTGGGTTAGCGTTTTATGGAAGTAAACATCGTAATTTAGATAGAGATATTTTTAATGATTGGAAAGATTTTTCTAAACGGGGTGACAATCGTTCTAAAACTGTTGTTTTCAGTGCGGGAAATAATGGCAAAAGTGTCCAGCATTCTCCTGCTATAGGTTACCATAGCATCACGAATGATTCTAAAAATGCCATAATCGTGGGTAATTTTAACCCAGAGACAATGAAGTTGTATGAAACTTCTAGTTTGGGGCCGACTTGGGATGGTCGTATAAAGCCGGACATCATGGCTCCGGGTACAAATATAATGTCAAGTGTTCCGTATGGATTGGATGGTAAATATTATGATAGAAAAGGAGGAACGTCGATGGCCGCTCCTTTTGTTTCTGGGGTTGCTGCTTTAATGTATCAAAAGTTCCAGAAAAGTACGGGATTGCCTTTGGATTCCTTTTCGATGCGCAATTCTACCACAAAAGCGTTGATGATTCATTCTGCAATTGATATGCAGTTTGCTCAGGGATGTGTTCCAAATGTTGATGCTTCAAATGTTGATATAGAGAATATCGAGAATCCTCGGAATGGACTGATTATTCTGTCCAAATGTACTCCATATACTCAAGGTCCAGATTTTGCGACGGGTTGGGGGCGTTTGAATGCCAAGGGTGCTTTGGATTTGATGGATGGATATGATGTAAAATCAGCAAAATTTGATAAATTTCGAGAGTTTTATTTGTCCGAAGACGGTA
This sequence comes from uncultured Fibrobacter sp., assembly GCA_946415675.1. GTDB lineage: Bacteria > Fibrobacterota > Fibrobacteria > Fibrobacterales > Fibrobacteraceae > Fibrobacter. Next base: position 109,468 of record CAMKTL010000006.1, read on the forward strand.
GGAATGAAGAAAATTTTGAAAGTGAAAAGCGTTGGTCGATATTCGTTCCGAAATTGCAGAAAAAATTAAGGGCGACACTTGTATGGGATGATGCTCCTGGAACGGATTTTGCTGAATTTAATTACATGACTCGAAAACTAGTAAATGATTTGGATTTGTATTTGGTGTCGCCCCAAGGGGAAATCTATTACCCCTGGAGATTGGATTCCTTGCCGACTCAAAATGTTGATACTAACGGTGTTGCCACTAATAGCAATAAATTGAGAGATCGTACTAAGGGCTTTGAAAAAATTACCTCTGATGATGCTAATAAACCGGCGTATCGTGATTGCAAAGGTGAAAAATCGACGGATATAGTAGATGATGAATGTTTTGACAGAATTAATAATGTGGAAGTTGTGGATGTAGATAATCCAGAAATGGGGGTATGGCAGGTTGTTGCAAAGGGGGTTGATGTAAAGTCTGGCAACAGCCCTGACGGAAAAGCGCAGCTTGCATCTATAGTGAGCGATTTTGAATTGGTTGAAAATTTGTATAAAGAAGAGAGTCCCCATCCTTATCCTGCAAATGCGAAAATTTCAGGAGTTGTTGATGCCGGTGATGATGGCTGCTTGGAGCACTATGTGACCTTTAGTGCAGAAACATCTCTTGGGGCGGGCGACATCATCTATCTTTATGATGAAAAGAATCGTTTAATAGGTGCTTATACGGGAAATTCTTTGGCAAACCAGCGAATTCTTGTCCATACAAGATTTTTAAAGATTATATTAAATAGTGATAATGATGTTAGTCAGGGATGGGGGTATTCCATAAGCAAGATAGAACATATTCCTTATGGGGTGTTGCAGGTTTTGTTTCCTCCATACAAGAAAGGAGAATAAAAAATGAATCTTTTTCATAATATTCTATTTGTGATGATTTTAGCTTATGTTAGTTCTGCATTGGCGGCCGATAATAACTCGTTTGCTGTTGCTTTGCTGCGGGACGGAACATATGATATAGCAAAAGTGGATGGCGAAGGAAAATATGCAATTGGATGGCGGGATTCCACGAGTGGAATGTACTTGTATGTGGAGTATGGTAGGGTTGGTCCTTGTTGTGATATTAGAAATGAATATTTAGGTCTTGCTGTTGGGAAAAAATTGGATAGCGGGAAAAAAGAAAATATATGGGTTCTGACAGACCAAACCAATATGGATTCGTTGCAATCAGAACTAAAAAAGGGAAATCCGCTCGCATTGGAAAAATTTACAAAGTTGGAATTTGATTCGACTCATGTGCAATATTTTTTGCGTTCTACTCCGGAGCATCGTAAGGATATAGAAGTTAAGTTCGATTCTCTACCACTTGTTATACCGCTTGAGAAGTATTTTATCGCAGTGGATTACATTTTGTATCAAAAGGAAGATTCGTTAGCGGTTCTCTGTGGATTTGGCAACGCTATTTGTTACTTTCAAACAGCCTGCTTCTATCAAAATGATGGTTCATTTGTTTTTGATTCGCTTCCTAATCCTTCTTTGGCGGGATCTAGTGGGTGTCCTCAAGGAGGAGGTTCTTCCGTGATTCCTGTAAATCGAGGGTTAAACGAAAGGAATAGTTTGGACAGCTCTTTGTTCAGGATAAATGGTACTGCTACTGTAAACGAATCTTCGAATATTGTCATCCGCAAAAATAAACAACCGAAGCTTAGGCTCAAAGGAAAGCGGTAACGTGAAAAAATTGTGTTTTGCAATACTTGCGATTTCTGTGATTTGTTTTGCTTTTCCTCCAGAATTACCTACGGCAAAATGTAATCCTGATCCCAATCCAAATAATGTATTTGACCCTCAGCCAGAGGAAAATTTCGATAAAAGTCTTCGTGACGGGGTATGTTATGATTATGGGTACGTTTGTAAGGTGACCATGGATCCTGCTGGAGGTGTATTCTTTTCTCTTGGAAAAGATCAGGATTGCCAAGACATAAAATACATGTTTTTTAAAACGTATCAGCGAGATCGTGAAGGCTATTTGTTTGGATCTCCCTCGTACTTTTTAAGACCTTATCTGCAAGAGGGCTTAGCTGCTGATTATGAAGTAAGTGCTTTGGCGGTTGCGGTGAATACGGCTTTCATAATCAATGCTTCTAAGAAAAAATATAGGGTTAAGGTCACTTATCACCAATTAGAAGGCGAAAAGGACGAAAAAAGCATAAGATTGCTGGAAATAGGCAGTGATCATAGTGTTTCTTCGTTACCGTAAGCGGAAGAGGAACCTTCGAATTTATAATCAAAAAACAATCAAAGTTCAATTCAAAGGAATTTATCAAAATGGGAAAAATCTTTTTCACAATTCTCTCCGTCGCAGTTATATCCTTTGCTGTAGAACTGTGCAATAGCGGAGCATTCGAAATTCAAGCACCTGTTGGTTCTTGTACTAATGAAGGCTATGTTTGCAATGTCTCTACAGACCAAAATGGAGGGGTCATGTTTAAACTTGGGAGAGATTCAAATTGCGTTGAAATTGACACGACTAAGTTTACAACATATCCTATAAAGAGTACAACGGAATTGGATACAGATTCTGCGAAAAAAGAACTAAGGCTTTATATGATGGAGGATGCTCATGAACATGTTGGTGCCTTGGCTGTATCCACAAATACAGCTTTTATCATAAATGCCCTTAATGAAAAATTTAAGGTTTGTGTTAATTATCATAGAGCTACAACTGCGCAAACAATCAATGATTATAATTTTTTTAGTATTCGGTTGCAATCTATCCAGAAGTGTAACTGATTTTAGAATGTTGAAGTAGTTTTTAAAATATGAATGGGCTTTTTGAGTTTGCAGAAGCCCATTCTTCGTTCAAAACTTTGCTTTTTTGCCTGTTCTTTTTGTATATTCTAGCCGTAGAAAATAGATAGTGGAATGCTATTGACCAATGGCCAACGACCATTGGCTAACAACTGTTGACTAATGGCTATTATATGAAGGCGTAAAATGAAGCGAATTCTAAGTTTTATGGTGCGATATTTGCCACGATTGCTGTTGGCTGCTGCATTGGTTGTGATGCTTCTTTTGTGTTATTTATTTTCGTTCTTGGGGCGCCCCATTAACGATGGCAACAAGATGTATGCCAATGGCGATTACAAAGGCGCTTTAGAAACGTACATGAAGGTGCGTGAATCAGAGCCTGCAAACCCGCTGTTGTTCTACAATATCGGAACGGACCAGTACAGGCTCGGCAATCTCGAAGAGGCCAAGAAGGAACTCGAAAGTGCCATGCGCATGCCCGACAAGAAAATGGCGTCCAGGGCGGCGTATAACTTGGGCGATACGTATTTTCGCATTGGCGAGAAGGCTCCCGAAGGTCAGGGCAGCGAACGCATTGCCGCATGGCGTGAGTCCATCGCTTACCTGAAAAAGGCGATTGACTTGGACAACGATTTTGAGAACGCGAAGAAGAATGTCGAAATCGTCCAGCGTAAACTCAAGGAAGAACTCGACAAGCAGAAAGAGAACAAGGACCAGAATCAGGACAACAACCAGAAACAACCTCCGCTGAGTGACAATGCGAAACAGGTCTTGGCGCGAGCTCTACAGCTTTGCAAGGACGGTAAGTATGCCGAAGCGAAGTCGATGCTCGAAAACTTGATTGCCGAAGACGAAACTGCTGGCCAGTTGAGCGGCCATGTGCAGCGTATCGACGACGTCATCGAAATCAAGGCGGGTCGCAAGCCCAAGACGAAGATTGACGCGAGCAATACCGATAACGACCTGGAGGTGATCTGATGTTTAGTAAACAGTGGTTAGTGGTTAGTAAACAGGCTTGTCATTCCCGCGAAAGCGGGAATCTCCAGTCCTTTGCTGTGTCAAAGCAATCTCTTTCGTCTTTCGTCATTCGTCTTTCGTCTATAATTTTGATCCTCGCAGCCGCAGCGTTTGCTGCTCCGAAGTCCGCAAGCGCTTACTATGCCGATGCCGCTTTCCAGTACATCGAGAATCGTTTGCCGTCGGCGGAAATAACCTGCAACGAAGGCTTGCAGCAGTATCCGAACGATCAGAAGTTGCAGATGCTCCTCGACCGCATCAAGGAAGCGAAGGACGAGCAGAAGAACGAAAACAAGAAGAACGACAAGAATCAAGATAATAACGACCAGAATCAGAACGATCAAAACCAGAACCAGGATCAAAATCAGGACAAGAATAATCAGGACCAGAATAAGGATCAGCAAAATCAGCAGAACCAGGACCAGAACCAAAATCAGAATAACGACCAAAGTTCATCCAGTTCCCAGGACGAGCAGAATCAAGACCAGCAGAACCAAGGAAATCAGGGCCAGTCGAGTAGCAGTAATGCTCAGAGTTCCGACAGCAATGGTGGTGGTCAGCAACAACAGCCTGAACAGCAGCCTGAAACCGGTTCCAGCGATAGCAACGGTTCTGACCAAGAAGAGCAGCAACAGCCGCTTCAGCCTGGCGAGTTGAGCCCTGAAGAAGCCGCCCAGCTCCTCAAGGACTTTGACGAACAGAACGGCGAACGCAAACCGTGGAAACCCGTCCGCGGCCAAGTACGACCGGCGAAAGACTGGTAAGCCGAGCGTCGCGGCAAATGTGCTTGCACAATTTGCCATGACCGAGGCGCAAGTCTTGCGCTTGCGCAGCGACTGGTAAGCCGAGCGTCGCGGCAAATGTGCTTGCACAATTTGCCATGACCGAG
>CAMKTL010000007.1:0-112334 GCA_946415675.1 uncultured Fibrobacter sp.
TCACCGTGATGAAGCTCGGCAAGTGGATCGCACGCCACGTGATGCAGATGTACGGCTTGGATGACGGTCGCTTCGAGAAGGACTTCTACAAGATCGACATGAGCTCCAAGAACCCGCGTTGGCCCCCTCAGTTCTTTTAATTTGTAGGTGAATCTTAAAAAGGCTCCCCTTGCGGGGAGCCTTTGCTGTTTCTAGATGGAGTACTTTAAAGGTTTAAAGGCTGTTCAGCTATTCGTTTCGCCTACATCGCCTGCAGCAAGAGTATCGCGAGCACTTGTCCGCTCAAGATTCTTAGCAGCATGGTGAGCGGGTAGACCGAGGCGTAGCCGATGTTCACTGCTTCGCTGTCAGCCTGGCTGTTCGCGAAGGCGAGGGCGGGCGGGTCGGTGGTGGCGCCCGCGAGTACGCCGCAGAGCGAGAGGAAGTTGACCTTGAAGACCAGGTGCCCGACGGTTGCCATGATGGCGAGCGGAACGAAGGTGATGATGGCGGCGAGTCCCATGTAGTAGAGTCCGTCGCCGTTCAGGAGCACGTCGAAGAACTTGATGCCTGCATTCAGGCCGACGCAGCTGAGGAAGAGCGTGAGGCCGAATTCGCGGAGCATGAGGTTTGCGCTGTTCGCCATGAAGAAGTTCAGCGGGCCAATCTTGCGTTTGCGGCTGAGGAGGATGGCCACGATCAGCGGGCCTCCGGCGAGACCGAGCTTCAGCGGTGTCGGCATTCCGGGGAGGGCGAGCGGGATGCTTCCGACGATGACTCCGAGGAAGATGCCCAGGAATGCGGGCAGTATTTCGGGGTGGTCGAGCGCGGTGAGCGAGTTGCCTAGTTCCTTCTCGGCGGCTTCGATGCCTTCGGCGGTGCCGACGACTCTTAATTTGTCTGCGAACTTGATGCGTAGATCGAGGCGCCCCGTGAACTTGAATCCGCTGCGGACCACGCGGCTGATGTTGACTCCGTAGCGTTCCGCGAGTGCAAGCGATTCAATGGTGCGTCCGAGAATTTTCTTGTTGGTGACGAGGATCGTCTTGACAACTATCGGCTTGTCGGCATTGCTCGTTTCTTGCGTGATGGGCTTTTCGAGGCGGTGCCCGATAATCTTTTCCATGGCGGCGACCGCTTCGGGCATGCCCACGATATGCAGCTTGTCGCCTTCCACGATGACGGTATTTCCGTTCGGGGTAGTGATGTTCCCGTTGCGCAGGAGGCGCGTGACCACGACTCCGCTTGAAATCAGGTCGGGAATGTCCTTGAGCGTCACTCCGAACAGGTTGGGATTGTCAACCGTAAGGCTGCAGGATTCGATTTCCTTGGCGTTCGCCGCGATGTCCTTGGCGTAGTTTTCGGCAGCCTTGGCCGGATTCTGCCTAAAGATGACGCGCATCAGGATCATTACCAGAATGATGCCGATGACGCCGAACGGATATGCAACAGCGTACCCGATACCCGTAAGGGATGTGTCCACCCCGGCCGCGGCAAAGGCTGAATTAGCGGCTCCAAGGGAGGGCGTATTCGTGACAGCGCCACAGAGCATTCCGATGAGCACGGGTACGTTGTTATGCATATCAGTAAAGAAATACAGGCAGAGCGTCGTGATGACGCCGAGGAGAACGATGCCTGTCGAAAGGACGTTCAGCACCAGGCCGTGGCGGCGTATGGAATCCATAAAGCCGGGGCCTACCTGCATGCCGATCGTGTAAACGAAGAGGATGAGGCCGAATTCCTGGATAAAGTGGAGAACGTTTCCTTCGACGCGGAGGCCGAGGTGTCCGAGCAGGATGCCCACGAAGAGAGCCCCTGCGCCCCCGAGGCTGATTCCCTTGACCTTGATCTTGCCGACCATGAGGCCGATGGATGCCGTGAGGGCGATGGCGATAACTTGCTGGGCGACGGAGGGCTTTGTGAATAAGTCGATGAGCCAGGTCATTATTTCCTCTTTCCGAATGTTTTTTGAAATAATATTACTTTATTTCATCTAATTCTGATTCTTGAATTCTGAATTATTTCTTAATGCAGCGGACAGAGGCGAAGATATTCTTGTTGTAATGTTCGAAAGTCGTGAGGGTGTCGGTGACGCGTGCAAGATAAGCCCTGGAATCGTCATACTTGTCGCTGGTCCAGAAACTTGCGCTGGCATCCTTGTCGGCGAATTTGCCGTCGTAGTACTTGAATCCGGCGAACTGGAGATTGAATCCGGCGGCATCCTTGAGGGCATCGGCGTTCTTGTCGGCGAAAGCGGCCTTGTAGTCTTCGAGGGTCGGGAGCGTCCAGCCGGTGGGGCAGAGGTTGTTATTGGCGGCGTTCCAGGTGTAGAGTCGGCCGGTCGACTCGCAGTTTGCGTGGTTGTTGTCGTAGCAGGAGCTGGAATCGGGAATGTAGACGGCCATGTTTTCGGCGGTCCAGATTTTGTTGGCGATCTTGACGGTTTTGTAGACCTTGTCGGGGCACGAAAGCGTGTTGGAAGCTTCGTCGTAGTTGCAGGTGTTGGCCTGTTCGCAGGCGGTAAAGGTGGCTACGGCGCACAGGGTGGCGGCGATGGTCGTGATGGTCTTGAAAATCTTTTTCATAAGTACTCCTTTGTTTTCGCGAGCAAATTTAGAACTGCCGATTCATATTGTCTAATAGATTATTTATATTTAATTCATCAATAAAATTGATGGATTGCTTTTCGTAATAAAATCGTATGGAACTGACGCACCTCAAATATTTCCTGGAAGTGGCCCGCACCGAGCACGTGACGCAGAGTGCGAAAACCCTATGTATCGTGCAGCCTGCGCTTACGCACGCCCTCCACAAATTGGAAGAAGAGCTCGGCGTAAAGCTTTTCAAGACGCAGGGACGAAACATCAAGCTGACCGAAATCGGGGAATATTTTTATAAGAAGGTAAAGCCCCTTTACGAAGATATCGAGTCGTTGCCGGCGCAGCTCCGTGCCATGGAGAACGAGCAGTCCGCGACTGTCAACCTGAATGTGCTTGCGGCGTCTTCTTTCGTGACGAATGCGGTGATTCTTTACAAGCGAAACGATCCTGATTTGCGTTTTAACCTGGTGCAGAACGAAGAAACGACACTGTACGATATCTGCGTGCGCACCTACGCCAATTACAAGGCTTCTGTTCGCCACTACGGTGGTGAAGATTCCGAAGAGGAAAATTTCGTCTGCACTGAGAATATCTACCTGGCGGTGCCGAATACGGCCCAGTACCGAAAGCGCGACAGTATCAGCCTCAAGGAATTGCAGGAGACTAATTTTATCGGCCTTTACGGTTCCAAGCAGCTGCGCAGCATTTTTAACGAGTATTGCGAACGTATCGGTTTCAAGACGCACATCACCTTCGAAAGCGACAATGCGCTTGCCGTGAAGGATGCCATCGCGAGCGGCATCGGTGTGGGGTTCTGGCCGGAGTTTTCGTGGGGACGCGTCAATAACCGCCGCATTCGTCTCCTGAAGATTACGGATGCCGAATTCAAGCGCGATATCGTGATTACGCTGCGTAAGAACAAGCAGGATAATTCCCGCAGCGAACGCTTTTACCAGTTTTTGACGGGGCTGTTAAGGCGCGCCTCCAGCCGCAGGCGCGGTTAGGCGGAGCGTCGGTATTTGCTATCTTTGCCGATATGGATAGAGCACGTCGCCGTAAGTTTGGTCAGAATTTCTTGGATGTTCCTACCGCGCAGATGATTGCGGGTGATTTGCCTGCGCAGGCGGGCGAGGCCGTGCTGGAGATCGGCCCTGGGCACGGCGCGCTGACGGAACACTTGCTCGACCGCGCCGTGCAACTCACTGCTGTCGAAATCGACGAGCAGTGTGTCGAATTTTTGGAACAAAAATTCCAGGGCCGCGAGAATTTCCGCATCGAGAACATTGACTTTCTCAAGTTCGACCTCCAGGCATTCCTCGAGGCGCACGAAAAACCGTGGGTGACGGGAAACCTCCCGTACAATGTGTCGACCGCCATCATCGCGGGGCTTATGCCGAAACTGCATCTGACCAAGGGCTTTATGGGAATGGTGCAGCTCGAAGTCGCCGAACGCATCTGTGCCGCTCCGTGCAGCAGTAACTACGGCAGTTTGTCTGTACTCGTATCCGCTTACGCCGACACGCAGATTTTGAGGAAGATTGGCCCCGAACATTTTACGCCGCGCCCGAATGTCGATAGCGCCACCATGCTGCTTACGCCCAAGGCGGATGCGCTGCAGGCCCCCGAAGGCTTCTTCGACTTTGTCCGCGCCGCGTTTACGCAGAAACGCAAGACGCTCGCCAATTCATTCGGCCGCGCCTACGACAAGAAAAAAATCCAGGAAGCCATCGAGCTGCTGGATTATCCGACGACGGTCCGCGCCGAGGAACTTTCCCCCGCGCAGTTCTTGGAATTCTATAGGGTAATAGGAGACAAAGAAAAATGACAATGTCAAAATATCTCGCGAGTGCCGCATTGGTACTCGCTTTTACTTCTGACGCTTTTGCGCAGTATGGCGGAGCGCCTGTATACACCACCCAGCAGGTTCCGTATACGCCGGCGCCCACGGTAGAACGCGAATCCAAGGTGTCGCTGTTCATGGGTGCCGATCTCGGCTACAATATGACATGGCAGAGCTATGACGAAGATAGTGATTACGGGGATGGCGAAGGAAGGATTGTCCAGTCGTCTGAATTTGACGGCAGCGGTTTTTTCGGTGAATTTTCTTTAGGCGTCTTGATTAAGGATGTCGTGGGTGCCCGTGGATTTTTAAATATTGGAAGCCAGTCGGGTGAAAGTTCCTATAAGGGCGATGAAATTGATTCCGTTTGCAAAGGCGTAAATACAGATGTAACGGATATCCGTTTCGGTATCAAGGGGACGTTCTTCCCTCTGAACGGTTCGGACTCCCCGCTGTATAATTCGTATATCGAAGTCTCAGCTGGCGTCGGCCTGCATTACTACGATGATAACTACGCTTCTTTGGTGGACCACGAATTTTCGGGGCCGTTGTTCCTGAAGTTTGAAATGGGAAAACTGTTCCCCATCGGCAAGACATGGAATGTCGGCGTGGGTGTTGCCTGGTCGATGGATATCGAAGGGCAGTGGGAATCGTCCGATACCCAGGATGTCAGCAAGTCCGATATTGCCAATACGTTGTGGTTTGGCGTGAAATTTGCCCGCAAGAAGAATAAGTTCTAGCCAAGAAAAATAAATTCTAGCGAGTTGTCAAGCGGACCTGTCATGGGACGCCCAGATTTTATTATTTTCTTTGTATGAAAAATTTATCCATCATTTGCGCAATAGGTTTTTCCTTCTTCCTGTTCGCCTGCGGCGGAAACAGCGGCTCGACAGGTGGCAACGAAGTCGATTTTTCCAGTTCGTCGGTTGACGATTTCAATGTCGATGACTATCTGGATTCTGCCGCGATCGGAAGCGGCTTCAATTCGGGAATGGGCACCTCGACAATCGTCAGGGGCGTTTTGAACGATTCCAAAACCGGCAAGGATTACAAGACAATCCAGTTCGGACCTTATGTCTGGATGGCCGAGAACGTGAATGACGGGATTCATTCGTCCTATGGCAAATGTTATAACAATGATTCGCTGCTGTGCGAACTCTACGGAAAGCTGTATCTGGAAGAGGATGCCGCGTACGTGTGCCCGCAAGGATTCGGCTTGCCTTCGGAAGATGACTACAAGTATATGATCCGTTTTGCGGGATCCCTTACGGATCCGGAATTCGGGTTCAATCCGCAAATGGGTGGAAGCTGTGTCGAGGAAAAGGGGACTATCGTTTGCTCCAATGCGGGGCTTTCGTCGGATTTGGTTACGGGCGATTACAGCTATGTGCGTATCAAGAACAAGGCGGGTGCGCTTTTTGGAAAGGTCAATCCGAAAGGCTACTATTCTGTCCGTTGCATGAAGTTCACGTATTTTGTGGAGAACAAGAAACTTCTGCCTGATTGCGATTCTTCGGCCTACAGGTTCGGCGATATTTTCGTGGCGAGCGAAGGAAGTAATTTCCGTTGCAAGGACGGCAAGTGGGTAGATGCTGTGGATTCCTATTGTCCGAGTTCTGAACGCGGACAGCGGTATTACTACAACGATGTCCTGTATGTTTGCGATGGTTCCTGGAAGGAAGCTACCATGAACGATCTTGATGAGAAGTGCAATAGCGCAAATGAATGGACTGTCAAGAAACTGAACGGGAAAAGCTATATCTGCGAAAACAAGGAATGGCGCCTGCCGACGGAAATCGAAGATAGCCTTGGCCTCTGCACTCCTGAGCGTCTTGGTAAAATTGATTCCTTGGTAGAACCGGATACGACCTTGTATTACTGCGGTGCGAATGGTTGGCGCAAGGCGCAGCTGTCGGACTTTATGGGAAAATGCGACAGTACCCGGTATTACAAGGTGGACAGTTACAGGGGCCGCCATTATACTTGCCGCACGACAGATAAGTGGGATCTCTTGGATAGAATTGAAGATAGCCTTGGTGTGTGCTCTCCCAAGATTGCTGGGAAGATGGATACCCTCAAGATGAAATTCGACACGACGCTCTACTATTGCGATACGACTTCTTGGCGAGAGGCAACTTTGACCGATGCGTATGGTGAATGCGATAGCACCAAGTCCTACAAGGTGGTGGATTTCATGGGGTACACCTATACCTGCCGCAAGAATGGGCGCTGGGAATCGCTGACCTCTACCGAAAAGGATATCGGCGTTTGTACGCCTAGCCGTTTGGGCAAGATTGACACGACGACCTCCAAGGCCGATTACTACTGCGATTCGACAGGATGGCGCTCGACGGTTGTCGAGGACTACTTCGGGGAATGCGATGAAAAACAGAAGTACACGACGCTTTATTTCAAGGGCAGCGACTATGGCTGCGAAAAGGGCCCGAAGTGGACTCTCCTCGACTTCCCCGAAAGCGATCTCGGCTACTGCATTCCTGCAATCAAGGGAACCATAAGGATTGACCACACTGCGAAGGATTACATTTGCGATTCCGTATGGCGCGCCGCGACAAAGGAAGAAGTTCTCGGTACATGTTCTGAAGCCCGCGAAGGGGAGAGAAAGACGTATGGGACGACCCGATATGTCTGTTCCTTTGAAGCTTGGCGCACGTCAACGAAGCTGGATGATTCGCTCGGTGTCTGCAGCAAGAAGACCTTGAAGAAAGTGGGCGAGGTGGGTTCCACGGAATACATCTGCAAGCAGGAAGGCTGGGTCACCTATACGATTATTGACGCCCATGATTCCTGCACGGAGGCAAGGGCGGAAACGGTAGTAGAATTCCAGTCCAAGAAGTATGTTTGCCGCAACAAGGCATGGGTGGCTTTGACTGGAGTTGAATCCAAATATGGATTGTGTACTTCTGCGGAATCTGGCAACCTGGTCGTGTATGGCAATAAGGTGTTCAAGTGCGTGCCGCCGAATTGGACGGAAGGCACGGTGAGCGACCTTCTGGGTTCCTGCACGAAGGCAAGGCTTGGCGTTATCGATACCGTTGGCACCCAACCGTATTTCTGTAGTGAAAGTGAAGGCTGGTTGCAGTATACGACTTTAGATCAGGAACTGGGATTCTGCGAGAAATCGAAACGCGGAACGATTAAGAAACGGAATGGGGTTGAATACGGCTGTACCTATAATAGGCGTAAAAGTACTCCGAGATGGCGTCAGGTGAACGGCCTGGATTCCACTTTCGGATTCTGCGACGGCTATATGTATGAATGGCATGAAGCAGGTGGAAATGATTATCTCTGCGGAGATGAAGAAGATGCCTGGGTGAGGGTAACTCCGGGATTCTTCTGGGGCTACTATACCTACTGCGATGACCGTGCGACATGGAAATATGGAACCATTGTCGGGATGCAGGGTGAACATTTCTATTGTGACGGGGCGCTGGAAGATTCTTCGAGAAGTCTTGTTGGTTGGCACCGGATTACGGAGATTGACAGTGCGGCGGGATTGCGGAAGGGCGATCTCATTGCAGGCATCTGTAAGAAGGGTATTGCGGGTGATACCATCACGGTTAAGGACGAACGCTATTTCTGTGGACTGAATAAGAGCTCGAAGTATGAATGGATTAAGGCTACGAAGGTGGTTGATTTCTACGGAAAATGCGGCACGTCCAATGCAGGAGTGCGAATCACGTTTGATGGACTTAACTTGCAATGTATCGATGGCGTGTGGAGCCGTGATGCGGCGGACTATGGCTCGTTCAAGGATTCAAGAGATGGCCGTGTTTACAAGACAATCCAGATTGGAGATCAGGTATGGATGGCGGAAAACTTGAGGTACAAGGCTACAGGAAATACCTGGTGCCCGGACAATAACTTCAGTGCTGCGGCATGCGAAACCGATGGTGTCTTGTACGACTGGGCGACCGCTCTGGCGCTGCCGAGCGAGGCGAATTCGATCATATATGATTTGGCTGACACGGCTAACCACCAGGGAATCTGTCCCGATGGCTGGAGGGTTCCTACGGAAACGGATTGGGAAGAACTCGCGGAAGGCCGCGCCCTTGAGGATTTGAGGTTGCCCACCAATTACCTTGATACCGTGAGTACGAATAAGTATGGTTTTTCTGCGAAGAACGTGGGGTATGTATATGTCTGGTACAGAAACGGCATCGATCGCGTGGAAGAATTTAAGACTCCCACACGATATTGGACGACTTCGCAAGATACCTATGAAATTAGAAATACAGGTAATGCGATTTATGTGATCGATGTATATAATGGAAAGCGGTCTTACATCTGGAAGGAAAACGGAAACGCGCTCCGTTGCATCAAGAAATAGAAACCCAAGGCCCTGCGGGGCCTTTTCTTTTTTTATCTTAAGAGTATGAAGAGTTTATCCTTATTTTTGACAATAAGTGTTTCGTTTTTCTTGATTGCTTGCGGCGGGAACAGTGGCTCGACGGGGGGTGGCAATGAAGAATTGGATTTCTCCTCCAGCTCAGTCCTTGATGAGCTCAATCCTGATGAATATCTGGATTCTGCCGCACTGGGTAGTGACTTCAATTCGGGGATGGGAACCGCGTCCATTGTCAAGAGCGAGGTGAGCGATTCCAGAAGCGGACGGGATTATAAGACAATCCAGTTCGGGCCTTATATCTGGATGGCCGAAAACGTGAATGATGGAATCCATTCGTCCTATGGCGAGTGCTATTTAAATGACTCGTTGCTATGCGAGACTTATGGTAAACTTTATAAGGAAGAAGATGCGGCTTATGTCTGCCCGCAGGGTTTTGTGTTGCCTTCGGAAGAGGACTACAAGTACATCATCCGTTTTGCGGGATCCCTGACAGATTCAAAGTTCGGATTTAACTTGCAGATGGGTGGCAACTGCGTCGAAGAAAAGGGGCTGTTGACTTGTTCCAACCTGGGCGAGTCCGCTGATCTTATCACGGACGATTACAGCTATGTCCGCATCAAGAACAAGGCGGGGGCCATATTCGGCAAAGTCGATCCTAAGGCCTATTATTCCGTACGCTGCATAAAGTACACGTACTTTGTGGAAAACAAGAAGCTTCTTCCGACTTGCGATGAGTCCTCTACCAGGATGGCTGATATTTTCGTGGCGAGCGAAGGAAGTAATTTCCGCTGCAAGAATGGCAAGTGGGTGGATATCGTGGATTCCTATTGTCCGAGTTCCGAACGGGGACAGCGGTATTACTACAATGATATCCTCTATGTTTGCGACGATTCCTGGAAAGAAGCATCCATGAACGATCTTGAGGAAAAGTGCACCAGCGAAAATGAATGGACTGTCAAGAAACTGAACGGGAAAAGCTATATCTGCGAGAACAAGGAATGGCGCCTGCCGACATCTATCGAAGATAGCCTTGGCCTCTGCACTCCGGAACGCGTCGCCAAGATCGATTCCCTGGTAGGTTCGGATACAGTCCTGTATTTCTGCAGCGTGAATGGTTGGCGCAAGGCCCAGCTGACGGACTTTATTGGAAAATGCGACAGTGCCAGGTATTACAAGGTGGACAATTACAGGGGTCGCCGTTATACTTGCCGCACGACAGATAAGTGGGATCTCCTGGACTGGATGGAAGATAGCCTTGGCGTGTGCTCTCCCAAGATTGCAGGGAAGATGGATACACTCAAGATGAAATTCGATACGACTCTCTACTATTGCGATACGACGTCCTGGCGAGAGGCGACCTTGTCCGATGTGCTTGGTGTATGCGATAGCTCCAAGTTCTATAAGGTGGCGGATTTCATGGGCGACTCCTACACTTGCCGCACGACCAGTCGCTGGGAATCGCTGACCACTACTGAGAAGGATATCGGTGTATGTACGCCTAGCCGATTGGGGAAAATTGATTCAACGGCTTCCAAGGCCGATTACTACTGCGATACGACTGGATGGAGATCTACAAAGGTGAGGGACTATTATGGTTCTTGCGATTCCACTCTCCTTTATACGACCAAGTTCTTCAAGATGCATCTGTATGGTTGCGAAGGCGGCCCTGACTGGAAATACCTTGAGTATCCGGAAAGCGATCTCGGCTACTGTACTCCTGACCTCAAGGGTGAAATCAGGATTGACGAGTATGCGAAGGACTATATCTGCGATACCAAGTGGCGCGTAGCGACACAGGATGAAGTTCTCGGAACATGCACCGAAGCCCGTGACGGAGAAAAGAAATGGTTTGGCACGACGAAGTATGTCTGCGCCTTTGAAGCGTGGCGTAAGTCGACAATGTTGGATGATTCGCTTGGAATCTGCTCAAAGGCTATCCACAAGAAAATTGCAAAGTATGGCTCCAAGGATTACATCTGTGGCGAAACCGGCTGGGCGGTGACGACTCTTATTGCGGTGCATGATTCGTGTACCACTGCGCGCGAATACGAAGTCGTCGAGTTCAATGGTGATAAATATGGTTGCCGAAACCAGAAGTGGGTTCAGCTGGGTGGAGTTACCGCGAAGGCGGGTTACTGCACTCCTGAAAGGGAAGGCGAATTTGTCCTTTATTACGAGGAATCTGGGTTCAAGTGCGTGAAGGGGTCGTGGAATTCGGCTGGATTGTGGGAGGGCTTAGGTTCGTGCAATTCGTCGAACCTTGGGCAGAAGGAAGTTCTTGATGGTGTAACTTTCTTCTGTGCAAAATCCGGCTTGTGGCAGAGATTTACCGAAATGGAAGAAAAGTATGGGGAGTGCGACTCAAAGATACGAGGAGAGATTGTAACGCATAACGGCAAAAAATATGGATGCTCGCCTAGCCGCTGGAGAGAGGTAACTGCTGCCGACGAAGCCCTGGGTTTCTGCGACGGATCTGGCTTTACATGGAAGGAATATGCAGGCGTTGATGTCGTCTGTGGCGATGGTAACAAGACTTGGACGCACACTTCGGAGTGGGCAATGTATGGTGCCTGCGACGATCGCTATGCATGGAAATACGGACTCATCGTTGGTTACGAGGGAAAACGCCTCTATTGTGATGACGACTTCTCTCTTTCTAATACGACGACTGCTTGGCATACGATTTCTCCGATAGATAGCGCCGCAGCAAAGGGGAAGAAATCCATTGTTGACGGAATTTGCAAGGGAGCCCATGTCGGCGATACCGTATCTTATCAGGACACGCAATATTATTGCGGTTTGAATAAGAACAATGTGTATGTGTGGATTGCTGCGACTCGGCCGGATCAGTATCTTGGTAAATGCGATGCCACAAATGCAGGTGCCGTGGGCAAGTTCCAGGGCTATAATATGGAATGCTACGATGGTAACTGGCGCAGGAGTCCGTCTGATTACGGAAGCTTGACGGATTCCAGGGACGGGACGAAGTACAAGACAATTAAAATCGGAGAACGGACGTGGATGGCGGAAAACCTGAAACTTGAAGTTTCAGGTAGCTGGTGCGCAGGAACCCAGAACGGTTGTTCGGAATACGGTCGCCTATACAACTGGCATACGGCCATGAACCTTCCGGCGAGTGCCAATACGACTGTGATTGATATGAAGGATTCGGCATCGTATCAGGGCCTGTGTCCCGACGGGTGGAGACTGCCGCTGCAGTCGGAATGGAATGAACTTCTTGGAGAATGCATTGTTGGCGGGTTGAGCAAGAAGATGACGGGGTACGATACCCTGCATACGGATGCTTGCGGTTTCTCGTCGATGCCGGTAGGCTATATCAAGATTTTCTACAGGAACGGAATAGACTATACTGAAGAACTCAATATGGAACTTACGGGATATTGGACCACGGTGCAGCCTGCCGATACTACGGCCGAAGCATTCATCTTCTGGGAAAATGGTAGCGGAAAGAAGAGGGTAGAGGCGAAGAAGAACGGCTATCTTGTCCGTTGCCTCAAGAAATAGCGACTCTAGGGGCATTGGCACCGCCTTGCGCCATTTAGGGCCAAATGGCGCTGTGCGAGGCTGGGGGTACGAAACAGTAGCCCACGATTTCGCTTACGGTGCTTGCGAAGTGCTTGAGGGCAACCTCGGCGTCGGAAGTCCGTCGAATATAGTTCAGCTTGTTGTGGTGCCCGAAAATGTTGTAGCGGGGGCCGCCCTTGCCGTGGTTGATTTCGAAGCGGATGGAGGTGTCGGTCGGGATGCCCGCGATGTTGACGGTGTGCCGCAGGATGGTCTTGTCGTCGTTTTTCACGATGTTGATCAGGTTGCTCGTGTCGATGTCGCCGTGGTTTGGGGAAAACATATAGGCGCAGGTCGTTGACGAACGGAGCGATTTCACGATTTCTTCTTCGCTAAGGTTCTTTTCTTTGCCGAATTGGGTGTTGGTTGCTTGATTTTTCATGTGATGTTTCCTTCTTTGTTACGTCTATATATCGATACGAGTGGGAAAATTGTCAAATGATTTTGAAAATGAATTTTCTAAATTTTAGTGCGAAAATTTAATGAGGTCGCGGCGGGTTCGCCGTGGCGTTAGAGGTATAAAATAATGGCTAAGTACAATCCGCAAGAGATCGAAACCAAGTGGCAAGCCTACTGGGAAGAACATCAGACTTTCAAGACGGGCACCGATAAGTCCAAGCCCAAGTATTACTGCCTGGACATGTTCCCGTACCCGAGTGGCGCTGGCCTCCATGTGGGCCACCCCGAAGGTTACACCGCAACAGACATTATCTGCCGCTACAAGCGCAGCCGCGGTTTCAATGTGTTGCACCCGATGGGTTGGGACGCTTTCGGCCTCCCCGCTGAACAGTACGCCATTCAGACCGGTACGCATCCGGCCATTACCACCAAGAAAAACTGTGACAATTTCCGCCGCCAGATCAAGCGCCTTGGCTTGAGCTACGACTGGAACAAGGAAGTCAACACCACCGACCCGAAGTATTACAAGTGGACGCAGTGGATTTTCAAGCGCCTTTACGGCACCTGGTTCGATGAAGACCAGCAGAAGGGCCGCCCCATCGAAGAACTCCCGATTCCTGCCGATGTCGAAGCAAAGGGCAAGGAAGAAGTTCGCAAGTACAAGGATTCTAAGCGCCTCGCTTACTACGCCGACGCTCAGGTGTGGTGGTGCAAGCACTGCAAGATTGTGTGCGCGAACGAAGAAGTCTTGAACGACGGCTCTCACGAAAAGTGCGGCACCAAGGAAGTGGAACGCCGTAACCTCAAGCAGTGGCTCATGCGCATTCCGCTGTATGGCGACCGCCTGTTGAAGGGCCTCGACAAGCTCGACTGGCCGCAGGGCGTCAAAGACATGCAGAAGAACTGGATTGGCAAGAGCTACGGTGCCGAAGTGGATTTCCCGATTGCCGACGCCAACGGCAAGCCGACCGAAAAGAAGCTCCGCGTCTATACCACCCGTTGCGATACGCTGTTCGGTGCCACCTACATGGTCGTCGCTCCGGAACACGCGATGGTGCCGGAACTCACGACTGCCGAACAGAAGGCCGCCGTGGAAGAATACGTGCACGCCGCCGCCTTGAAGAGCGACCTCGACCGTACCGAACTCGCCAAGGAAAAGACCGGCGTGTTTACCGGTAGCTACGCCGTGAACCCGCTCACCGGCACCAAGATTCCGGTGTGGGTTGCCGACTACGTTCTGACCGGCTACGGCACGGGCGCCATCATGGCCGTGCCTGCCCACGATACCCGCGACTTCGATTTCGCGAAGAAGTTTAATCTGCCGGTCATCTGCATCATGGAACCCGATGCAAGCTGCCCCGAAGACGTTCGCCCGAAGGTTCTCGCTGGCGAAGCCTGCTGGGCTGCCGACGGCACCTACATCAACAGCCAGAACGACACGCTTTGCCTGAACGGCCTCAACAAGAAGCAGGGCATCGCGAAGGTCATCGAATGGCTCGAAGCCAACAAGATCGGTAAGGCTACCGTGAACTACAAGCTCCGCGACTGGCTCTTCAGCCGTCAGCGTTACTGGGGTGAACCGTTCCCGATTATCCACTGGGAAGATGGCGAAATCTCTACCGTCGATGATTCCGAACTGCCGGTGCTGTTGCCGGAACTCAAGGACTACAAGCCGGGTGACGGCGGACAGTCTCCGCTCGCCAACGCCACCGAATGGCTCCAGGTGACCGACAAGAACGGCCGCAAGGGTATCCGCGAGACGAACACCATGCCGCAGTGGGCTGGCTCCTGCTGGTATTACCTCCGCTACATCGATGCCTGCAACGGCGACGCATTTGTTGCAAAGGAACTTGAAAAGTACTGGATGCCGGTCGACCTCTATGTGGGTGGTGCCGAACACGCCGTGCTCCACCTGCTCTACAGCCGCTTCTGGCACAAGGTGTTCTTCGACCTTGGCCTCGTCTCTACCGACGAACCGTTCCAGAAACTCTTCAACCAGGGCATGATTCTCGCCTTCGCTTACGAAGATGCCGCTGGCTCCAAGGTCCCGACCGACGAAGTCGAAGAAAAGAACGGAAAGTTCTTCAAGAAGGGAACCGACATCGAGCTCAAGCAGATCGTGGCGAAGATGAGTAAGTCCTTGAAGAACGTCGTGAACCCGGATGACGTGGTGCGCGACTACGGTGCCGACAGCCTTCGTTTGTACGAAATGTTCATGGGCCCGCTGGACGCCGTGAAGCCGTGGCAGACCAAGGGCATCGAAGGCATGAACCGCTTCCTCGGCCGCGCCTGGCGTTCTGTTGTGGGCGACAGCGATGAAGCCCCGGTCTTTGTGGATGAAACCGCTCCGGAAGCTATCGAGAAGGTGATGCACCAGACCGTCATCAAGGTGACGAGCGACATCGAGAACATGAGCTTCAACACCGCGATTAGCCAGCTGATGATCTTCAACAACGAAATGATGAAGATGGACAAGCGCTACCGCGAACCGTGCGAAACCTTCGTGAAGTTGCTGCACCCGTTTGCCCCGCACATCGCCGAAGAAATGTGGAGCATCCTCGGTCACAACGAATCGCTCACGAACGTCGCCTGGCCGGAAGCCGACCACTCCAAGGCTGTGGAAAACACCGTGGAAGTCGTGTTCCAGGTGAACGGCAAGGTCCGCGCGAAGGCATCTGTCGCCAAGGACATGGACAAGGCCGCCCTCGAAAAGCTCGCCATGGACAACGACCGCGTGAAAGAGTTTACTGCTGGTAAGACCGTCGTGAAGTCCATCGTGGTTCCGGGCAAGCTCGTGAACATTGTGGTGAAGTAAAAGGTCCCTGAGTAAGGTTGGTGAGCCTGTCGAACCAGCCGAAGGGCTCTTGCATCAAAGTGTCATCCTGGAGCGTCCGCGAGGACGCGATAGGATCCAAAAGCATTAAAGGCGTTCCTTACGGAATGCCTTTTTTGTCACCAAAAATGCCACCAAAGAATTGTAAGTTCGGAGAAAACTATGCCTTTATCTCCCCTTCAAAATATCCCTAATCATCTCGCTGGCATTCTTATAGGCTTTCGCCTCGCGTTTGCCTGAGGCGATTTCATCTGCTTCGGTTATGGCGGATTGAACCTCGGAATGATTGTCTTGTAACCATTCAGACAAAAGGATTTCCAACTTCTTGAAATCACAACACCAGAGGTTTGCGAAATCGTTCTTGCCTTCAGTGCGGCTCCGGTACACTTTCTGGGCCTTTTCGACAATGGAGTCAAGATTCTTACGGACGAAAATCCATTCGTCCTTGAGCATTTCGCTGCTGATGACGCATGTATTAATTAGGCTCTCGTCAACGGGAACCATGTTGCCAAACAAAAGTACCGCAAGTTCGTTCCCTTTAGGGCCGGATATCGTCATTGTAAACGTGCTGGGGCGTTTGCTGCGCCCTTTCTTTTGTCGTACATTGTTTGTTTGTGAAGTCAGCGGAATGCAGTAGAACTGCTCTGCAATCTTGACCGCCAAAAATACATAGGGTCTCTTCTTTGTGCTGACTTTTGGTTCTGCCAAGCGAAGCATATCGAGGTATTCTTCTCTGACGAAAACTAGGCGTGTTTGATTCGTGCTTTTCATGCAGGCCTCCTTAACAAAAAAGATTACAACCCCTGGATAGGGATTGTAACCTTTTAAAATTGTCCACTAAGGCAGGACCTCGCACCTTTTGAGTCTGTCCACTAAGGTAGGACCACTCGCCTTTTGTTTCTGTCCACTGAGGCAGGACCACGCACTTGTTGCCGATATCTCGACAATAATCAATATACATTAATTTCCTGAGAAAGTCAATATCGTGTTGCCAGGCCATAGCTTGAATATACATCAAACGGCAAAATCCCGCAATAGGGGAAACTTTCCAACGTATCAATTCTTTTTTCATATCAACTCCATCTGCTTACAGGCAAAAAAAACAGAAATCACTGCTCAAATGTATAAATTCTAAAGTCGGTTGTCAAGAGGTTTCGGCACTTTATATTGAAAAAATCACCCTCCACAGAACATCAAAGACACCGCAATCCCCACGAAAATCAGGAACTGTACAATCCCCACGTATCAGGCTTAAAGTGTATGGATTATTCTTTTTTCTTGTCCATGTGTGCGAAAATACCGGCGAGGATTGTTCCGCTGATGGAATGGTAGGCGCAGCTGATGGCACACGGCACGACGCTGAGAGCCGCTTCCGGGTGGAGGGCTACGTTCTCTGGATTTGCAAAGAATGCTGCCGCGAGGACAGTTGCCATACCTGCGTTCTGCACGCCGACTTCGATAGAGATGGTGCGTTTCTTGGCGGTGCTGAACTTGAACAAACGACCGACGCTATAGCCGAGCACATAACCGAGTCCGTTGTGGCAGAACACGACGGCGAGCATGAGTGCCAAAAGTCCAAAGCCGTTTGCCAAAAGGTGCGGACGCACAGTCACGATGACTCCGCCCACGATTAGTGCGAGGCCGATGACGCTCACGGCAGGCATGTTCGATTGGAATTCCTTGAAGCCTGCGCGTTTACCCCAAAGGTAGTTGCAGGTGAATCCGATGAGAATCGGGAAAATCGTCACGTAGAGGATGTTGAGGAACATGCCGACAGCGTTCACTTCGATGCTCGTGTCCGCAAGCCAAAGTACCAAAAGCGGAGTCATCAGCGGGGCGAGAAGCGTGCTTGCCATGGTCATGCTCACGGAGTAGGTCACGTCGCCTTTTGCCAAGAAACTCATGACGTTGCTTGAAACGCCACCCGGGCAGCAACCGACGAGAATAATGCCGATGGCCAAATACGGGTCAAGCCCGAAGACCTTCGTGAGTGTAAACGCGACAAGCGGCATGATGGTATATTGCGCGACCGCACCGAGGAAGATGTCGCCGGGACGTTTCATCAAGTTGCGGACGTCGTCCATGGTAATGGTGAGGCCCATGCTGAGCATGATGATGCCGAGAATTATCGAACTCGTGTTGCCGTGAACCCAGCCAAAGAGCGTGGGAATGAAAAACGCGATGACCGCGCATGCGATGACGAAAAGCGATGTGTATGTCGATAAAAAGCGGCTAACTGCCCTGATTATATTGAACATGGTTTAATCCTTCTTTTGAAGTGCCTTAAATATAGGCATATATACGGGATGTGGCTAGGCAGTAATTTATCTATATTGTCGGTATGATTCGCAAATATCTTCATTTGGCTTTTTTGATAGCCGCGTTGTTTACTCTTGACGGTTGCCATACCTATAAAATGAGTGTTCTTGAGGGCGACTTTGACGCTCGAGTTGCTCCTGCAATGCGAGGTGCTGAATTTGCGATGGATTCCGGTTCGTCGATTCACCGCTTGAGTGTTTCTGTGCATCCGATGAAGGATAAGTCCGTCGATCTTGTGAACGTATGGAACAAAGAAGTTTATGTTTGCGATTTGGATGGAGAATGCGAAGCTACAGATGATTATGACTTGAAACTTGATGAGCGTAAGGCGGATATTGACTATATCCTGAAAAGTTTTCCAGTTTCCATTGATTTTGAGTGGATGAATAAATTTGAAACGGTATATACGGCTTACGGATTTGGCTTGGATCCGCTGCCTTATGCGAAAGCGTCGTTCGGGGCTAATTTTCGTTATGGCGAAATTGGGGTTAGCACTTTTTGGGGACTAGATTACGGTAAAGCGACGTATAAATACGAAGGTGTCTTTGTGAGTGGAGGGTGCATTATGTGCGTGTCGCCAGAACCGAAATATACAACAGGAGAAAATAGTGACAGTTATTTGCACTTCCGAGGCGGAATCGGGGCTTATGCAAGTTTGTTCTTGGGTCCTGTAGCGTTGGTCTATGTTCCGTCGCTTACGAAACCATGGCTGTGGCGTGATGATTTGGAAGGGAAGGCTTTTCAAGGCGTTGAACCAATGGATGATTACGATATTTCGTTTGCGTTCCCATGGTTTATCACAAATTATTTCGGCGTGACTTATACGCTTGATAAAGTGGCCCAGTTTAGAGCGGGTGTTTCAATTGTCAACGGAAAACAGTTGGCGGATAGGGTGTATTACGGTTCCGCGTCTGCGTCGTGGCTCTTTTAGTTCTACGGTGTTGCCTTGCAAGAGTATTGCATAAGCCATTTGTGCTTTTCTTCAGGAGAAAATGGTTTGCATTCTTCTAGTGTAGGTTTGTCTGTATAAGCGGTAATAGAAATTGCCAGATTCAGTCCTAGAATGGCGGGCGTTAAAGCGAATGCGGCTATGGGATTGTAAAGTGTGAGGCCAAGTCCTGCAATTGCCGTGGGAAGTGTTCCCCAAAGTGCTGCTTTTCCTTTGGGAATGGGCCTGAATTCTCTGCAGTAGTTCATGCGTGTTGCAGGAACGGGAAAGACTTTTTTGGAATCGTTTTCGTTTAGCCAAACCATGTCGTCGTTTTCGTCGTAGCAAAGGCCGTCTGAATAATAGGCGATGGAGCTGTCTATAGTTATTTTGTTTGATGGGATTTCGTCTTTATATGATTTGCTTGCCGTGAACCACGTTTCTTGTATCTCGTGAATGCGCTTTGTTTGGAGGCTATCGACGTAACGGTCTAAAGAATCTGTGTTAGCGGGTGTCATGAGTGGAGCGAGAATGCCGAGGGGCGAAGTGAATAGGGTGATGGGGAACGGGATGAAAAAGAATCCTGCACCCATGGCGACAAGGCCTGCACCAAGGGCAATCTTTTCGTTGTCAGAAAAGAAATTATTTTCGGTGTGAAATTTTATGTAATCACTATATATCGTGTCGCCTAAAAATCGAACGGTGATTTTTGAAGTATCATCGAGGTGAACTGTTTGCTGGTTTAGCTTGTACGGAGTCATGCCGAGGTAGCGCGAGCCTGCATAGACTGCGGCGTGGACATCGTTTGGCGCTTCTACGTTAATAATGAGATTTTGTCGGTTTGCGCAACTGCACAGAATGAGTGGAAAAAACAATAGCGGCAAAATCAAGCGGAACAAACTCATATCTATAATTTAACAATAAAAAATGGTGCCGTTTTGTGGCACCGTGCAGAATTATAAAGTCATAGCTTACGCGGCTATTTTTGTCGCGGATTAGACTTTGTCCAAAGCCTGCGTGAGGTCGGCGATGATGTCTTCGACATTTTCAATACCGACGCTGAAACGGATGAGGTCCGGAGCGACACCGGCTTCGATGAGCTGTTCGTCGCTGAGCTGACGGTGCGTGTGGCTTGCCGGGTGCAGCACGCAGCTGCGGGCGTCGGCCACGTGGGTCACGATGCAGATCATCTTGAGGCTATCCATGAACTGGATGGACTTTTCACGGCCGCCCTTGATGCCGAACGTGAGAACGCCGCACGGGAGGCCACCCTTGAACTGCTTCTGTGCGAGTTCATAGTACTTGTCGCCTTCGAGGCCAGCGTAGTTGACCCAAGCTACCTTCGGATGGTTCTTGAGGAACTTGGCGCAAGCGAGAGCGTTTTCGCAGTGGCGCGGCATGCGGAGGTGCAATGTTTCGAGACCCACGTTCAGGAGGAACGCATTCTGCGGAGACTGGATGGAACCAAAGTCGCGCATGAGCTGTGCGGTTGCCTTCGTGATGTAAGCGCCCTTACCGAAAGCCTTCGTGTAGGCGAGACCGTGGTAGCTCGGATCCGGTTCGGTGAGGCCCTTGAAACGGTCGTGGTTTGCTTCCCAGTCGAAGTTGCCGCTATCCACAATGCAGCCACCGACTGCCATGGCGTGGCCGTCCATGTACTTGGTCGTGGAGTGCGTCACGATGTCAACGCCGTATTCAATCGGACGGCAGAGAATCGGGGTCGGGAACGTGTTATCGACAATCATCGGAACGCCGTGCTTGTGGGCGATGTCGGCAAAGCGCTTGAGGTCCAGAACCTTGCCAGCCGGGTTTGCGACCGTTTCGCCGAAGAAGCATTTGGTGTTCGGGCGGAAAGCCTTTTCAATTTCTTCGTCGCTCGCGTCCTGGTCAACGAACGTGCATTCGATGCCAAGCTTCTTCATCGTAACGCTGAAGAGGTTGCTCGTACCACCGTAAATAGCGGAAGTGCTGATGAAGTGGTCGCCCGCTTCGCAAATGTTAAAGACGGCGTAGAAGTTAGCAGCCTGACCGGAGCTCGTAAGCATTGCAGCCACACCACCTTCGAGAGCGGCAATCTTATTGGCGACGGCGTCGTTAGTCGGGTTCTGCAGACGGGTGTAGAAGTAGCCCGAAGCCTTCAAGTCGAACAAGTCGGCCATGTCGTTGGTGGTTTCGTACTTGAACGTGGTGCTCTGGTAGATGGGGAGGACGCGCGGTTCGCCGTTTTTCGGCTGCCAGCCGCCCTGAATGCAAAGAGTTTCGATCTTGGACATTTTTTAGAATCCTTTATAAAATTTTTATGTTGTGTAATATAGTTAGATTCTATAGCGTGGTCTAGTAAAAAGATTTCCAAAAATGGCGGAAAAACAGAAAGTATTGGTAAAATTAGGTAAAAGTTATAGATAGTGATAGTTTTAAACTATATGACAAACGGGTTTTTGCCCCTTTGGACTTTATCACGGATTTTCATTTTATCTCTATAGTTTGTATATTAAAACAAGAAAAGGAGACCGTATGCGGAAAGTTAAACTCGCAATTTCTCTATTCAGTTTTGCATTTTATTTTGCTTCTTGCGGGGATGATTCTCCGTCGTCGAGTGATTTTTTGACGGTGCCTGAATCGAACAGAGCAATGTTTTCTGAGGCGATAACATCTTCGAGTAGCCTTACAACCGGAGAAAGCGAGGGGGCTTCTAGCAGTTCTGTCGAGGGTGTTTCGTCTCTAGGGGCGTATTCTTCGAGTGCCCTTTCTTCATCAAGCGTTCGGAGTTCAATGTTGAGTTCGTCTTCGGTAATTGTAGGGCTTGTGGTAAAAAACGGCGACAAAAAAGAGATAATCACAAAACTCGATGATGATCCTGAAAAAAATCAATCTGCCGGACGTTTTTGGCTTTTGATGACTCGTGAACTCGACGCGACTGAAACAAAATCCCTTGAAAAAATTGGAATCCACAAGCAGCGTTGCTACAGTGGTTCCGTTAATGGCCTCTTTGAAAAGAGCGGTAATCCGGATGGCTATTATTCGTATATGTATTTGTGTCTTATGAATGCAGACAAAGATGTTGAGAAAATAACCATTATGTCTTTAATTGATGGCATGTATAATGCGTTCGATGCCGATGAGTCTGTAGCAGATGGTATTATCTATCATTCACGTGGTAAAGAAACTCTTGTCAAAAGGGTAGATGACGATACGCTTGCGATGCAAACTGCGGGGCGTTTTTGGATAATAAAAGATTATTCGACACGTTCTTCCGAAGAAGAAAAACTTAAAGATGCTGGCGTAGAATTGGTGTCTTGTACCCGTTTCCGTAATGACGGCTTGGATATGTCCATCTGTCTTGCAAAATCAGAAAAGGATATTGAAAAGGCGACAATCAATTCAATTATTGATGGGCTTTATAACACATTCAGTGCCGATGACACGACTAAATTGGAATTTGATTACGAGAGCGCTGGTTGGGATAAAACCAATGGATCAGGCGAGATTGTAGTCGCGTGCTGGGAAGATGTTACGATAAACGCCTGTAAAGAAATCGTAAAAACCTGCAAAGGCGAGAATGCTGCATCAGATTTTTCCGTTGTTCTCGCCTCGGCTACGAAAGAAACAATCGATTGCCTTTTATCGAATAAAGATGTAAATAGTGTGGAACCTGTGCGATATGGGGAACTAGATTGACGGCTTTAGAAAAAAACTATCTTTGCGCCTGATGAAAACCGCTCCGACTACAGCTCCCGAATCTTCTGCAAATGGCTCTCGCGGCCTCGCTCTTTGGCACTTGCTTGCTATAGCGACGATTGCGTTCTGGGGCACGAGTTTCGTGAGCACGAAGGTGCTGTTGAATCACGGCTTTTCGGCGGTGCAGATTTTTACGCTACGTTTTGTGGTGACGTACTTGCTGCTGCTTGCGATGACGCATAAACAATTCCGTTGCGAAAACTGGAAGCACGAACTGGTCTTGTGCTTGTGCGGGCTAACGGGTTGCACGCTTTACTTTTGGGCGGAGAATACGGCGCTTACGATTTCGCCGTCGAGCAATGTGTCGCTGATTGTCTGCACGAATCCGCTTTTGACGATGATTTTTGGCGGGCTTATTTACAAGAGCGAACGCCTTGGCAAGCGGCAGATTCTCGGATGCGTGATTACGTTTATCGGCATGGTGCTCGTGGTGCTGAATGGAAAGTTTATTCTGAAACTTTCGCCGGTGGGCGATTTGCTCGCATTCAGTTCGGCATGCATGTGGACGATTTATTCATTGATTGTACGTCCTCTGAATGAAAAATATTCTACGTTGTTTATAACGCGAAAGATGTTTTTCTATGGCGCACTCTCATCGATTATCATTATGCTGGGCGAATCGGCTTTTGCTCCAAATGCAGCGGGTGCTGGGCTTTTTCTTGGAGTTCCATGGCAAAATTTCGCGGAACCGGTCGTTTCGCTCAACTTCCTTTGCCTTACGGTGTTCTCGTCGCTGTTCGGATACCTCATTTGGAATAAGGTGCTGAAACAGCTCGGGACGGTCCTCGCTAGCAACTACATTTATGCGATTCCGCTTGTGACGATTATTACGGCGGTGATTGCGCTTGGCGAAAAAATAACAGCCGTCGCATTGATTGGCGCGGCGGCTATTGTTGCGGGCATGGTGCTCGCGGAGTGGAAACCGCGGGGATGACGACTCCCCGAATTGTTTACTATATTTTTCGTAGGTAATGCCTTATGCGGTAAAACGCTGTATCGCTTTCGTTATGATTGCGGTATAAGAGAATCCCGTGAAAGCCGGGAACGGTCTCGCCGCTGTAAGGGAGGACGAAACCAGCATAAACCAATGCTCGTCGCAAGCCGGAAGTTTCGAAAAACGGAATGCCGGTTCTGCAAAGGCGGGTGTGAAGGGGCTGGAAGTAGATTGATCCCCGAGCCAGAAGAACTGTAAGGCATAAAAGACGCTTTGCGTCATAGGTTGTTAAACGGTGCGAAAGACATCGCTTTGCATAGCCACGCGGTTGCGTGGATGTTTGACTGTGTGCGTTCGTTCTTGCAGTCGTTATTACGTTCGTGCTTTCGCGACCGTGCTGTTGGCGAATGTTTTTGCTTCGTCAGAAGAATTTGTTCAAGATTTAGGCGAGTCGTCGGTTTATGGAACTTCTAGCGTAGAAAAGCCGTTGCAGGCGTCTTCGAGCTATGCCGAGGTTTTGCCTACCGCTTGGGAAGGCCGCGGGCTTTCGGCGGCAGAAGTCTTGGCTGCGCTTCCGGGCGTGCAATATTACCGCCAAGGCGGTGTAGGGAGTTTCCAGACGGTGAGCATTCGCGGTGTTTCGGCAAAGAACATTGTCGTTTGCATGGACGGCATTCCGCTGAACGATGCGTCGGGCGGTGCGGTCGATTTCGGTTCGATAGATTTGAACCAGATTGAAAAGATTGAAGTTTACAAAGATCGTGTACCAGCGAAGTTTGGCGGTCGTGGAATTGGCGGAGCCATCAACTTTATCACAAAAGGTTCAAAACCTGCCGAAGCGGTTCTCCAGCCAGATGAAAAAAAATCGGGACGCATACTTTTAAGTTATGGGAGCCACAATACCTGGGAGGCTGCTGCGCAGATGCTTTCCCGGTTGACGGATAGCGTTTCGGTGAGTGCGTCTTTGTCTGCACGCCATAGCGACAACGATTACGAATTCGAGAGTCAAAATGGAACGCCTTACAATCCCGATGATGATTTTACAGATAAACGTAAAAATGCAGAGTTTACGGAATATTCCGGGCTTGCCAAAGCTCGTGTTCTGCATGCGAATGGCGTGTTCTCGACACTGAATTTTAACTTTAGCCGCTCGGAAGGCGGAAATCCGGGACGCGATGACGCTCAGACGGAGGTCGCTGGCTACAAAGGCGAATTTGCGCAAACGACTTATCGTGCGGAATTGCCGCAACTTTTAGGATGGCTGTGGTTGGAATTTTCGTTGACGGGCAAGTTTGAAAAAGCGACTTCGCATTCATATTATCCGCTCGACCATATTGGATATGCATCTTCGACTATGCAAGTTTACGGCACGGCTGGCTACAGCATTGCGCCAGAAGTTGTTGCTAATTATTCGGGTGACCGATTGGAGGCGAATGTACGTTTGTCGTATGATGCGGCTTATTATTCAAAACGGGGTCCGTCATCGGGTAAATGGAATCTTACTCGGTATTCGACAACTGTTTCTGGCGATGTATCGTACGAAATCTATAAAAACTTGTCTGTAGGCGGCGAATCGTCGGCATCTTTTACCATAGACGATATTCATGGTGGAAAGTTTGTGCAGCCGGCTTCGTTGCTGGATTTGAAAACGGAAGAAACAAACAATTTTTCATGGACGGGACGAGGTTTTGTGCGTTATGATGCTCCGAATTCACGCTATGGCGGAAATTTGAGCTTTGGACGTTTTGTTCGTGCCCCGCAACTGATGGAACTTTATGGCGTTTATCCAGGAATGCTCTCGAATCCAGATTTGAAAGATGAAACGGCTTTGCGTCTTGAGGTGGGCGGCTACTACATGATTCCAAAAAGCAGTACCGCAATTCGTGCAACATATTTTGAGACATTTTTGGATAATGGCATTTATTGGATGATTAGCGGAGGCTTTGTGAAACCGCTGAATGTCGGAGAATCGCATGTACGTGGACTCGAAGCAGAACTAGAAAGCAAACCCGTAAATTGGTTCTCCGTGATTTTGCGAGCAACATTCCAAGATCCCGAAGACCGTAGCAAAGAAAAGCACTATAACGGTAAGCAACTTCCGAATGAACCTACGCGTTCGTATTACGCCGAAGCCCGCTTTGATTTGCCGTACCATTTTGATTTTACGTGGACTTCGGAATACCGTACCGATATTTATGATGACCGGGCGAATCGCATCAAGCAGCCTGCTGTAGATTTGCACCATTTTTCGCTCGGTTATGCCCCCTTTGAAAAAACACGACTCGTTTTTGCGTTACGGAACTTGACGGATGAAACTTATAGAAATCCATATATTCCATTCCCAACTCCGGGTCGAGAATACAAATTAACATTAACACAGGGGTTTTAAACCCCGCGCAGAATGGGACTTGCAAAACTTGTAATTCACATCGTCTGCGAAAAACATAAAAAGGAACCACTATGAAAAAACTTCTCTCTCTTCTTGTGGCATCGTCCTTTGCATTTTATATGCAAGCGTGCTCGGATAGCGCCACATCCGCCGATGATGACGAAATTGATCTCGTCAGCTCGTCAAGCGATGACGATGCAAGCTCTTCGAGCAAGGCAAAGTCTTCTTCCAGCAAAAAAGTGAATTCCTCCTCCAGCAAGAAGGTGAGCTCTTCTTCTGTCAAGGCAAAGTCCTCTTCGAGCAAGAAGGTGAGTTCCTCTTCCGTCAAGGCTAAATCCTCCTCCAGCGTGGCGAAGTCTTCTTCTAGTGTCGCAAAATCCTCTTCTAGCGTTGCTAAGTCTTCTTCCAGCGTCGCTAAATCCTCTTCTAGCGTCGTGAAGTCATCTTCTAGCGAAGAATTGGTGACAACGTATGTCTTCGGCTCCGATTACATGACTGGCGAACTCCGCTGGGTTGTAGATGGCAAGATTTCTGCGAAATCGATACAGTTGAATCAGGATTCCAAGGTCATTAGTGCCGGTGAAAATCTTTTTGTTCTTGAAAGATATGGTGCAGACAATATCGTGCTGATTGACCAAAAGAATCAAAAGATTAAATGGCAGAAGTCTTTTGAAACGAACGACAATCCGAGTGATGTCGTGAAGGCTAATGATACCGAAGTTTGGGTTGGCTTGGAAGGTCCGAACAAGATTGTGAAGGTTGCTGTTGCGGACGGCAAGGTGACCAAGACCATTAAGACGGATGACTTCGCAAAGGCAGAAGGACAATTTGCGAACGTTGTCGATCTCGAAGTGAGCGGCGATACGTTGTTCGCTCTGTTCCGCCGTGCTGTGGCTGGCTGGCCGGCAGGCTATCCGGATCCGGGTCTTCTCGCTATGTACAAGCTCAATGACGGTTCTTTGCTCGATACGATTAGGCTTGCAAAGGTGAACCCGTCGGCAATGGCTTTTGCTAATGGCAAGCTCTATGTGGCTTCTGCTGGCCAGTACGAAGCTTCGGGTGCGACTCTTGCCGACGATGCTCGCGGTATCGAAGTTGTCGATTTTGCCAAAAAATCTTCTACGACGGTTGTAGATGGCACGAAACTCGGTGGCGGAATCTCCTCGTTTGCTGTTGATGCCAAGAACGGCATTGCTTATGCCGCTATTTACAAGAACTATGGCGATGTGCCGCTCGTTCAAGTGGATCTTTCTGCGAAGACGGTGAAGTCTATTTCTGGCGTGAGCGACGTTGAAGGCAGCCTTGCTTTTGATGCCGCAACTAGCACTCTTTACATTGGTGACCGTACCTATAGTAGCGAAGCGGTTTATGTATATAAGGCTGGTAAGGTGAGCAAGCTTGAAACTGCTGCTGGTGTTCTCCCACCGTACAGCATTACTATCATGAAATAATGCGTTTCGTCATTCGCAATGCTTTAATTCGAGGCGGCTATTCCTAGCCGCCTTATTTTGTACAGCATCATGCGCGGGCTCACGGAAAGGTCGCGACCGGCGGCGCTCATGTTGCCGTCGTGACGGCGGAGGGCTTCGCTTAGGATTTCGCGTTCGTAGCTGTCCATGAGCGTAGCAAGTGGGCTGTTGCCTTCGGGGAGCACTGACGTTCCTGAGGTGACGTCGGTTTGCAATGTGGGCGGCAAGTCGTAGGCGTTGATGCACACGTCGGTTGTCGCAAGGCAGGCGTGCTCGATGCAGTTTTCAAGTTCGCGCACGTTACCGGGCCAGTGGTAGCTCATGAGCATGTCTATGGCGGGCGAACTTAAACGCAAAATTTTCTTGCCGTATTTGTAATTCATCTTTTCGATGAAATGGTCCGCTAAAAGTAAAATATCGGTTTTGCGTTGTATAAGTTCGGGGAGCGAAATCTGGAAAATGTTCAGGCGGTAATAAAGGTCTTCGCGGAATTTCCCGTTCTGCATCATAACTTCGAGATTCTTGCCGGTGCTGGCGATGAGGCGCACGTTGGAGGGCTGGACAATGTTGCTGCCGAGACGTTTGAAGCTTTGTTCTTGAATAAACTGCAAAAGTTTGATTTGCGCTGGGAGAGGCAAGTCTGCGATTTCGTCCAAGAAAAGAGTCCCGCCGTTTGCTTGTTCCGCTTTGCCGATGTGCCTGTTGGTGGCTCCAGTGAATGCTCCGCGCTCAAAGCCGAAAAGTTCGCTTTCAAAAGAGTTCGCTCCCTCGGTGAGTGCGTCGCAGTTCAATGCGACAAACGGGCCGCCTTTGCGTTCCGAGAGTTCATGGATGCTCCGCGCAACGTATTCCTTGCCGGTGCCCGCTTTGCCGCGGATGAGGACTGTTGCTGCGGTGGGGGCGATTTGGCGGACGAGTTTGCTCACTTCGCGCATTTCGCGCGTGTTGCCGATGAGTTCGCCCGGGATGCCTTCGATGATGTTGCGGATTTTCTGGCATTCCACTTCGTGGAGCGCTTCTACCGATTCGAAATTCTTTTTTAAAATCCCCTGAATGCTCTCTAGAAGTTCGCTACGCTTGCGAACCTTTTGGATTTTCTCGACGATGGCCGCGAAAGTCGTATTTTCAAGGGCTTCTATATCCATTTTGATTTGAAACGCTCTGTTGCTGCGTCGAGCCGTTTTTAGGCGACCCGACGCAGCTCTAGGAGAGATGAACGGCTTTAATATAGTAAATAATTCCGGTTTTGTTTTACAAAAATGTAATAAAATAAAGATTTTTTACAAAAATGTAATGAAAATGGGCGAAAATAGGTGATTTTGTACAGTGCAAAGCTCAATTTTCGTTGCTAATTTTGTCGCAACTAAACAAAAGGTCGGTAATAAAGCCGTTTGCCGTCATCTTGAACGAAGCGATATACGAAACTTGTCAACTTGTTGACTTAGTTGAGTTAGGTTCGTAGGAGCAGGATCCAGAAAATTGTAGAACAGCACTGGATGCTTCGTTTCTCTCAGCATGACGTGTGAGTAATAACTTTTAAAAAAGACTGGTAAAAAATGAATAATAGTCGTAACAAGGCCATCTACGATATCGCAACGTCCCCCGTGGGTAGCTCAATGCCCGCCACTCCCGTGAACGTCGATTTCTATGGCGAGGATGTTTTCAACGCCGATGCTATGCGCACCTATCTTCCGAAAGATATTTGTGAAAAGTTGCTTGCGACGATTGACGAAGGCATCGCGCTTGACCCGAGCATTGCAGGCGATGTCGCTCACGCCATGAAACGTTGGGCGATGGATCGCGGCGCAACGCACTTTACGCATTGGTTTCAGCCTTTGACCGGCTCGACTGCCGAAAAGCATGATAGTTTCCTTGAACCATCCGGTTGCAAGGCGATTATGATTTTGAGTGGCAAGAATTTGATTGTCGGTGAACCGGACGCCTCCAGTTTCCCGAGTGGCGGACTTCGTTCTACGTTCGAAGCTCGCGGCTATACTGCTTGGGACCCGACGTCGCCTGCGTTTATCAAGCGCCACGGCAACGGTGCCACGCTTTGCATTCCGACCGCTTTTTGTAGCTACACTGGCGAAGCTCTCGACAAGAAGACTCCGCTCCTCCGTAGCTTGCAAGCGCTTTCCAAGTCGACTCGTCGCCTCATGACCTGCTTCAAGGCTGGCCCGAAAAAGACGACGGTCACGCTTGGCGCCGAACAGGAATATTTCCTCATTGATAAAAGATTTTATCTGCAACGCCCGGACTTGTATCAATCCGGCCGCACGATTTTCGGTGCAACGCCTGCAAAGCACCAACAAATGAATGACCATTACTTTGGCAGCATCCCGAGCCGCATCTTGAACTTTATGAACGATGTGGAAAAGGAACTGTGGAAGCTTGGCATCCCGGCAAAGACACGCCACAACGAAGTGGCCCCGGCTCAGTTCGAACTCGCTCCACTCTTTGAAGAAGTGAACCTCGCTTGCGACCACAACATGCTCGTGATGGAAACGCTCAGGAATGTCGCCGACCGCTACGGTCTTGTTTGCCTGTTGCACGAAAAGCCTTTTGCTGGCGTGAACGGTTCTGGTAAGCACAACAACTGGAGCATTTCTTATGGCAAGGGCAATTTGCTCAATCCTGGGAAGGACCCGCATCAAAACGCCGTGTTCCTCACCGCCATTTGCGCCATCATGTATGCCGTCGATACGCATGCTGATTTGCTCCGCATGACCTGCGCAGGTGCCGGTAACGACCACCGTCTCGGCGCACACGAAGCTCCTCCGGCAATTATCTCCATTTACCTCGGCGACCAGCTCACCGACGTGATTGAACAGCTTGAACAAGGCGTGCCAAGATCCAGCAAGCAAGCGGGCGCCATGAAGCTCGGTTCCGATATGCTCCCGCCGCTCCCGCGTGACGCTACCGACCGCAATAGAACTTCGCCGTTTGCGTTTACAGGGAACAAGTTCGAATTCCGTGCACCGGGTTCTAGTCAAAGCTGCTCTGAACCAAACGTTGTTCTGAACACGATTGTTGCCGAAGCGTTTGACATGATTGCCGAACAACTCGAAAAACTGGACGACAAGAACTTCCATACGGGTCTGCAAAAAATCTTGCAAAAGATTGTGAAGGAACACAAGCGTATCCTTTACAATGGCAACGGCTATACCGAAGAATGGGTGAAAGAAGCCGAAAAACGCGGCCTCCCGAATATCCGCACGTCGATGGAAGCGCTCAAGGCGCTGACAAAGGAAGAAAACATTGCCCTCTTCGAAAAGTATGGCGTGATGAACCGTGCCGAAATGGTCTCGCGTTACGAAGTGAATAGCGAAGATTATCACAAGCGTATTCACATCGAAGGGGAAGTCGCTCGCGACATGGCGAAGAATGTCATTTTGCCGCGCGTTGTCGAAGCGTATTCCAAAGCGCTCAAGACAAATGAAATGGCGCTGAACCAAGGCTTCCCTGGGCTTGATGGTTATGCCAAGAGCATCGGCGAAGGTATGACTCGATTGATTAGCGCAATTGAAGTAATGGAAAAGTCGCTTGATGGGCTCCATGAGGGTATCGTCGATGCGATTGCGGCCCTCCGCAAGGAAGTTGACGGCCTCGAAAAAATCGTCCCCGACGAACTCTGGCCTCTGCCGAAGTATCGTGAGATGCTTTTCATCTACTGATGAAAAGCATGGACAACCGTCGAAGGTGGGTGTCCCAATGCCCTTTCATCTATTGATTCCTTTATCTTACTAAGGTAACTTCGATTTGCTTAAAACAGTACGACAGAAGATGTCGTACTGTTTTAGTATATTTCAAACCATGCCGATTTTCACCAAGTACATCGCCAACGAAGAACATTATTCCGAAGTCATCTCGCGAATCACTTCCGTTCGCGAAACGCTTTGGATCGGAACGGCCGACATCAAGGACGTCTACGTAAAACAAGACGGCGAGTCGATTCCTCTACTTGGCCAGTTGGCGGCACTTCTCAAACGCGGCGTCGGTGTGCGGCTTGTACACGCGAAGGAACCCGGCCCGAACTTCCGCGAAGATTTCGACCGCTATCGCATCCTAGCGACAGACCTGGAACGCGTCATGTGCCCGCGAGTCCATTTCAAGATGATTATCTTCGATCTAGAAACCGCTTACATCGGCTCAGCAAACTTGACAGGCGCCGGCATCGGAATGAAAAGTTCCCAACGCCGCAATTTCGAAGCGGGAATCCTCACCAACGACCCGCAAATCGTCGAAGCCGCCATCGAACAATTTGACACGCTCTGGATGGGGGCACACTGCCAAAAATGCGGCCGCCAGGAATTCTGCGGAGATAGGATAAAGTAAAAGCTATTCCTCGTACTTCTGCACAAACTGTTTCGCTGTATCAAGAATCATTGATCGCAATGTCTGCGGCTTTTCCACCGTTGCGATATTTCCAAAGAACATCACCCATTGCTTAAGCATCTCGTTTACCTCGACCTTCATCGTCACGCGCAAATCACTCTTGCGTTCTTCGATACGCATGGATTGATGATAAGGACGTTCCTTGAGCGTATTCCAAATCTGCTTTTGGAACTTGATGACAACTTCTTCGGATTTCGGAGATTGTTCCCCGAGCAAAAGCGCTCCTGAACGGATTCTCGCCCGTAACGATTCGACATCCTTTGGATTTTCCACAAACTGTTCACGCGTGAGTTTTGCGGACTCAATACGGCAAAGCTTTAGAGCATAAGTCTTTCCTAGATGACTCTGCGATACGCATCCAATGTAGATGTCGCCCTGATGCACAACGACCATCAAAGGCACGCGAGGCTTGTCCGTTACATTGCCCCAATTGTCCGTATATTGCACTTGAACTTTTCGGTGTTCGCGAATCGCCCGCAGAATAGTGTACAAGTTTTTTGTCGAATTCTCATCAACCCCAGGGGCCGACCCCATAAAAAGAATGCGGTTGCTCAACGCCGATGAAAGTTGCGAAAGCGTGTCCTGCGATTTCTTCGGGAGGTTCCCGCTAATCTGTGCTGTCAAATCGGTAACAAGCGAAGCCGAGGCCGGATAAATATTCGCAATACGTTTCAAGAAAACCAGGTGCAATAAAGTATCGCTAAATTCAGGGAATACAAGCTTATCTGCCTTCGGAACATTTGCCTGATAATAAATCTTACCGTATTCCGTATGGCGTTCGATATATCCGCCGGGAATATCGATAAGCGCCAACATGTCTCGTTGCACACTACGCAATTCTCCTTCGGGAATGTCCATATTGTGCATAATTTCCGTTATGGAATAATGGTTGTTATAGTGCGCCAACAGAAATACAAAAATACGCACCATGCGCTCGCCACGAGTCAAATTCTCCATAAAACCTCCTGGAATCACTTTATAATATATAAAAAGCAGACGACAATAGATGTCGCCTGTTGGTTTGTTTTTTATTGAAAAAATTTTTGAGGAGTGGAAGGCACACGACAGTATTTGTCGTGTGGTGGTGCTATATTGAAATGGAAACTATTTCTTAGGACAGGTGCACTATGGACTCTTTTACGGATAGACGCGATAATGAAACCTACAAAACAGTAAGAATCGGAAATCAAGTTTGGATGGCCGAAAATTTGCGCTACAAAAGTGAGGGTGCTGTTGCTCCCTTTTGTTGCAGTGAATCAAAATCGAAAATATACGGGCTATTGTACTTTTTGCAGGACTTTGACAGATTAGCTCCTGATGGTTGGCGAATCCCGTCATTAAAAGATTGGATAGGCCTCTTTCGAAATATTCACAGCTTGCGTACAGATGATATCGTGAATGATATCGTCTTTGCGTCTGCAGGAAAGTTTTTGAAGTCAGCAAACGATTGGGAACTGGATGACGATTTTCTTTGCGGGTGCGCGCCTGACGAAAAAGCGGATCCATTCCATTTTTCGGCATTGCCGACAGGGTATATACAAGATTTTGCACTCGTAGAACAATGGAAATCTGCCTCATTCTGGATTGCGAATGATTTTGATTTTTGGACATATCGCATAGTTTTGTACAACTTTACGAATAGTGCACATATTGAAAGCCGTCGAAATGCAGAAACTTTCGCATGTTCAATCCGTTGTGTCCGGGATTGTTCGTAAATGACTGTAATAAAACTTAAAAAAGGATTTTCTATGAACATTCAGGAAAAACAAATAATTGCAGATGTCATTCGTGACTTTAGGCCCGCGCTCGAAACACTCGACCGTTATGACCATGAACAGCTTGCGTTCCCTAAAAGTTCGGCTGCCACTGTTGGCGAACGCATCACCTACGAAGAAGCAATTTATGCAATTGCTGTCCTTAAAGAAATGTTCAATGATAGCGACATTTTTGGTACCGAGAAAGACGCCTCGTTTAAAAGCTCGCTCGGACAAATCTATCAGACCTTCGATGGCAAAGAATTTTACCCGACTGCAGAAATCAAGGCCGCAATGCTCCTTTATTTGGTTATCAAGAACCATTCTTTTGTGGATGGAAATAAGCGTATCGCCGCATTCGTTTTTCTTTGGTTCTTGTCGCGGAACGGAATCCTCTACAAAGCAGATGGCTCGAAGAATATTGCCGACGGAACCCTCGTGGCCCTGACGCTCCTCATCGCCGAAAGCAAACCCGAAGAAAAAGAAACCATGGTGAAACTCGCGACGAACCTGTTGGGGATGTAGAATGGAAACGTCATTGCGAGGAGCCGAAGGCGACGCGGCAATCCATCCTCACTTTCGTCATTCCCGGCTTGACCGGGAATCTCCATTCAATTAGATTAAAAGCAATGTCTTGCGAAAGAAAACTCTACATCTGCGGTGACATTCACGGCGAATTGAATCGCCTAGTTTGGAAAGCAACACATGAGTTAAAAATCGCATGTGCTGATATCCTCGTAGTCGGAGATTTCGGAGCAGGTTTTGGACGCCCCAATTCCATGGACGTTCGCTATCGCGAAGTTCGCGCATCACTCGATGCAAACGACATCTGCTTATACACTATCCGTGGCAATCACGATGACCCCGCGTTTTTCGATGGCTCCCATAATTTCGAAAGACTCCACTTTTTGCCGGATCATCGCCTTGTTGAACTTTGTGGCAAACGAATCTATCCCATTGGCGGAGCTGTTTCAACGGACATCGACCTGATCGATCCGCTCACGAGAAAATCTCGTCGAATGCAAAACGATGCTCTTATCAGATTCGGTTCATCCAAACGCATTTGGTGGGCAGATGAAGCTCCGACTCAAATTACCGAAAATTTTCCTGACTCCGTTGACATCATCGTGTCGCACGAAGCCCCTTTATCATTCGCTCCTGCGCTCCAACGTGAGTCTCACATACGCGAAATCACTTGGCAACAGGTGCTAGAAACCCGCCGCTATCTCGATGACGCCTTGAAAAAAGTCAAGCCGCCCCTTTGGTTTTATGGTCATTACCACAACCATTACGAGGGCTTCGTCAACGGCACAACTTATCGCGGGTTGGATATTTGTGAAATAGTCCATGTTGAAGACTGAAAAGGCTATTAACACGCTATAACTCTCTAAATGTGCTAAAAAAAGTGAGATTTAGAGAATTATAAGCACTTTTTTGCGGTATAACTCTCTAAATGAGCGTTTTTGAGATTTTTCGTTTTGACCTCATGTTAAATTTCTACGGCGTATTTGTGAATTTGCCGTAGATTTGTTATATTGTGAGTATGGCAAAATATGATGGAAAAGAAGTAAAGGTTCTGGAAGGGATGCTCGTTCGTGAAAACATGAACGCTTACCAATATCACCAAATCCTGCAAAAGGTGAAATCCGGCGAAATGTGTCGATTGCGTCCGGGCGTATTTGCAGAAGCCGACGTTCTTGCTGATGTAATGATTGATATTGATGCTCTTGTGCCCGGCGGCGTGCTGTGCATGTATTCCGCTTGGGAACATTATGAATTGACGACGCAAATTCCAAACGCCTTCTGTATTGCCATTCCTCGCAAGCGAAAGGTCGTCTTGCCGGAATTTCCTCCAGTCATGCTGTATTTTTGGTCGGATCATTTGCTGAATTTCGGAATAGAACAAGCTTCTGTTCATGGGCCTCTTGTTCGCGTCACCGATTTGGAGCGTTCTGTTTGCGACGCTGTGAAATATCGCAACAAAATCGGCCTTGATGTTTGTGCCGAAATTCTCAAGACATATTTGCGCGGCTCCAAACGCAATATTTCGAAATTGATGGAATATGCCCAAAAGTTGCGTGTTGCCGCGACCTTGGAAAAGTATTTGGAAATCGGACTATCTTCTTGATTTTGAAGATGAGATGAGGTTGATTCGCGAAAATTCGGCAAAAATCTCATATTTCGTGTTTCTCCCTGTAAAAATTTGATTAGATTAATGAAAAATAGGATCTCATGTTGATCTGTTACTTGCTGATGGGAAACAGATGACTTCTGTTGTCGCTGGATGAATGTATTTTCATAAGAACGGCAAAACTTAACGGTAATGTGAGAACCTACGAATAAACGCTGAACTTTTTAACAAAAGGAGAAAAATGGCATATCGTGAAGACTGTGACCTTGAATTTCTCGGTCAAATGAAATCTGAGGATTTAAACGATTTGGTTTATTGTCTGATAAAAGACAAGGATGGTTCGGATCGTCTAACAGAAGAGTTGACGATGAACGAAAAATATAAACGATATCAGCCTGACCACCATCAGTATTGGCAGGAAATTGCAGCTGAAATTCAATGCTTTGGAGCGAATTCGTTTGTAACTATTTTCCGTGGTGGGAAAGGGGTTCTTTACAAAGAAGTTCTGACGGATGTATGCGACAAGCTGAAAGTCAACTACAATAAAAATTCCAGTGCTGAAAAAATTGAAAATAATTTGTTAATGAAAATTATTGCGGACGCTCTAGAAAAGATGAGTCCCGAAGAATTGCGTAAATTGGCACAGGATGTAGGCTTGAAAAATACGGACGGAATTACTGCAGAAGCTTTAACAGGAATTTTCCAAGCAGCTTTTGTAGCTGGTGGTTTTATGTCTTACCAGATTACTCTGATTGTTGTCAATGCCGTTCTAAAAATATTAATTGGTCGAGGTTTGACCGTTGCAGGAAATGCTGCGTTAACACGAGTAATGGCCGCATTTACGGGCCCTATCGGCTGGATTGTGACAGGTCTTTGGACTGCAGTTGATATTGCGGGTCCTGCTTATAGGGTTACCATACCAGCAGTAATTCAGATTGCTGCCCTGCGCAAGAAATATATCAATGGCGATTCTGCTGCAGACGAACCTTTTACTTTGGCATAGACCTGCAGAATTGTAATCATTTTCACCTTATCACGGGGACTCTCTGTGAATAATCGTCAAATTGTTGAAAACGAATATAGAGAATTGATTGGTTTGATAAAGAATGCCTCAGATAGGGTGAAATGTTTTGTCAGTGCTAATCAACAATCAAAGAATCTTAAAAATAAGTTGGCATCTTCGCTAGATGGGAAACTCCAAAATGTTCAAGACGTAATGGAACGTTCCTTAAAAAACATGCACTGGGATAAATTGGTCATTTCTTTGTTTGGAACAACTAATGCTGGAAAAAGTACGGTCATTGAAACATTTCGAATACTTTTCGATTCTGGCAGAGAGCAAAATTCTGATGGTTGTATTGTTGGTGATGGTAGTTCTGATTTTACAAAAGTTTACAACGAATATGAATTGTCCATTGATGGTTGCCCATTTATATTGATTGATGTCCCCGGCATTGAGGGTAATGAACCCAAATTCAAGGAAGGTATCGAAAAAGCTCTGAGCAAATCACATTGCGTGTTTTATGTTCATGGTGACGATAAGCCTCTTGAATCAACCCTTGCTCAAAAAATAAAATCCTATTTAGGTGATTGGGTTCAGGTTTACTCTATTTTCAATGTACGCGGAAATGTCAATAATTATGACGAACCTGAAGAACGCGAAACTTTGCTTACGGATAGAGTTCTTCAAATTGAAAGTAAAATAAAAGCCAATTTTATAGATTGCCTTGGGGATGTTTACAAAGGTAATGTCTCGCTACAAGCTCTACTTGCAATGTGTGCAAAAGCATCATTTGCTCCAAGTAGGGATGATTTGGCAAGTCCCCAAAAAAAATTTCTAAAATATTTTGGATCTGCTGATAATATTCTGAAATTCAGTCAATTTCAGACATTGATAAACTTGGTCGAGCAGAAGGCTGCAAATTTTTCTAACGAAATTGCAGGTTCTAACATTTTGAAAGTACGGTCTTTTAAAAGAGAAATTTTGAAGGAAATAGAGACTATTTTAAAAGAAACCGAAACGAATCAATACAAAATTCAACTAGAACAGTTTGAATCAAATCTCAAGTCAATTACAGATACAACCAATTCGAATTTTACAACAAGAATAAACTCTTTGATTAATGTCAAATTTGATGTGGTTGAAAATAACGTAAATACTATTTTAAAAGATTCAGAAAATAAAAAAGACGATTTGGCCAAATGTATTGACGAATTGTCAAAAAATATCCAAAATGGTTTACAAACTGTTATTGATACAGAAATTACAAGTTGGAACGATTATGTCAAACGAAAAAGTGAAATTTTTGACGGATTTGACTCACTTTTATTAAAGCCTCCGCAAGTAAAAATAAAAGATGGTATAAGAATTGACTTTTCAAACGCTCTTGAAAAAATGGATGTCGAACTGAGTGATGTTGGAGGATTCGCTGCAGCAGCTGGTGGCGGAGCCTTGACAGGCTCAGCCATAGGAACGGCAGTTCCTATTGTTGGGAACATTGTTTGTGCTGTGGTTGGTGGCGTTGTTGGTGCGGCAAGTTATGTTGGTCAGAAAGCTGCTTTTGGCGATGGGGGCTTAGGAGAAGCCCAATGTATTGCAAAACGTAATCTTGCTGATGAAAAAGAGGTTTTAAAACGTAGATTAGATAAATTGGCAAAACAGTTGCAGGACAAAGTTCTCTCACAAAAAAATATTATAGATCAAAAAATTCAAACAGAATTAGAAACGGTAAAACAAATTCAATCGGTCATAAGTGACCTAAAAACAAAATTCCAACAGGTTAAAATTTTCTGAGGAAAAAATGGAAAGTTACGATTTCAAGCAAAGAGTATTGGAAAAAATAAGCTCACTTCAAGATATTGTAAAACAGGGACTTGAACTTGGTTTTGATTTTCAACCGATTCTTGATAAAATTGACAGGATTAAACAAGTCGTTGATGATGGCGTAATCAAGATTGTAATGTTGGGAAGTTTTTCCGATGGAAAAACTTCTGCTATTGCGGGATTGCTCGGTCAACTTGAAGATGATATGAAAATAGATCCTGATGAATCTTCAGATGAAATTAAAGTGTATCGCCCCTTTGGACTAAAAAAAGGATTTGAGATTGTTGATACTCCGGGGCTTTTCGGATCAAAGGAAAAAGAGATTAATGGGCAAATGGTTCGTTTTTCAGACATCACGAAAAACTATATTTCCGAAGCTCATATTGTTATTTACTTATGCAATGCCGTCGTTCCACTTAAAGAAAGTCACGTAGAAATAGTACGTAAGGTTCTGCGTGATTTGAAAAAGCTGGATTCGACTATATTTGTTATTAACAAAATGGACGAAACAAATGTTGACATGCTGGATGATGAGGACTATGCCCGTGGTGCTGAAATAAAAAAACAGAATTTAATCGGAAGATTGCGTTCCGCTATCAACTTAACACCAGATGAA
Source organism: uncultured Fibrobacter sp. (assembly GCA_946415675.1). Classification (GTDB taxonomy): domain Bacteria; phylum Fibrobacterota; class Fibrobacteria; order Fibrobacterales; family Fibrobacteraceae; genus Fibrobacter. The sequence goes on from CAMKTL010000007.1 coordinate 39,100, forward strand.
GAAAGAAAACTTAAGATTGTGTGTATATCCGCGGATCCTAAAAGCAAGGGAATAAGCGAATGGCTAAAAAAATGGCAAGATTACAAAAAACGTTCTCATATTGACTTGTTTAGAAAGGCTGTTGATGATGTCATAGAAAATACGGATGTGCTAAAAGTTAAAGAGATGGCATCTAAAAATTCTGTCAAAGAAATGCTTGATTCTGCTTGTCAGGTCATTGAAAATGGAAATGAGCCTATAAAGGATGCAATACAAAGGTCCGAAAAAATACTCAAATCTATGGAAGAAGATTCAGCCCATTTGAAAAATGATTTGATAATAAATCAAAAAAATGCAAATGCTAGACTTGATGAATTATTTAATAGGTTGTTATCTCAAATCAATGGTGCAAACTTAGAAACAATTGGTTCATTTATTGAACAAGAAATTGGAGTTCAACCTAATAAGGAAACTCAAAAAAGTGAGGTGACGTTTTGGGTTTTAGAAAAAAATATTAGAAATATCTTTGACGAATGCGGTGCAAGTAACCAAAATGCGTTTGACATGATGAACAAAAAAGTTGACTTCGAGGGTAAATTTGTTGAATCGAATAAAGTCTTAGAAGACACTGTAAAAAAAAGTTTAGAAAAAGGGTGTGCCGAAGGTGCTAAACATCTTGGAAAAATCAATGTCAATGGTGAAATGGTTAAGGCTGCAAGAAATGTGATTGCCAAAGGTTTCAAGTTTAAGCCGTGGGGAGCAAAAAAATTGGCAGAGTCTTTAAATGTATGGGCCGGAAGATTTGCGGATGTATTAAAGAAAGCTCCCGCCATTATAGCTGTCGCTATGGAGGCATGGTCTTGGTTTAATGAGTATAAAAATCAAAAAGAATTGAATTCAATCAAAGTAAAAATAAAGAATGCTATAAATGATGTTTTTGCGGAATACAGTAAGTTGATGCGGGATTCGGTTTACTTTGAAAATTTAGCACCATCGTATAGTGATTTAATGAAAAAAATCAGTGAACAGCAATGTGAGTTGAACAATTTACGCAACAAAATGGAATCGCTTGAAAAATACAAGGCTCGCTACGACAAGTGGATTCATGACAATGTTCAGGATGCTGAAGTGGTGGTTTAAGAAAAAGGAGGCTTTGTGGCTCAAATGAAGTAACGTCTCAAAACGCAATCCCTGTTATTGATTCAATTTTAAGCCCTTTCAAGAAATAAACTATCCAATGTCAATCTCTTACGATTCCTCCCTTCTTTCCCTCCATTTCTACTCCTCCCACCCCTACATGCTTCCGTTTGTAGGACGTGATTACGATTCTCCGAAACACAAGAAACTTTTGCTTGTCGGCGAAAGTCATTACGTTCCGGAGGGCTCTATTGTTCATCATAATGCAAATGCGTGGTACAACGGAACTCCCGTGCTGAATCAAGAAGAACAGGACTGGTGTAATACCCGCGACACTCGCGAATGGAAAAGTGGTCGCTTCGGGAAAGAGATTGATCGTTGCTTGAATCTTGTGCTACCCACTGGTGAAAATGGCTGGCGGCAGGTGGCTTCGCTCAATTATTTTTTGCGTCCGGCAGATGACCGTCAGAGCATCGAAGATTTGTGGAATTCTTATGGTGGCAAGGATTTAGACCGAGAATATGCTATCAAGAATTTCATTCGAGTGCTCGAAATCTTGAAGCCCGATTTGATTGTTTTCTTGAGTTCAAAAGCGTGTGCCTGTGCCGAGAGCGAAGATTTCCCGAAGTATTTCGGCGGCCATCTTTGGGATTGGACGAAATCTCACGGAGTCGAGGATTACATTTACACGATGCATCCGTCAAGCCCGCATTGGAACAAACCAATGCCTGCTAAGTACGGCAAGGCAAACGGTCTCACTTCTTGCGAATTCTTCTGCAAATGGCTTAAGGAAAACTGGGTGGGTTAAAATGCACAAGACGGGATTTGAACCCCGCCATTTTTATTATTGGTTAGAGTTTGCTTTTTGCCGATTCTGTAGCAAGTTCCGCCTTTAGCTGGAAAATTTTATCTTCGGTGTAGTTGAACCGGTGCATGACAATTTGGTCGGGAACGCCATCAGCAATTAATCCTTTGGCGATTTCTTGAAACTTTTCTTCCAGTTCTTCTTCTTCAACTTCTTCGATAGACTTGTAGCCGTAAACTTCGCTGCATTTTTTGAAATCCATTTTGAACTGCTCCTTGTCTTCGTCGTTGAACCACTTACGCAAATATATAAAAGTTTGAGCGAGAAAGTCCTCTGCCTCGCTTTTGGGAAGTGATTTGAGTCCGGCGATTGCTGGCTTAAGATATTTTTTGAGTTTGTCGCCTGAAAAGACGTATTTCAACGCAACTAGTGCAAGTGCAATCTTAGGCGAAATTTTCGAGATTTCGTCATCGCTGAAAATATCGCTGACGTCCACTACTTCCAAAATAAACGGGAGTCCGATTTTGTGGTAGTATTCAGGGTAATTTGGAAACATAACTTGTTTCTCGATTTTCCATGAGTCCTGCCCGTTGTACAGAACGATAGCGATTGTCGGAATGTTTTTCTGGTTCCTGACCATGATTTCATACCAGTATTTTACAAGCTAGGGCATAAGCGAGTAGTCGGGATAACTTTTGTGCTCTTCGAGGATTCCGACGAGGAGTTCAGCTTGTTTGGGTTCGTCGCTTTCGAGTTTTACGGTAAATGCCAAGTCGCTATATCCGAAAGAAACGGTGTCGCTGTATGCGCCGGGGATTTCTTGCAAAGTGTCTAGATTCACTGTTGCGAGGAATTGCGCGAGATTTGAATTTTTGCGTGCGGCGAGTCGCAACAGTTCGGCTGTGCGAGCGGGATCTTTGAGCACTGAACGAACGTATGGGTCGTGTGTGAATTTATTTGCCATTATAGTCTCCATTTAAAGTTTAGGAGGCTAAAATACACTCAGAATTTTTCGAAAAGTATAATGTTGTAAATTTTGCAACCAACGGTTATCAAAAATCGTTATTTTGCAATCAAATGTTTGCATTTCACTTATAGTGAACGATAAAAGTAATTTCTCTTGAAAAAGTTGACCCCGGCACAGTGGCCGGGGAGACAAAAGGCTAAAGGACAATATTAATGCCGTTTACTATAGAATGGCAGTTTCCTTTTATGCAAATAGTCTTATCACGCGCTTGATGCCTGCGATAAAGCGGTCGATGTCGCGTTCGAGCGTGTAAACGCCAAAGCTCAGGCGGAGCGTGGCATCGACGCCAAAGCGGTCCATGACGGGTTGTGCACAATGGTGTCCGCTGCGAACGGCGACGTTTTCTTCGTCGAGGATCATGGCTGCATCACCGACGGCGATTCCGTCCAACGTAATGCTGATGAGCGCACCGCGTTCTTTCGGGTTGCCGAGGACTTTTACTTGCGGAATTTCAGCGAGTTGCTTCAGTGCGTACTGCGTAATTTGTTCTTCATGCTTGCGGATGTTTTCGATGCCTTTTTCGTTCAGCCATTCGATGGCTTTCCCAAGCCCGATGACTTCGGCAATGGCGGGCGTGCCTGCTTCAAAGCGTGCAGGGACGTCGGCGTAAGTCGTCTTTTCGAACGTGACGTTCTTGATCATTTCGCCACCGCCGTGCCAGGGCGGCATGCTGTCGAGCACTTCGTACTTACCATAAAGAACGCCGATGCCTGTCGGGCCGTACATCTTGTGGCCGCTGAACGCGAGAAAATCACAGTCGAGTTTTTGCACGTCAATCTTGATGTGGCTAGAACTTTGGGCGGCATCAATCAAAATTTTCGCTTGCGGGGCGAGTTTGCGAACAGTGGCGATGATTTCTGCAATGGGGTTTACCGTTCCGACGGAGTTGCTCACATGCGTCACGGCGACCATCTTGGTGCGTGCAGTGAGCAGTCCAGGGAGTTTGTTCAAGTCCAAATCGCCGCTGTCCAAAACGGGGATGACCTTGATTTTGGCGCCTTTCATTTCGGCAACGAGTTGCCAGCTCACGATGTTAGCGTGGTGTTCGAGGCCGCTAATTAAAATTTCATCGTTCGCTTCAAAAAACTTGCGTCCGTAGCTCCAGGCGACGAGATTGATGCTCTCGGTGGTGCCACGGGTGAACACGATTTCGTCTTCGGATTTGGCGTTGATGAACTTCGCAATGCCCTTGCGCGTTTTTTCGAACGCTTCTGTGGTGCGTGCGCTCAGGCGATAGACGCCGCGTTTCACGGAACTGTAGTGCTCGCGGTAAAAGTCGTCCATCACGTCGATGACGCAGGCGGGCTTTTGGGTCGTGGCGGTGCTGTCCAAAAAGGCGAGGGGCTTTTGCTCCTTGTCGCCAGCGACCAGCATCGGAAATTCATTGCGTGTGAGTTCTGCATTAAACATGGTGCCAAAGATAGAAAACCTACCTAACTGGTGGCTAGCAATAGTAAAATATTATTAGTGTGCAACATTTTTTTTGCTAATTCATTAAGGATTGGTTATAATACGTAATATATTAAAACTATTCATGGAGTAATCCCGACTCAGGATTTGTCATCCTGACCCTGAAGGGGGAAGGATCCAGTAAAGTTTTAGAAGAGGAAAAAATGAAAAAGTTTTTTATGGCGGGTTTGATTTGTTCCGTTGTTTTGGCCCAGGGGGCTTTTGCGCAGGAAGCGCTTCGCAAGGCTGTGGATTCGAACAACTGGAAAAAGGTCAAGAAAATTGTCAATTCCGGTGAAATGGAAGAAATCTATTGCGGTAAGATGTCTGCAAAAACGGCTTCCGATATTTATGGAAAAGTTTTTAAGCAGATGCCGGACGAAGCGTTTGCGGCGTGCCCGTCCCAGTTTGCGTATGGATTTGGAACAAAAGTTTGCGGTATGGCAAATGCCGCGAACGCTTGTACGGGTGTCATCAATTATCTGCTCGCCGATGGCGCGAAGGGGAGTGGCAAGGCTCTAAAGACGCTTGACGATGTGGCGAAAGCGGCGACCAAGACCAAGGCTTTTGCAAAACCTTCTCTTGTGAGTGTCGATACGACGGTTTGGAAACCTTGTCCTAAAAAGGGTGCGGCACGAACCAAGTGCATAGCCCAGTGCAAGGTCGATGCAAATTCCTTGATGGCGATAGACCATGATGTCAACTGCAAGAAAAATCCCGAACAGATGGTCGATAAGACGATTAAGGTCTATAAGCCTTCGCCGGTTTTCGGGGCTCTCCGCACGGGACTTTCAGAAGGCTTCTGGAAGGCTCCGATGTCTGTAGCCGGGACGTATGCGGCTCTCGCTGGTAAGTATGCCAAGGTGCTCTCGATTCCCGATACCGCTGTGACGGGCGTGGATTACGTGAAACGCTGGGCTGGCAAGCACAAGGCTGAAAAGTCTTCGCTCCCAGGCGGTCAGCTGTTCCGATTCTGTACGGCCTGGAAGGGCAAGGTGGATCCGATTCTTTCTGCCGAAGGGTTCAGCACTCGTTGCCCGGTGTTCAAGAATTTTGTCGATAAGCGTGACAAACAAGTTTACAAGGTCAAGGAAATTGGCGGAGTCGATTGGTTCGTCGAAAACTTGAACTTCAACGATCCGGATGGTTCGATGTGTTACGACCGCGATGAAGCAAACTGCAAGGCGTTTGGCCGCCTCTACACGCAAGAGGCTGCGAAAAAAGCTTGCCCGGACGGCTACCATCTTGCGACCGATGCGGACTGGAAAAAGCTTGAAGAACATGCCGGTGGCGCCCGTGAGGCCGCTCTCAAACTCAAGAGCAACGGCAGCGACGACTACGCGTTTACGGCCATGTTTGGCGGTTATGCGAACAAAAGTGGCGTCTGCACGACGATGGGTGATGGCGCTTACTTCTGGACCGCCGACGTCGATACGGATTCTCGTGGTAAAGCCCGTACGATGTTCGCTTCCGATAAGGACGTTGGCTCTATCACCGTAGATCCGAGTTTCTATCTTGCGGTCCGTTGTGTAGCCGGAGCCAATTAAAAATGGAAAATTTGAATTTGGACGCATTTGCGCCCACCTGCTCGCGTGAAACTTGGGTCAAGCGCCAAGCGCTGATGGCCCGCGTCCGTGATTTCTTTGTTCGTCGTAATGCGCTCGAAGTCGAGACGCCTGTGCTTTCGGCTTATGGCGGAACGGATCCGCAACTCGATTACTTTGAGATTGAGGACCCGAAGCGATTCATGATGACGAGTCCGGAATTTCACATGAAGCGCTTGCTTGCTGCAAAGTTCGGTGACATTTTCCAGATTACAAAGTCGTTCCGCAAGGATGAATTTGGCGGCCACCACAACAACGAGTTTTCGATGGTGGAATGGTACCGCGTGGGCATGTCTCAAGACAAACTCATGGACGAAGTCGAAGACCTCGTGAGCGAGATTATTGGGACTAAACTAAACGCACGCCGCACCCGCTGGATTGACGCGTTCAAGAACTACGCAGGAGTGAATCCGTTCTGCGAAAAGCTTACTGATTTTGCAGAAACTTGCCGCGTCCACGAGATTCCCGTGCCCGAAAAGAGCGAAACGCTCACGCGCGAAGACTGGTGGGACTACCTCATGGTGTTCTTGGTGGAACCGGCTCTTGCAAGCAACGGTCCCGAGTTCATCTTGGATTACCCGCCATCGCAGGCGGCGCTTGCGCAGACGTACGTCGATGCGGAAGGCTATACGTGGGCTCGCCGCTTTGAGCTTTTCGTGAACCAGGTGGAACTTTGCAATGGTTATACGGAACTTACGGATGCTGTGGAACAGCGCCGACGGTTCAATGCTGATTTGGAAATCCGTCGTGCAATGAACAAGCCTCTGCCTCCGCTGGATGAACGTTTCCTCGCTGCGCTTGAATCGGGAATGCCTGCTTGCTCAGGCGTGGCACTTGGGCTCGACCGCCTGTTCATGCTCGCTCTCGGTAAAGAAGAAATCGCCGACGTAATACTGTTCCCCAGCCCGATAGCGTGAATAGACGAAAGAACGGACCTTTGGGTCCTATAGACGAGAGACGAAAGAGTGGAAATCGCGGCTAAGCCGCCCTATAATGACGCACGAAGTGCCATTATTTTACTCTCGTCTTTCGTCTATCAGCGAAGCGATCTTTCGTCTAAATTACTTCCCCAGCAGTCTCTTGAGTTCGTGCCGGACTCTCAGTTCGTTTATCGCTCCGACATCGATGTGCTGGATCTTGTCGTCCTTATCGACAAGGTAGCTTACAGGAATAACTCCTGGATTTCCGAGCGCGTTGATAGCGTTGTAGTTCCAATGCAGCATCGTCCACGGGATGCCTAGACTTTTCTTGAACTTGCGGGCGACCTTCTTGGAATCGTCTTCGTCAATCATTAGAATCTTGAGGCCCTTTGGTCCGAACTCGTCATTGAAACTATTGAGTGTTGGGATTTCCGCCCTGCATGCCGGGCACCATGATGCGGTAAGTACAATGAGCGTTGCGGTCCCCTTTTCGCTTGCGTAGTCCGTTTTCCCTCCCATCACGTTGTCGGCCTGGAAGTTCACGACCGTCTCCGGGAAGTTTTGGGCATAGCGGGATTGACTCTCGTATGCATAAAAAATGAATCCGAGAAAAACAATTACCCCTACCCATACGAGTATTTTATAAGTGGAAGAACGCATTGCATAAAGAATTTATGAAATTTTCAAGCTTTTTAAATTATATTCTAGTATATGGCATATAACATTCAAGATCTTTTAGCAGAAATGGTTAAACGTGGCGCCTCCGACTTGCATATTACGGCGGGCGCACCTCCTCTTATTCGTCTTTCCGGTAAGCTGACCCCGATCGGGGAGAACAGGCTCAAGCCCGACGAAACCATGCGTATGACCTACAGCTTGATGAATGAGGTCCAGAAAAAGACTTTCGAGCAGCAGAAGGAATGCGACTTCTCGTTCGGTATTGCGAACTTGGCGCGTTTCCGTGCGAACGCCTACTTGCAGCGTGGCTGCGTGGCGCTTGCGCTCCGTATTATTCCGCTCGACATCAAGACGTTCAAGGACCTTGGTCTTCCGAAGATCATGGCTGAATTTACGACCCGCCCCTCTGGACTTGTCCTTGTGACCGGCGCAACCGGTTCCGGTAAATCGACGACCTTGGCCGCAATGATTGATAAAATCAACAAGGAACGTCACGACCACATCTTGACTGTTGAAGACCCGATCGAATTTTTGCACAAACATCAGGGCTGTATGATCAACCAGCGCGAAGTTGGTAGCGATACGCACAGCTTTGCCCAGGCCCTCAAGATGGCTCTCCGTCAGGACCCGGACGTGGTGCTTATCGGCGAAATGCGTGACCTTGAAACGATTCGTTCTGCACTTACGATTGCGGAAACGGGTCACTTGACATTTGCGACGCTCCATACAAACTCCTGCGTGCAGACGATTAACCGTGTGGTCGATGCGTTCCCGAAGGGCGAACAGCAGACCGTGCGTACGCAGCTTTCGTTCGTGCTCCAGGGCGTCATATGCCAGACCCTCTTGCCAAAGATTGGTGGTGGCCGCGTGATGGCATACGAAGTCATGAACGTGACGCCGGGTATCCGTGCGCTGATTCGTGACGACAAGGTTCATCAGATTGAATCCATGATTGAAATCGGTCAGAAGTTCGGCATGAATACAATGAACATGTGCTTGTGCGAACTTGTCAAGAACCACAAGGTGGACCGCTTCGACGCTCTTGCCCGTTCGTCTAGCCCGGACCAGTTGGAACAGTTGTTTGTAAAGGAAGGGGTGTAATCTATGCCAGAATTTTTGTACAAAGCGCAAAACTCGCAAGGCAATAACTTTGAAGGCACTCTCGAAGCTAAGGATAAAGCCGAAGCCGAAGCTCTATTGCTCCGTCGTCGTCTTGTCATTACGAGCTTAAAGAAAAAACCGACCGAAATCAAACTTAGAATTGGTTCCGGTATCAAGACCGAAGACATTACCCGCTTTACGCGTATGTTCTCGTCCATGTGTTCGGCGGGTCTTCCGATGTTGCAGTGCTTGAACATTCTCGAAGCACAGTGCGAAAATCCAGAACTGAAAAATGTTGTTCATAAGTTGACACAGTCGATTAACGGCGGTTCTTCTTTGGCCGATGCGCTTGCGCAGCATCCGAAAGTTTTTGACTCCTTGTATTGCAACATGGTGGCGGCTGGTGAAGCGGGCGGTATTCTTGAAGGAATCCTTGCTCGTTTGGCCGAAACGCTTGAAAACAACCAGCGTTTGAAACGCAAAGTGAAAAAGGCTTTGACATACCCGGTCATGGTTATCATCGTCGGTATTTTCGTGGTGATTGCCCTTATGACGTTCGTGGTGCCGACGTTCGCTGAACAGTTCGCTGCCCTTGATGCAGAACTCCCTGCACCGACGCAAGTGGTAATGAACATGTCTGACTTTATACGTAATAACGGTGCGTTCTTGTTTATTGGTTTGATTGTCATTATATTTGCGTATAAGATGATTATGCGAATACCTGCGGCGCAATTTGCGATGGATAAGTTTACGTTAAAAATTCCGAAGCTAGGCGATTTGCAGATTAAGTCCGCAACGGCTGGATTTTCGAGAACACTTGGAACGCTTTTGAATGCGGGTGTGTCCGTGATGGACGCCTTGAAGGTCGTTGCGTCAACTGCCGGTAACAAAGTCGTTGAAAAAGCCATTTACAAGATATCGATTGGTATTGCCGGTGGTAAGTCTATTGCCGAGCCGATGGAAGAAGTAGGTATTTTCCCGCCCATGGTGATTCAGATGACCGGCGTCGGTGAAAAGACTGGTAACTTGGGAGGCATGCTTTTGAAGCTTGCTGACTTCTACGACGAAGAAGTCGATGCCGCAGTTGATGCCGTCGTGAGTATGATTGAACCGATTATCATTGTGTTCTTGGGCGGTGCTGTCGGTGGCCTCTTGATTGCAATGTATATGCCGATGTTCTCGATGGGCGACGCCATCAAGGGGTAATAAACTGCGTAATACGTCGTTGCTCACCCGCTCGCCGTAGGTTTACTACGGCTTCGGGGTTCGACGCCTCGTCTTACTTGTTTCTTCCCCCTTGCTGGAAAGTGCAAGGTACTGTCCTGCTCGCCTTTAAACCTTTACTTAACAGGTAAAATCTCATTTAAAATTAAACTTTTTACTCAAACAATCATGTCATGCCCGTCTTCGAGCGGGCATCTCCTTTTTTATAGAGCGAAATTTGGAAAGGCTAAATAGCTTCGGGGTTCGACGCCTTGTCCTGCTCGCTTTTAAACCTTTACTTAAAGACGGGGCTACGCGCCTCGTCTTTTTGCATTGTCATGCCCGCCTCCGAGCGGGCATCTCCTTTTTTGCGCTGTTATCCCGGCCTTGTGCCGGGATCACCTTCTCGTATAACAATCCCTTCCTACTTCCTACCGTCTACTGCCTACTTCTCTTTCCAGCCTGTGTATTTCGCGGTTTCGAGGATTTCGTTGGCGTTCTTGACGCGGTCGGCGGTGGGGGTTTGCGTGTCCTTGAGCGCGTAATCGATGCCAAGTTCCTGGTACTTGCTGAGGGCAAATGCGTGATAGGGCAGCACTTCGACGCGCTTGACGTTGCTTAATGTGCGGATGAAGTCGCGGGTGCGTGTGAGGGCTTCGTCGTTGTCGCTGTTTCCCGGGACGAGCACGTGGCGGATCCAGATGGGCTTTTGGATGCGGTCGAGGTAACGGAAAAATTCGATGATGTTTTCGTTGCCGTGGCCCGTGAGTTCCTTGTGTGCGTCTGCGTCGATGTGCTTAATGTCCACGAGCAAGAGGTCGGTGGATTTCATCAAGCGTTCGATTTTAGCAAACGGTTCGCCTGTGGGTCTGAATGTGACGCCGCTCGTGTCGACACACGTGTGGACGCCCGCCGCTTTGGCTGCCTCAAAGAATTCAATCATGAAGTCGATTTGTGCGAGAGGTTCGCCACCGCTCACGGTGATGCCTCCGTCGGTTCCCCAGTAGGGCTTGTAGCGTAAGGCTTTTTTCAGCAAGTCCTCGGCGGAAATTACAAACGAACCATTGTCCGCTCCGTTTGGGCTTTTATTCCCGAAATCCCAAGTTTCTGGGTTGTGGCAGAACTTGCATCGCATGGGGCAACCCTGCGTAAAAACGACAAAGCGGATTCCCGGCCCATCGACCGAGCCGAATGTTTCGAGTTTGTTGATTCTTCCGAGAGTCATAGTGTAAAAATAAAAAAGTCTTGCTCTGCATTAAAGTGCTATTTCGTATTACAGAATAAAGTCTGTGATTTTATGCATAGGTCTAAACGATGCGAGATAAACAGTCAAATAATTTGAAGAAAATGATTGTTCGTCGTGAGAATGGAGGCGTTGGCCAAGGTATTTTCTTCGCAGTAGCGTGCAAAACGAGTGTTGCGACGGGCTGCTTGCAGACCGGCATAACCGAGTGAAGCCGCTGACGCCGTAGGCGTCAAAAGCATCAAAGGCGAATGCTGCGGTTGCACTTGTGCAAACATAGCTGAGCCGTAATTGCTGATGCTGAAAGCATCCACTCCGAGCTGGGGCCCCGCCCGCATGATGTGCTTTTTGCATAAAAAAAGGAATCCTAGCGGTGAGCCGTTTTCTCTATATAATACAAACTCCGAAAAAAAAAGCGGTCGCAGCGGATTAATGTGCGATATTGTTTGAAAATATGCGTCGCTTTGATGGCTGTTTCATCTATATTTAAAGGAGTGATGAGGAGGAACTCTTTATGAAAAAATCATTATTTGTCTCGATTGTGACCGTTGTTGCTTTTGCAATGCTTACCGCTTGTTCTGATGATTCTGGTGTTGATAATGGCGCAGGCGGTTCTGCAAGCCTGAACACGGAATCGCAAAAATCCTCTGATTATGAGGTGGGGAAAGGTTCGTGTGGTGGCGGTCATTTGGCAAAAAGAGCTGAATGGGGTGATGAATCCGTTGATTTCGTGATGAACGAAGACGGTTCAGCGACCTTTACGATTAATACAACTTCGATTTGTGGAGAATTTGGGCATGTAACAGATGTCAAGCTGGAACGCAAGGAAGATACATTGTTTGTTCATGACTTTTTCGAATATTATCCAGAAGATCCGCAAGTGCCTGAGCATAATTGCCTTTGTTTTGCCGATTATAGGATAAAAGTTCCTGTAGAGTATATTGGTGTAAAATATCTAAATTTCAAGGGTGTTTACGATATTGTTTATAAAGAACAGGAATAAGGAAAATTTTCTATCTTTGGCGCCGTGCCAAGAATCATAAAGCTTACCGATAGAATCCAGTATTTGCAAGTGTCATACGACCCGCTGAGTGCGGATGTCGTTGCTGTTCGTGGCGATAGCGCTTGGTGGATTTTTGACGTGGGCGCCTGTGACGAGGCGGTGAATTTTATAAATGCGTTGCCGCGCAATCCCGTGGGCTCGGAGCCTCTCGAAAAAGATTCTCGCGGCTCTCTTGAAAACAGCGAAAGCGCTGTACCAGTTGCAATTCCGCTCAAAAAGAACATCGTCATTTCGCATTTCCATCGCGATCATCTGCTGAATCTTGTGCGCTTTGTGCAGGGCGAAGTTTCGCTCGATTTCGATGCTGTTTATCTTGGTTCCTATGCGTCGAAAGTTGTGGGGGAGGTCGCGGGTCGTGAAAAGGTTGCCGTGACGTCGCCGATTTCGTTTGACGATGGCGTGAAAATCCAGATTTTGCCGATGCCGAACAGCCATGCCAAAGGCTCGCTTGCGTTGATTGTCGATGATTACGTGTTTTTAGGCGATGCGACTTACCCGATGGTGGGGCACGGAACGCCCGACGTGTATAACGTCCAGATTCTTGGCGAGCAGATTGCGCTTTTGAAGTCGCTTGCGGCAACGCGTTTTTGCCTGAGCCATAAACGTGGGCTTGTTCGCGACAGGGATTCTGTCATTCAATTCTTAGAATCCGTTTATGCTCGCCGCCAAAAGAACGAAAATTACATCGTGGCATGATTTTGTTACATACTAAAATCGTATTTGGCGTATTTTAGTATGTAATTGCGGTTTATAGAGTTTGTATGTATGCATGTTAAAATTTGATTTATGAATTCTAGTATGTAATTTTTTGCTCTGAAAAGGTGTTTTGTAGTCAATTTGGGACGTTTAAATCCCGATGTGGGCTTATTTCATGAACTTTTGGGCTATTTTGGGGCTTTTTTACATACTAAGATGTTCGATTTTCTTTTTTAGTATGTAATGCCCCTGTGGGGATACTTGTTGCAAACAAAAAAGGCTCCCTTTGGGGAACCTTTTTAAACGTATCTCGCTTTGCTTGCAGATTCCGGCTCAAGGCCGGAATGACGAGATTGTTTCGTCATTTCCGCGGAGCGAGGTGAATTACAGTACGCCGTGTGCCTGGCGGGCAATCACGTCGAGCTGCTGTTCGCGAGTGAGCTTGATGAAGCGCACGGCGTAGCCGGAAACGCGGATGGTGAAGTTCTGATATTCTTCCTTATCCGGGTGTTCCATGGCGTCCTTCAGCTTTTCAACGCCGAACACGTTCACGTTCAAGTGGTGGCTGCTCTGGCCGAAGTAGCCGTCGAGCACCTGCACGAGCTTGTTGGAACGTTCTTCGTCGTTGTGGCCGAGTGCATCCGGGTTGATGGTCTGCGTATTGCTGATACCGTCCAAAGCGTATTCGTACGGAATCTTTGCGACAGAGTTGAGCGAGGCCAAGAGACCGTGCTTTTCGGCGCCGTAGCTTGGGCTTGCGCCCGGAGAGAACGGCTCGCCAGCCTTACGGCCGTCCGGGAGGGCGCCCGTAGCCTTGCCATAGACGACGTTACTTGTAATCGTGAGGATGCTTGTCGTCGGTTCAGAATCGCGATAAGTCGGGGTCTGCTTGATCTTGGCCATGAACGTCTTGAGGAGCCAAACGGCGATATCGTCGGCACGGTCGTCGTCGTTTCCATAGCGCGGGAAGTCGCCTTCGATTTGGAAGTCTTGCGCGAGGCCCGTAGCCGGATCGCGGATGACTTTCACCTTGGCGTACTTGATGGCAGAAAGACTATCGACAACGTGGCTGAAGCCTGCGATACCCGTCGCGAACGTGCGGCGGACATTGGTGTCGATGAGTGCCATTTCGGCGGCTTCGTAATAGTACTTGTCGTGCATGTAATGAATCAAGTTCAATGTATTCACGTACAAGTGCGTAATCCAGTCCATGTAAAGTTCGAACTTGTGGACAACTTCGTCGTAGTTGAGGTATTCGCTGGTAATCGGCGGATATTCCGGACCGACCTGCTCTCCCTTCACAAGGCATTCATCCTTACCGCCGTTGATGGCGTAAAGGAGTGTCTTGGCGAGGTTCGCACGCGCACCGAAGAACTGCATTTCCTTGCCGGTCTGCGTGGCGGAAACACAGCAGCAAATGCTGTAGTCGTCGCCCCAAATCGGACGCATCGTATCGTCGTTTTCGTACTGGATGGCGCTTGTCTTCACAGAAATTTCGGCGGCGAACTTCTTGAAGTTGTGCGGAAGACGCGGACTGTAGAGAATCGTGAGGTTCGGTTCCGGCGACGGACCCATGTTCACGAGTGTGTGCAAGAAGCGGTAGTCGGTCTTGGTCACTTGATGGCGGCCGTCTTGGCCGATGCCGGCGACTTCGAGCGTGGCCCACACCGGGTCGCCGCTGAAGAGTTCGTTGTAGCTAGTGATGCGAGCGAACTTGACCATGCGAAGCTTCATGACAAAGTGGTCGATGATTTCTTGGGCTTCGGTTTCGGTGATGACGCCGTTTTGCAAATCGCGGGTCATGTAAATGTCGATGAATGTCGAGACGCGGCCCACGCTCATGGCTGCGCCATTCTGGGTCTTGATGGCGGCGAGGTAGCCGAAATACAGCCACTGCACGGCTTCGCGGGCGTTCTTTGCCGGCTTCGAAATGTCGTAACCGTAAATCTTTGCCATCACCTTCATGCCTTCGAGGGCCTTGATTTGTTCGGCGAGTTCTTCGCGTTCGCGGATAACGTGCTCGCGCATGTCAGTGGAATCGGTCAAAGCCTTGTCGGCTTTCTTCTGGGCGATAAGGTAATCGATGCCGTAAAGAGCGACACGGCGGTAGTCGCCGACAATGCGGCCGCGACCGTACGTATCCGGGAGTCCGGTGATGATGTGTGCCTTGCGGGCCAAACGCATGGCCGGCGTGTAAGCGTCGAAAACACCCTGGTTGTGCGTCTTGTGGAATTCCGTGAAGATGCGGTGGAGTTCTTCGCTCGGAGTGTAGCCGTAGTTCTTGCAAGATTCTTCGGCCATCTTGATGCCGCCAAACGGCATGAACGCGCGCTTGAGCGGTTTGTCGGTCTGGAGGCCTACAATCTTTTCGAGATCCTTGGTCTCATTGGAAATGTATCCTGCGGGGTGGCTCGTGAGAGTGGAGACAACATCTGTGTCCATGTCGAGGACGCCACCCTTTGCAATTTCCCTCTTCTGGAGATCTTGTAATTGTCCCCAAAGTTTGTTCGTAGCCTCAGTCGGGCCTTGTAAAAACGACTTGTCGCCGTCGTAAGCGGTGTAGTTCTTTTGGATGAAATCACGGACGTTTATTTCTTCTTGCCAGCGTCCGCCTCTAAAGCCTTTCCATGCTTCCTGCATATAACCTCTTTTTTTCCCGAGCTTACTGTTAATACAACTATAAAAGTAACCTAACTTTCCTATTGTAAAAAAAGACCGAACTCGATTTGTCCTTGTTTTTATAACGATTATCTATAGAGCGCAATATACATATTAAATAGGGGGTGGGCAAGGTGCAAAATGTGGCGAAGGGATGGCTTGGAGAGGGGTGACGTAGCTTTTAATTTTCTTACGGGAGACCTTGGTGACAGGATAGGTTTTGAACAAAGTGTAAAATGTGCTGAAAATCACGTAAAATGCGGTTTTTGGCTAATTTTGTAATACAGTTGATACAGATGATTTTGGGAATCCTGTCATCTGGGGTGCATGCGGAAAATTCAAAAACTATTTTTTTAGAAAAGAGGTTATTATGAAAAAGATTATTCTTCCCTTGGTTACTGTGGCGTTCTTGGCTGCATGCTCTGATTCGAATGATGATGCTAATTTTGTCGCACCTTCGGGACAGATTGGTGTCGTTTCTTCTAGCTCTGTCGCTGTTGTTCCTCCGGCTAGTTCTGCAACTGTTGCTGCTCCGACTAGCTCCGATGCCGCTCTCCCGGCAAGTTCCGCTGCCATCGTTCCGGCCAGCTCCGAAGTTGCTGCCCCGACAAGTTCTGCCGCAACTACACAGGATCCGCAGTTCACCTACAGCGTTCCGACTTTGACTGCTATCGATCCGTCTAAGGAATACTCGTTCTACGGTGCTGAACTCACGGGTGTGGAACAGTTCAAGTATGGCCGTTTCGAAGCACGCATGAAGATGGCTTCCATTTCCGGTTCTGTGAGCTCCATGTTCCTCAATTACGATAATTCTTGGATGAAGGAATATGAACCGTGGAACGAAATCGACATCGAAATTCTCGGCAAGGATCCAAGCAAGTGGCAGTCCAATATCATCACTCGCGAAGCGGAGCCGTCCATCAAGAAAAACACTTCTTCTGAGGTCATTCATCCGTTCGCATTCGATGCCACCAAGGAATTCCATTTGTACGCGATTATCTGGACTCCGGAATACGTGGCTTGGGAAATCGACAGCGTCGAAGTGCGCCGCGATACGCTTGGCATGAGCCGTGGTACTCACGCTGATGCCGACCAGGTGAAATTCCTCACCGAAAAGGAAAGTCTCCGTTTCAACTTGTGGGCTTCTAAAACGCCGTCCTGGACGGGTAAATTCACGGGTGTCGGACTTCCGATTGAACAGCAGATTGACTATGTCCGCGTTTACTCTTACGATGAAGCCACAAAGGGCTTCAAGATGCTCTGGCAGGACGATTTCGATGGCAATGATATCGATCCGAATCGTTGGACTGTGGGTGACTGGGAAATGGAAAATGTGATGTACCGTAGCCAAAATATCAAAGTCCAGAATGGCGTTTGCAGAATTATTATGGACTACGAAGCTTCGTAAAAAGTTTGGTGTATAGAAGCAAGCCTCCTGGAAAAATCCGGGAGGCTTTTTTTTATGTTAGGTATTGTTTACTTTTTCTTGAAAATGAATAATTGTATATTGGTCGATGGTAGCTAGTCATTAGCCATTGGTTTGTTGTTGGGAATGTAATAAGAATGTTCTTTTAACAACTCTGTTTACTAACCACTGTTTACTGCCTACTTCCTACTACTAAAGAGGAATATCATGAAAAAACTCGCCCTATTGCTCCTTGCCACGATTTCGCTTGCGCTTGTCGCTTGCGGATCTTCCAAAATCAAAATGCAGGAAACGTCGTCAATGTGCGATGTGCTGATTGAAGTGCGTCAGGTACTGAATGATTCGATTAGCTTGTATGTAGGCAACGTGCTTTATCTCAATTCTAAGCAGATTGTTGCTGATGATATGTACCCGTTGCACGTCAGTACGCGCGATCCGGCAGAGTTTGAAAAACTCACGGCAACAGACGAAATCAATAGCGACGAAGAACTCTTGAATTATCTGCGTCGCAAGGCACCGGACATGATGAATTTTGGACTTGTCATAGGAGAAACGGCTTATAACGAAGCTGGATTCGAAGAACAGGCGACAATTGACAAGCTGACCAAGATTTTCCAGAAAGTCCAGGGCGGTTCGCTTACGTTGTTCCATGAGAAAAACGGCGAACTCACCGACATGAAGAAGATTTATTAGCTTTTGAGTTACTAGTTACTAGAATCGTCATCCTGAGTCGAAGACGATGAATTCGGTGAAGTTGCAAACGTCATCCTGAGCCCGTAGGGCGAAGGATCCAGTAACATTTTCTATTACACTGTCACCCCGGCCTATTCTTTTACTGTCATCCCGGACTCCGTTCTCTTTGACTACTTGCAGCTTTGCTGTTTAGTAGTCATGATCCGCGAATGGGGACGGGATCAGCTTTTTATATTGCAGTGCCGGGGCGTTACCCCGGAACAAGTCCGGGGCAGGCTCATGGCGGCGAGCGCCCGTTAGAAGGGGTAGCGTATGCCCGTGGGGCAGAAGCGAGGGGAAGACTTGCCCCTTTCTTAATCAATTCTCTCGTCTTTGGATTGTCACTTCGTTCCAATCTCAAATTCTAGCCTCGGTCATGTCCAAGCAAGCTTGGCCGCGACGCTCGACTTGAGAATTTGTCGTCTAATTTCTATCTTTACGCCCGAAAAAATAAAGGGACACAATATGCCTACAATGACTTCTGCGCAGGTGCGCGAATCTTTCATCAAGTTCTTTGAATCCAAGGGCCACCTCTTTGTGCGTTCTTCGCCGGTGGTTCCGCATGACGACCCGACGCTCATGTTCACGAACGCGGGCATGAACCAGTTCAAGGCAATCTTTCTGGGCGACAATCCGAAGGGCTGGAAACGCGTATGCAACAGCCAGAAGTGCCTCCGCGTGTCCGGTAAGCACAACGACCTCGACGTGGTGGGCCGCGACAACTACCACCACACCTTCTTCGAAATGCTCGGTAACTGGAGCTTCGGCGACTACTACAAGAAAGAAGCTATTTCTTGGGCTTGGGAACTTTTGACCGAAGTTTGGAAGCTCCCGAAGGAACGCCTGTTCGCGACCGTGTACCAGGACGACGACGAAGCCTGGCAGATTTGGAAGGACGTGTCCGGCCTCCCGGATGACCGCATCATGCGCTTTGACGCTCACTCCAACTTCTGGGAAATGGGCGACACCGGTCCGTGCGGCCCCTGCTCCGAAATCCATTACGACCGCGGCGACCTCGCTACCCAGGCCGAAACGTTCAAGGACCCCATCAAGGGCGTGAACGGCGAAAACGACCGCTATATTGAAATTTGGAACAACGTGTTCATGCAGTACGAACGCGTGAGCGACGGCAGCCTCATTCCGCTGAAGGCTAAGAACGTCGATACCGGTATGGGCTTCGAACGTATCTGCGCTATTCTTCAGGGCAAGACCAGCAACTACGACACCGACGTGTTCACCCCGATTATCGCAAAGATTGCTGAACTCAGTGGCGTGCCGTACAACGATGGTGAAGCCGGCACTCCGCACCGCGTGATTGCCGACCACATCCGCGCGATTTCTTTCGCTATTGCCGATGGCGCTCTCCCGAGCAACGAAGGCCGTGGCTATGTGCTCCGCCGCATTCTCCGCCGCGCTAGCCGCTTTGCCCGCCTGCTCGGCCAGAAGAAACCGTTCATTTGCCAGCTCGTGCAGGTGCTCGCTGACACGATGGGCGATGCCTTCCCGGAAATCCGCGAACGCAAGGAATTCGTCGCAAGCGTGATCAAGAGCGAAGAAGAAAGCTTTATCCGCACGCTCGACGCCGGCCTCGAACGCTTTGCCGCAATCTCCGCCGAACTCAAGAAGGGCGACAAGATTCCGGGTGACAAGGTGTTCTTGCTCTATGATACCTATGGATTCCCGCCGGACCTCACTGGCATTCTCGCCGAAGAAAAGGGCCTCCTCATTGATGAAGAAGGATACGCCCAGTGCATGGAAGAACAGAAGGCCCGCGCCCGCGCCAACATGAAGCAGGGCATCAACACGATGGGTACCGAAGGCTGGACGCAGTACAGCGAAGAAAGCACCAAGTTCGTGGGCTACGAACTTTCCGCTTGCGAAACGAAGGTTGTCCGCTGGCGCGAAGACAAGGGCGTGCTCAGCATCGTTCTTGAAACTTCTCCGTTCTACGCCGAAATGGGTGGCCAGGTCGGCGATAAGGGTACGCTCGTTTCCGGCGACCTCGAAATTGACGTGTTCGACACCGTGAAGGTGAACGACACCGCCCTCTGCCGCGGTAAGGTGAAGAAGGGTACGGCCAACGAAACGACGATGGGTGCTGTGTTCATGGCAACCGTCGATAACGACCGCCGTAACGACATCCGCAAGAACCACTCCGCGACTCACTTGCTACAGGCCGCTCTCCGCCAGGTGCTCGGCACTCACGTGCAGCAGCAGGGTAGCTTCGTTTCGAACGAACTCCTCCGCTTCGACTTCAGCCACTTCAACGCGATGACCGCCGAGGAAATCCAGAAGGTCGAAGACATCGTGAACGCGAAGGTGATGGAATGCCTGCCGGTCAACACCCAGGTGATGGGGGTTGATGAAGCGAAGGCAAGCGGTGCCATGGCTCTGTTCGGCGAAAAGTATGGCGACGAAGTCCGCGTCGTGAAGATGGGCTGCGCAAACGAAGAATTCTCCAAGGAACTCTGCGGTGGCTTGCACGTGCAGAACACCGGTAACATCGGCCTCGTGAAGATTGTTAGCGAATCTAGCGTGTCCGCTGGCGTGCGCCGTATCGAAGCCGTCTCTGGCCGTGGCGCTCTTTCGCTGCTCCGTGCCGGCACGCAGATTCTCACGGCTCTCCGCGAACAGCTCCGCTGCAAGGACGCCGAAGTTCTTGACCGCATTCAGCAGAGCTTCGCCAAGACGCAGAACCTCGAAAAGAGCCTGCAGTCCGTGAAGCTGGAACTTGCAACGCTTGCCGCTGCTGAACTCCTGAACGGCGGCATCAACGTGGCTGGTGTGAACCTCTACGTTCGCGAGCTCAACATGCCCGAAGACAAGTACAAGAACTTGCTGGACGGCGTTCAGAACAAACTCGACACCGACAGCGTCGCCGTGATTGCCAACAAGGACAACGGTTCCGGCAGCATCGCTGTGATGGTCGGCAAGAACGTCCAGGCCAAGGGCATCAAGGCCGGCGACCTCGTCAAGGATCTCGCCGCTGCTTGCGGTGGACGCGGCGGTGGACGCCCGGACCGCGCTCAGGCCGGTACCAAGGAAGTCGACAAGATTGCCGGTGCTATCGCCAACGCGAACAACTGGATTCGTGCCAAGCTCGGCGCCTAACAGCTAGTACCATTCTTGAGTAAGAATAAAGAACTGCGATTAAGTTCGCAGTTTTTTTTTGACCTCTTTTAATGTCTTTTGTATATATTACACATTATGTTACACTTATTCCCGTGGAGGAACAATGAGTTTCTGGGGCTTTATCAAATCGATTGGCAATACTATCAAATCGGCCATCACTTCGCTCGTCGAAGAAAAAGTAAATCAAATTAAGGTGAATAAAATC
Source organism: uncultured Fibrobacter sp. (assembly GCA_946415675.1). GTDB lineage: Bacteria > Fibrobacterota > Fibrobacteria > Fibrobacterales > Fibrobacteraceae > Fibrobacter. The sequence continues at coordinate 60,158 of CAMKTL010000007.1, forward strand.
GAAGAAGTCTCGCGGTTTGTATTCGATGTGAATGACGATAAAGAACAACCCCTAATTACTCTAAAAGAAAGTGCTCAGTTCCAACTGGACATAGAACGCTATGCTTGTATTGGAAAAAAATGGAAATGGCGTAATGCCAAATTGTATGTGAAGTTTGATAAAGGCTTTAAGACAAATGGTACGTCTGCGCCCCGTGTATTTCATATGAATTTTCCTCCCTATATTGATATGAATGAGGAAAATGCTGATATATACAATGCCGCGGCGTTCATCCACGACGGTTTATATGCGTGCAAAGGTGAAATTCAAGAAAAGGATGTTCCAAAAGAAAAGAATGAATCTGTTCGTTATACGCTTGCAAGGCGAGAGTGCGATAATCTTCTGCGAGAAATATGGATAAAATCGAAATTTGTTGATTCTTTATCGGCGAAAATTGCTGAATTCGGGGTCAATGTTGTTGCCAAAGGGCCTGAACATTGGGATAATGATGATTTGCACTGCAAAGAGCATTTTAACGTGACAATCGAATACCTTTAAATAAAGGATAATACGATATTAAAGGCGGCTGTAGAGCTGCCTTTTTTGTATGTGTATTTTTTCTTTACATAAAGATTATCTATAATTTGAAAAAAAGGTTGGAATATATGGAGCCGCTTTTCAATTTAGAAAGCATTTATGTTACAAACGTAATCGGGATTGTTCTGATTGCAGTCATGATCGTGTGTAACCTTTGGCGCTTTCAGACGAGGAGTCGAGCCGACAAGAACTTGTTGATGATGATGTTCCTCGCCTTGACTAGTTGCATCGCGGACCCGTTTTCTTACACGATGAAAGGGGTGCCGGGCTTTTTCCCAAAGATTATTATTTATGCAACGAGTACGTGGCTATTTGCTGCGAATATGCTGGCTGGCTTTTTCTGGGTGCGCTTTTTGTCGTTCCATTTGAACGGGGGGATGCGCCGCCGGTCTGGAGTTATACTGAATTCGGTGGTCGGTGTGTGTCTTGCTTTACTTGTAGTCAATTTCTTTGTGCCGATAGTGTTCTCTATCGACGAGAATAACCTTTATTCCAGGACCTACCTTTATCCTTTGTACTTGGCTATAGATTATTTGTTGATTGTCAATAGCCTTGTAATTTATTTCAAGGCTAAGGCAAAGGGCGGCTTTCTCAAGTTTTTCCCGATATGGGTTTATATTGTGCCGATTATCATTGGTGGCGTTGTCCAGTCGCTGTTCTATGGGATTTCGGTGATTCCCACGAGTATCGCGGTTTCTATTGCGGGTGTGTTGGCGAGCCTGCAGAACGAGATGATTTACCATGACCAGTTGACAGGATTGTTCAACCGCTATTATTTGCACTACTTGCTAAAAAAATATATCGATCGCCCGAAACTCAATATCACCGGAATTATGATTGACTTGAACGGGTTCAAACATATAAACGATGAATTTGGACATGCTGCGGGGGACGATGCATTGTTGATGTCGGCGCGGATCCTTAAATCGGCGGTCAATAATTCTGGGAGTGTCATCCGCTATGCGGGGGACGAGTTTATTATTTTACTTAATACGCAAGACGATGCGGCTATAGAACATCGTATTTCTAGAATTCGTGAACGTTTTGATGAATTCAACAAGACTGAATCGAAACCGTATGTACTGTCTGTATCTATCGGGTACCACAAGTTTGACACGAAGACAGAAAGCGAAGATACTTTTATCAATGTCGTTGATTCCCGCATGTACGAAGACAAGAAAGCTTTTTATGCCGCTCATGCAGGGATGGATCGCCGCAAACGGTAGATTGGATTGAGGCGTATTTCCTCTTTTTCTATCTTTGGCGCAATATGAAATTTGAAGAACTTCCCTTGGCAAATCCGTTGCAGCGTGCTGTTCGCGCTGTTGGTTACGAAACCCCGACCCCGATTCAAGAACGTTCCATCCCGAGCTTGCTCGAAGGCAAGGACTTGTTGGGAATTGCGCAGACGGGTACTGGGAAGACGGCTGCATTTGCTCTCCCGATTTTGCAGCGACTGCTGGATTCTGGAAAGTTCCGTTCGCCGAAGACTTGTCGTGCGTTGATTCTTTTGCCGACGCGCGAGCTTGCGATTCAGGTGGAAGATTGCTTCAAGGCCTATGCGCAGTTCACGGCGATTTCGACGGCGTGCATTTTTGGTGGCGTGGGCGATGGGCCGCAAAAGAACAAGTTGATTCGCGGTGTCGATGTGCTTGTGGCGACTCCGGGGCGGTTGCTCGATTTGATTGGGCAGAAAGCTATATCGCTGAAAAAATTGGAATTCTTTGTTCTAGACGAAGCGGACCGCATGCTGGACATGGGCTTTATCCATGATATCCGCAAGGTGGTGGCGATGCTTCCGCCGGATAGACAGAATTTGTTCTTTAGCGCGACGATGCCGGATGAAATTCTGAAGCTCGCTTCGACGATTTTGCGCCCGAACCCAGTGCGTGTGGAAGTTGCTCCGCAGAGCACTCCGATTGAACGCATCCGTCAAGAGCTTTACCGCATTGACAAACGCCGTAAAGGTGCTTTGCTCAAGGAACTTTTGGCGGAACATCCCGAGATGAAAAAGGTGCTTGTGTTTTGCAGAACAAAGCACGGTGCAGATAAAATAGTGCGAGTGCTTGAAAAGGCGGGAATCAAGTGTGCTGCTATTCACGGGAACAAAAGCCAGAACCGCCGTCAAGAAGCTCTCGGAAACTTTAAGTGCGAACAAATTCGAGTACTTGTCGCGACGGATATTGCGGCACGTGGCATTGACGTGGATGACGTAAGCCATGTGTTCAATTACGATTTGCCGAATGAACATGAAACGTTCGTGCATCGCATTGGCCGTACAGCTCGCGCAGGGAAGGATGGCGTGGCGATTTCATTCTGCTCGCCGGACGAGGAATCGGATTTGCGTGCCATCGAAAAGCTGACCCGCGTGAAAATTCCGGAAGGTGACCAGAGCATTTATGACAAGTTGCCGCCTCCGCAAAAAGAAACCGCCGAAAGCATGATGCGCAATTCTCGTGGTCGCATGTCCCGCGAAGAAGCGCAGGCACGTGCTGAGGAAACCCGCAACAATCGCGGCGCACGTGGTCGTAAGGACAACCGCAATGAAAATCGCGGGAATCGTGACGACCGCGGAAATCGCAATGAAAATCGCGAGAATCGCAACAGGCACGAAAATCGCACTGAACGTCCTGCGAACAACGTTGTCGCAAATGGCGGGGTTCCGCAAAGCGTAAATGTGCCGAATTCGTCGAATACGCCAAATCCGAACAGCGGCAATCGCCATCATCGCCGCAACCGTCCCGGCTCCCGTGCCCGCCGCCGCATGCGTGAATCGCAAAACCAACAATAAAACGTCAGAAACAGATGTCATGACGGCCTGCGAGCCGCCATCCTTGCATTTCGTCATCCTGAGGGCGTAAGCCCGAAGGATTCAGTTATTTCTTGATTGACTTTGTCATGCCCGACTTGATCTCTTTGACTACTTGCAGCTATGCTGCTTAGTAGTCATGATCCGCGTATGGGGAGGGCATCTCCTCTTTATTCGGAAATCTTGCAATACATTTGTGTTGTGAAAAATGTCAAATTTTTAAATAATATTCATTAAAATGCTTATATTTTTGTAAAAATCAATATTTTGTGTTGTAGAACTATTGACTTTTTGAAATTTAGGGTGTATATTTGTTATCAAGAACGAGAAAAAAAATAAAACTCTCAGTTCGAATGTTAAGCGCACTTGAAAAAGAGTTGTCGCGTGTTAGGAGGAAAAATGAAAGAAATCTTAGAATATACGAGCTACCGCCAGTATATTGCGGATTATTACGCCGATAAGAAGGCGAAATCCGGATTCACTTGGCAGGACTTCGCAAGCGAGGCTGGCTTTTCTTCGCGTGTTTATTTGAAATACGTAAGCGAGGGCCGTTTTAACCTCAGTGAGCCCGCGACCGCCCGCGTTGCGGATGCCATGCGTCTGGCGGATTACGAACGCGAATATTTCACCGAAATGGTCAAGTTTGACCATGCGAAAAAAGATGCCGACAAGAAAACGGCTTTTAACAAGATGCTTTCGATTGCGGATGCACACAAGGCGAAAATCTTGGAAGGCGATTCGTTTCGCTTTTTCGAAAGCTGGAAAAATCCTGTCATCCGTGAACTGGCTCCGTCAATGCCTGGGGCAAAGCCGCTTGCGCTTGCGCATGCTTGTCGCCCGGAAATTACCGCCGCCGAAGTTAGCGATGTGCTGAACTTTTTGGTCAAGGGCGGATTCCTTGAAAAAAATGACGAAGGCAATTACGTACAGACGGACAAATCCTTGACGACGGGACCTATGGGGGTAACGCCGGTGGCTGTCCGCACGATGCACCGCCAGATGGGCGAACTTGCACTTGATGCAATCGAAGGCGTCGCTCAGGATAAGCGAAATTTTTCCGGCGTTACGTTCGGCATCACTCAAGAAGGCTACGACGAAATTGTGCAAGAAATTGCCGATTGCCGTAAAAGGGTTGTAGCTATTGCGCGGAAAAATGCCGCAACAGACGAAGTCTATCGTCTGAATATGCAGCTTTTCCCGCTGACGCAGAAACAAGAATTAAAAAAATAGATTAGGAGGAAACTATGAATTACTCAAATATTAGCGGACAACTTGTCTGTAAAATAGCGTTGCTACTCGCCTTTGTGTTCGCAGCGTGCTCGGAAACAAATTCAGGAAACGATGTTGCCGGCGGCACCGTTGAAGAAACGGGCGTTTATGCCTTGACGGGTCGCGTGGGCGATGTGTATCCGAAGTTGCTTGCGAAGGAAGGCGATAGCTCGGCGAATATCCAAAATGACGAAGGTTCCCTGTATGCTGCGAAAGGAACCGTTGTGACTATTTACGAACTGGATTCGTCATCTCTTGCGGCCACAGGTCGTACGTTTGTAGATACGATTGATAATGATGATGGTCGTTTTTCGTTCGAGAACCTTACCTTGAATAGCCCGTATGTATTGATTGAAACGCTTGATTCCTGCATCACCAAAAATTGTCGTGAGCGTGCTGGTGCGTGGGGCTTTACGACCGATCTTCCTACGAAATTTGATTCAACTGGAGCAATGAGTGTATATGGATCGCAAAAATATCCGGTTTTGATGAGCGCTATTGTTGACTTAAAAAAATATAAGAAGATAAGCGTCAATAGGTTGTCCAATAAAAAGGTCCCGCTAGCGCGGGCGTACTTTGCCGAAGGAAAGTCGTTTGCGGAGGCCAGCAAAAAGGCTGAACAGGACATTCTTGAAAACATAGGCATTTACGAGGATCTTGGAAATTTTGAAGACCTGGAAAATGAAGAATTGAATTATGTTAGGGCTTTGTATTTGGAAATTTCTGAACTTGACGATTTGGGACGTGAAGTTGGAGATGATGAAAGAAATGAATTATTGGGTTATAATTTTATCTGGATCTATAAAGAAGTTTACTTTGCGCCTTTGTCGCGATTCTCTGCGTCAGAAGAAATGCGGCAATATTATTTGAATACAATAAAGTTGTTCGAATATGAGGTTGGCTATTTGGCTCATAAGGTTGGCTTGGGACAATGTACGGAATTGCGTGAAAACGATGTAGATACAATTGCGATTCGTGAATTTTATGAATTGCCCAAGTTCGCAGTCGCCTGCCAGTCAAAAAAATGGGTGATTGATTCCAAAAAGGCTCCATACACAAGTGGAACGATGGTGGACAATCGCGATGGAAAAACATATAAGATCGTTACGTATAACTGGGGTGATGTCACGCAAACGTGGATGGCCGAAAATCTGAATTTTGCGGATACGGTGTCTTCAAGTGTTGATAGTACCTTGAAAAAGAATTTGCTTGGAAAAACGAGTTGCTGGGAATACGATCCGTCATGTGAAAAACTGGGCCGTTTTTACAAGTGGACTGCGTTTATGAATATTGATGAATCTTTTCTTAAGTTGAATGCCGATGTTTACGACCGTGTGTTGGGTAAGGACATGGTACTAAAAACGGAGTCTGTTGAAGATCGGTGCTTGACGGTTGAGTATGATTTGCGTGCGTATGAAGATGAAAGTAATAGGATTGAATATTGCCTTATTAGAACTGAAGCGGGTGAATGTTATGAATTAGATACTGCTGAAACGTTGTGGGATTATTGCTACCATAAATATGTAAATGGAATCTATTTTGATAGTTCGAGTATTATCCCTGAATCGGAACTTGCAACTTATCAGGGCGTGTGCCCAGATGGATGGCGAATCCCCAATAAAACGGATTGGGATCTCTTGATTGAAAACATGGCGAGTCTAGGTGTCTCGTTAAAGGACGCTGATGCGAGTGGCTTTGGGGATATTGAAGGAAAAATTGTGAAATCCTATGGTTCGGGAGTTCCTAGGCCGAACGTGATAACATATGGTTACTATGAATTTGCCTCGGTTCTGGATCAAGATGGTAGTTCTGTCCGAGTTGGCAAGAGCGAGCAAACTCCTCTTTTGGCTACTACATCCCATAAGAAAGTCCGATTCAACTTTTTTAACTCTGACTTGTTCGCTGTCCGCTGCATCAAAAACTAAACCAATGAAAACTTAACGGAAATACTGTTAGGAGGAAAAAGGAGACGGGCTGCGGCCCGCCTTCTTTTTTGCATTGTCACCCCGGCCTTGTTCCGAGGCTGTTAACACGGAATAACTGATGCCGGCACGGTGGCCGGCATGACAGTATGATGATGTCATCCCGGCCTTGTGCCGGGATCAGTTTATAGCAGTTTTAGTCCCGGAATTTGCTTTTCGAGCTTTGTGGCTTCTTCGAGCATTCTTTGTCTGAATTCCACAGTGGCGGACGAATGTTCATCTTGAATTCTGTGGTTTGCCATTTTCAGGAACTTCTCGACTTGCTTGATGTTGTCGCGAATTTTGCCATCGCAGTAAACTTCTGTCATGCGTTCGAAGATGTACTCTTCGGCGGTTTTGGACAAGTGAACCATGTCGCTGTCGTAAAAACGGTAGTCGCGCAGCTCGTCCATTACGATTTCGTAACTCGGGAAGTAGCTGATGGTGGGTGTCGGTATTCCCACATCATTGCACAGAGTGCATGACTGGTTCGCCTCGGCAACGGAAATGAGAACATTTCTGTCGCACTCGGCTCCTACGACTTTGCGAACCATAGAAGGAGCAATCTCTTGAATAACTTTTTCAATGGCGAGTTGCAACGTCGCTTTCGAAAGCGTGTTCCCGTGCGCTCCATCGCTCATGTGCCGTAGCGGTGAAACTGTGAAGACGATTCGCATGTCATTTTTTATTTTCTGCAAGTCTTGCACGATGCTTTTCAGTGCCGCTACTACGTGATCTACGGAAATCATTTTGCGTATGAACAAATTGGGGTTTTGCTGGTGGCAATTCGAAACGGCCGCCCCGATGTCCTTTAAAAAATACACGAATGAAGTTCCGAGCGTGATGAATGCGACATCGGTCTTTTGCAAAAAATCCAGCGCATGGATCGAGGCTTCGTTCAGTTTCGCGACGCAGTCTTCGCGAGTTGCAGCCGAAAGTGAACCGTGGGCATCCCAGCAATGCCAAGGGGCGCTGTTCCCCGCGCGATCAGGGCGCATGTCCTGAAAAATTTCTAGACCTCCAAAAACTTTCTTATTCGCGATTGCCTTGATTTGCATTGCAATGGAGAGCGGATTATACACCGTTCCAAAGGGATTCGTCAAAACATTGAATTTCCTCGATGCAAATTGCGCCGAAATATTGTCGGCGAAACACGAACCGAAAAAAGCGATGTGAGAATTGTAGTCGATTTGCCAATCTGTGGCGGGAATGTCGATTTTTGTGAAAAAGTCCATAGCGTAGAATGTAGTATAGTGAATGGTATGGTGAAAATGCAGATGTCTAGAAATATCGAAAAATCGGTGGAGAATGACGAATGATTACATAAAATGGCGTGATCTTGGAGATTCGTGCTTGCTTCTCGTTTTTTTTTTGTCATATTGTAAAAACTAACGATTTTTAGATATTTAATAAAAATCTTTAAAATTTTAATAAAAATCAATAAAATATATTGTGAAACTATTGCTTTTCCAAAAACAATGTGTTATATTTAGAGTATCGACAGACGGCCCGCTAGAACAACTGTCAGAAAAAGTTGCTAGAAGAGGTCGTTTTGTAAGGAGGAAAAATGAAGGATATACTTGAATACAGGGACTACCGTCAGTATATCGCAGACTATTACGCCGATCGCAAGGCGAAGTCCGCGTTTTCTTGGCAGGAGTTCGCCAAAACGGCGGGGTTCTCGTCGCCGGTTTACCTAAAATATGTGAGCGAAGGCCGCTTCAACTTGAGCGAAGAGGCCGCCGGGCGCACGGCAAAGGCTATGCGTCTTGCGGATTTCGAATGCGAGTTCTTTGTCGAAATGGTCAAGTTCGATCATGCGAAGAACGATGATGAAAAGCGGGCGGCGTTCAGCAAAATGATTTCGATTGCGGATGCGAACAAGGCGAAAATCCTGGAAGGCGAATCGTTCCGCTTTTTCGAGGACTGGAAAAATCCGGTGCTCCGTGAACTGGCTCCCGCTATGCCCGGCGCAAAGCCCTTGGCGCTTGCACACGCTTGCCGCCCGGAAGTCTCTGCAGCCGAAGTCAGTGAATCGCTGAACTTTCTGGTCAAGGCGGATTTGCTCAAAAAAGGCAAGGACGGCAATTACGCACAAACGGATAAAGTCGTAACGACCGGCCCGATGGACGTTACGCCGCTAGCGGTTCGCGGAATGCACCGCCAGATGGGCGAGTTCGCGCTCGACGCTATCGAGAGCGTACCGCAGGACGAACGCCATTTTTCGGGCCTTACGCTTGGCATCACCCGCAAAGCGTATGAGGAAATCGTGCAGAGGATTGCCGAGTTCCGCAAGGACATCATCGCGATTGCGACGCGCGATTCTGCGACAGACGAAGTCTATCGCTTGAACGTGCAGTTCTTCCCGATGACAAACAAAAGTTTAAACAAAAAGGACTAGGAGGAAACTATGAAAAACTTGAATCGTAACACGCTTGTGCGTGATTTTATCGGGGCGGCGTTCTGCTTGACGATGGCGTTTGCCCTTCTCATGATATATTCGGGCTGTTCCGAAGACAATTCTCCGATAAACGGAGCTCATGGCGGTGCTGCTGAGGAGCAGGGCGTCTATGCCTTGGCGGGGCGAGTTGGCGATGTGTATCCTAAAGTGATGAAATTGGATGGACTTGGTGCTACTTCTCAAAATAATGATGGTCATTTGGATGTGGCAGAAGGGACTGTCATCGCTGTTTACGAGTTGGATTCTCTAACTCTTGAACCGAATGGTCATGTTTTTGTGGATACCATCGATAATAGCGAAGGACGGTTTGCATTTGGAGATATTATTTTGGGTAGTCCGTATGTGTTGATTGAAATACAGGATTCCTGCATCGCAAGCGATTGCCAGCAACGTGGTGTGTGGAATTCTTGGGAGTATCCGATATCTCGTGAGGTTCCGTGCAATTACGATTCCTTGATTGCGGAGGATTCCTCCTGGGCGGCGGCTCGACCTTCTAGCTGTGGCGTTGCGGATTCTACCAAATATCCAGTTTCGCTAAGTGCTATAATCGATGTGCGGAAGTATCAAAACGTGAATTCTCCGAAAATAAGCGTTAATACATTAAGTTATCTGAAAATTCCGCTATTGAAGAAATACTTTGCCGAAGGGATGTCTTTTGCTGCGGCGGGTAAAAAGGCGGAGCAGGAAGTCTTGGAAAGTTTTGGCATTTATGAAGATTTGGGAGAATTTGAAAATGCCGAAAATGTAAATGGCGAATTGTCTTATGTTTTGCATATGATGGTCCATATTGTTCGAACGGGGATTCTTTTTGAAGCGGTCCTTCCGATCAATCTTAGCCAATATTATAACATAACTCCAGCCGCTGTCGCTGCTCTTGGAGATGATGCGGAACAGCTGTATTCAAATACGATAAAGATGCTTGATTATGAAATTGGTTATTATGCGCAAAAAAATGGTATTGGTCGATGCACGGAAGCTCGTGAAAATGAAACCCATAATATTGGAGGCCCTGAGAACTATTCAATCGTCTGTCTTTCCAATAAGTGGAGGCCGGGACATAAAAAGATTGAATACTCTAATGGAACGATGACGGATTCGCGCGACGGCAAAACTTATAAGACTGTCACGTATAATTGGGGTGATGTTACGCAGACGTGGATGGCTGAAAACCTGAACTATACAGATGCATCGTCTAGTGCAACGTGCTGGGAGGTCGACTCCACTTGTGAAATCTATGGTCGTTATTATACGTGGAAAACAGCGATGGATTTAGATTGGTCCTCTATAAAAATGACGTCTGTTCTTCATCACTTTGTATGGGATGATGCCGACAGTACTTATAAGGATAGGTCGGATACTGTGCTTGTAGAGGACATGTGTTTGATGAAAAGTTATCTTGAAGGCGAAAATGACAGCGTAAAGTATGTTTATTGCCATGTGAAATCACCGGATGGCGAATGTATAGCTAATGATACCGCAGATAACGTTTACACTTATTGTGCTAGAACGTATTGGGACGGTTGCCGTTTAGATTTGTCTCAAACTGTTTCGAATACGAAGCCTGTTGTTCATCGTGGTGTTTGCCCGGATGGGTGGAGGATTCCCAATAAGGAAGATTGGATGATTTTGGAACAAAATATTGCTACGCGAGGAGCCTCGCTTACCGATGCTTATGGAAGCGGATTCGGCTATGCAGAACCGATGGCATTGAAATATGTGGATTCTGAAACGCCTATGTTAAGAGTGCTGTATCGTAAAACAGGCCGGTTTGCGTCGGTTCCTGACGTGGATGATACCGAGAATAAACCTGCAATTGTTTATATGATGGGAAAGGGCTTCTCTTCGGCTTCAATTAAGGATGCTTATGGAAATCTCTATTTCTTTGAGCTCAATAATGAGGCTTTTGTCCGCTGCATCAAGAACTAGATCTGTCGAGACGCGTTAGAAATACTGTGAGGAGGAAAGGGAAGACGGGCTGCGGCCCGCCTTCTTTTTTAACTGCGTGTCTATTTTATATGTATTATCAAAAATACTTAAATTTTTTATTCAATGTTAAAAATTGCTTAAATTTTAATAAAAACTAAAATTTTTTATGATGAAGTATTGACTTTTTTGAAAAATAGAGGTATATTTGAAATTGCGGACGGCGCAGGCTGCAAAGTCGAGATGCCGTTTGTGTTAGGAGGAAACAATGAAAGATATACTTGAATACACAAGTTATCGTCAATATATCGCGGATTATTACGCCGAGAAAAAGGCGAAGACCGCTTTTACTTGGCAGGAGTTCACCCGGGCGGCGGGATTCTCTTCGCCGGTTCATCTGAAATATGCAAGTGAAGGTCGCTTGAACTTGAGTGATGCGGCTGCATTGCGTGTGGCGAAGGCCATGCACCTTGTCGATTTCGAACAAGAATACTTTTGCGAGATGGTCAAGTTTGACAACGCAAAGACGGATTCCGAGAAAAAAGACGCTTTTGGCAAAATGCTTTCCATTGCGGAATCTCATAAAGCGAAAATCCTAGAGGGCGATTCATTCCGCTATTTTGAAAGCTGGAAGAATCCCGTGCTCCGTGAACTTGCTCCTGCGATGCCGGGTGCAAAGCCGCTTGCGCTTGCGAAAGCATGCCGTCCGGAGATTACGGCCGCCGAGGTCAGCGAATCGCTTAATTTCCTCGTCAAGGCGGACTTGCTCCATAAAGATAAAGATGGAAATTATGTGCAAACTGAAAGGGGCGTAACAACGGGGCCGTTGGACGTGACTCCTGTGGCTATTCGCGGTATGCACCGCCAGATGGGCGAGTTTGCGCTGGACGCCATCGAGGGCGTCGCCCAGGACGAACGTCATTTTTCGGGGCTTACGCTCGGTATCACGCGCAAGGCTTATGAAGATATTGTCCAAGAAATCGCAGAGTTCCGCAAGAGGATTATTGCGATTGCGACACGGGAAGACGGTACGGACGAAGTTTATCGCCTGAATGTGCAGTTCTTTCCGATGACAAAAAAGAGTGTCAATAAAAAGGTCTAGGAGGAAAACATGAAAAATTTCAAACGAAACACGTTGATTTGTGATTTTATAGGAGCCGCATTCTGCTTGATTATGGCGTTTGTGCTTCTTATGATATATACGGGCTGTTCAGAAGACGTTGGCCCGTCTCCGGTTGCGCATGAGGGCGGCTACACGGAAGAACAGGGCGTTTATGCCTTGGCCGGTCAGGGAGGCAATGTTTATCCTAAGTTGTTGAAAATGCGTTCGGATGAAAGTGGAATGGCTGGCGATCCTCAAAATGTTAAAGGTTCTTCGTTTGCTAAAAAGGGAACGCCTGTAGTCGTTTACGAATTGGACTCCTTGACTCTTGTGGGTACTGGTCGCACTTTTGTGGATACGGTTTACAACGATAATGGACAATTTGCGTTTGAGAAACTTTCGCTGAATAGTCCGTACGTTTTGATTGAAATCAAGGATTCCTGTACGGCCTACGAGGGCTGGAGACGGGGTCTGTGGAGCGATTCTACCTATCCTATGTCGTACGAAGTTCCGTGCAATTATGATTCGCTCGAGGCTCTGGGTGGTGCGTTGCCTTCCAGTTGCGGAATTACAGATACTACAAAGTATCCGGTTCCTTTAGGAGCTCTTGTCGATTTGCGGAAATATAAAGAGATTAGCGTTAATTCGTTAACTTATATGAAGATTCCGCTTGTGAAAAAATATGTTGGCGAAGGAATGAACTTTGCTACGGCGAGCAAGAAAGCGGAATCGGAAATTTTGGAAGGTTATGGAATCTATGAGGATCTGGGAAATTTTGAAAGTCTGGAGAGCGTGAATGGAGACTTGTCTTATGTATTGCATATGGTTTTCCGCATGATGCGCAGAGGCTCCCCTTTCGAAGTTGGACTTAGTGATGATATGGAGTTTTTCTATGGCGTATCGCCAGCCGCTGTCGCCGCCTTGGGTGAATCCGCGGAACAGTACTATCTGAATACGCTTAAGTCGCTGGAGTATGAGATTGCCTATTTTGCCCATGTGAAGGGTTATGGGCAATGTACGGAATCCCGTGAAAATGAAACACACAGTGTTATGGATCAGAGCGGAAACGAGTGGTTTGGATTATTCGTGTCATCGGCTTCGATAGTTTGTCGTTCGAAAAAATGGGTGCAGGGATGGAAAAAGATTGATTTCGAAAGTGGATCGATGGTCGATAATCGTGACGGTAAAACGTATAAGACTGTCACGTATAACTGGGGTGGTGTTACGCAGACGTGGATGGCTCAGAGTCTTAACTATGTAGATACGGCGTCTGCAGGTGCTGATAGCGCGTTGAAAAGTAATTTGCTTGGAAAAACTAAGTGCGATAATGGAGATCCCACTTGTGAAATATATGGTCGTTTTTACATGTGGCATGCAGCTATGAATCTTGGCATGTCTGACCTTAACCTGACTTCAGCCTTGCTACGTGATATTGTGTATGAAGACGAAGATGATGAAGGAACGGAAATTTGGGATACCGTAGCCGTGGAGAAAGTATGCTTGGCCGCCGATAGAAACGATAGTACGAAGTATGAATATTGTTCTGGGGAATCGGAAACGGGCGAATGCATGGCCCGTGATACCGCAAGATCTGTATTCGAATACTGCCGTTTTAAATATGAAAGCTGCCGTTTAGATTATTCTGCGTTTACTCGACAATCGGGACGTGTGGTCCATCAAGGTGTGTGCCCGGATGGATGGCGTATCCCCAATAAAGAAGATTGGGAACTTTTAGCAGAAAACGTATCCAAGCAGGGGGGCATCCTTGGTGACGCGGGTGGAAGTGGCTTTGGATATATGGATTTGACGACTATGTATTTTGTAGATGGGGAAACTCCTGAACTAAGGATGGATTATAAAAAGGTTGGGCCTGGTTTCGCATCTGTTCCTGATGTGAATGATGCTCGTGAATTTGCTTATGTCTTCTACGTTTCAGGTAAATTCTCTACTGGCTCATCGTCTGAGTATTATTACGGGAATATAGGATTTGATGATCTTTATAGGGATGTTTACGTCCGTTGCATCAAGAACTAAATCTGTCAAGATTCGTTAGAAATACTGTTAGGAGGAAAGGGAAGACGGGCTGCGGCCCGCCTTCTTTTTGTTTTTGGTCGATAGTCTTTAGTCATTAGCCGTTTGCCGTTGTAGTTTCGGCGATTGAATAAATTGCGGAACAGCGTCATGGTGGACTAAGGTTGGTGAACTGGTATGCTGAGCTTGCCGAAGCACTGCCGAACCATCCGCCATCTGTATAACTATAGTCCATTGACTACTGACCAATGACTGATAACTAATAACTACTTTATATGTATCACAGAAAATGACGAAAATTTAAAGAAAATGGCAAAAATGCTGAAAATTAAGTAAAAAGAGTAAATTTTTATCATAAAACTATTGACTTTTTTGTTTTTGTGATTTATATTTAAAAACGAAAGCAGCAGGGCTTTGTGGCAGAATAGCTGTTTGTGTTAGGAGGAATCAATGAAGGATGTACTAGAGTACTCGGATTATCGCCAGTACATTGCGGACTATTACGCCGAGAAAAAGGCTAAATCTGCGTTTACTTGGCAGTCGTTTACACGGGCGGCCGGTTTTTTTTCGCCTGTGTTCCTTAAGTACGTGAGTGAAGGGCGCTCCAACTTGAGCGAAGATGCGGCGGGCAACGTGGCCGCGGCAATGGGCCTTCTCGGCTATGAACAAGAGTATTTCTGTGAAATGGTCAAGTTCGATCGTGCAAAAACGGACGACGAAAAAAAGTTTGCTTTCAATAAAATGCTGGCTATTGCCGAAATGCATAAAGTGAGGGTCGTCGAGGGCGATTCTTTCCGCTATTTCGAAAGCTGGAAGAATCCCGTGCTCCGTGAACTTGCCCCTGCGATGCCTGGCGCAAAGCCTTTGGCGATGGCGCGTGCATGCCGCCCTAAAATTACTGCTGCCGAAGTCAGCGAATCGCTGAACTTCATGGTCAAGGCGAATTTGCTCCAGAAGGACAAAGACGGAAATTACGTACAGACCGAAAAATCGGTGACGACGGGCCCTATGGCGGTGACGCCTGTTGCGGTTCGCGGGTTGCATCGCCAGATGGGCGAATTTGCGCTGGATGCGATTGAGGGTGTACCGCAGGACAAACGCCATTTCTCGGGCTTAACGCTCGGCATTACTCAAAATGCTTATGACGAAATTGTTCAGGAAATTGCCGAATTCCGCAAGAAAATTATCGCGATTGCGACAAGGGAAGACGATACGGACGAGGTTTACCGTCTGAATGTGCAATTTTTCCCGATGACGAAAAAGAGCGTGGATAACAAGGGTTAGGAGGATAACATGAATTACTCAAAAATGTGCGAACAGTTTGTTTGTAAAATGGCTGCGTTGCGATTCTTTTTGTTTGCGTGTTTGGCCATTGCCTTGAACTTCGCCATCGCGACGCTCTTTGCGGTGTTTTTTGTGGGGTGCTCAATGGGTGGCTCGACTGAAGAGACTAGCCAGTCTATAGGCGGCCCTTCTGAAAACCCGGGCGTTCAAGCTTCGCTTGAAAATCTTTCGGTGAAGGGGGTTGCCATGGTGGGTGCACGGCCAGAACCTCTTGATTCGGCAAAACCGGAAATGGGCGTGTCTGTCAGCGGAATGCCGAAGGGTTCTGTAGTGACGCTTTACGAACTGGATGCCGATTCTCTCGAAAGGACAGGGGTGTCCTTCGCGGATACGATTGATAACGATGGCGGCATGTTCGATATTCAGGGCGTGACGCTAAAGTCCCCGTATGTGTGGATTACGGCTGTTGAAGGAAATGGCCTGACCATGAATGTTGATGATCCTTGGGTGGAACAGCATGATGATGTGCTTAGCGTGAATGCGATTGTTGATGTCAGGGATTCGGCTCCTGTCACTGTTGATGTGTTCTCTGATTTGGTGGCTTATCGAGTACGGGTCTTGATGCTTGTCGGGAATGACTTTGCGGACGCCATGGCACAGGCCAAACGGGAAATTCTTGAAGCGTTTGGAACCTACGGTGTTGCTTTCGACAGCCTGGATCGTACGGGCCTGGATTATTATGCGATGCAGTCGGTATTTCTGAGGGTCGTATTTTGTTTGTATGGTTCCGGGAACCTCATGGCTAGCGCCCCAATCTCGAAATCGTTTGAACAGACGGGATCCTTCTTAAGAGAAAAAGAAGAAGTGAAACGTGGAGTGAGGACGGTCTTTAATGATTTGAGATTTAAACTGAGCATTCCCCAGGAGGTTTACGACAAAATGGGGCCTCAAGTGGCAAGGGAATACCAGGCGATGCTGCTTTATGAAAAATACCTTGCGGGAATGATGTCAGTGATGCTCGATGCCGGACGCTGCTCCGCTGAGCGGGAAGGAACTTCTGTAGATGCATCCGCAGGATATCGCAGTTCCTCTGAAGCAACATTCCGTATTGTCTGCCGTTCGGGAAACTGGCATTTGGCTTATGAACAGGTTCCGCATACTTTTGACACGATGACGGATGCCCGCGATGGCCATGTTTACAAGACGGTGACTATAGACTTTGGTGACAAAACGCAGACTTGGATGGCCGAGAACTTAAATTACAAGGGCGTCACGACAAATTGCCTTGGCGGTCATGAACAAAATTGCGATATCTACGGAAGCCAATATGATTGGCATGTAGCGATGGGACTTAGTGACTCTATCTTTTTGGTTGAATTTGCTTCCATGCAGGAATGCATTGACTCCTTGTCTTTGCAATATTCGACAACACCGATGCCGTATGATTCCGTGTATATCGAAAAGTGCATTGCGGGATTACAGGAACCGGATTCTACCGATATTGAAAAATGCAAGTATTATGGTGGTGGAATTCCTGTCAATTACGACTCCTTACGAGCTGTGTATGATATTGAAATACAGGAACGTTGTGAGGAGTATCTGAACGCACCGGCAAGTTTTATCGATGCAGGAAAGGTGAACATGGACAGTCTCACAAACACTCAGGGCGTGTGCCCTGATGGCTGGAGAATCCCCACTTTTGACGATTGGGAGGCTATCTTCGGATATATTGACCGTAAATGGCGTTCTAATGCCGAAGGGGCATTCTTGCTTGCGGCCCCCTCTATAGAGGATCCTTTTGGTTTTAACTTGTACAATACAGTTGAAATGGAATGGGATGGCGATAGTTCGTTATTGATTAAAAAAATGCTGGGAGACTATATCATGATTTCCAGGAGTGATGATAGGTATAGACCTCGGGCTGGCTTCATCAAAATGACGGAAGTGATTAATACGTCGTTCCGGTTTAATTATGATGCCGTCGGGATCGATGCTTACTTTAGGAATTTGTTTGTCCGTTGCATCAAGGATTAAGGGGGATATATGTTTATTTGGAATAAAATAATCTGGGGCTGCGCTGCGTTGATGCTTGTGTTCGGCGCTTGCTCCAACGAAGATGCCAGTGTGGTCGCTCCGGTTGGTGCGCAAAAAGTGGAATCCGGGGAAAATACCGCGAAGGTGGGCGCGGTCGAAGATTTGAGCAACGCCCATATAGAGGGCCGTGCGGTCAATTTGTCGGATATGGACAATGGCCAGAAATTCGAATATCACAGTTACGAAATGGCATCCAAGGTGAGGGTGTATGAACTTGATTCGGTAACGCTTGATACGACAGGGACCATTTGGAGAGGCTTTGTTCTCGATACGAATGGAAACTTCCGCTTTGACAGATTGTCGTTAAATAGTCCCTTTGTGATGATTGAAACGGAACCGACAAAAAGCTCTCATTTACAAATTAGCCCCAGGTTGATTGTTGACGTGCGAAAAACGAATAGCGTATGCGTCAACATGCTCACGTATCTCGAAAGTTTCCGTTTGCGTCACCTGGTCCAGACGGGTGTGCCTTTTGATTCCGCAAAGGCTATGGCGCAGCGTGAAGTCCTGGATGCTTTCGGCTTGTACGATGAATCTCCTGATTACGAGAAGAAAGACAATGAGCATGCTCAGGATTATTTGAATTTTACAGGATTCTTCTTCAAAAATATATTTATGGATTCCGTAGCGGAATCGTTTAGCCAAAGCGGATTGTTAAGAGGTCTCGATAGCTGGTCCATGCAATCGCTCATTAGCTGGGCTTCTAACACGGTAGAGGCTGACGGCAATAGCTTGGAAATTCCTTATGAGTATTACGAAGCCATAGGTAGGACGGACTATTATCAGTATTCGTACAAGCAGGTGAATTTTGCGATAAATTTCTTGTCGGCTTTGCATGGCCTAGGCAAATGTACTGCAAGTATTGAAGGTATCGATTACGAAGTCGCGGATGGTTTCTTCACTCTCAGATGTAGTGGCAATCAGTGGAAAATTTCATGGAACGGATTCAAGAAAATTGACTATTCCGTGGGGACGATGACGGATAACCGTGACGGAAAAGCGTACAAGACGGTTACATACAACATTGAAGGAACCCCGCTGACGGTGATGGCAGAAAATTTAGACTTCGGTGATGGCGCCCATAAGGAATGGTGTTTCGAAGCCAAGCCGGAAGATCCCAATCTATATGCGCGTGAGTTGCGTAATGTTCGCCCCGCTGAATCTTCGGGTTGCGGTACCTATGGTGGCTTGTATAGGGCTGTTGATGCGTTATCGCTGGATACGACATTCTTGGTAGAAAATGCGTTTGATACATGCGTTGCCAATCTTCAAAAATACTGGAAGGGCGATGGACCGGTCGTTATTGATTCTAATGAACTTCGTGAGACTTGCTATTACGTTTATTTGGATGAAACGAAGATTACGAATTGGGCAGATTCTGTTGAAACCGCTAATGGCCATATTCAGGGAATTTGCCCTGATGGGTGGCATATTCCTTCAGTCGTTGAATGGAAAACTTTGTGGTCGCATTTGAATGGCTCGAATATTGGTGAATCTCCGTTCTGGGACCCCTCGGGTTTTGCGTTGAAATATGTAGGCCAAAAAACAGATGAGAGCGATTTTATTGGCGTAGATGACGGTATTTATTTTGCGACGAAACCCGGATCTATTTCCGAGTATGACAACTGGTTATGGTCTTGGGCGTATCAGGTGGGAAGTGCGAGTTATGGCTACGGTGTAGGCGTTGTGACCTCGTTCGTCCGCTGCATGAAAAATTAATCCCTCTAATTGAGTGTTAGGAGGAAAGAGGGATAGAAGACGGGTTGAGGCCCGCCTTCTTTTTTTTGTCACTCCCGCTGTACGCATGTCATTCCCGCCTCCGAGCGGGAACCTCCTTGCGTAAATATTGTATCTTTATACCATGTTGCACTTTACGTGCGTAATGAAGGATTTGTTATGAAACCAGGTAAGACAGAACTCCGCTTGAATGCTGAAATTGAGAAACGCGGTGCACTTTTTGCAGTGTTGCTCGACCCCGATACTTCGGACGAGGCTGCCTTTGTGAAGGCTGGTGCGATGGCTGCGGAAAACGGTGCGGACTTGCTTTTGGTTGGCGGTTCTTACCTCGGAAATTTCACGCTCCCGAAGCAGGTGGCGGCTCTCAAGGCCGCGGTGAATTTGCCGGTGGTGCTTTTCCCGGGTGGCGCTTCGCAGGTGGTGCCGGGTTTTGACGCGATGCTCTTTATGACGCTTGTGAGCGGTCGCAATCCGAATTACCTCATCGACGAACAGGTGCGCGGTGGCGCTTTGGTGCGTGCACTCAACATGGAAGCGATTCCGACGGCGTATCAGCTCATCAATAGCGGCAAGCGCACGACGGTGGAATACATCAGCGGTACGATGCCCGTGCCGGCCAACAAGCCGAAGCTCAGCATGGTGAACTCCATTGCCGCAGAACTCATGGGCATGCGCTATGTCTATCTTGAAGCGGGGAGCGGAGCTGAAGCGCCTGTGCCCGTGGAACATATCGCCTACACGCGCAAGGCGACCGAGATGACGATTATTACTGGCGGTGGCATCAAGGACCCGCAGACAGCTGCAGTCCGTGTGGCGGCTGGTGCCCAGATTATTGTGACGGGCACGCTTTGGGAAAAGGTCGAAGACCCGGCTCTGTTGAAGGAATTCGCTTCTGCTATCCATGTCAAGGGATAGTTCCTGAAACATTCTTGAAAAACAAAAAGCCAGGTTTTGAAACCTGACTTTTTTGCTTTATGCTCAGAGCGAAGCGCGCCTGACTTTTTTTGTTTCTGTGTTGCTAAAAAGGAGATGCCCGCTTTCGCGGGCATGACAAGTTTACGCTTTTCGTTGGTGCCGTAGGCGGGAAAGCCGCGCTTAGAATCTGAACAGCATGCCGAAGCGCATCTGGCCGTCGCGAACGCCGTCTGCACGGCCTACGTTCTTGATGGTGGCCCAGTCGAACTGCAACACGTCGGAGAGCATCACGCCCACGCCGAAGTCCACTTCGTTACGCTTGCCCACGCGGTCGTAGAGATAGCCTAGGCGGAGTGCAATCGTGTTAGAATAAATGAATTCCGTACCGAAGTTGAACACGCCCTGGAGGAATGAATTCGTGTCGTCATCAGGATCGACGATGTCTTTCCAGCAAGCGATGTAGAACGGTTCCGGATCGCCCTTCTCGTCATCTCTCACGACTTCGCGGTTGTAGTCGAAAGCGACTGTCCACTTGTAGTCAGCCATGCTGAGAATTTCATAGGAGAGGCCGAAACGCCAGGTCAGCGGGATCGGGTCTTCGATGGTCTTATCGACGTAATAGACGCTCGGACCGATGTTCGCGAGCACCAATGCGATGTTCAGCTTCGGGACGATGAAGTTCTTCTTCAATACACCGATATCGAAAGCGTAACCGAACGTCGTGGCTTCTTCTTCGCCGGCTGCAGCGCCAGAGCTCAAGTCGGAGTAGAAGAACTTGATGGAGAGGCCGAGGCCCCAGTCGTTCGGGAAGCGCGTGCCGTAGCTGATGCCACCGACGATTTCAGAACTGTTGTATGCAACGAGATCGTCTGCATCCAAATCGCCAGAAACGACGGTCGAACCGAACGAGACAAAGTTCACGGAAACACCGAGCGTTCCCCAGTCGTTCAGCGGGATGGTCATGCCGCCGTAGAGGTGGTAGAGGTCCGGGATGTTGAGGACCGGCAAAAGTTTTTCGTAGAAAGCGGTGAGCTGGTAGTCGGCGTCCTTGTACTGCTCCATGCCGTTCGCGGTGCTGAACCAGACGTCGTTGCCTTCGGGGAGCACGGCCCAGACCTTGTTGGTCGAAAGTCCGTTGCCTTCGTGGTAGTGCGTCCATTCGTCGTCGCGCTTGGTGACAGTCGGGTCTTCCTTGGAGCTACGTTCGAGTTCGGCCTTACGACCACTTGCTGTGGCGTAGTCCGGCATGTGGCGCCAGACGCCGAGGTTGGTTGCAATCCAGATGGCGCCCTTACGGTCAACGGAAACGTCGTTCACGGTGTTGTTGGCGAACTGAACCTGTTCCCACTTGCGGAGCGTGAAGTGCGAGAGACCGCCCTGGTGGGCCGCCCAGACGTGGCCCGAACTATCGACAGCGAGTGCAGTCGGGGAGAGGTCCATGATGCCGTCTTCCTGGTTGAACAGGCTCCAGCGGTCTTTGTCGTTTGCGCTCTTTTTCGGGGTGAGGCGTGCGACACCGGCCCCATCGACGGCGACGTAAAGTTCCTTGCGGTTTTCGGACCAGACCAGCGCGTTAATCTTTTGGCTCGGGAGCACCTTGCCCTTCTGTTCGAAGGCGCCGTTGCGATAAACGAAGAGACCGTTGTCCGTACCAATCCAGAGCGAGGCGCCCTGCTTTGCAAGTGCGGTGACGTGGCGTTCGCCGAGTTCTTTTTCGAAGGTCTTCCAGCCCTTGCCGTCAAAGCGGAAAAGGCCCTTCGGCGTTCCGACCCAGAGTTTTTCGGTGAGGCTTTCGTAGAGGATGGCCGTGATGGTGTCCTTGACGACCAGGTCCCAGGGCATCTTGACTTCGACCACATGCGATTCGTCGTCCGCGTTTTTCACGTCATTGAATGCTTTCACGACTCGGGTGTATTCGTCGAGGCCGCGTTCCGTGCCGACATACGTGCGTACGGCGTCCTTGATTTTGGCGTTGCCCTGCAAGGTGACGGAGTAGTAGTTCACCCACTGTTCGCCGTCGAACTTGAGAACGCCTTTCGAGGTGCCTGCCCAGAGTTCGCTCTTGTCGAAGAATCCGTTCTTGGGGCGTGATGCCATGTGCGTAAAGAACGGGGTCGTTTTTGCGTCTGCGCTGTAGGAGCTGCGCCATTCGTCGGCGAGAGGGCCAAATGCAAGCCCTGCCGGGTTGTAATACATGGCGGTTGCGTCATCGGCGAGTGCGGCTCCGACTTCGCCCATACCGAGCTGGCGGGCGCCGACCGGCATCTGAAGGGTGATGATGGCCGAACCCGTGGCGAGCGCCATGGCTGGTGCCAAAAGAATAGCTGATAATAATGACTTACGCAAGTTGCCTCCAATCCGGGACGTTATAAGTGTTTCCGTGTGTCGGGACTACAGCCTTCCATCCGGACTTGCTTGGGTTTTCCCAAGGTTGCTTCGGTAAAAGCTTGCAGTCGCAGCCCAAAACATAGGGGGGTAAAATTTCCGCATGATTGCGAATCTGTTCGCGGGTGATGAAATTTTCCTCGCTGACGAATTTACAATAATTCTTGCCTTTCGGACCAATCACGATTCTGTAAGTGGCGGTGCCGGCCTTGTCCCCTTCGTCAATCGTCTTGATGGTCTCTTCGAGAGTTTGGTTCCACTGGTCTATGTATAATTGCCTTTGCTCTGGCGAGAGGTCCTGCGTTTCGAGCCATGCCCTGAGGGATGCTTCGGAGGGCTTCACGGCGGTGAGTGTCTCGCGGGCGGGGCGTCCGATGGCGGCGTATTGCCCCGATACATCGATGACCGGTTTAGATTCTTCTTTTTCGTCTGAATTGTGCGTGCCTACGTAGATGCCGATTCCGGCAAGGACAATGGACAGTAGCACAATCGCAATGACGATGATGATTGATAGCATATTTAAATCCGTTTACAATAAATCTTTACTCTCAAAAACTAGCATTTTCTATTTTATAAGATAGGAGATATTATGTTAAAATTAAAGTTTTTTCTTGTGTTGCTTGCCTGTAGTGTTGTCTGGGCGGTTCCTTTCAAGGTTGAAATTGTCAAGAACGGTGATGGAGAGCCCATTCGTGCGGGCCAGCTGATTCAAGTCCATTATAAAGGATATCTGGCAGTGGATAGTGCTACTGTGAACCAGGCGGCGACAGATTCTACAGTTGAAGCTCCTTATTTTGCGAATTCTTACTACAGCGGTTCGCCCCTTGAATTCACTATTGGCATAGGTCAGGTGATTGAAGGTTGGGACAAGGGCCTTGTGGGCATGAAGGTGGGTGAAATCCGCAAGCTCTCCGTGCCGTCGGTGATGGCGTACGGCGACAACTCCCTCGAAGGCATTCCGCCCAATAGCGACTTGATGTTTGTCGTTGAACTTGTTCATGCAGACAAACCGCTTGAAGCGGACAAATTCCCTGCCGATGTAGATAAACTAAAATGGCGTGACGTGGGTCGTGGACTCAAGGTCTTCGATGAGAAAACTGGAAATGGCAAACAAAATATTGCAGGTAATATAATTAAGGTTCACTATACGGGCTGGCTCTTGTCGGGCCGCAAGTTCGGCAGTTCCAAAGACCTAGGCAAGCCGCTAGAAGCTGTTATGGGCGCCGGCAAGATGATCAAGGGCTGGGAAACGGGCCTCGAAGGCATGCGCGAAGGCGGCGTGCGCTGGTTGCGTATTCCTCCGGCACAAGGCTATGGCGCTACGGCGTTCTCGATGATTCCGCCAAACTCTACGCTTTTGTTCCGCGTTGAAATGGTCTCGTCAGATGTTGATCCAGAACTTGCGAAGAATATGGACTTCTTCCCGGATACGACGCTCCTCAAATACGAGAACGGCCCTGAAGGTTTGCGTTATGCTGTTGTAAAGCAGGGCGAAGGCGAACCGGCTCGTTCTGGGCACCGCGCGATTGTGCATTATACGGGCTGGATGGTGAACGGCTACAAGTTCGACAGTTCCCGCGACCGCGGTCAGCCGTTTGCGTTTGAGCTCGGTGCAGGCAACGTAATTCGCGGCTGGGAACTCGGCGTGCAGGGCATGCTGCCTGGCGAAAAGAGAATCCTCGTGGTGCCGCCTGGCCTTGGCTACGGTAGCCGCGGCGCAGGCCCGATTCCTGGTGGCGCAACGCTTATCTTCGCTGTGGAATACCTCGGGCAAGAGTAGCGGCGGCGGAGCAGTAGGACAAATGCGTAAGCCGAGCGTTGCGACAAAAACTTGTTTTGGCATAACCGAGGCTAGCATTTGGCACTTGAACGAAGCGAGAGTGCAAGTGGACAGGATTGCTGTCAGGAACTGCTTGTGTTAGTTGCTTGCAGGCTCGCTTTGAGGTGTGAGCGATTGTGGACGAGAAAAAAGCCCGACGGTCGGGCTTTTTCCATATAGTTTTACTTTTTTGAAAAAATTACATAAAATTTCAGGACAAATGGGCGAAAAAAGCGTGTTAATGATATAGGGGCCAAATTAAAACCATTCCCTAAAGGAAAACGAATGACTGAAAATAACACGACTTCAGAAAAGAAAGCCTACTACATCGTTACGAACGCGCAGGGGGAACAGTTCTTGCTTCCGTATTACAGTGAAACGTTCCGTGTGCTGATGGATGACAAGGACACTATCCGCGATATGCTCAACTGCCTGCTAGGGCTTGACAGTGACCACGAAATTATCGATCTCGACTATGAGTTCGAGAAACCTATTGATATCTTTATGCCAGAAGATGACGCCGCACGTCTTGACGTGTGGGTAACAACAAAGGACAATCGCTATTTTAACATTGAGCTGCAAAATAGAAACCATCCGTTCTTTCTCGACCGTCTCAAACTCTACAATTCTTACCAGACACTGCGTGGCAAGTACGAATACAACCGCTCAACGTATTTCAAGTCGATGGATGAAAAACAGCGTAGTGTTCATTTTTATGAGCTTCCTGAAACAGTATCTATCTGGCTTTGTAATTTCCAGATTCTCAAGTCGAGGAACATCTTTAAAGATACTTGGGCGGTCTATAGCGAAGACGATGTCAACAATAGCGACTCAGCACATAGGGCACTTCCCGTTTTTAATAAAAATAGATATATTATAGTGGATCTTCCGAATTTCAAGAGGTTGTGAAAGAACATCAGTTCACGTGAGGACTACTGGCTGAAACTCTTGTCGCAAGGGCCGCTTGAAGTTCCCGAGTCAAAGGATCCGATTTTTAGGGACGCACTGAATCGTTTGCGCGTAAGTCACATAAAGCCTGAACTGCTTAAAGTCTTGGAGGAACATATGTTCGATAAACACGCTGATGAAGCTATCGAAGCCGAAATTTGGCTTAAAGCAGAAGCTAA
This sequence comes from uncultured Fibrobacter sp., assembly GCA_946415675.1. GTDB lineage: Bacteria > Fibrobacterota > Fibrobacteria > Fibrobacterales > Fibrobacteraceae > Fibrobacter. The sequence goes on from CAMKTL010000007.1 coordinate 85,651, forward strand.
AGGTGCTGCCAACGAACGTGCTAAGAATGAAGCCTTAAATGACAAAAAGGTCGAATTTCTTCGTGCGCATAATGTTCCTGAAGAATTGATTGTTGCGATGGAAAAAATCAAGTAAAGAAAAACACCAGCGAAGTGTGCTTGTGTTAGTTGCTCGTAAACGAGAGTGCTTGTCATTCTGAGTGGCAAATAGCCACGAAGAATCCAGTGTTTTTTCGTTGCTTTATCACCCCGGTTTTATGACCGGGGCTTATTGTTTATTGCAAATCTTTGGGCAAATATTTTTTTGGTACCTTGTAGCCTACGTTGTATAGCCTTCGTACGTAATTTTCGTCTTGCAGGCGCTTTTCTGATTCCTGAACGAGTTTTAGCAGAAGTTTGGCTTCTTTCCCTGACTGGATGCGGATTACAGTCCACCAATTGAGCAATCCATACAGCATGAAAAAAGCGCTTAATCCTAAAAGGAGCACTCTGATTTTTAGCGGAATTGTTAAACTTGGAATAAAATAAATGGCGCTCCAGCAAACGGCCCAAATTGCTGTGTAAATGAGTGCGCGTTTTAGAGGAATGCCGACATTGAGCCATTTCTTGTCGATTCCTTCCGCAGCGGGTTCGTGGAAGGCTTTGTATAGAAAATCCTTGCTGCATTTTGGGCAAGTTATTAACGGGGACTGGTAACCGAACGAGTTCCAGTCTTTTGTGCTCTGAGGTTCGTTTTCTATAGATTTATGGCAATGAGGACATTTCATGCCCATAATGTAGCTTAATTAAAAAATGCATTCTCAAACCCCTAACCACTTATAACAGACGAAAGAACGGCTCTGCGAGCCTATAGACGAGAGACGAAAGAAATAAAAAATGGTAATTAATTTTTAATTCAATAATTTAATCCCTAACCACCGACCAATAACTAATATCTAGTAACTAATAACTAGTAACTAATAACTCATCTCCCCCACTAACCACTTCCTACTAATTACTATATTCCTTTCACCTCTCGTCTGTCCTCTAAAACGCCTATTGACAAAAAATCCATACCAAATGTTTACATAGCAGGGTTAAGCCAGTAATATTTAAATATTTTAGTTATTGATGGTTACTTTTTCTGACATAGCGGACTACCGCGACTTCTTGAAGGAATTCTACGACAGGCGCAAGGTCGAGATGCCCTTCTACAGCTACCGCATGATGGGTGATAAGCTAGGGCTAGACTCCAGCTATCTCTATCGGGTATTGCAAAAAAAGCAGCATCTGCCTGCTCATGCATTACCTGCGGCTAAGGAAATCCTTGCGCTGTCTGGTCGCGAGGCCGAGTATTTCGACCTGCTCTATTCTGCTGCTGTCAGCAAGGATAAGACTAAGCGCGAAGAATTGATGGCGAAAGCCCTCTCGCTCCGTGACGTGGAGCGCCATTCTTTACAGGCAGCTGAACTTAAACTCCTTGAAAACTGGTGGATTCCTGCGGTACGCGCCTACCTGGAATTGAACGGTGGGGTGGTGAACGTCAAACGCATCGCCAAGGACCTCTGTCCGCCGATTACCGAGGAGCAGGCTCTCGAAGCCATTGAAACTTTAAAGAGCGTCGGTCTCGTGAAAAAGCTTGCATCGGGTAAGCTTGCGTTGACCGAAGCCCATTTGACAGTAGGGGGCCCCGAAAAGGCCAAGGCTGTGCGCAATTTCCAGCGCCAGGTTCTGAGCCTTGCGAGCGACGCGCTCGAAAATGTCCCCGTCAATGAACGCAATATTTCTACACTGACCCTTTCTGTAGATCAGTCCTGCTTCGAGGATTTGGGTGACATGTTAAGGGAATTCCGCCGCTTAGTCCAAAAAAGAGTGGATGGGGCCAAGAATCCCGATCGTGTTATGCAGCTTTCTATGGCGTTTTACCCGGTTGCTCGTAAAGCTGGGGCTGTGGAAAATACTATAATAGGGGAAGGTGCAGGAGATAAAAAATGATTAAACGGGCGTGGACATATGGAATGGTGGCATTGGCTTTCTGCTATGTCGCCTGCGATAGCGGTCGTACCGCGGGATCGTCGATGGAGACGGAAAACTCCATCGCGGTGCTTGTTCAATTGGCCGATGGCACGCCTGCTGCACGTATGGACGTTATTGTCCGCCCTGAATCTTATCTGTCGGGCGCGTCCGAACTCGGGTCGGACTCCCTCTTCCAGTTGCACTTTGAAACCGATGAGCAAGGTCGGGTTGTTCTGACGGATGTCCCGTCGGGTTCCTATGTAATTGAAGCTCGTAGCGATGTCAAGAATCTGAAGGGCTTCGAGAAGATTGCCTATGTTGAAGCCGATACGACGACTCCTCTTACGGTTGAGGTCTCGGAACCGAGTAAGGTGTCCGGTCATGTCGGACTTCCGCAATTGGTCCGCCGTTCGGCGACTGTTTCTGTGCAGGGCTTGGACTACCAGGTCCCGATGGATTCTACCGGTTACTTTGAATTTGAATCGCTGCCCAATGGTAATGTTGAAATTGTCGCTTTTGTAAGCGAAGATGAAACCGATTCTATCACGGTTTACGGCAAAATCGAAGCGGACGTCGGAACCAAGTCTAGCAAGAAGCTTTACCTTGGCGACTCTGCGTATGTCAAGAAATACTTTGTATTTGATGACTTCGAAAACGGTACTGATGATTGGAAACCTTCGGCTTCCAAAAATGCTGAAGTTAAGCTGGACGTAACTTCTGCCGGGCATAACCGTAAGGGCAAGGTTGCACACTTTGTCTGTGAACGGGATTCCGCGGCAGACTGGGATTGGGCTCTCATCGGTCGAGAACTCGGTGGCTTTGTCGATATGAGCGAACTGGATTCTATCAGGTTCTGGGCTCGTGGCTCTGTAAAGTCTCGGATTTCATTCGCATTTGACGTGCTCGTGAATAGCGATTCCGTGACAAGTGCGGACAATATAAAATCTTGGCGCCATTTTGAAGTGGATACGGCTTGGACTCGCTATACTGTGATTCCGTCACAATTGGATACTGCGGATAGCAATGGCGGTAACGTCGGTTGGGATGCTGTCAAGAAACAAGTGACGAAGATTAGCATCTTTGGTGCCATGGGTACTGAAGTCTGGGTTGACGATATCGAGGTCTATGGTTATGGAATCTTTGATCCGTACGCACCTGTTACAAAAAATGCTTTGAAAAAGAGCGATTCTAAGAAAAAAGACTAATTTTATCCATTGTGGACATTTTATCCATGAGACCTGCAACATTTTGCAGGTCTTTTTTTATTGCTTGGAGGTAGATTTATTTATGGTGTATGGGATTGACCTTTTTAGGCCAATCTTAAGGAGTGTGTATGAGAAACAAAAAAATTATTACAATGATGGGATTGCTTGCCGGTTTTGGCGTGAATGCGCTTGCCGATAACCCCATTTCAACTTATCACTATTTGGCGGACCCTTCCTGTGCCTCCGATGGTGATACCTTCTACATCCTGACTGATGTCGATGATTACAGCCCCCAGCAGAACTACAATTACGACATCGTGGGCCTTAACGCGTTCACTTCCCAGGACATGAAGAACTGGACCGACCACGGCATGATTTTCCGCTCCAAGCGCGAATTCGGGAATTACCCCGACAATACTTGGGCTTCCGGCATCGCTGTCCATAAAGGCAGAATCTACATTGTATATCCCAACGGCGCCAGCGGCGTGGGCATGCTTACTGCGACAAGCATCGACGGCCCCTATACCGACCCCGTCAAGGAAACCCATGGCGTGAACTACATCGCCGCTTCCTTTGGCTCCAGCGTAATCGGAGGCTGTGATGGCATTGCTCACTGTTTTGACCCGGGCATCTTTATCGAAGAAGACGGTACGGGCTATGTGATTTTCGGCGGCGGTGAAAACGGTCAGCGCCCCTATGGCAATAACTTGGACATCATCAAGTTTACCGAAAACAACGGCAAGATTACCATCGACAAGAATTCCCTGACGCGCGTCAGTGCCCAGAATTCCTTCGAGGCTCCCTATATCCACAAGAAGGGGAGCAAGTATTACTTGAGTTTCAATACGCCTCCGCAGGTCATCGATTACGGCATGGCTGACAAGATTACGGGCCCTTACACGTTCGTTGGAACGGTCATTCCCGGAGTCGCTGGGGTACCCGATGCCCATAACGAGGGTGGCAACAACCACCAGGGCTTTGCGGAATTTAAGGGCAAGTGGTATGCCGTGTATCACGACCGCCGCCTGGTCACTGCGAGTGAACATCCGGGTTCCTGCACCCAGTCTGGCCAGTGCACCAATAGCCCGAACAAGGAAAACCACAGAAGCGTGTCCATCGACGAACTCACCTGGAATGGCGACAGGATGAACAAGCTGACCTTCACCCGTGAAGGCCCGAAGCAAATCAAGAACTTTGACCCTTACAAGACCTACAAGGCGCTCACCAGCTCCAAGCAACGTAACGTGCGCAGCCGTACCGACTGGACCAAGGGCAAGCCCGTCGTGCATGTGTTGACTCCGCTTGCTACCAAGGAATCCTGGATTCGCGTGTCTGGTGTGGACTTTGGCAACGGTGCCGAGAACCTCCGCGTCAAGGCGGCAAGCGTGGCTGACGGCAACAAGATTGAAATACACACAGGGAGCGTTTCCGGTACGCTTGCCGGTACCTGCTCCCTCGCAAAGACGAGTGGCTGGAATGACTACGTCGATAACGATTGCGAGATGAAAGGCCTTACTGGCGTTGTCGATGAACTCTTCTTCGTGTTCAAGGGAAGCAAGGATTCTACTATGGGCGTTCTGGAATGGGAATTCCAGGGAACCAAGCGTGAACCGGAACCGCAGAAACCGTTTGGCGGTAAGGCTTGGGCGATTCCGGGCAAGATCGAGATGGAAAACTTCGACGAGCCTGGTTATGGCGCAGGGAACGATTCCTATTCCGATAGCGATTCCGACGACCACGGTGCTGAATCCAACGGAGGCAAGAGCTATCGCGAAGGCTCAGGCGTAGATATTTACAAGAAGGCGACGGGCTATGTCGTAGGCTACAACCAGGCAGACGAATGGCTAGAATACACTGTGAATGTCGAAAAGGAAGGCGACTACACGATGTTTGCGGCGGTGGCCTCGGGCAGCACGACTGGGAGCTTCAAGCTGTCCGTAGATGGCGAAGACATTACCGAAGAAATTGCGGTGCCGAAAAACGAAGGCGAAGACAACTATGATGATTTCGGCAAGGTCAAGGCCAATGTGACGCTTCCGGCTGGTGAACATATTCTCCGCTTTACCGTGACCGGCGACTGGATGGACATCGACTATATCCAGTTTGCTTCGGGCAAGGACGCCAAGGATCCGGATGAAGGTGATGATGTGGGAATCCGTCCGTCCATGCGCATGAGCGCTAATTCTGCGGCGACTTTTGATGTATTCGACTTGAGCGGCAAGAAGGTGGCAAGCTTTACGGCCCGCAGCATGGCCGAAGCGAAGAACCTTTGGCGTGAAAGAGCACAGACGAAGAGCGTGCAGGGCTTTAGCCTGATTCGCAACCGTGCAAACGGCATGGTCGCGAAAGTCAGAACGACCCGTTAAAATTCTCCAATAAACACATTCTTCAGGAGGCTTCCCGAAAGGGAAGCCTTTTTCACTTTCAGGCGCTATTAACGCATTGACTTTTTATCCATAATAGATATGTCGGAGTGGGGGCTTTTTCGCACCTTCGAAAATAGTTTTATGAGAAAAGGGTTGGCGGTGTATGGTCAATCCTAAGGAGTGTTATGAAACTGCTTAAAAAAATAACGATGTTTGGATTGATGGCGGGTTTTGGCGTAAGCTCGCTTGCGGACAACCCGATTTCCACATACCATTACTTGGCTGACCCAGGTGCCGCTGCCGATGATGAATACTTCTACATCATCACGGACTCCGATGACCCGGCGCCTGCCAATTCTGACGGTTACAAGATTTACGCCCTTTATGCATTCCGCAGCAAGGATATGCAGAACTGGACCGACTACGGCATCATTTACGATGCCCGCAAGGTGAACGGTATTAACGACATTTGGGCCTCTGGCATTGCGGTGCACAAAGGCACGTTCTATATCGTGTTCCCCGATGGCGGTGGTGGCGGTATCGGCTACATCAAGGCGCCTGCTATCGATGGTCCGTGGGCGAACGCTGTGGGCCAGGGCAAGGACAAGCTTGTCGGTGGCCGTGGCATCATCGGATGCGATGGCGTTTCTTGGTGCTTTGACCCGGGCATTTTTATTGACGACGATGGCACGACTTACGTGACGTGGGGCGGTGGCGAAGGTGCTAGCCGCCCGAATACGGACAACTTCGATATTGTCAAGTTGAACGATGCGAAGGATGCTCCGGTGGGTAACGGTTCTCATGTGAAGGTGAACAACTTGCCGACCCGCAAGATGCTTGAAGCTTCTTACATCCATAAGCACAAGGGCAATTACTACTTCTCTTACAGTACCGGCTGGCAGCAAGGTGCCCCGACGATTGACTATGGTATGTCCTCGAATGTCATGGGTCCGTACACCTGGAAGGGTACGATTCTCGGTGACCCGAGCATGAACGGCAGGAGCGTCAACGGCAACAACAACCACCATGGTATTGCCGAATTCAAGGGACATTCTTACGTTGTTTATCATGACCGCCGTATCGCCAAGGGCCACAACGGCCTTGAAAAGATTCCTGCTGATGATGGCAGGCCGAACCCGAACGAAGGTTACCACCGCAGTGTTTCTGTCGATGAAATGTTCTACAACAACGACGGTACGATTCAAACCGTGAAGGTGACCGACGAAGGCCCGAAGCAGATTGAAAACTTCGATCCGTATGATTGGTATCCGGCGCTGACCAGTTCCAAGCAGAAGGGCATTCGCAGCCGTTCCAACTTTGTCTTGGGCAAGAAGGCCGAACATGTCATGCTTCCGCTTTCTTCCAAGGAATCTTGGATTCGCGTGAGTGGCGTTGATTTCGGTACTGCCGCGACGGGCTTCACTGTCGAAGCGGCAAGCGCTGCCGACGGCAACAAGATTGAAATCCGCACGGGTTCTGCAACGGGTACGCTCGCCGGTACTTGCACGCTCAAGAATACGGGCAACAAGAGCACCTATGCCGAAAACAAGTGCGAAGTCGAAGGCCTCAAGGGCATCGTGAACCAGCTGTTCCTCGTGTTCAAGGGCAATCAGGATTCTACCATGGTCATCAAGGCCTGGGGCTTCGAAGGCAGCGGTACGACTCCTCCGGAACCGCAGAAACCCTTTGGCGGCAAGGCTGCTGAAATTCCGGGCAAGATTGAAATGGAAAATTTCGATGAACCGGGTACGGGTCGCGGCGCTGGCGTTGATTCCTATAACGACAACGATGCAGAAGACCATGGCATTGCAGAAGGCGACAAGAGCTACCGCGAAGGTACTGGTGTCGATATTTACAAGAAGGCTACCGGTTATGTCGTAGGCTACAACCAGTCTGGCGAATGGCTTGAATACACGGTGAACATCAAGGAAGCCGGCGACTACACCATGTTTGCCTCTGTCGCGACGGACAATTCGACTGCCAGTTTCACGCTCTCTGTAGATGACAAGTCTGTTGCCGAAGTTCCGGTTTCGGGCTCCAGCTGGGATGATTTCGTCAAGGTCAAGGCTAACGTGACATTGCCGGCCGGTGAACATATCCTCCGCTTCACTGTGACGGGCGACTGGTTCGATATCGACTACATGAATTTTGCCAAAGGCAAGGATGCGAAGGATCCGGAAGAATCATCCGGCGATAGCACGATTGCAATCCATAAGGGAATCCGTATGGACGTGGCTTCTGCAGCAACCTTCGACGTGTTCGATCTGACCGGCAAGAAGGTGGCAAGCTTTACGGCCCGCAGCATGCTCGAAGCGAAGAAACTCTGGCGCGAAAATGCTCAGGCCAAGAGCGTACAGGGCTTTAGCTTGATTCGCAACCGCAGCAACGGCGCTGTGGCAAGAGTCCGCTCGGTTCGCTAGTTTTTAACAAAAACATCCATCCAAGAGAAAGGCTTCCCCCTCCGGGAAGCCTTTTTCTCTCCCCACTATTGACTTTTTATCCATAATAGATATAGCAAAGTGAGGCTCTTTTCGCATGCCAGAAAATAATTTTAAGAAAAAGGGAATTCACGGTGTGTGGTCTTAAGGAGTGAACAATGAGACTGGTAAAAAAATTAACGATGCTTGGAATGGCTGCGGGCTTTGGGGTAAGCGCGCTAGCCGATAACCCGATTTCGAGTTATCACTATCTGGCAGACCCGGGTGCTGCCGCCGATGATACTTATTTCTACGTCATTACCGATTCGGATGACCCTGCTGCATCTAATGCCAATGGCTATAATATCAAGGCCCTTTACGGTTTCCGCACGAAGGATATGAAAAACTGGACCGACTTCGGCATCATTTATGATGCCCGCAAGGTTGACGGTATCGGTGATATTTGGGCGTCCGGTATTGCGGTAAACCCCAACGACCACAGACTTTACATTGTGTTCCCGGATGGTGGTGGTGGCGGTGTCGGCCTTATCGGTGCCGATAGCATTGCAGGCCCGTGGACGAACCCGGTTTCGGGCAACAAGAAACTTATCAACAACTGGGGTGGTGGCATTGCCGACTGCGATGGCATTGGCTGGTGCTTCGACCCGGCAATTTTCTTCGATGACGACGGCACGGGCTACTTCACGTTTGGCGGTGGCGAAAGCAACAGCCGCCCGGCAGCAAACAACAACAACGATATCTTTAACATTTACAAGCTGAATAAGGATATGAAGGGCTTCGATGTCAGCTCCAAGACGCACCTGAAGATTGGTGGTCCGAAGGCGATGGAAGCTTCGTACATCCACAAGTACAAGGGCAACTACTACCTCTCTTACAGTACGGCCGATTTGCGTATTGCCTATGGTATGTCCAAGAACCCGATGGGCCCTTACGAATACAAGGGAATCTTCATGGGGAACCCGAACATTGGCGGCCAGAACATCAATGCGAACAACAACAACCATCATGGCATTGCTGAATTCAAGGGGCACTGGTATGTGGCTTATCATGACCGTCGCATTGCAAACGGCTATGACGGTTTGGAAAAAATCCCTGCTGACGACGGTCGCCCGAATCCGGTTCCGGCATTCCACCGCAGCGTGAGCGTCGATGAATTTACTTACAATGCGGACGGGACGATGAAGGAACTGACCTTCACGAAGGAAGGCCCGAAGCAGATTGAAAACTTTGATCCGTATGACTGGTATCCGGCTTTGACGAGTTCCAAGCAGAAGGGCATCCGCAGCCGTTCCAACTGGAATCCTGGCAAGGTCGCGGAACACCTCTTGCTCCCGCTTTCGAGCAAGGAATCCTGGATTCGCGTGTCGGGCGTTGATTTCGGCACGGCGGCGACAGGCTTCACAGTTCAGGCGGCAAGCACGGCCGACGGCAACAAGATTGAAATCCATACGGGTTCTGCAAGCGGCACATTGGCGGGTACTTGCACGCTCAAGAATACCGGCAACAAGAATACGTTTGCTGAAACCAAGTGCGAAGTCGAAGGCCTCAAGGGCATTGTCGATCAGATATTCCTCGTGTTCAAGGGCTCTCAGGATTCTACCATGGCTATCAAGGCCTGGGGCTTTGAAGGTAGCGGCTCCACTCCGCCGACTCCGCAGGTCCCGTACGATAGCGTTGCGGTGAAGATTCCGGCAAAGATTGAAGCTGAAAAGTTTGATATTCCGGGAACGGGTCGTGGTGCCGATGCTGAATCTTACAACGATTCTGAAAGTGCAAACCAGGGCGATGCCAAGTTCCGCGAAGACTTGGGCGTTGACATTGTCGAAGGCGGTACGGGCATGGCGATTGGCTATACCGCTGTTGGCGAATGGCTTGAATACACTGTCGAAGTTCCGGCTGATGGCGACTATGCGATCAAGGCTTCTGCCTCGACGGGTGCTGAATCTGCAAGCTTCTGCTTCTTGGCCGACGGCAAAGCGATTGGCGATACAGTCAAGGTCGAGCAGACCGGCGAAGACTGGAGCGTTTATAAGGAATTTGACGGCGGCAAGGCCACGCTTACCAAGGGCACGCATGTTATCCGCCTCGTGATTACCGGCGACAACGTGAACGTGGACTGGTTCTCTCTAGGCGAAGTGAAGACTGATGCTCTTAAACCGGCTGTGAAGTTCCAGGCGAACAGCTCTCGCGTCTATCGCGTGTATAGCGTCGGTGGCAAGCTGATGGGTACTGTGGATCTCACTGGCAAGAAGGCCGGTGCCGCTCTCCTCGACGCAGGCTTTACCAAGGGCGTTTATATGCTCAAGAGCGTTGATGGCCGCAAGACCTTCATGACCTCTGTTGCAAGGTAAGCCACTTAGATTTGTGTATGGGATTCCGCACTTGTTGCGAGGAGGAGCCCCGGCCTTTGTGCCGGGGCTTTTTCTCCAAAGTTTCAATTTTTGAATGTGAACGGAATAGCAATCCTCGCATTCAAAAATGGCATACAAATTCTATCGGTGCAGTAAACGTACTTACAAAAGAATAAAAAATTATAAATAATGTTGTCCAAAAGTAAATATTCGCTTTTATTTACATTCCGTTCCTAAGGACAAGCTCCGTTTATTCTAATATAAAATTTAAAATCTCTTTCTGTTTGTATGGAATCATGCTGTATTTCAGCATGAGTTTCTACTAAAAGATTATAAATAGAGTCTTTTAAAATCTGCACGAATGGAATGTTTATAAAATCATATAGATAATATTCATCACAGCCTTTATATAGCAAAGGTTCGATTTCCTTTCTTTCAAATTGTGGAATATCCAAGTAAGAGGTTATTTTTTTCAAAATAATTTTTTTCGCAATTACATGCAGTTTCTGATATATCTGAAAAAATATATTTTGGAAGAAAATCGTAATTCTTCGTTTTGTATAGTCGATGTCCCTGGTAATCTATGCAGTACTCCGCAAGAATTAATTTGTTTTGACATTCACCTTTTATCACAAAACTGATTTTTTTGTCAAGAGGGCTGTCAGTTGTTTTTTTGTAGAACAATCTTGAAACATTAAATTTTTTCCCATAATAGTTTTTTAATCTTTCTTTTGCATTCTTTAAATAAAAATTGAAATCATTGGCATTCACTTCATTTGACAGAGCACACCCACCCATGAAAGTTTCTAGAGTATCATGAGGAACTATGAAATTATATTCAAGGTAAGAATATTGATTCTTTGCAAGACTATCGTTTAAAATAATAACATTGTCAAAACGCGACCCGTGAATTATGGGATGAAGACTGTATTCATCTGGATTTTCTGCAAAATAAGCACACCACTCTAAAACATGTGCTGAAATTAGAGTGTGTGGAAAAAAAAGGAGAATAAGACAAATAGCTTTGAAAACAAGCATAAAATTATTTTCCACGATACCTACCACAAGCTCCTCTTAACAATTTGGCTTTATTTTCTACTAATTCTTGATTTATATCTATACGTGATTCACAAGCATTATGCTCATCCTCGTCATCCCAATCATTTTGTGCCTTATAAACATCTGTTAATGACTTTTGAATTTCCAGTCCCCATAATCTCTCAAAAGCAGTCATGCAGGCTTCATATATAGTTTGAGACGTTGTAACAGTAGCTATATACTCCCAATTTTTTCTGTATTTTGCATCAGACCAAATTTCTTTATGTTTCTTTTCATGTGCGATTAAATAACCATCATTTCCTTGATAATGCAGGTTGCCAACAACAATTCGTAGAGACCCTTTTATTTTAAGATATTTAACAATTATGGGGAAGCTTACAGTCTCCTGTATAACCCTTACAATTTTTATAGTGTAAAAAAACTTCTTCAATAGCGTCCCTTAATGTGTGGGTTGCTCCTGTTAGAACATAATACTCTGCACTTTGTTCACTAAAATAATAATAAGACCATCCAAATAAAATATTGGAGTCAAGAGCTGTTTTACACAAACCACCGCTTCCACAAGTATTACCGCTAGGCGTTGTACTCACATGCTTTTCAAAGAACTTAGCACATTCTTCACTTTCTTCATCTATAGAATCGTAACTAAACATCTCTTTCTGAAAATCAATTCGAACAATCATTTCTACTTTGATTTCCGCCCATAAAGTTGCGATAAAAACAAGCGATAGAATAAGAATCTTTTTCATTTCGGCAAATTCCATAAAAACTAATATACTCTAATACATCCTTATCGTTTAGAGTTTTAAAACAATTTACAGAGAAAGGGGATGCCCTCCCCATACGCGGATCATGACTACTAAGCAGCACAGCTGCAAGTAGTCAAAGACATCGGGGTGGGGCATGACAATTCCGTTATTGCGGTTGCATTACCAAAATGTCAATGATAAAAAATCGGCAAAGTTCGGTTTTTGCGGAAAAGTGATTTAAATTACATCATGGAGATTCCTGCATTTTTGCAAGGATAACAGTAAGGGATGTGTATGAGTTTGAAGCAAATTGCTTTGTTGACCGTGTTTGGTCTTGGTTTTGCGGCCCCTGTTTTGGCCGATAACCCTCTTTCAAGTTACCATTATCTTGCAGACCCCGCTGCTTTTGCAACGGATGACGAGTTCTATATCCTAACGGATACAGATGATGAAAGCCCGAATACGGGCGAGAATGACTATACGATTCGTTCTCTTTACATTCTCAGTTCCAAGGATATGAAGAACTGGACGGACCACGGCATGGTGCTTAGCCATGACCGCGAAGTTTCGTACATTAAAAACATTTGGGCGCCCGGTATCGCTGTCGTTGATGGCGTGTTTTACTTAATTTATCCGAACGGCGCGAGCGGCGTTGGTATTGTTTCTTCGAAAAATGTGGCCGGTCCGTACCATGATCCGGTGGGCAAGCTTTTGGTTGGTGGCGGTGGCGTTACCGGTTGCGATGGCATTTCGTGGTGCTTTGACCCGGCTATTTTCATTGACGAAGATGGCAAGTCCTACATGACGTTCGGCGGCGGAAGTGGCGGCAGCCGTGGTTACGGCAACAACTTCGACTTGTTCGAATTCGGCAGGCTCTCTTACGACAAGGTCGAGCTGAATGTGAATTCTAAGACGCAGCTCAAGGGTGCAAACCGCTCTTTCGAAGCTTCTTATCTCCACAAGCGCAATGGCATTTACTACTTGAGCTACAACGACCAGAGTCAGAATATCAGCTATGCAACTTCCAAGAACATCAAGGGTCCTTATTCCTATGTGGGAACCGTTATCGAGAACCCTTCGAAGATTAACGGCAAGGGCGGCAACAACCACCACGGTTTTGCAAAGTTCAAGGACAAGTGGTATGCCGTTTATCATGACCGCCGTTTGGTGATGGCTTCTGAAAAGCCGAAGCTCACTAACGGTCAGACGCCTACTACGACGGGTAACCACAGAAGTGTGTCGATTGATGAACTGACTTGGAATGGCGACAAGATGAATGTCGTGAAGTTTACGGATGCGGGCCCGGCTCAGGTGGGCAAATTTGACCCGTATCAGACTTATAAGGCGCTCACGAGTTCCAAGCAGCGCAATGTTCGCAGCCGTACCGATTACACCAGGGGGCAGGCAGTGGTGCATGTGCTGACTCCGCTTGCGACCAAGGAATCCTGGATTCGCGTGAGCGGTGTCGATTTCGGTAAGGGTGCGGAGAACCTTCGCATCAAGGCTGCCAACGTGGGTGACGGCAACAAGGTTGAAATCCACAAGGGTAGCGTGAGCGGTTCGCTCGCCGGTACTTGCGAACTGGCAAAGACTGACGGCTGGAAAAGCTATACGGACAACGATTGCGCCATGACAGGGCTTAGCGGCGTTGTCGATGAACTGTTCTTCGTGTTCAAGGGAAGCAGGGATTCCACCATGGGCATTTTGGAATGGGAGTTCCAGGGCACCAAGCGTGAGCCGGAACCACAGACGCCGTATGGCGACAAGGCTGCGGCAATTCCGGGCAAGATTGAAGCGGAAATTTTCGATAAGCCGGGTTACGGCGCGGGCAACGATTCTTATAGCGATAACGATGCCGACAACCAGGGCGATGCCGAGTTCCGTGCGGAAGATGGCGTTGACGTTGTGCTTGGCGGTTCGGGCATGGCGATTGGCTACACGAACGCTGGCGAATGGATGGAATATACCGTCGATGTGGCTGAAGATGGAGACTACCCGATTGTGGCGAATGCTTCTTCGGGTGCCGAAAATTCTGGCTTCTGCTTCTCTGTTGATGGAAAGCCGATGGGCGATACGGTCAAAGTCACGAAGACTGGCGATGATTGGAGCGTTTATAAGGAATTCGAAGCCGGTACCGCCAAACTTACCAAGGGCAAGCACATTATCCGCTTGACCATCACTGGCAACAATGTCAACGTGGACTGGTTCTCCGTGGGCAAGGCCGAAAAGCAGGACGGTCCGGGTACTGATGGCATTGCTCCGCGTATGAGATTCGATGTCAATACCGTTACCTCTTACCGCGTGTTCAATGTCGCGGGCAAGCAGGTCGGCACTGTCAATCTGAGGGGCAAGACTCCTGCCACGGCGCTTGCCGAAGCTGGATTTACGCAAGGTGTCTATATGCTCAAGAGTTTTGACGGACGCAAGAAGTTTATGGTCTCTTCCGCAAGGTAGAGCAAAAAAGTTCCTCCTAAACCACACACCCAAATGACGCTGAAAGGCGTTGTTACACCTCGGGACGAACGTTCCGAGGTGTTTCCTTTTTTTTCGCTAAAAAACGTTCCCTAAACCCATTACCAAAGTGTCAATGGAAAATTTTCGGGTTTTTGCGAGATTTTCGCGGGGTGTAGGTAGATTTAAATTGAACCAACATGCTTATGGGAAAAGCATATATAAAACGGGAGATATGAAATGAAGAGTATGGGTGAAATCTTGAAAGTGGCTGCCTGCGGATTTGTTTTTGCGGTGCCTGCTTTTGCCTCCACGGTTACGGTCAACGTGGGCGAAGAACATCAGGTCATTCGTGGTTTTGGTGGCATGGTGCATAACGAATGGCAGGGCGGTGGCGGCCTTTCCGATGCCGATGCTAAACTTGCTTTCGGTACAGGTGATGGCCAGATTGGTTTGAATACGCTCCGCATTCCGGTGTATGCGAACTCCAATTCGTTTAACAAGGAAGTGAACGCTGCGAAGTCCGCTAAAAAGTATGCCGGCGACGACTTTATCTTGTATGCAACGCCGTGGACTTCTCCTTACGCAGGCGCTAATCAGCATATCAAGTCTTCGGATTATCAGAAGTATGTAGATCATCTGAACAACTTTAACGATTACATGAAAAATCAGGGCGTTCCTTTGTACGCCATCTCCATCAGTAACGAACCGGACTGGTGTGGTGAATGGGCTTGCTGGAGTGCCGACGAAATCTACAACTTCACCAAGGGCTATGCCGATAAAATGCGCAAGAACGGCGCCAAGGTGATTTCGACGGAATCTTTCCGCTACGACAAGAATCTTTACAACAAAGTCTTGAACGACGCCAACGCCCTTAAAAACTGGGACATTCTCGGTGCTCATTTCTATGCAAGTGACAGAAGGACTGGGGACAACTTCTTCCAGTATTCTTTGGCCGACCAGAAAGGTGTGGAACGCTGGATGACGGAACACTATACCGAAAGCCAGGGTAGCGGTAACGACTGGCGTACAATCCGCAATACGGGTGACCAGGCGAATGCGAACAAACGCGATACCGTGAACGCCATGGACGTGGCTTACGAAATGCATCGCGGGCTTGTCATTGGAAACTTCAACCAATATACTTGGTGGTACATCCGTCGCTGCTACGGCCTCATCATGGAAAAGGACTTTGGCAACAAGCTCCAGGTTCCGCAGAACGAAATCGGCAAGGTTTCGAAGCGCGGTTACGTGATGAGCCAGTTCGCTCGCTTTATCCGCCCGGGTGCAGTCCGCGTGGGTGCAACGGCGAATCCCGAGAAAGAAGTGTTTGCAAGTGCATACAGGAGCAAGGATGGCGATAGCGTTATCGTGGTGCTCATAAACCGCGACTACAAAAACGGCAAGACCGTGACCGTTAATGTCAAGGGCGCCGATGTCCAAACCTTCCACATGTACACGACGAGCCAAGCAAAGAATGCCAAAGATGAAGGCGAAATCGAAGTCAAGGATGGGTCCGTGACGGTTACGATGGATGCGGGCAACTCGGAATTCAAGGACTGCATCGTGACGCTCGTTGGCGTTAGCACTCCGGCCGATCCGGTACCTCGCAAGCCGTATGGCGACAAGGCTGCCGAAATCCCGGGCAAGATCGAAGCCGAAAACTTCGACGTGATGGGGTCTGGCAAGGGTAACATCACCTACAAGGATCTCGATTCCGAAAACAAGGGCGGCAAGTATCGCGAAGATGACGGTGTGGATATCGAAGAAGGTGGCGACAACTTTGCAATCGGTTACACCCAGGCTGGCGAATGGCTCGAATACACTGTGAACGTGAAGGCCGATGGCGATTACTTTGTGACGGCGCATGTCTCTTCCGGCAACGAAACTTCGGCCTTTAGCCTCTCGCTCGATGACAAGGAACTCGTTGCCGAGACGAAAGCCCCCAAAACGGGCGAGGACTGGAGCGTCTATAAGGACTTGTCGCTTGGCAAGGTGAAGCTCACGAAGGGCGAACACATACTGCGCCTCTCGATTACGAGCGATTACGTCAACGTCGATTGGCTCCGCTTTAGCACAAACGAAAATGGCGACGACCCAAAACCGGGCAGCAAGGACACCACGGATGTCGCGATTAAGATGAACTTCCGTATGGCAAATGTCGCCGAAACCTTTGGAATCTATGACGTGAATGGCATGCTCGTGGGTAAGTTCGAGACGATGAACAAGGCCGATGTGGCCCGCATGACGAAGAAGGTGGTGCGCCAGGGCGGTGTCTATATCGTGAAGTCGCTGCGCGGCGGTAAGGCCTACCGCATCTCGGTCGTCAAATGATTTAAATGATCCTCCTCCTAAATAACCTTTTCGTCATTTTCTTTGCTGATTTAAGCGAATGGGGATGACGGGAAGGTTTCTTAAAATTGTTTGGTTATGGGTATCACTATGAGTGCGAAAAAACACTTTAGGAAAGCGATGGCTGTCGTAGGCGTTGCGGTCGGCTTTTCCTTGTTAACAGTTACGGAAGCCAATGCCGCTCCGGACCCGAACTTCCATATCTACATTGCTTACGGGCAATCGAATATGGAAGGTAATGCCACAAACTTTACTGACAAGGACAAAAAGGAACATCCCCGCGTCAAGATGTTCGCGACGACGTCTTGCCCCAGACTGAACCGCCCTACGGTGGGCGAAATGTATCCGGCAGTACCTCCGATGTTCAAGTGTGATCAAGGACTTTCTCCGGCGGACTGGTTTGGCCGCAACATGGCAGATTCCTTGCCCAATGTGACAATCGGTATTATCCCGGTGGCGCAGGGCGGTACGAGTATCCGCTTGTTCGACCCGGATGACTACAAGAACTACATCAATTCTGCTGCCGATTGGCTGAAGAGCGGTGTGAAGGCTTACGGCAATGACGGTAACGCCATGGGTCGAATCATCGAAGTCGCCAAGAAGGCTCAGGAAAAGGGCGTCATCAAGGGCATCATCTTCCACCAGGGCGAAACCGACGGTGGCATGAGCAACTGGGAACAGATTGTCAAGAAAACCTACGAGTACATGCTCAAGCAACTCGGTTTGAAGGCCGAAGAGACTCCGTTTGTCGCAGGCGAAATGGTCGATGGCGGTTCTTGCGCCGGTTTCAATTCGCGTGTGCATAACCTTTCCAAGTACATCGTGAACTTTGGAGTGGCAAGTTCCAAGGGCTACGGTAGCAAGGGCGACGGACTCCACTTTACCGTGGAAGGCTACCGCGGCATGGGGCAGCGCTACGCTCAGGAAATGCTCAAGCTTATCAACGTGGCGCCTGTAGATCCTGTTCCGCAGGAACCGTTCAGCGGCAAGGCGATTGAAATTCCGGGCAAAGTCGAAGTCGAGAACTTTGACAAGCCGGGTATTGGCAAAGGCGAAGACGGTACGGACAATGCGTCGTATAGCGATGTTGATTCCGAAAACAAGGGCGACAGCGATTACCGCAAGGATACGGGCGTTGACTTGTACAAGATGTCCGATGGCGGCATTGCCATCGGCTACACCCAGGAAGGCGAATGGCTCGAATACACGGTCGAAGTGAAGAAGGACGGCGATTACGACATCACGGCGAACGTGGCTGCCGGAAACTCGACTTCGGCGTTCAAGCTCTATATCGATGAAAAGTCGATTACGGATGCTGTGACATTGCCGCAGACCGCCGACAACAAGTGGGACACCTACAAGACGATAGATGTCAAGGAAAAGGTCGCCTTGAAGGCGGGCAAGCATGTGCTGAAACTCGAAATCACCTCCAATTACGCCAACATCGACTGGATTTCGATTGCGGAACCGAAAAAGGATACTCTCCCCGACGGAATCGCGAAAATGCGCTTTGACATGACCGAAGCCGAAAGTAACTTCAGCGTCTATAGCATGCAGGGCCAAAAGCTCGGGACTTTCACTGCGAAAGGAATGGCTCACGCTATGGACCTTCTGAAAACGGACGCAAAGCTCCGCAAGCAGGCCCAGGGCGTGTTCTTCATCCGCAAGAATGGCACAAATTCCATGAGCAAGAAGGTGGTTGTCTATGAATAACAAGGAAATGGCTATTGTCAAGCAGATTGCGTTTTTCTTCGTTGTAGCGGTGGCTCTCGGCCTCGTTTACGGGTAAGACGGTTTGTCCATCCTCGAACTGTCATCCTCGAAGCAAAGCGTAGGGGATCCATACAGTTCTAACAGCCACGAAGTGGCCTCAGTGATTCAAAACTTAAATTTCTGTGACTCCTCCATATCATATCGGGCCTCGGCGAAAGCCGGGGTTCTTTTTATGTTGTATGATGCGGATGGAATTTTGTTGTGTTTTTTTTTAGTCAGGGAAGTGGACTTTATTCCAATTTTTTAGGGAAAAAAGTTGTCATTCATAGTAATATCGCCTCTAAGAAGCTGTTGACACATGGATGACATTGAATTTGCATATTCAACAGGCGATATGGTAGGAAGAGACTCGTTCATGACATATTCTTCTGTCATGACATTCCCGTTGCAAGAGGCTCTTGCTGTTTGTAATGTTTTGCCTATTTGGCTATTAAGTGCGTTGTTTGTGCGATTGCACAAATCGTTAATAAATGATTCGTCAAGTCCTGTAAATGTCTGGAATGAGAGGACCCTATGCCCTTCAATTATATAAACAACGTCCCACGTCCATTTCTGAAATGCTAAATCAATGAATACCGTGTCACTGTTGGTTTGTACTGTACATGATTGTGGAATTTCATTCAAGTCAATGGAGCCTGATAAAGACGTTGTGTTGCCTTTTGTGTTTGGTTGACTGGGTGAATCGCTGTCACATGCGATAAGGAATAGCGTTGAAGCTATTGATAACAGTGCCGATAAGAGTTTCTTTTTCATTGACGCTTTCCTGAAAGACCTTTTAATATAATCTAAATGAATTTGATTTAGTTTTGTTTTACTGACTTGGAAATTTAAGTTTACAAATGATATTTCGTATATTTATATTTATCATGGGGATGCTTATTGTTGAGGTAGTTTATGTATAAAACTTGGTTGTTTTTAATTCCATTGTTATTTTCTCTTTTATCTTGTGAAGGGTTTACGACTACTGGGTCTAATGATCCTTATAGTAATCCTTGTTATGGTATTTCAAAGAAGAATGCCTATTCTTACATGTTTTTTTTTGAATTAGATTGCCATTATGGTGAAACTTGCAAAGCAAAAATGAATTTTCTTGGAAGTGGAGTTGGGGATACGCTGGATGGCAGATGTTTCTCTGAATATGTATTGAATTTTATAACCAATGATTCTTCGATATTTGCTCATTCAGGAACACCTTATCCGTTAGCGTTGACTCCTGATAATCACGTTAAATTCACTTTTGTTGATGAAGACAACGTTGAAAAGAAATACGATATAGACCTTTCAGGGATAATTAATTCGTACACAGTCCGTGACGATTCTGTTGATGTGAACGTGATGAAGGGGTGTAATTTATGGCTCTTTTCTTGTAGAAAAGGTAAAGCGGCTGGATATGATTTATCTGATGTCAAATATGCTTTTTCAAGAACGAAAGGGTGTGATGAAGAAGGTAGTTATGAATGCTACTGGCAAAATCAAGGACCTTCAAAGAAGGATGTTTTAGATATACATGCTAAAATTTACTGGAAAGAATAGCGTTATTTCTTAAAGAATATTAACTCAGGATAACCCTGACAATTACCTCCAAACATCCATAATATATGGGTGTTTTTTGACTATTTTGGGCTTTTTTGCGTTTTTTGCGGAAAAAGGGGGATTTTTGTAGAGTAAAGGAGTACAACGCTAAATGGAATTTTTTAGCGAATTATAAAATTTTAAGGGTAATTTTATACATGTAAAAAC
This sequence comes from uncultured Fibrobacter sp., assembly GCA_946415675.1. Classification (GTDB taxonomy): domain Bacteria; phylum Fibrobacterota; class Fibrobacteria; order Fibrobacterales; family Fibrobacteraceae; genus Fibrobacter. The sequence continues at coordinate 106,109 of CAMKTL010000007.1, forward strand.
AATTGGATTGAGGGAATTTCTATGAGTGTAGAAAAAAATCTCAAAAAAATTATGGCCATCGCCGGTGTGGTGACTGGCGCATCTCTATTTGGGGTCACGAGTGCTATGGCAGCCCCGAACCCGAACTTCCACATTTACATTGCCTACGGGCAAAGTAACATGGCGGGTAACGGCGATATCGTCCCTGCAGAGGACCAGGCAACGGACCCCAAGAATTTCCTGATGCTGGCCTCGCACAATGCAAATGCTAGCCAGCGTAGCGGTCGCACCACCCAGTCCATCAAGACGGGCGAATGGTATCCGGCGATTCCTCCGATGTTCCATCCTACCGAGAATCTCTCCCCGGCGGACTACTTTGGCCGCGCGATGGTCGATTCGTTGCCGGGTGTCACCGTGGGCATTATCCCCGTGGCCATCGGCGCTGTTGCCATCAAGGCTTTCGACAAGGATCAGTACAAAGCCTATTTCAATTCTGCTGAAAGCTACATCAAGAACTGGGCTAGGGACTACGATTCCAACCCTTATCAGAGGATTGTAGATTTGGGCAAGAAGGCCAAGGAAGTGGGCGTCATCAAGGGCTTTATTTTCCACCAGGGCGAAACTGACGGCTCTGGCACGGAATGGCAGAATGCTGTTTATAAAACCTACAAGGACTTTATAACGGCTCTTGAACTGGACGAAAACGAAGTGGCCTTTGTGGCGGGCGAATTGCTCCAGGAAGGCAACAACTGCTGCGGCGGCAAGAATGGAGGCATAGCCCAGCTTAAAAGCAAATTCAAGAAGTTCGGTCTGGCCTCTTCCAAGGGCTTGCAGGGCAATGGCAGGGACCCCTATCACTTTGGCCGCGCGGGCGTGATTGAACTGGGCAAGCGCTACTGCTCCGAAATGCTCAAACTTATCGACAAGACGATTGACCCGAACGCCCCGGCGGTGAACCTGGCGGACCCTACCAAATCGACCGTTCCTGACGAACCGCCTGAAGAATACGGTCCCTATGGCGATGCACCCGCAAGTATTCCCGGCACGATTGAAGCCGAAAACTACAACAAGGGTGGTGCCGGCAAGGCTTATATGGACTTGAGCGAGGGCAACGAAGGCGGCAAGTTCCGCAAGGATGATGTAGATATTTACCAGCCGAACATGGGCATTGCTGTTGGCCACTGCCAAAAGACGGAATGGCTCAAATATACGGTGAAGGTGGAAGCCGATGGCGATTACGAAATTTCTGCAAACGTGGCTGGCGAGAACGGTACCGGAAGTTTTGTGCTCTACATGGACAGCGTGCGCATTGGCGACGAAATAAAGAACGAAGGAAAGGGTAAAGATGCGTATTCCGTCGTGAGTGGCGGCAAGGCGACTTTGAAAAAAGGCGAACACGAACTGAAACTCGAAATCACGAACGACTGGATAGACATCGACTACATTGAGTTCAAGGCAGCAAAGGATACGGCTTCTGACGGGATTGCGAACATCCGCGTTGGCATCACCGAAGCCGAAAGCAACTTTAGCGTCTATAACGTTCATGGCCAAAAGTTAGGCTCGTTTACCGCAAAGAGCATGTCCGAAGCAATGAACTGCGTAAAGACGGACGCGAAACTCCGCAAGCAGGCCCAGGGCGTATTCTTTGTCCGCAGGGATGGGAAAATGGCGCTCATCAAGAAGGTGGTTGTCCATGAATAAAAAAGAATTCGCAATCCTGAAGCAAATCGCGTTCTTTAGCATCGTGGCGGTCGTGCTTGGTCTCGTGTATGGCTAAGTGACTTCACCGCAAAAAATTTAGTTGGAATGAGAGAAGCCGCAGAAATGCGGCTTTTTTTATCAGAATCCCTTAAAACCTACCACCTAATCCATAAAATCCCATTGACAAAACATCCATATTATATGGCCCCCCTTTGGGGGCTAATTGGGCAATATTTGGATAATTTATGAACAGGTGTACTATTTTAGGGAAAAAAGTATGGATGTTAAACAATCTTTCAAAAAAATGATGTCTGTTGCAGGTGCTGCGGCGGGCCTTTCGTTGTTTGCGGTTACGGGCGCAATTGCTGCCCCGAACCCGAACTTCCACATTTACATTGCCTACGGGCAGTCCAATATGGCGGGTAACGGCGATATCGTCCCTGCGGAAGACCAGGCGAATCCGCCCAAGAATTTTATCATGCTGGCGTCTCATAACGCCAATGCGAGCCAGCGTAGTGGCAAGACGAATCAGTCTTTCAAGACGGGCGAGTGGGTGGCGGCTATTCCGCCGATGTTCCATCCGTTCGAGAATCTTTCTCCGGCGGACTATTTTGGCCGTGCGATGGTGGATTCCCTGCCGGGCGTGACCGTGGGCATTATCCCGGTTGCTATCGGTGCGGTGAGCATCAGGGCTTTTGACAAGGACCAGTACGAGGCGTACTTCAGGGGCGACGGCAAGGACATCATGTCCTGGGGTTGGCCAAAGGACTACGACAACAACCCTCCGGGCCGTATTCTGGAGCTTGCCAAGAAGGCGAAGGAAGTGGGCATTATCAAGGGCTTTATCTTCCATCAGGGTGAAAGTGATGGCACGGATGCCAACTGGCGTAAAACGGTCTATAAGACTTACAAGGACGTGATTGACGCTCTTGGTCTGGACGAGAACGAAGTCCCGTTCGTGGCGGGTGAATTGCTCCAGGAAGGCAACAACTGCTGCGGTAGCAAGAACGGCGGCATTCGCGAACTCAAGAACAACTTCAAGAAGTTCGGTTTGGCATCTTCCAAGGGTTTGCAGGGCAACGGCAAGGACCCGTACCACTTTGGCCGTGCGGGCGTGATTGAACTGGGCAAGCGCTACTGCTCCGAAATGCTCAAGCTTATCGACAAGACGATTGACCCGAACGCTCCTCCGGTGGATTTGGTGGATCCGAGCAAGTCTGTGGTTCCCGACGAACCGCCTGAGGAATATGGTCCTTATACCGAAGCGATTGCGATTCCGGGCAAGGTCCAGGCCGAAAACTACAACAAGGGCGGTGCCGACAAGGCCTACTACGATTTGAGCAAGGGCAACGAAGGCGGCAAGCTCCGCAAGGACGACGTGGATATCTACCAGCCGAACATGGGCATTACTGTGGGTCACAACCAGAAGGGCGAATGGCTCAAATATACGGTGAAGGTCGAAGCTGACGGCGATTACGAAATTTCTGCTCTTGTGGCTGGCGAGAACGGCACTGGAGGCTTTAAGCTCTATATGGACGATAAGCAGATTGGTGATGAAATTGTGAATGACGGAAAGGGTTTTGAATCGTTCTCCGAAGTGAGTGGCGGCAAGGCGACTTTGAAGAAGGGCGAACATGAACTGAAACTCGAAATCACGAACGACTGGATTGATATCGACTACGTGGAATTCAAGGCGGTAAAAGACTCTGTTCCTGACGGAATTGCGAAGGTTCGCCTGGACATGACTGAAGCCGAAAGCAACTATAGCGTTTATGACATACACGGCAAAAAGCTCGGGACGTTCTCGGCCAAGGGAATGGCTGATGCAATGGACCTTGTAAAGGCCGATGCGAAACTCCGCAAACAGTCCCAGGGCGTGTTCTTCATCCGCAAGGATGGGGCGCTCCATACAAAGAAGGTGGTTGTTTATGAATAACAAGGAAATGGTAATTGTCAAGCAGATAGCGTTCTTCTTTGTAGTCGCTGTCGCGCTTGGTCTAGTTTACGGGTAGGTAGCTCTCCTCGATTGAAGGAATTTTGCTGTTCTAACTGCCACGAAGTGGCTGCAGTAACTAGAAAAATGAATTTGTATGACTCCTGTAGAGCCTCGGCGAAAGCCGGGGCTCTTTTCCTGTTTGAACAGAGCGTTCACTGTCATGCCGGTCGGAACCTGTTCTGAGCGTAGTCGAAGGATGCCGGTATCGGTTGTTCTGTTTAAACAACTGACCCCGTGACGGAGCACGGGGTGACAATGCCAAGCACGGGGAGGCAGTGCCAAAGGCGGGGTGACAAAAAAATGCCCGCCGGGCATGACGACACGAACGTCAATTCGATGACAACAAAAAAGCCCGCGGTTTGAACCGCGGGCGTTTTGCATAAAGCGATTTAAACCTTACGGAAGGCTGAACTGCTTCAGGAAGTCCCAAGCCATATTGGGGTCGCCTTCGTTATGGTCGATGTTCATCGTGCAGAGACCCACTTTGGCGCCGCCTTGGCAGGTTTCGTAGATTTCGCAGTCATATTGTCCGTTGTTGATCTTCTGGCTCGTCTTCTTGGGTTCACCAGAGCAACCGTCCATCTTGGCCCATTCTGCGAAGGTTTCCTTTGCACCCATGAACGTGATAGGCATGGATTGAATGACTTGGGACAGAGTGTGGTTGTAATTTACGACACCGTCGTTAGAACTGCGGAAGTTGAGAACAGGATACGGGCGAGCCGGATGGCAGCCTGCATCTACGACTTCTTGTGCAAGGTCGAATGCAGAAGGAGCGCCTGCGGCGATGATATCGGCGAGGAAGCAACCGGCGTAGTTGGACATGCCGCCACCCATCGACCAGCCTGCGACATAGATGCGCTTTGGATCGACGCAAGCTTTCTCTGTGAGTTCCTTGATGAAATTGCGGGTGAAGGTCACGTCATCGGCGGTGGTGCAGCAGGGGCCTACGTTCCAAGCCTGGCCCATTACGGCGTTCGGGGTCATGGCCCCATCTGGATAGACGCTGATTGCTCCATCGGCCAAAGCGACTTTACCAATCTTGGAGTCATTCACCCAGTCAGCGGCGCTACCGTAGATTTGATGGTAGTTGATGAGCATCGGAACAGGCTTGTCGCCCGTGAAGTTGCCGTTCGGGAATTTCACGATGACCTTGCGTCCATCGACCATGATTTCGGTATCGCTCTTGAGTGTCTTGGCGGAGCAGTCAATTGCCGGAGCGGCGCTGCTAGAAGAAACGGCTTCGCTGGAGGCCGGTGTGGTTGCGGAAGAACTAGGTTCTGCGGCGGAACTTGTCGGAGCGGCTGAACTGGTCGAATCGGTAACGCCAGCGGAAGATGCCGGAGTGCTTGCGCCCGGTTCCATCTGGATGGCGACATCGACTTCAGTCTCGGCTTTCATGGTGTAGGTGACATCTTGATAGCCTTCCTTCGCAAATTTGAAAACCGGCAGCGGGTCGCCTTCCTTGAGCAGCGTGACCGTCTTGCCGAGCTGGTAGGTGTTGCGGTGTCCGTCCGCGTTGATGCGGATGAACTTCGCTCCCTTGGCAGATGTCCTGTTCAAGTCGAAGTTCAGCGTCCCGTTGACGTTGTGCTGTGTCTGGGAGAATGTGACCTTGCCGAGAGCGTCCATGACGGAAACGGTAATCGTGTTCGCCTTGACATTCTGAATGCTGATGACATTGTGGCTGAACTGAATGGATTCCTTCGGGATGAAGGTCTTGCGCAAAGCGTTCGTTTCGCTAGAAATGCTGAATGAACCGCCGTCGGTTGTGGTGGTGTTAACTTCGGGATAATTGGAAGATGTGATTTTTACGCCAGGAAGCGGCTGACCCATGTTCGAGAAAACACCGCCGGTGATGCTCCATGCAAACGACAGGGAGCTAAGAGCAGCGATGGTTCCTGCAAAAGCCATAAATTTAGACATGGTCATAAAAACTCCTTTTTTGTTTCCAAGGAAGACCTAACTAATAGAAAATAACAATTTCAGTCTATAAAGATATATTTTTGATGACGATAATCATTGTAAAAAATGCGAAACGCCTAAAATTATGCCGTATTATATTTTAAAGAAGGCGTCCCCATACGCGGATCAATAAAAATCGCCCTGGTTAAACCAGAGCGATTTTACAGTATATAGGATGAATTATGAAATCAAACTTGATTCATTACTTCACGAATTCTGCCGGGAGCGTGAACTGCTTGAGGAACGGCCAGCCGATGCTGGCGTCGCCGTAGTCATGGCCACCGCCCTGCTTGGTGCAGAGCACGACCTTCGTGCCGTCCTTGCAGTTGGAGTATTCTTCACAACCGTTGGAGTTCTTGCTCGGAGAACCGGTGCAGCCGTTCTTTTCGGCCCAGAACTTGAAGGTGCCTTCGGCGCCAAGGAAGTTCAAACCGTCGTTGAAGCCGCTATCGCCACCTTGGTAACGGCAGACCGGGTCATTCGTGCCGCGGAAGTTGATGACAGAAATCGGACGAGACATCTTGCAAGCGGCACTGTTGGTCTTGTTCAAGTCCATAGCTGCCGGAGCAACTGCGGCGAAGACATCGG
>CAMKTL010000008.1:0-111906 GCA_946415675.1 uncultured Fibrobacter sp.
AGGGCAGGGCCCGCATATGAAGAACCACCGGCTACGCCGGTGGGTTCCTTTTTTTTATGAGAATATTTTTTTCTCGTTTTCATATTTTTCTATCTTGTGGAACCGTGATTTTATCCAAAACCCATCGTTTGCTGTGGGCCGTTTTTGTGTTTTTGTTGACTGCGGTCTTTGCTCCTTGCTCCTATGGCGAGGAGATGACCCGCTTTGAACTCGAAGAGCGCGTCCAGGTCGAAGAAGATACGACGGAAGTGGATTGGATGAACGATACGACCGGAGTGGATACGATTGAATACCGAGCGGTCGATTTGGTCTATGACGTGGAAACATCGACGTTCAACTTGAACAAGTCGGCGCAACTCAAGTACCGTACCGCGACGCTCGAATCGGACACGATTTGGATGGACCAGAAGAACCAGATTCTGGCGGCGTCTGGGAACCCCGTGCTTCGCGAGACCAAGAACCCGTCGTTGTCGGGAATGCGCCTCAAGTACAACCTCAAGTCTAAAATAGGCGAGGTCTATTACGCGACGACGTTCCAGGACAACCAGCAACTGAACGGCATGGAAGTCCGCCGTTTGCCGGATACGCGAATCCAGATTGCTCGAGGCGATTTCAGTACGTGTAACGATACGACGCACCAGCACTTTTATTTTTACGGGCGCCGCATGGTGGTAAAGCCCAAGGAGACGATTACTGCAAGACCCGTGGTGCTCAACATTGCTGACGTGCCGGTGGCGGTTCTTCCGATGATTGTGGCTCCACTCAAGAGCGGCCGCAAGTCGGGCCTTTTGACGCCCAAGTTCGGTGGTGACCAGAAGCAGGGATTCTATTTGCGCAACATCGGATTCTACTACGCCGCGAACGATTACTGGGATGCGACGATTTCGGGCGACATTATCGAAGGTGAAGAGGGCCGTTTTGAACGTTCGACGCTATCGGGCGAAATCCGCTACAAAAAACGCTATCTGCTAGATGGCTACCTGCGGTACACGAGCTATTTGCAGGAATTTGACTTTAGCCGTAGTGGCTACGATATTTCGTTCTTGCACAACCAGAACTTGACCCCCGATGCTAGGCACACGTTGAGCGGTCAGGGCTCATTTGTCAGTAGCACGGATGTCCGTAAGAAAAATTCCTTGGAAGCAAGTACGATTTTGAACCAGCAGGCCAATGCGTCTCTTGCGTATTCCGGAAAGTTCGGCAATAATAAGAGCTTGACGGTCAAGGTATCACAGAGCCACAACTTGACGACCGGAATGCTTGAACGCGACTTGCCCGATATCCAGTTTCGAATGAGCGGAAATCTTTTCAGCTTCGAACTGGATGAAGGCGAAGTTGCCGCAGAGGATGGATCGTTCCAGTCGTTCCTCGAAAAGTTCAACTACAGCTTTACGAATAGATTCAATTACCACATGCGGCGTGATAGGGATGAATTGCAGGATGAAGATACAACGGCGCATTATGTAGGGTATGCGGGAACTTATTCCATCGACTATTCGGGAAGACTTTTCAATGTCATCAACATCACGCCGCGGGCGACGTTCTCGGGATATTGGACGGGTACGTCTTGGCGTAATCCGAACGATTCCTTGTACAAACGAAAACGATACATGAGCTTCAATCCGGGGGAGGGCTCGTATGGCGATGTGGCTTACAATCATAGCTACAGCTTGACCGCCGATACAAAACTCTACGGTATCTGGGTCCCAGAAATCGGGCGTTTCACAGGTATTCGCCATGTGCTGTCGCCGAGCGTTTCTTACACATATGCGCCAGAAATCGATACCGTCAAGACGTTTGCCCCGCATCCGTTCTTGGGGCAGTATCCGTATCAGCAAAAACAACAGACTATCGGTTTTAGCCTGAGTAACGACATTGACATCAAGTACCTCAAGGTGGCCGGCCATGTCGATACGACCCGGGGTGATTCGACAAAGAAAGCAAAAATGGTCGAAGACCAGTACGGTACACGCCGTTTGCTCACGACAAGGCATAGTTTCTCGTACAACTTCGCTGCGGACTCGCTCAACTTCTCGGATATTTCCTCGTCGTTTGGATTCCAGATTTTACAAGATTACATGTTTACCATCAATACCCGCCACAGCTTTTATCATAAATATACATCAACTCCGAATAAAGTAAAATTCCCGGAACTCACGTACTGGGGCTATGAACTTTCGAAGCATTTTTACTGGAGCGGTTCGTTTAATGGCGGACTTCCGTCGCAGATGGAAAAATACGAAATGCTGAAGTGGAACCTGAGCCTGGATTACCGTTATTCGTTCAGCAGTACGCGCGTGGCAAAGAATTTGTTCAAAGACAACATCTCCCACTCGACAGGAATTTCTGCGTCGTTCCAGCCGACCATCAACTGGGATGTTTCCTATAGCACCCGTTACGATTATAACGAGGGCAAGTTTGTCTCGCATGAATTTACGTTCAAGCGTGTGTTGCATTGCTGGCAGCTCGATTTCACTTGGACACCGACGGGCCCTGCCGCCGGTTGGAGCTTCTCGATTTACGTGCGCGACTTGCCGGATATCAAGCTGAATGCAGGCAGCACCGAAACAAAGTATTATGATTAGGGGCTATGAGCTATGAGCACGGGCCTGCGGCCCTCTGGGGTATGGGCGATTGCCCAAAGCCTTGCAAAGCAAGGCTACCTCAGAGCGAATTTACGAGCGTGCCCAAAGCGGAGCGAGCCCAGAGGAGCTTCAGCTCCGACCCCATAGCCCAAGCGAAGCGACCTCATACCTTATAATTATTGACCAACAACCAATGACTATTGACCAATGACTAAAGACCAAATAATCCTTGCTAGTGGTTCGCCGCGTCGTTCCGAAATCTTGAAACAGTTGGGAGTCAACTTCCGCGTGGTCGTCTCGGGCGAAGACGAAAAGCCTACGAGTACGAATCCGCTGGACTTTCCCCGTGAAAACGCCTGCATCAAGGCTTTGTCTGTATCCCGCCAGGAGCGCGACGCGTTTGTACTCGGTTTTGATACGCTCGTCTTTTTGGACGGTAAGCCTCTTGGTAAGCCGAAATCCGAGGCGGACGCCCTTGATATGCTCAATAAATTAAACAATAGGAGTCATTGGGTGATTACCGGTGTCGCGATTGCGCGTGCAGGGGAGATTCTTTGTGCGTCCGAGGAGAAAACAGAGGTCATTTTTAGAAACTGTTCCTTACAGGAACTTGAAGATTATGTAAATTCTAAAGACCCGATGGATAAGGCAGGTGCCTACGGCATTCAAACGAATGGTGCGCGCCTGGTCAAGTCCATCAACGGATGTTACTACAATGTGGTCGGATTGCCCGTTGCACGTACGCTGGAAATGTTGGATGGATTACAAGTTAAGGTGTGATAAATGGTTCAGGTAAATGAGAAAAATCCTAACGAACGACTCGGCGACTTTTTGGTCCGCGTTCGTGAATCTCAAGGGCTTTCGATAGAAGATCTTGCGGAACGTACGAAAATTTCGCTGAAGATGCTCCGTTTTATCGAGGCGAGTGATTGGAAATCTCTCCCCGTGGAAGCGTATGTCCGTAGCTACTTGAATTCCATCAGTGTCAAGTTGGGTCTGGATCCCAAGGCTGTCCTGAAAATTTATAGCGACGAAGTGGGCTCCAATTTTGCGTTGCGCGATGTCGAGCCGATTCAGCATATCGCCCCTATTGCAGAAGAAGATGCCAAACCGCGTAGCAAGGCTGTGCCAATAGCTATCGTGATAATAGCGATTCTTTTTGTGGTCGGATTCCATTTTGTGACTAAGGAAAATGCGTCTGCCAGTGGAAACGCCAATCCTCCGGCGGTGGTTGCGCCTGAAGATTCTTCGGAATTGGTCCAGGACATGCCGGATGGTGCTGAGGCCGTTCCTGTCGATTCCATCAAGGATGAAAAAAACGAAACGGTGACGCAGGCCGATGTCGATAAGGCCGTGAAAAAAGCGGAAAATCTTCCGGCTTCGGCAACGATATTTATCTCTTCTGATTCCAAGAAAGATACCGTCAAGGCTCCTACTGGGCCGGTCTCGGATAATGGTCGCACGAAAATTGAACTCGTCGGTTCTGGCGAAATGCGTTCTTGGGTCGGCATCAAGCGCGATGAAGACGATGATGAATTTGTGAAGGAAGCGAACATCGCGACTGTAGATAACAAACTCGTCTATACGGCGTCGGGGACGTTGTATATTGTTATCGGTGAACCGCGTGCGATTGGCAAGATGTTCTTGAACGGTGTCGAAACTCCGCTTCCTGTGCCGAAGTTTGGCCGCGTAGTTCGTTTCAGCGTTTATGACGGTCGTGTCCTTAAATAAGAGGTGCTAAGATGCGTTCTTCTAAGATTTCTCGCAAGACATCGGAAACCGATATTGAACTTTTCTTGAATCTCGATGATGCTTCGAGAGGTGTCATTAACTCTGGATCGGGCTTCTTGGATCACATGCTTAACTTGTTCCAAGTACACGGCGGATTCCACCTGGATTTGGACTGCAAGGGCGATACCGAAGTCGATATGCACCACAGCATGGAAGATATCGCGATTGTTCTTGGTCAGGCCCTCGTTGAATGCCTCGGCGACAAAAAAGGCATTGAACGCTACGGTTTTTACTTTGTTCCTATGGACGAAGCTTTGAGCCGCGTTTGCATCGATTTTAGCAACCGTATCGGCTTTGTTTGGAACGTGAAGCTCCCGGCTGAAACCGCTGGCGGAATTGAAGCCAGCATGTTCGAACACTTCTTCAAGAGCCTTTGCGAAAACGCTCGCATGAACTTGCACGTAGAACTGTTCTATGGTAGCGACAACCATCATTGCCTGGAATCCATTTTCAAGGCGTTTGCCCGTGCCGTGGCTATGGCTGTGGCTCCTTCGCGTAATGTGAAGGGCGTTCCTAGCAGCAAGGGCGTTCTTTAATTGATATTTTAAATTAATTTGTTGTATGAATAAAAATTCTTTCTATAAGTTTTTTGCCCGTATTTTGAGTACGGGCATTTTATCATTCTCCTTTATCGTAATCGCTTGCGGTGAAGAAAGCACATCGATGCCTTCGCTAGAAGTATCGTCTAGTTCCGTTGCAGAAAGTTCTAGCAGCGAAGTTCTTTCTTCGGCAATCGTGCAAAGTTCCAGCAGCTTGGCACTTTCTAGCAGTGTCGAAAGTTCTAGCAGTCAGGAAAGCTCCAGTTCCGTAGAGACTGCATGGGATTACCTCAATCCAGAACTTACATATGGCGAAATTGTCGATAGCCGCGACAACAAGATTTACAGGACCATTAAGCTTGGACCGTATAATTTTATGGCCGAGAACTTGAATTACGATTTGGGCGATACTCTCAATACTTGGTGTGCTCAGGATAACTGCGATTTGTTCGGGCGGCTTTATACGTTTGCTGCGGCCATGGATTCTGTAAAGTCCGGTTGCGGTTATGGAAAAACATGCGAAATTACTGACAACTTTAAAGGAATTTGTCCGGAAGGCTGGCACGTTCTCGAATATGAAGAAGCCGATTTGTTTTATGATTATGGACATAATCTTTTCAGAAGTGGTAGCTTCTTTTCTTGGTCAGATTCTATTGACGTGAACATTTATGGCTTTACGCTTCTTCCGTCAGGCTCTATGAATCAGTACCGCTATGGAGAATTGTCTTTGAATACGAAAAATGCCTTTTTTTGGACTTCGCGTGAAGATAGCGATACGACGGCGATTGCTTATTGTTCCGCTTATGGCTCGCGCAGTGATGTTGACTATCGATCAAAACGTCATGGTTTCTCTGTACGTTGCGTAGAAAATTATGAACATGTTCAAAAACCGGTGAAACCGTCGGCTGTGAAAAAAGACGAATTTACGGATGCCCGCGATGGACAGGTTTATAAAACTGTCACGATTGGCAAGCAAACTTGGATGGCCCAGAATCTCAATTACGCGGATTCCGTCAAGACTCCGGTGCTCAAGGGGCGTTCCACATCGGTCGAAACTGATGATGCGGAATTGAAGAAAGCATATGGGATGCTTTATTCCTGGGCCGCAGCCATGGATTCCGGTTCTTTTGATTATTCGTTCATGGATAAGCATTTTAGTCAGGAACCGGTTCGCGGTATTTGCCCGGAAGGCTGGCATTTGCCGATGATTCTCGAATTTGAAGAATTGTTGTACGCCATTGGCGGGTGGGACAAAGTCCATGCGTTGAAGGCTAAAGTGGGGTGGCACAGTAATCCCGGTGATGATGAATATGAGTTTTCGCTGATGGCGGCAGGTCAGTATGACGAAAAGAATGAGGTGATTGGAGCTAATCACAATGCTTATGTTGGTGAAACTGCTTTCTTGTGGACCGCCGATCCTGTTTATGAAACCAATAAGTCTATCAGGAACCTCCGTGCTTATGCTTATGCCTTGAATGAGTCGCACGTTGTTTATAGCGAAGTGATGGAAAAAATAGAATCTTACAAGAGAGTTTATAACGCAGTTCGTTGCGTCAAGAACGTTGCTGAATGATAACTGTAGTTTTTTGTAACCCTTAAAGTATTTTATTAATGCTATTCTGTCATGCCCGACTTGTGTGATCGGGCATCTCCTTTTTGTTTGAGAATTTTTCAATCTCGGTTACTATAACGCACTTTTAGAGTATATTTTTCTTATGAGTCGGGGCGCTTTTAAGCTCCGGCCTAAGGAGAATATATGGCATTGATGATTATTCAGCTGTTGATTGTGCTTCTGGCACTTTACGTGGGTTCGCGTTACGGGAGCCTTGCGCTTGGTGCCATTTCCGGCATCGGTCTAGCTATTTTGGTGCTTGGCTTTGGCTTGCAGCCGGGCAAGCCACCAACAGACGTTATTTACATCATCATTGCCGCCGTGACTTGTGCGGGAATCTTGCAGGCCTCTGGCGGTATGGATTGGCTTATCCAGGTTGCAGAACGCCTATTGCGTCGGCATCCGGACCACATTACGTTCCTCGCTCCGCTTTGCACGTTCTTCTTGACGGTGCTCGTGGGAACAGGGCATGTGGTCTATACACTGATGCCGATTATTTGCGATATCTCCCTCAAGAAGGGAATACGCCCGGAACGCCCGTGCGGCGTAGCTTCGGTCGCTTCGCAGGTGGGCATTACATGTTCGCCGATTGCGGCGGCGGTCGCTTCGTTTGTCATTATCTCGAACAAGAACGGATTTGAAATCAACAACTTGCAGGTCATCGCGATTACGATTCCGGCGTGCATTTGCGGACTTATGGCGGCAGCGGCTGTTTCGTACAGGCGAGGGCTCGATCTCGATAAGGACCCGGCTTTCCAGGCGCGCCTCAAGGACCCGCAGATGAAGGAATACATGTTCGGGAGTACGGCTTCCGTGCTTGACAAAAAAGTCCCGAAAGAGGCAAAACATGCGGTGTATATCTTTCTTGCGGCTCTTGGCGTGATTGTGCTGTTTTCCATTTGCCAGATTGCAGGGCACGATATTCGTCCACAGTTTCCGACGGGCAAGATTGTCGATGGCGTGGAGCAGATGAAACCGCTGGCGATGAACATTATCATCCAAATCGTGATGATTTCGGCGGCGGCATTCATGATTCTTTTTTGCAACGCGAAACCCAAGAAGGCCGTGGCGGGAGCCGTGTGGCAGAGCGGTATGGTCGCCGTTGTCGCCATTTACGGTATCGCTTGGCTTGCCGATACCTACTTTGCAAATTACATGGACGTGATGCAGGGCGGGCTCAAGGATATTGTGCAGCATTACCCGTGGGCAATCGCGTTTGCGTTCTTTGCGGTGAGCGTGCTTATCAATTCGCAGGGGGCCGTGGTGGTCGCGATGCTCCCGCTGGCCTATAGCCTCAACATCGAAGGCCCTGTGCTGTTGGGCGTGCTCCCGAGTGTTTATGGTTACTTCTTCATCCCGAATTATCCGTCCGACATTGCGACCGTGAACTTTGACCGTTCGGGAACGACTGTCATCGGCAAGTACTTGCTGAACCACAGCTTCATGCGTCCCGGCATGGTGAGCGTAATCGTCTCGACGATTGTCGGTTCGCTGCTTGTAAAGCTGATCTACTAGCGCCGTAAATTCGGAATGACGTCACTTTTTCCTCGCCTCAGTCGATGCTGGGCGAGAATTTTTTATATGAAACATTGTGTTTCTTATACTGATGTAAAAATAATTGATTTGTTGATAAAATTGCTAAAATTTAAAGAAAATATCAAATTTTGTTTCATTGGTATTGATTTTTGGATGAATTGATTTTATTTTTAAAGCAGATAAAGCTGATTAAGAATTATGAAATCTGTTTTTGAATATAGAGATTACCGCTCGTACATACGAGACTTTTACGAAAGCCGTAAAAAGTGTTCCGCATTTACGTGGCGCGAATTTGCAAAACTTGCGGGGTTTTCTTCGTCGGGATTTTTGAAGCTTGTTTGCGACGGTAAAACGCGACTTTCAAAAGTTGCTGTTGAAAAGGTCTTGCCGGCGATGAACTTGTCTGGTGTACAGGCCGAATATTTTCGGGCGATGGTTGAATTTTGCGATTCCGCACGCTCTGAAATCCGTCAAGTCGCTTTTGAGCGGATGATGAAAATTGCTAGCGAAAACCGTGTGGAATTTTTGGAGGCGAAGTCGTTTGCGTATTTCTCGTCGTGGGCAAACCCTGCGCTCCGGGAACTTGCCCCGATTATGAAGGGTGCAACGCCTCTTGAAATGGGGCATGCACTTGTGCCCGCCATTTCTGCCGCCGAAGCCCGCGAATCCTTGGATTTGCAGGAATCGCTTGGTCTCTTGAAAAAAGATGAATGCGGAAATTACCATCAAACGAGCGAAGGTGTTTCAAGTACCCGCGAAGTGGTATCGGCGACGGTCGTCAATATGCAAAAGCAGTATGCGCATTTGGCGGCTGAATCTCTGGAACGTTATTCGCGCGATTACCGCCATATCTCCGGAATGACGATGGGGCTTGACCGCGAAGCTTACGAGCGCCTTGCCGCAGAACTTGATGCGTTTCGCAAAAAGGTGGCTGAAATTGTGTCGAACGTAAAAAGTTACGACCGCGTTTATCGAATGAATTTACAGCTCTTTCCATTGAGTAAACAAGTTGGAGAAAAAAATGAAAAAGAATAAATCTGTTGCACAGAAAATTTTGGCCAATAGCTTTGCCTGCATAGCCTTGCTAGCGGGATGTGCTGGTTTTACCGAAGATGGAAATACTTCTTGGACTGAAAATGGTGCTTCTTTCGAAATTGCGGAACGCTTTGCGGCGGCCCGTGTAATGCAATCGGGATATGCAAATATTGATGAAGTCAGCGATTCGTTGACTGTGTTTCTTGAAGTTTTGGGTGGTTGCTTGAAACGAGGCGAATCGTTTGTTTTTGATCCCAACTATTATTTTGTTGATAAACAAAGTTTCGCTTATAAATTCCGTAACGATACTTTGTTGCTATCGTATTATTATGAAGATAAATCTACAAAGGAAGTAGGTACTGATATTCTTGTTGGTGGATCTTCTGGAATATTAGATGGTACTTGGCTTATGACGCAGTGTATGTATGTTAATGACGAGTATGGTTGTGGAAATGAAGGTTATAACAAGTATTTAAAAATTGATGGAAATAAAGTTGAATTTCGCGCGGATGATCGTGCTGATTATGATTACATGAATTCTGTATTTGTGAGTGATTTGTTTGACTTCTTTGACAAGGCAAATATTGACCTTCGAGTAAATTATGTGTTTTATGGTTCGCGAGTTGTTGGCGCTCGTGCGGAAAAATATGGAATTACGATTCAAGAAAAAACGAATAAGAGTATGAAGTTCACTTATGATAATCACGAGTTTGATTTGAACTTGAAATATGCTCGTTATCGCGATAGCGTGTCTGTATCTTTAAAATCCGGAGAAACAACTTGTGTAGGTGTTTATAGCGTAAAACACGACGTTCCTCCTGAATTGTGTCGCGATGAAAATGCAGAATATTTACAACATTCGAGGTATGATAGTTCTGAATCAGAAGCTTTGCGGTACGAACGGAGCAATAGCGAAGAATTCGAAGATTGCCTCAACGGCATTCTCGGTCGCGAAAAAAAATCTTATTAATTGTTGCCGATGCAGTTGCATCGGCTACTGGTTCTAAACAATCGCATGCTCACTACGAATTCCCTAACCACTGTTTACTAACCACTAACCACTGCGGCAAAGCCGCTCTTTTTCGTCTCTCGTCTGTAGCCGCTTGCGGCGTTCTTTCGTCTAATCTACACCGGCGTTTTGCTCTTCTCTCCGGCAATCTCACGAACGAGTTTCGGTACGAGATAACCGGGGAGCTTGGTGCGGATTTGCGCGATGAGTTCGCGGGCGCGTTCGTCGCTGACTTCAAAGTGGGCGACGCCTTTCGCATGGTCGAGCTGGTGCAGGTAGTAGGGGAGGACTCCTTGCTCGAAGAGCCTGCGGCTCAGCTTTTCAAGAGTCGTAGCGTCGTCGTTCACGCCTTTCAAAAGAACGCTTTGGTTCAAGAGTGTCCAACCGCTGAATTTCAGTTGTGCAAAAACGGCGGCGGATTCTTCGTCCAGTTCGTCGGGATGGTTGGCATGCACTACGAGTACGCAGTTGAATCGTGCGGGGAGTTCTCGCAAAAGTTCAAAATGTTGCATCACGAGGTCGGGACGCATCACGGGGAGTCTCGTGTGGATGCGGAGCGTCGTCACGGACGGGTGGAACGCAATCGCTTCTACGAGGTCGCGGAATGGCCCCGGCCCAAGCGTAAGCGGGTCTCCGCCCGATAGAATGACTTCCCAGATGCTTGTATGGACATCTAGCCAGTTCGAAACTTCATTCGCGATATTCTGAGTGTCCTGGAAGGGGTAGTTGCGTCTGAAGCAGAATCTACAGCGCACACCGCAGGCAGAAGTCGAAACGATGAGGGCGCGGTTCTCGTATTTTTGCAAGATGCATTCGGACTTGCCCGCAGGGAGATCTCCGACGGGATCATCGACGAATCCAGGCGCTTCCTTGAGTTCCTCCTTGCTGGGGAGAACCTCGCGTAGCAGTTTGGCGGGCTCGCTCGATTTTTGGATGAGGTCGGCGTAATGCTTGGAACAGTTGAAGGCAAACGAGGGACTTTGGTCGAGGTTGGCTTGCATTTCGCTCGTCAAACCTGTAAAATCTTTGCCCAAATAGTCTAAAAATTCAGAAATATGCGTGAAAACTTTAACAGAATTGTCCATTATATTGCTAAATTTAGAATCAAAATCAACAAGAGGATAATATGGGTACTGTAAGCACCAACGAATTCCGTAAAAAATTGAAAATCATGGTTGATGGTCAGCCGTACGAAATCATCGAAAACCAGTTTGTGAAGCCAGGTAAGGGTCAGGCTTTCAACCGCGTTCGTATCAAGAACTTGGTGACTGGCCGTACTCTCGAACGTACTTGGAAGAGCGGTGATACGGTGGAAGAAGCTGATGTGACCTACACCGAAATGACTTACCTCTACAATGACGGTTCTACTTGGTACTTCTTGGACAACACCACTCAGGAAACGATGGAAATTGCCAAGGAAGCTCTCAATGGTTGCGAAGTTTGGCTCCTCGATGGCGCTACTGTCGAAGTGACTTGGTGGAAGGACCCGAAGACTCAGGCTACGCTCCCGATCGAAGTTATCCCGCCGACATTCGTTGACTTGATGATTGTTGACGCTCCTCCGGCTGTTCAGGGCAACACCAGCGGTAACGTGATGCGTGAAGCGACTCTCGAAACTGGCGCCAAGGTGATGATTCCGCTTTTCATCGAAAACAACACCAAGATTCGCGTCGATACCCGCGACGGTTCTTACCTCGAACGCGCTAAGTAATAAGACCGTTCGGCTCTATACGCATTTTTGCGATCTTAAATGCCTCCGCATCGCGGGGGCTTTTCTAGTATAATTTCCTCTATTTTCCCGCTCTTTATAGACAGTTTGTCTATGGATTTTTTTGCTCTGTGTTTACATTCTTTGCATTTTCTAGGTAATTTAATACTGTTGTTAACCAATAGGGAGATATGGGAATGTTTGAAAAATTTTCCGGTTTTGCGTCCGTGGCATGCGTTGTCGCGGGCATTGTGCTGTTTGGTGCGGCTTTGACAAAAGCGGCTCCGGACCCGAATTTTCACGTTTACATTGCGTATGGCCAGTCCAACATGGGCGGCACGGCCAATGCCGAAAACGCCGACAAGGTCGAAAATCCGCGTTTCAAGATTTTTGCGACGCAAAAATGCTCGGGCAAGGGCCGCAACACACTGGGCGAAGTTTATCCGGCAGTACCGTCGCTCTTTAACTGCGGCAACACGATTTCGATTGCCGACTGGTTCGGGCGCACGATGGCCGATAGCATGCCCGATGTGACTGTCGCGATTATCCCGGTGGCAGTGGGCGGCGCAAGCATCAAGCTGTTTGACCAGGACCAGTACAAGAGCTACCTCTCGACTGCCGAAAGCTGGCTCCAGAACTATGCGAAGGAATACGCTAGCGATGGTAACGTGACCAAGACCATTATCGACATCGCAAAGAAGGCGCAGGAAAAGGGCGTCATCAAGGGCTTCATTTTCCATCAGGGCGAAACGGACGGCGGCTACCCGGATTGGCCAAAAATTGTGAAGAAAACCCGTGACGACATTCTCAAGGCGCTGGGGATGAGTTCCGATACGGTGCCGTTCGTGGCGGGTGAGCTCTTGCGCGAAGGTTGTTGCTATTCCGACCGCGTGTCGAAACTCCCAAATTCAATGGACAATACTTATTACGCTTCGTCCGAAAATTTGAAGGGCAACGGTCAGGACCGCTACCACTTCAATCACGATGCCTACGTGGAATTCGGCAAGCGCTATGCTGCGCAGATGCTCAAGGCGGTGAACCGCAAGCCTGTAGAACCCGTTCCGCAACAGCCGTTTGGCAAGGTCGAGGGTGATAGCGTTGTCGTTGGCGAACCGGCAAAAATCCCGGGAAAAATCGAAGCCGAAAATTACGACATCAACGGCGTCGGCACGGGCAATTCCTCGTACGAGGATAACGATTCCGAAAACAAGGGTGGCGAGTACCGCAAGGACGGCGTGGATATCGAAAAGGGCGGCGACAACTACGCTCTTGGCTACACGCAAGAAGGCGAGTGGCTGGAATACACCGTGAATGTTTCGGCCAACGGTTCATTCGATGTCAAGGCTCATGTCGCGTCGGGGTCGGAAACGTCCGGATTCAGCTTGCTCTTGGACGATAAAGAACTTGTCCCTGCAAAGACGGTCCCGAAGACGGGCGAGGACTGGAGCGTGTATGAAGATGTTGAACTCGGTAGCGTGAAACTCGATGCCGGCAAGCACGTGCTGAAACTCTTGATTACGGGAAATTTTGTGAATATTGACTGGATTGAGTTCGCGGAACCTTCTACATCAATTCGGACAAAGTTTGCTGTATCTAAAACGCCCGTCACGTACGATGTCTTTGACATGCTCGGCTCGCATGTGGGCCGTGTCGAGGCGGCATCCGCTCAAGACGTTTCGCAGAAGGTTCGTGCACTCGTCAAGCAGAACGGCGCGTACCTCGTGAAGTCCCGCGCAGGTTCTACGACCATCCGTGTGATGAAGTAATATCCTGCTTATTTCTTACATCCTACTGCGGAGCGGAATACTTCCGCAACGCGGTCCGGGTCATCGCTTTTGAGCCAGCTTAAGCTTTCGGTGCCGCGGTAGCTCCAGGCGAATATGTTCTTGATGCCTGCGGCGCGACTTTCTTCGACGGCGATGGCGAGGTCGTTTTCGCGGCCTGCTTCGATTTGGTACGCCTTCACCCACATCTGTACGGATTTGCTGTAGCGGCTTGCGACCTCGACGAGTTTGTTTGCTGTCTCGCGGTACTTTTCACGGACCCATTCTTCGGTGGCGCCTCGTTCCCAGTACGGGTCGCTTGCAATTTCATCGACGGCTTCGAGGCTTGCGACTTTGCTCCAGTCGTCGAGCCCGGCGGGGAACCATGGCGGCAACATGCAAACGCAGTTGCGCTTGCCGCGGGCGTGAACGTCCTCGGTCATTTCTTTCAGAAAATCAATAAGCGAATCTTCGCGGAACTGTTTTACGTCGTCTGTAAGTTCGGTGGGCATCTCGTAGCCGAAGCGTGCGCGGAACAACTCGCGACATTTTTTGCAGCGGCAACTCCAGTTGTTAAGCCCGCCTTTTTCAAAATAAAAATGCGGCTCGTCCCAGAAAATCGTGGAAACATTTGTGTTACAGACAACTTCTATCCAGTGGTGCATGTAGGCTCGGAACTCCGGATGGTTCGGGCAGGCGGCCACTTTCGGCTTTCCGTCGAGCGCCACCTGGCACATGTCGTGATTGCGTGCGGTGAGTTCCGAATAAGCTTCACCGCCAAACACGCGGCCTACGCCCCACGGATTCACATAGACGGAAAGCCCCATGGCGGCGGACTCGTTCACGATTTGTTTCATCGTATCGAAGTAATATTGCAGGTCTTCTTCACTCCATGTGTGGAGGACTGCATTGAACCCAGCTTCTTTTATATGTGCGAGGTCAACGAGTGCGAGCTTCGGTGAGCGCACTCCAAAATAGCTGACGCCTTTAATCATGATTGATTACCGCTATTTAAAAACTTTTGTAAGTCTTGTTCCCGGTCCACTTCGCCCATTGCGGACAACCGTTCTTGTGCAATACGCTTTCGAGCGTGGCGTTCCATTCTTCTTCGTTGACTGGGCGCCTAATCCAGAACGTGCTGTCATCACCTGAATCTGCAGGAAGCGGCATGTCTTCGGGAATGATTTCGATAATCCACGATTCGGGAATGGCATTGTGCAGTTCCTTGCTGAATGCAAGGTTCTTCTCGGTCGCATGGTCGGCGTGGTCAAAGATGATGAGCGCCGGAGATTGCCCGATAATCAGTGCGGATTCCAAAAGACTTTGTGCGCTTTCGATGGAATTGCAAGTGTAGAGCGTGGAATCATCTGCCATATTACCATGTTCTAAAAGCCAGCGGAAAGTCCACTGGTTCAGCTTGTCTAAACTGCCGGGCGATGATGGCGTTATGAAAAATATGTGTCCCACGCCTAAAGTATAGAAAGTTTATTGTTAAATTATTGGTCGATCATTTTAATTTTCCCTTGAAAAGAATATGAACTTCCCTGACCTTGGCGAATTTAGGTTTGTAAGCAAATTGTTAGAAGGGGCCGTTCCTTTAAAGCAGGACCCGCCTGCGTATCGCAGCTGGCTTGCGGCGGGGGATGACTGCGCTATCTTCGACGGCTGGCTTGTGACAAAGGACTTGTCGGTCGAGAACGTCCATTTCCGGATGGACTGGTCTAGTCCTGAACAGGCGGTCGAGAAGCACATTGTGTCCAACGTATCAGACGTGTCTTCGATGGGCGGTCGCCCCAAAATTGCGCTGCTCGGACTTTGCGTAAACCGGAACTGGAGCGAAGAAACTCGAAACCAAATTGCAAAATTTTTTGCGCAAGGCTTTGCGAGAAGAGGAGTTACATTGATTGGGGGTGATACGGTTGTCGGTGATGTCGGGATGTTTTCGACAACGCTCCTCGGAACAGTGGAAGGCGAAACGACTCTCCTTCGCGGTGGTGCGAAACCGGGTGACCGTGTCTATGTGGCGGGTACTCTTGGCAAATCCGCTGCAGGACTCTGGATTCTGATGAACCATCCGGAAGAGGCTGCACGGTTCCAAAGGCTCGTCGATTACCATCTTTCTCCAAGAATTTGCGAGGACATGGGGGCGCAACTGGTGAAGGCCGGCGTGCGCGGCGCCTGTATGGATATCAGTGACGGGCTCAGTTCCGAGGCGAACCATTTGGCACTTTCGTCGGGCGTATCCATCGAAATAGATGAGCAAAAACTGCCGATAGACCCGGATGTCATCGAAATGTGCCGGTATTTTGGGCTATCTCCCCTCGATTTTGCCCTAAATGGGGGTGAAGAATACGAACTCCTTTTCACATCTAATCTTACAAAAACTATATATTTGTACAATGAACCTCCAGAAGGTGGAATCCACGAAATTGGATCCGTGGATATCGGTAGCGGAGTATATCTGAATAAACCGGATGGGGGGAGGGTAAATTTAATCGCACAGGCGTGGTCGCATCTATGAAGGATTCAAGCAGCTTAGGACAGTTATTGGTTCGCGTTAACTTGATTAACGAAGACCAGTTGAGGTACGCCGAGGAAGAAGTCAAGTATCAGGCGCAGTTGGGGAAGAGAGTTACTCTTGCCCAGATTCTTGTGAGAGCCGGGATGGTCAAGCAAGAGGCGCTGACGGACATTTTGGGCGTCCAAATGCAGAGTGTCACCAAGAAACGTATTGGTGAAATGCTTTTGGATCAAGGCTTCATCACGCCGGATCAGTTGAACGAAGCTCTTGAAAAACAGAAAACGTCCGGAGGCAAGCGCCTTGGTCGTCTGCTTGTCGAAATGGGTTTTATCGATGAAAAAAAACTCACCGATATTCTCTGCTGCCAGTTCGAAGTCCCGTTCATAAAGCTCGATTCCATTAAGCTTGACGAAAAAGTTTATGAGTTCTTGTCGGAAGAACAGTGCAAAACGTACAAGATTGTTCCGCTTTACGTATCAAGGGATGTTCGCCAGGCGCTTGTGGTGGCGATGGCGGACCCGACAAACGTGCGCCTCAGGGACTCCATCAAGTTCAAGGTCAAGCGCAATGTCGATGTCGTCATGGCGTCCGAGCAGGACATCAAGAAAACCATAGATATTCTCTATGCGGGCCATGGTCCGGCTGAAGAATCCCTTGCTGAACTTATCGGCGAAAGCAAGGACGAAGAACTTGAAACCGTCGAACGCGGCCAGGGCAATAGCGATGAACCCGAACTGACGGACGAAGAAGGCCGCGCGGTGGTGAAAATCGTGACGACCTTGATTCACGAAGCGATTGCCCGCCATGCATCTGATATTCACTTGGAACCGCAGGAGACGTTCCTCAAGCTGCGTTATCGCATTGACGGTGACTTGCAAGTGATGTCCCCGATTCCGGCACGACTCATGCCGCAGATTCTTTCGCGTATTAAGCTTTTGTCTAAAATGGACATCGCCGAAAAGCGTAAACCGTTGGACGGACGTTTTACCGTGCGCTACAAGGGCTCCGAAGTTGACCTTCGTGTGAGCTCGTTCCCGATATCGCTCCGTAAGCGTGGCGTCTGCGAAAAAATCGTTATGCGTATTTTGGACCCGAACTCGGGTCAGTTCCCGCTACGTGAAATGGGCTTTGACGCCCGCGTGCTCAAACAGTTTATCGATGCGATTAATGCCCCGAACGGCATTGTGCTGGTGACCGGTCCGACGGGTTCCGGTAAATCTACGACGCTTTACGCTTCTATTCGTGAAATTTTGGATTCTACCATCAACATCTCGACGATGGAAGACCCGGTGGAATTGAATATTGATGGTGTGAACCAAGGGCAGATTAACAATGCCGCAGGCTTTACGTTCGCGGCGGGCATCCGTGCCTTGCTTCGTCAGGACCCGGATGTTATCATGATCGGTGAAATGCGTGACCAGGAAACCTCGACGATGGCTATCGAAGCTGCTTTGACGGGTCACTTGGTCTTCAGTACGCTCCATACAAACGACGCCGCCGGTGCGTTCCCTCGTTTGCTCGAAATGGGACTGGAACCGTTCCTTGTCTCGACCGCTATCAAGGGCGTCTTGGCCCAGCGCCTTGTGCGCCGCATTTGCAAGAACTGCAAGGAACCTGTCGAAATATCGCAGGAACTCCGCGACGAACTCCACCTCGCACCGGATATGCAGTTCTATCATGGCAAGGGCTGCCCCAAGTGCGATGGCTCGGGATTCAAGGGCCGTTGCGGTATTTATGAGTTCCTTGTGCCGAACGAAGCTGTGCGTAACCTTGTGATTAAGCGTGCTTCCGGTGACGAAATCAAGCGCGAGGCCATCAAGTCTTGCGAAATGATTACGTTGCGTATGGACGGCATCAACAAGGCTCTGCAAGGCCTCACCACGCTCGAACAAGCTGTCGGTGCATCCACTGCAGACGAATAGCCGCTAGGTTATAGAAATTTTTGCCTTGTCATTCCGGACTAAGGTTGGTGAGCTTGCCGAACCATCCGGGACTTTTCGTCCTGTCATGCCCGACTTGATCGGGCATCTCCTTTTTATAAGAGTCTAAACCTTAACTGGATCCTTCGACTTCGGGCGAAGCCCTTCGCTCAGGATGACTCTTTCCACTTTCTACTTCCTACTAATTACTATATTGCACATCTGTATATCGACTAGAGGTGCAGGATGGCAAATATTGTAGATGGTAGTGTTTTAGACAAAGAGTTGAACCCGGAACAAGCGGCCGCAGCAAAGAAAATTGACGGTCCGATGTTGATTTTGGCGGGTGCAGGTTCGGGAAAGACGCGTTGTATTACTTACAAGATTGCACATCTGGTTTCGTATCACAAGATTGACTCCAATCGCGTGCTGGCGGTGACGTTTACGAATAAGGCCGCACGCGAAATGAAGGACCGTATCCAGAAACTTTTGAATTGCCGCAAGTCTTTTCAGTGGATGGGCACATTCCACTCCGTTTGCCTTAAGTTGCTGAAACTCTGCTTGGCAAAAGATTTTGTTATTCAGGCGCTTGGCGGCAAATGGTTTGATGCAAATTTTTCCATTTACGATGACGATGACCAGAAGCGAATTCTCAAGGAAATCTTGAAGGACGATTTGGGCGACGATTACGATGCTGCTGAACTGAAAAAGGTTCATGGAGCGATTTCGCGTTACAAGAATACGATTTTGTACAAAGGCGACAAGGCTACATTGCAGACGCCAGAAATCGCGGCAATGAACGCAGAATTTGCAGACGAAGAACGTAAAGCCCGCTATTATGCGGCTTACCAGAAAAAGCTATCGGAGTCTAACGCGATGGACTTCGACGATTTGCTGTTCAATACGGTTCGCATGTTGCAGATGGTGCCGGAACTTGTGAGGCAGCTGAGACGCCAGTTCCAGTACGTCGTAGTCGATGAGTATCAGGATACGAATGACGTTCAGTACGAACTTTTGAAATTGCTCATCAATCCAGAAACGAAAAATGTGACGGTAGTGGGCGATGACGACCAAAGTATTTACGGTTGGCGTGGCGCGAACATCAAGATTATCCGTAACTTCCACCGCGATTTTGCCCCGGTGACGATTGTAAAGCTCGAACGCAATTATCGCTCGACCGCAAATATCGTGAAGGGCGCAGGTTCCGTGATTGCTCATAACGTTCGCCCTGCAGAAATGCAGAAGAACGTGTTCTCCAAGGAAGAAGCGGGCGAACTCATTCATGTGCGCTATTTTGAAGATGACCGTTCCGAGGCTTCGAATATTGCAAAGACGATTGCGCAGGCTGGCCCTGATTTTTATGCTAAGACGGCTATTTTCTACCGCACGAACGCCCAGTCCCGCGTGCTCGAAAAGGCTCTCAACGATTTGCGTATCCCGTCGGTAATTTTTGGCGGAACGAGGTTCTGGGACCGCAAGGAAATCAAGGATATTCTTGCGTACTTACGTGTGTTGGCGAACGAAAAAGACGATGCTGCGTATTTGCGCGTTATCAATACGCCGCCGCGTGCCATCGGCAAGACAACTGTCGAAGGCGTGCTCGCCAAGGTGAAGGCGGGCGAGGGTTCGCTGTGGGACAATTTACTCCTCGAAGCGAACGGCACGGGGCGCAGCGCTCCGAAGCTCAAAGGCTTTACCGACCTTGTGGAACGCTGGCGTGCTATGATGAATTCTGGTGAAACTCCGCTTCCGATTTTAGCTGAGACAATTATCAATGAAACGGGCTACAAGGAATTTTTGCGCAAGGAAGACGAAATTACGGCGGACGAACGTATTGCGAACTTGGACGAAATGATTAACGCTATCCGCGAATTTGACGAAGACCATCCGGGGGCAACGCTCGATGCGTTCTTGCAGGATATTTCGCTTTTGACGGATGGCGACAAAAAAGTCGATACGTCGAAGGGCCTTGTGACGCTCATGACAATCCACATGGCGAAGGGGCTTGAATTCAACACGGTTCACCTTGCCGGTTGCGATGACGAAATCTTCCCGCTGGTGCGTGGAACGTCGATGCTCTCGATGGCCGAAATCAACGAGCAGATGGAAGAAGAACGCCGCCTGTTCTATGTGGGCTGCACCCGTGCCGAAAAGAAACTTTATCTGTACCATGCCGAACGCAGGTTCTTCCAAGGTAATATTCGACCGTTCGCTCCGTCGCGTTTCCTCAAGGAATTGGATCCGTCCGTCGTTGACTTTACGCCGTGCCTGAACACGCGTCCGGGTGTGCCTGATTTTGTCGGGAATACACGCTCCAAGCCGTCTTACGGTTCGTATGGTTCATTCGGATCTTCGAATTATGGTTCCCGTCCGTCTTACGGAAATTCGGGATCTTTCGGTGGTTCGCGCTCATCCGGCGGTTCTTACGGCTCGTTCGGTTCGCGCCCAGCGGCGGTTCCGGCCTCCATCAAGAAGAACGACAAGCATATCGTCTATCGAAATCCGATTAAGGTGGCGTCGCCGAAACCAGCGGTTCCAAGTGGTCCGCGTGTCGTTTATGACGAATACAGTCAAGATGTGAATCAGAATCCGTATCACGTCGGTGCCCGCGTTCGCCATTCTAAGTACGGCAATGGAGTCATCGTCAAGGCTTACGGCAACGGCGAAAATGCCCGCGTCGATGTGCGCTTCGACCGCGACAACATGAACCGCACCATCATCCTCAAGTACGCTGCGCTGGAAGTGATTGGATAGTAATTAGGAATTCGAAAAGCGGAGTTAGGAATTGAAATAATCGCGACAAAGCCGCTTTGTGCAGTCTAACCTTGCATGTCATGCCCCGCTCCGACGGGGCATCTCCTTTTTATTTTGCAAACGGTTGTTTGCAAAATAAACAAAAAACGAAACAACCTCTTGTTTTTCTTGAACGACTTTGTTAGATTATAATCAATCAGTTCTGATGGGCTGAATTTATTATATTGTTTTCTATATCCTTTCTTATATCGTTCTTTATATGAGTTTGTCTCTAAGTAAGAGAAAGGATAATTCATGGACAAAGAAAAGAAGCCTCAAGAAAAAGAGGCGAGAAAGCCGCACGATCCGTTTTTTCGCTGGCTTTTTTCTGATGTAAATCATCTTAGGTTGTTGCTTGAACTTGCGGGAAAAGTAAATGTTGACGTGGCGGAATTTCTCGCTGCGGTGAATTTGGATACGCTTGTCCGCATTCCGGATTCGTATTCCGAGGTGTACGAGACGGGTGACGCGGATTTGGCTTTCCGCGTGAACGTCGCTACGGGAGCGCCCGTATTTGTGGGAATCCTCGTAGAACACAAGTCCGGCCGTGACGCTGACTCGTTCAATCAGCTTGCGCGTTATGTACGCTCCGTAATGAAACGCTTCGACGAAGGCCGCCTTTTTGATGGACTCCCGACGATGGCAATCATATTCTATAACGGGCGCGAAAACTGGAACCCGTTGGAACTGCTCGAAAAGGACTATCCCAAGTATTTTCATGGTATGGTGTTGCCATTTCGCTGTGCGTTTGTGAACATGTCCGACATTCCAGACAGCGATTGTCTTGCTTGTGAGGATGCGGTGACTGGCCTAGGAATAGCGGCAATGGTACATGCCTACGACAAGGACGCTTTTCTTGATGTGTTCCGCCAGTTCGTGCCCAAATTGCAGAAATTGCCGCGCAACGAGCTCTCTTGTTTGCTGAACAAGATTAGTCTATATTTGAATGAGTACCTTGGTAATGATGTTCTGAAGGAGTTGAACATGGCATTCAAAAGCATTGGACAGAAATACGGATTCGTCAGCGCTGGCGATGTTTTTCGCCAACAGATTGCTGAAGCCGATCAAAGAGCCGAAGCAGAACGTCAAAAGGCTGAAAATGCTGAAGCGGAAAAGCTCAATACAGCCAAGAAACTGGTGCGTGACGGTGTCATTTCTGTTGAGAACGCGATGGCTTACTTCGGCTATTCCAAGGAACAAATTCTAGCGGAAAGGCAATAATCGGCTGATTCTGAAAGTCATACTTATTTTTAGGAAATGGCGTTCTACAGGAGTTGAACATGGCATTCAAAAGCATTGGACAGAAATACGGATTCGTCAGCGCTGGCGATGTTTTTCGCCAACAGATAGCTGCGGAACGCCAGAAAGCCGAAGCAGAACGTCAAAAGGCCGAAAATGCTGAAGCCGAAATTGTTCAGAATCGTACCGACACTCAAAAAGTCCTACGAGAAATGGGCATGTCCGAAGAGCAAATTGCAGAAATGGAGGCTGGGCTTGACGCTCTTCGGCAAAGCAGGCTCTCCAAGGAGCAAGTCTTGACGAAGTAAAACTGCGTAACTTCCTACTTCCAACTTCCTACTTCCTACTTAATTTTTCTATCTTGCATCCTGTAAAAAAGAGGTTTTTATGCTTGAACGTGAAGAAGTATTGAAGTTGGCGAAGCTTTCTCGCCTGAGCATTGCAGAAGAAGATATACCGTCTATCAAGGGTCACTTGGACAAGATGCTCGACCATCTCGAAGCATTGAAGGCTTTGGACCTTTCGAACGTGGAACCGATGACCGCTGTCGAAAACGGCGCGACCATCCTCCGCGAAGACGTGCCGGTGCAGGGTTTTACGCTCGAACAGGCTTTTGCGAACGCTCCGGCTGTCGAAAATGACCACTTCGCCATCCCGAAGGTGATGTAGTTGGCGCGTTTTTCGTGTGCTTTTACAGCATCCCTGCGCTTTGGGCGTTTTAGCGTACTTTCGTGAAACCCAGTTGCGCCATTTCGCAAATTTCTAATATGGTCAGCTGTATTGTTCCGGCCCGCATGGGGTCGTCCAGATTCCCTGGAAAGCCTCTCCTGAAGCTTAACGGCAAGGAAATGATTGTGCGTACGATGGAACGGGCGCTGCTTGCCGGTTGCTTCGAGCGTATCGTGTGTGCCACGGATTCTCCGGCAATCGAGGCGGTTGTCACGGCGGCAGGCTTTGACTGCGTAATGACGGGCGAGTGCGCTACAGGTTCCGACCGCGTGGCGGAGGCCGCCCAAAAGCTCGGTCTCGACCTGGTCGTGAATCTCCAGGGTGACGAACCGCTTGTAGAACCTTCGGTGCTCCGTGATGTCGCTAAAGACCTTTCGGAACACCCCGACTGCTGGGTGACAGTGGCGTGCCCGTTGAACCCTGCAGAAGCAGAACTCAAGACCGTCGTGAAAGTGCTCGTTCGCGACGGCGAGGCTATCGACTTTACAAGGTCGGTACCGCCTGCAGAAGCGAACCGCTGGTTCCAGCACCAGGGCATCTACGCCTACTCCCGCGAAGCCCGCGACGAGTTTGCCTCGCTTCCGCAGAATAAAATAGAGCTGGAGCGTTCGCTGGAACAGATGCGAATCCTTGGGCGTCGCCCCATCCGCATTGTCCAGAGCGCTTACCCGAGCATCTCGGTGGATGTCCCCTCGGACGCGACCCACGTCGAGAAAATTTTATTAGATCGTTTGCTAAATCCTTTATCTAGATGTTCCCTTTAGAAAAGGCAATGAACGCATCTGAAAAAAGAATACTCAAACTCGCAATAATCCTCTTTACAATTGGTCTTGTTATCCGCTATCTCCCATGGGGACTTCCGTCTATCGAATCGTTCGAGGTCGGTGATGCTATCGTGGTCGCGAATGCGTCTCCACCTGCATCTGAAATCGCGCCGTTACCTGCGGTTGCGGGGGCGGATTCTGGAGCGGGTCTTGTCATGAGTCTAGACAAAGTAAGTGACTCTGCGGGCCTTGCCCCGACGGAAAAATTCCCCCGAAAACCGAAAAAAGTGGTCTCGCTCCCGCTCCACATCAATACGGCGAGTGCCGAAGACTTGTGTGCCCTGAAAGGGGTCGGACCCAAGCTTGCGGAGAAAATTATTGTGCACAGGAACACATTTGGACCGTTTAAGGGGGCTTCTGACCTCAAAAAAGTGCATGGAATTGGAAAGAAAAAACTTGAAAACATGTTACAATCGATAATTTTTGATTAGTTTTAGGGTATAAAACTTTACATAAGTGTTTTTTATGAGTGGTACGAAGTTATATCTAGGCATTGAAGTGAGCGACACCTCCATGAAGGTGGCCCTCGTGGATCCATCCGAGAAAATGGTTCTTAAGACCGCCGTCCTTCCGACGGAGTGCAACCCCATTTACGATATATTTCTTTTCGAAAACACGCTCCAGCAGTGGATCGATGAAAACCATATTGAAAATATCGAGGCGACATCGGTGACGATGCCTGCGACGATGTCGATTATCCGCAAGGTCTATGTTCCACCAGAGGCCGCTACGAGCAAGGAACAGTATTTGACTTGGTATCTCGAACTGGTTACCAATGCGGAAGTCGGGGCCTATATTGTCGATTCCAAGACGTTGAGCGGTGATGACACCCTGGGCTATAACGAACTTGTGATGGCGGTTCGCAAGGAGTGGGTCGATGCCTTGCGCAAAGGTTTCCGTTCTCGTGTGCTCTCTCCGAAGTCCATGGAAGTCGATGTGCTGTCGCTTTTGAACGTCATGGACGTAGGCGAAAAAATCAAGGATGCCGTATGCGTCGTGAAGGCGGACTTCTCCGGCGTCACGTTGATGTGGATGCGCCGCGACGAACTCTTGGCGCTGCGCTGTGTTTCTACGCTTTCGATGGTCGGGAAGACCGAGGATATGGCTTATCCGATCCTTGCTAATGAAATTGTCGAACAGATGAAGCTTGCCGAAACGGAGAATTCCGTTAGGAATGTAACGGATGTCCGTCTTTGTGGTGAAATGGCTTCGAACGAGCACTTCGTCAATCTCCTTACGGAAAAGTTGAGTGATTACAGCGTTTCGCTCATGACGTCCTTGTCGCAGCTTCCGTCTGACGAAAGCGTGAACCCTGGTGATATGATTTGCTGTGTCGGAGCTGTTGGTGCGGCTCTGAATTTGGTGGAGGGTGTATGATTCACATGAACCTTATTGCGGTAGCGGAAAAATCTACCGCCGGTAACGTTTCCCAGCATTTGCACGTGACTAACGTGGCTGATGTGGAACGCCAGCACAAGAAAAAGTATTTGACTGCGGCTCTTGCGGCATTGGTTGCTTTTGTTGCCTTTAGTGGTTTCCTCAGCTTCAAGGGCGTTCCTGAGGTGTTGGATGGTGTCTTGCCGGATTCCTATCTCAACTTGATTGGGGCGAAAAAATCGGCTACGACGGCCCCTGCTGGTCCGACCGCCGCAGAAATCGCAGAACAACAAAATGCCATTGCGAAGGCTCGTGCGGCTATGCCGGTAAATGCGATTGTCGGCGAAATTAATCCGCAGGCTCTTTTTAACAACAAACGAACGGAATACAATAGCTACTTGCCGCTTGAGAAACTCTCGTTCCAGAAGACATCGCTGGCTCAGTTCCTGTCGTTCCTCAACACGGCTGTCCCGGATGATATCGGATTCACGCAGTGCGTTTATCAGGCCCCGAACTACTACTATCTTCGCGGTGTCGCCATAAAGGCATCTTCGCAGCACACGCTTATGGACAGACTCAAGGCGGTGAGCAAGTCGTTCCAGTCTCCGATTGCATCTGAGGCCGCGACCGAAGTGGCTGCGTTTGGCCAGTTCTCCGTTCCTCAGGTGCGTCTCGATGCTGTGCGCAGCTTTGTGCCTGCTGCTGAAGTTGCTGCTGAAATCAAGGCGCTCAAGGCTTTGGCCTCTTCGAACAAGGTCACGCTGAAAGGACTTGAAAAACCGATTGTCGAAGATTTCGGTGTCTATAAACGTTATGCGTACAACGTGACATCGACGGCCGACTTTGCGGACCTGCTGAACTTCTTTAACGTGTTTGCCGAATCTCCGCTTCGCATAGGAGTTCCCAAGACCGATATCAAGTTCGCAAAGAAGAATCCGCAGACGGCGATGCGCATCGAAATGTTCGTCCTTCGCTAGTATGCCGATTCGTATTACTGGTGGCTTTTTACGGGGACGCAACATCGAGTCCCCGGATTCCATGAAAACGCGTCCGACAGCTTCCCGTACAAGGGAAGCTCTCTTTAACATTTTGCAAGGCGTCGATGGATTCCGCATGCTGGACCTGTTTGCCGGGAGCGGCATCATGGGGCTTGAAGCGGTGAGCCGTGGCGCCATAAGCGTTACGGCGGTGGAACTAGCACGTCCGCAGGCGCGGATGATCGAACGCTCGTACAAGGCGATGGGTGTTGCGGACAAACTTAAACTTCTTGAGACAAATGTACTGACGCTCAAGAAAGAAGTGCTTTGCGCAGACGGTGGTTTCGATTTGATTTATGCGGATCCGCCTTTCAAGGACATGGATTACCCGGATTTGCGTCCGTTTATCGAGTGGCTGAATCCTGGCGGTGTCGCCGTTTTCGAGGCTCCGAGCCGCAAATTGCCCGAATGGGCCAAGGACGACGATTTCCAAGGGCAAGTTCGCCGCTACGGCGAGTCATCGCTGATAATTTTCAAGAAATAATGGAATAACGCTAGTTTAGAGTTCTAAGTTACTAGTTACTAGTGATGTCTATATTGCAATCTCTAGTAACTAGTAACTACTTACTAGTAACTATTTTTGTAAATTGTACCACATGGTGTGGAAATCAAAAGCTCAAAAACCGATGATGAATGACGTTTGCAAAGTGAAGAATGGCGAACGTCGTGTGGCGGTATTTGCTGGTTCCTTTGATCCGTTCACTGTCGGCCACCTTGATCTTGTGAAACGTGCCGCCGAGCTGTATGATTCTTTGATTGTCCTTGTGGCACAGAACGCAAGCAAGAAGAATTTGTTTAACGCCGAAACCCGCAAGGCGATGGTGGAGATGGCTGTCTCTGGAATTTCGAATGCGTCGGTCGCCCTCCATGAGGGGCTGACTGTCGATTTCATGAAATCTGTGGGGGCGCGTTACCTAGTGCGTGGAATCCGCAACGCTTCTGACTTGGATGCCGAACAGGCGGTCGCTTGGAACAACAAGGTCCTCTGCAATGATGTCGAAACCGTGTTGTTGTTCAGTGCCCAGGAACATCTTGCCGTGAGCAGCTCCGTTGTCCGCGAGCTCCTCAAGTGCGGTGCCGCCAAAAGCGATGCCGAGCAGAGGGCGATTCTTTCCAAGTATGTTCCGAGGAACATTGTTTCAATGATTTTAAAAGAGTTTAGGAAGGTTTATGAAACCGTTTAGATATTTGCCCAAGGTGCTGCAGGTGTTGCTGCTTGCGAATACGGCAGTCTTTGTTATCGCGTTCTTTGGACGTGGTGTTGAGGTTAACTTTGGTGCCGGTTACGGGAGCCTAACTGATTACATTAGCTATTTCGGTGCTTTTATGCCGAGGGTCCCGCTTGAGCTCTGGCGCTATGTGACCTACATGTTCATCCATGTTGACTTTATGCATTTCTTCTTCAACATGCTCATGCTCTGGATGTTCGGGTCCGAAGTCGCTGAGTGGATGGGCACGCGTCATTTTACTTCGATGTACTTTTTCTGTGGTATTTTTGCGGCGCTGTTCAGTTTTGGAATGTGCCTGCTCGGCCTGACCAATAACCCGATTATCGGTGCGTCGGGCGCCTTGATGGGTATCTTTGTCGCCTATTACAAGTTCTTCCCGGATCGCATGATTCTGATGTTCTTTATCATCCCGATGAGAATTAAACATGCGATGTGGGTGATGATTGCGCTCGATATTTTCTTTGCAAACTCGGGCGATATGATTGCGCATTTCGCCCATTTGGGTGGCGTGGTCGCCGGTTTCATTTACATGGCGCTTTACCAGAACAGTCCGAATCACTCTCTGCTTTCGGGCTTGTCCCGCTTGTTTTCTCGCAAAACCGAAAATTATAGCGGACGTTCTTCGAGCAGGCGTTCCGATGAAAACGATGCATCTGAACCGGAAGTTCTCGAAGGCGAAGTATTCTACGTCGATGAACAGAAACGCATGGATGATATCCTGAGGAAGGTGGAACGCGAAGGTATCCAGTCCCTGACGGAATCGGAACGTGAATTTTTATTAAGAGCGGGTGACAAGTTGCGTCGCCGTCGCGGAGGTATGTAATGAAGAAAGTTCTTGGTATGGGCGCAGCCCTTGTCGATATTTTGGCGAACGTGAGTGACGAATGGATTGCGGCTCAAGGTGTGCAGAAGGGCGGCATGAACATGGTCGATTGGCCGCAGATGGAAAAGTTCCTGGGTTCTCTCGACAATCCGATTCGCGTGCCGGGCGGTTCGACTTGCAATACGATGGTGGGTGTGGCTCGTCTCGGGGGCAAGGCCGCTTTTATCAGCAAGGTGGGCGATGACGATCTCGGTAAGCTTTTCCAGGAACATTTGAAGAATAACGGTGTGGAGTCGAAGGTTGGACTTTCGAGTGCCGCGACGGGTTGCGTTTTCTCTGCAGTGACACCGGATGCCCAGCGCTCGATGTGGACGTACCTGGGGGCATCGGATTTCCTCGGTTCGGACGACTTTACACAGGCCCTTTACGAAGATGTGGGGCTCCTTTACGCCGAAGGTTATCGCGCTTTTAACGGTGAATGCTTCAAGAAGGCGTTTACGCTTGCCCGCAGCCTCGGTGTCGAAACGGCTCTTGACTTTAGCTCGTTCGGCGTGGTCGATGCTTGCCGCAAGTTGTTCGACGAACTTTTTGAAAATAAGATGATTGATATTATCATCGCGAACGAAGACGAGGCGTTTGCTTACGCTGGCGTCAAGGAAGAGGCTGCTCTTGATGTTCTCGCAAAGAAAGCGAAGGTCGCGGTTGTGAAGATTGGCAAACGCGGTGCCTTGATTGCTAAGGACGGCGTGGTGACTCGTGTGTCGGCAGGGGCAGCAAAGGCTATCGATACGACGGGTGCAGGCGACCTCTGGGCATCGGGATTCCTGTACGGCTACATGAACGGCTGGGACATGGAACGCTCGGGCAACCTCGGTAGCGTCGTCTCGAACGAGGTGGTCCAGGTGATGGGCGCACAGATTCCTGAAGAGGGCTGGAAGCGCATTTACGCACAGATGTAGTTGAGGAAATATGGTTTCTGCTGTTCGTTCTTTTGTGAAGGCTTTGTTCGTTTCGGTGTTGCTTGCTTGCTCCCTTGCTGGAGTGAGCGTTGCCGCAGAACCGGCAGAAGCTGGACTCATCGCGGAGTTAGCCGCACGTGATAGTGTGATGGCTCTTCGCGACAGCGCCTGCACTGTAGAAAAGCAGTCCTTGCGCTCCGATCTCGAAATTGAAAGGGCCAAGTGCGAAAACTGGGAACAGAGCTACAACACGCTCAAGAAGAACAACGAAACTTGCGCTAAGGCCTTGAGCGTTGCTATCGAAGCTAGCCAGGAACAGACCGAAAAGCAAAAGGCTAAAGAAGAAGCCGAAAAGGAAAAAGAAGGTTCTGACCGCATGATGACGGGGGCTTCCATGGCTGCGAGTTTTGGGCTTGGCATGCTTATCATGTGGCTTATTATCGATTAATTTAAGGGATGGGATTGATATGAAAAAAACTGCATTTGCTTTGAGTCTGCTTTTGGGAGCGGGACTTTCGTTTGCCAAAAAAGCGGATGTTCCGGCGGGGCCGTTCCAGATGGGACGTGTGTTGACGCCGATTGCCTCGGTTCCGATGACGACGGCTGAAATTTCGGCGTTCATGCCCGAAAAGAAGGTCCTGTTTGTCGTGGGTGGCGAAAACGTTCTTGAAGTGGTCGATATCGCAGACCCGTCGAATCCGAAGAAGGTAAACGAGATGAAATTGCCGGGGGGAGCCTCCAGCGTTACGGTTCACGGCGACCTTGTGGCGGTGAGCCTGCTCAATAATCCGGAATGGAAAATGGGCCATGTGCAGGTGATGCGCTATAACAAAAAGCTTGAAGTCCTTGGCTCGCACGAACTGTGCTATATGCCGGACATGATTACGTTTACTCCGGATGGATTGAATTTACTTGTAGCATGCGAAGGTTCTCCGGACGAGACTTTCTCTGAGGACCCGGAAGGTGGCATTGGCGTTTTGTCGGTGTCCAAGCCTGACGCAAAGTCTTGGATCAAACCTCAAAAAACGGTTGTGGATTTTAATGGACTTGATACGTTGAAACTTATGGCGGCGGGTGTCCGCAAAACGGGCGTAAAGAGTTTTGTGCAATCGCTCGAACCGGAATATATTACGGTGTCTGCTGATTCCAAGACGGCTTGGATTAGCCTGCAAGAAAATAACGCCCTTGTCAAGTTCGATATCGACGCGAAAAAGATTTTAGATGTATTCCCGCTTGGTTACGTGGATCACTCTGTGCCCGGTTCCGGACTTGATATCAAGAAGAATAAGACAATTGAAATCAAGAATTACCCGTTGCGCGGTTTGCGCCAGCCTGATGGAATCTCTGCATTTTCAGTGAATGGAAAGACGTTTGTCTTGACTGCGAATGAAGGTGCTCCGGTCAACGATTACAAGGCTTGGACTGATGTGACGACTCCGATGATGCTTGTGCAGCAGGGTGTGCTTGATTCGAGCGTGTTCGTTGGGGGCGTGCTCGAAGACGTGAAGAATCTTTCCGTGAGCAATCTGGAACGCTGCGACTCCGCACCGGACAAGACCGCGAACGGCAAATGCCCTTACATGTACACCTTTGGAACGCGCTCGATAAGCATTTTCGATGGCGAAACGGGACACCTCATGTGGGATTCCGGCGACATGTTTGAACAGACGATTTCTAAGGTTGCGCCTGACTATTTTAACTGGAACTCAAAAAAGGGCAAAGTCAAGATGGATGCTCGCAGTGAGGATAAGGGCTGCGAACCAGAAAATGTAACGACGGGTGTTGTCGGTGAAAAACGCTATGCATTTGCAGGGTTGGAACGCACAAGTGGTGTTGCCGTATTTGATATTACCGGCATCGAAAATGGAAGTGCTCCCAAGATTGTTGGCTTTTATATGGATCCGAAAGATAGGGGTCCGGAAGGCATTCTATTTATCCCTGCAGAAAAGAGCCCCAATGGGGAACCTCTCTTGGTTGTAGGCTATGAGTACAGCAAGACGCTTGCGGTGTATAGCGTGAAGTAGGTTGCGCCTATAGCGCTGTTACTAGTTGGTAGTTAATAGTTACTAGAATTTGTTATAAGAACATCTCTAGTAACTAGTAACTTGGAACTCATAACTGCGACGCAGTCGTCTAGTAACTCAGAACTTATAACTGTGCCATAGGCACCTCAGTAACTAGTAACTCGGAACTCTTAACTACGACGTAGTCGTCCTAGTAACTCCAAACTTGAAACTTGCTGTTTATTATACATTAACAACTTCAGGCCAGGGGTGCTTGGGGTAGCGCCCGCGGAGTTCCTTGCGGACTTCGGCGTACGTGTTCTGCCAGAAGCTTGTGAGGTCCCACGTCTTTTGAATTGTGCGGAAATTCGGCGCTAGAATGTCGTAGCGCACTTTGAGTTTGCCGTCTGCGATTTTATGCTCTCCGCGGAGTTGCATAAAGTCCTCGATGCGGGCGGAAATTTCGACAAGTACGCCGTCTGCGCTTTGGACAATCTTGCCACTACTTTGCTCGTCGGCGGTGGCTACGGCTTGGTAGCTGTAGCGGGCGCGTTTGCCGTTCGGCAAAACGTAATGGTCGGGGAAAGTCTTGTTGAGCCACGATAGCATCGACTTCCCGAAGTAATCTTCGACAATGTTCCTGTAACGGTCTTCGTTGATGTCGCGCAGTAAAAAGATGCCGTCTGTGAGTTCGTTGAAAATCAGCTCCATGTCTTCGCTGTTGAATTCCGGGAGCCCGAAGTCCGGGTATAGCTTTGATGCCAGACGCATTTTGATAAGGAGCGTTTGCATGTCCTCGGTCAGGTAGCGACCGGTCCAGTTTTCTTTTTCGAGCTTGTCGCGCCATGCTTCGGCGGTTAATTCTTTGAGCTTTTCAAGAACTTTTGGTGAAGCCTCTTGCGGAAGAACTTCTTTGCGGCTGATTTCGCGGACTTCGCCGGTGGGGGAGTTGTCTTCGTGAATTTCGATGCCTATAAAGCGTTCCTGGCCGCTTCGCCACAGGAGTTCGTAACGGACGATTTCGTTATCGCCGCCGAGCAGGTCTTGCGGGATGGGAACGTAGAGGCTTACGCGAAGTTCCGACTTGCTTCCGCCACCGGTACGTAACATTGTAAGGGCTAGCAACGCGTAAGGCGGGTCTGCCACCTGCAAGCGAATCGTATTACCGTTGCTTAGCTTGTACGTACTTCCGCTTGGAGTCGCGAGCCTGTCCGGGAATGCGCTTAATAGGTTGCGAATGACAACTTCATGGATTGCTTCACCCCTATGGGGTTCGCAATGACGTCGATTGTCATGCCCGTCTTGAACGGGCATCTCCTTTAGGGTTCCGCGAAAATCCCGTAGCTGCTTTAGTGTGAACGATACTTCTCGCGGAACGTTGATGTTTTTTGTAAGCGTGTCGCTGGCGAGCGTGAGCAGGTTTAATGAAACCTTTGACTTTTGAACAAATTCTGTACCCGAATGAATCCATGCCATTGCGGCGAGCAAAAGGTCGGGGAGGTTTGCGGCTTTTTCCGCTTTTGCCAAAATAAGCGCTAAAGGTATATTTGAAATCGGCGCTTGGATGGCGCGTTTGCCGAGTTCCGTGATGCGACCGTCCTTGAGCATGCCGAATCCTTCGAGAAGCTTGGTCGCGACTTTCTCTCGAGTCTCGGGAATCGCCGTAGGCAGAATGATGGTAAAAGTACTGTGTTCTAGCGTTCTCGCTGTAAAAACATGCTTGTCATTCCCAGCTCCGACCGGGAATCTCCTCTCGTCTAAACTCTCAAGCATCGTTTTTTGCAACAGGAGTTCCGACGGCTCGATTTGCAATACTTCGGGCACGATTCCTTGCGGCATGTGCTTTTCTGCGTCTTCGGTCCATAGGCGGATGGCGCAGCCGTTTTGCGTACGTCCGCTACGGCCACTGCGCTGGATGGCGTTTTGCATAGAAATCGGCAGTGTGCGCAGCACGTTCACCTTTTCGCTGTCGTCGTATTCGCTTACGCGTTCGATTCCGCTATCGACAACTCCCGTGACGTTCGGGACGGTGATGGACGTTTCCGCGATGTTCGTCGTGAAGATGACTCGCGGGCGTTCCGTTTCTTCGAAAATGCGGTCCTGTGTTTCGCGGTCTTGCCCGCCATACAGTTCCAAGAACTCGGCGACGTTCTCGCCAAGCGCTTCGCTTGCTGCCGTGTGGCATCTTGCGATTTCTGCCTTGCCGGGCAAGAATACAAGTGTCGTTTGCCAAATGTTGTTGCGGTACAGCGTACGCAATGCGCGGACGACTTCGCTTTCGAGGCCTTGTCCTGCGCTAGTGTTTGTACCCGTAGCTGGTTTTTGATGTATGATTTGTACAGGGTAAAGTGGGTGGCCTAGCTGCAAACATTTAACGCCAAGGGCGGCTTCGAGTTCGTCGCGGTTCAGTGCCGCCGACATCACTGCAATTCTTGGAGGTGTCATTCCCGCCTTGAGCGGGAATCTCCCGT
The DNA here is from genome assembly GCA_946415675.1 of uncultured Fibrobacter sp. Taxonomy (GTDB): domain Bacteria; phylum Fibrobacterota; class Fibrobacteria; order Fibrobacterales; family Fibrobacteraceae; genus Fibrobacter. The sequence continues at coordinate 33,503 of CAMKTL010000008.1, forward strand.
TAAAATACGCAAAAAGCAAATCCATGTCGGCACGCCGTTCATGGTATTCGTCGAATACCACCCAGTCTGCATCGAGTTTCCCATGCAAAAGTTCCTGCAAAAAATTTCCGTAAGTCTGGAACAAAATTCGGGTTTCGCTGGACTTGCAACAGTCCTGCCTGAACTGGTAGCCGACAGTTTTTCCGCACGGTTCGTTGTGCAACTTTGCGGAATACTGGGCGAGGGCGAGGGCTGCAATTCTGCGTGGCTGCAACACGACGATGCGTCCGCTAAAGTGCCTGCTCAGGAACCATGGGATGTACAGCGACTTGCCACTTCCAGTGGGAGCTTCGATAAGCAAGTTTCGCGACTTTTCTATCGCCTCTTCAAGCTTCTGTTCTTCTTCGGCTAGGGCCAGGTCTTTATATGTACGCATTGGGCTTTCGTTGTCTTATTGAGATTTTCTTTAAAAAAGTTGACCCCGGTACAGTGACCGGGGTGACAATGTAACATAAAGGATCACTGGATTCTTCGTTCGCAACGCTCACTTAGAATGAAACAACGTTAGTGAACCTGTCGAACCACTCTCGTCTCTAGTCTGTAAGCGAAGCGGTCTCTCGTCTCGTTAGGCCTTCGGATATCTCAGCTTTTCACCGGTCGCTTCGTCCATGTAGGGCGGCTTGCCTTCGCGGAACTTCTGGTTGATGACCAAGTTCTGGAGTCTTCTCTTGATGCCGGCTTCTGTCTTGCAGAAGAAGAACACCACCTTGTTGGTGCCCGGAACCTGGAAAACGGCAAGCTTGAACTTCTGCGAAACGGCACGACGGAAAAACTTGATGTCTTCTTTCTTGGGAATAACCTGGTCGCTACCCGGCTTGATTTCGCAAATCATGTCGGCGTCGGCGAGCAAAGCCTTGGACTTCTGCTGGAGAGCAAGGAAGTTGGGCTCGGTGCTCTTGCGGATGTTTTCCATGTTGAACGGGCTTCTTGCCTTTAAACCTTTCAGGGCGCCACGGATGGCGAAAAATAAAAGAATACCCACAACCAGAATCAGAATGTAGGGCCAGTAGTTTGCGAAAAAGTCTAACATAATCACCTCAATTGGAGTGCTCCAAATATAGCAATTTTCTATTTTTAGATTGTGAAAACGAATACGCTTATATTGTTTCTTATTGGTGTTGTGGCATCTTCGTATGCTGCGCAGTTTAGTGTTTTCCATGAAGACTCTTATGAATGTTCCGATGGAACGCCAATCGCTTCGATTGAACTTAAGGGGCTTGAATACACGAAAGACCACGTTGTTTTGCGAGAACTCGTTCACAAAGTTGGGGCGTCTTTTTCGCAAAAAGTCTTTGAATTGGAAAAACTGAAACTCCAAGATCTCGACCTTTTTACCGATATTACCGTGACCTGCGAACCGGCTAAAGAGTCTATTAACGACATCTTTGCAGGCTCTGCCACTCCGGCGCACGCCCTAAATGCAACAAAGCTTGTCTATCATTTCAAGGAAATTTTCCGCTGGATTCCGTCTCCCACGACCAAGACATCGGACCGCGATGGATTCATGATTGGACTTGCGCTTGCGAACTTGAACGTTCTTGGCGAAGACATTCGTGCCGAGTTGCAATACCGTACGGCGGTCAGCCCGATTTTCGAAAAAAATGAGTACGCCGTCTATGCCAGCTCTCCCTACTTCATGGATCTCCCGGTGGGCTGGAGCTTTGAGTTCTTGCGTACGAACAGTTGGGATGATATTCGCGGGTTCCGGGATGCTAGCTGGATATTTAGTTTGGATGTAAAATGGAACCTGATTCCGCATTTTTCCCTTCTTGGGCATACGGCCTACCGTTATCTGGAAGGTGGCCCGGGACATTTGCCGGAATTTGGACTTGGCGTAGCTGTTGATTTCCGCAATAGCGAAATTGATACCCGCAAGGGCGTTTACTTTGAAAGTTCCGTGATGCACATGGGTTTCCGCGAGATGAACGATGAACATTATACGGAATTCTTGGAAGATGGCCGAGCCTATTATTCGTTCGGTCCTTTTGTGACTGGGGCTTCGGCATTGGTACGTTTGCGTCCGGGAACCGTAAAACGTTATGATTACTTCTATCATGGTGGCGAAAACTCCTTCCGTGGCCATTATGCTGATTCTTTGTACCTGGGCATTCATGAAGCTTTGCTTACGCTTGAAGAACGCTTTGTGTTGCTAGAACGCCGCCCGGCTTCGCTGTGTGGGGTTAATTTCTTCTATGGTCTCCAGCTTGTGGCCGGGTTTGACGGTAGTCTGCTTTGGGACGAAGGTGCCCCCAAGTGGAAAAACTATGAAGGAGCTGTGTATGGCGGTATTCATCTAGTCCTGCCGGCTATTGACCGTATCCGTTTTGAAGTCGGCTACAGCCCCGACTATGGCGAACCGAAGTTTTACTTTGGTTTCTTTGACAAGCCAAGTACGTCTCGTTGGCGCAATAGGTAGCGTCTAGACTAAAGAACGTACCCTTGTTTTTTGTGTAAAAAAAAGTTAAATTTATCTTGCGATTTTGAAAAAGAAAAAAGAGGCTCGACGTGGGCCTATATGGAGAACGAATGTCCATTAACTATCTAGATCTTCCTATCGGACGCAAATATCCCTATGAAGTGGATTGCGTCGTGGAAATCGGCAAAGACACGAATTTGAAGTACGAATATGACGAACGTTTGCATGTGTTTCGTCTTGACCGTTGCCTTTTGAGCTCCATGAGCTACCCCTGCACGTATGGTTTTATTCCGAGCACTAAGGCCGATGATGGCGATGCTTTGGATATGCTCATTTACAGCCCCGCATCCATGATTACGGGTACGGTTTGTACTTGCCGCGTTATTGGTGCGCTTGATATGACCGACGGCGGTAAGAAGGATTATAAGGTTCTAGGCGTTCCGACGTTCAACCCGCGTCCGTTCTGCGATATTTCCGATGTCGATCAGATGTTCCTCCGTATCACGAAGAATTTCTTCCAGAACTACAAGGAACTGGAAGGGAAGGATGTTCAGATTGGTGAATGGAAGGACGCCGCGTTTGCTCGTGAAAAAGTGATTGCAGCGCATAAGGCTTATTTCCAGAACCAGGTTCAGGTGCCGGAGATTCGCTATCAAGAACCCGAACACGACGAAAAAATCACCGCTGAAGAGCTAATTTAAAGGCGAGAGCTGCGACCGTGCTTGCACGGGCATAGCCGAGCCGCATATTAGAGAACCGCGAAGCGGTAAGTTGATATAAGCCGAGAGTCGCGGGAGGCCGCTTGCGGACTCACATGACCGAGGCGCAATATCTAAAAAAACAACGAAGTTGTTTTTCATTAATCTAAAGGCGAGCGCAGCGGCCATGCTTGCAAATTTGTTTAGATGAAAGAATGCATCGTTAGGTTGCATTCATTTTTTTTGCGCAGAAAAAATCTCTAAAATTACGATAAAGTTGTTGTTGCTGCAATAATTTGTTGTTTTTGAAAGAGCTCTTTTATATATTGTTTTTGTTATAACAGTTTAAATAAGATGAGGATTTATGAATAAGGTAATTATATCGGCAGCCATGTCGCTTATGCTTCTAAGCACATCCGCAATGGCGTTGACGATTAACATCAACAAAAAGAAGAGTGAAAGCGAACGCGTAACTCCACCGCCACCGCCTCCGTCATCACTGCCGTCTCCACCACCACCACCTCCTCCGCCACCACCACCTCCTCCTCCGCAGATTCGTTGCACTTATGCGGAACCGAAGTGCGACCGTTACGATAGAATCCAAATGGAACGTTATCAAAACGAACAACAGATGTATAGCTTTGGCCAGTGCATTCGTGGCGAAAAGGAACGCTACTATAATTTCTACTGCACCAATGGCGATATCTGGATGAAAATTGATTTCCGTCGCAACAAGGCGGATCGTATTGAGTGCTATGACCCGCGACAGGACAGGTTCTTTGTGGCTCGTTCCATAGGCGAATGCGAAAAGATAAACCGCAATCTAAATGGCAGGAATGATGTGAAGACAGACATTTCTCCGTCGCACCACAAACAACAAGGATTACTTAAAAACTTCGATAATCGTTAACTTGTTGTAGATACGTTTAAAGCCCCGGAAGATTCTGCTTCTGGGGCGTTTTGTATAAACTTTAATTTTTATAGGTTGTCGATCTTTGCTACCTTTGGATACACCGGACGGAAAACGCATTGTTCTCTTCGATGGCGCGTTCCGCATAACGTTCGTTGTAACCACCGATGGTCACGAAGTTTGCAATGTAAGTCGTCTCTTCGGTCGCTGTCCAGAAGAATGCAGACTTGTCCATGTCTTCGTATGCGAAATGCGCATCGCTTTGACCAGGAACGTTGAATGACGATTTGGTCGCTTCGCAGTATGGACTCCACATTTCATTGTTACCAAAGCAGATTCTCTGGCCTGCTTGCTTGACTCTGAAACCATTTTTTTTGCTTGCTCCAAGATACTTGCTCAAAAAATTCCAGTCTTTGCGGTCGGGAAGTCGCCATCCCGTGGGGCAGGCGTTCATGGCCGCTTTCCATGTGTAGAGACGGCCATACTTGTGACAGTTGTCGTTGTCGTCGTTATAGCAGTAGCTGCCGCGAGTCTTGTATGTAAGGTTCTCGGCAAGCCAGTTGTGGTTTCCTATTTTGACAATCCTGTATGTGTGCCCGTCACGCGGGTCCTTGAACTTGTTTTTTGAAGGACTCTTTTTGGTTGGGGCGGCAGCGGCAATACAAACTGATAAAAGTATAAATATTAATCCAATTCTCATAACGGGAAATGTACAAAATTTCGATGAGGAAATTTTTTTTATTTTATGAATTGAAGAGGTTTTGAAAGTTGTTAATCGAAGATGTAAAAAAATCTGTTATAGATGCTGGGTTCCGTGATGGCGAAAAAATGCCATCCGTGCGGAAAATGGCGGAACGGCTGAATCTTTCTGTGAATACGGTTCATAAAGTGTATCGGCTTCTGGCACAAGAAGGCCGCATTCAACTTGTTCATGGTAAGGGCTGTTTTTGGGGCGAAGCGCCCGTGATTGAAGTGAAGCCCGAAGAAAGTGTCTATTCTGTTGTGGAACGGTTGTTCCAGAACGATTTGGACAGTGGCTTCTTGAATGCGTTTGACGAACTGCCTTCGTGCAAGGAATTGTCGAACCGTTATAACGTCTCTCCGTACATTATCAAGAAATTCCTGATGCTGAAATGTTCCCAGGGTATTTTGCGGCATGTGGGGCACCGATTCTTCTTTAGCGAGGAACGCCGTATTGAAAAACTGAATTATGTTCTGTTTGTTCATCGCTCTGATGAATTTGGGCGTTTGAAAATTGAGTCGGAACGCGAGTCCGATGTTTTCCGCACTTTTGCGCAGATTGCTGCGGAACAGAAAATAGCTGTGAAATTTATTGGTTATCACGAATCATTGAACCAGTTTTTTTTATCGACAGGTGAAAAGTTTGTTGTAAAGAACGACTCGCATTGTTTAGGGGTGTTCCTTTCGACGTGGCTTGTCGATGATGCCTCGAAGTTGTTTGCTCATTTCGCTTCGTTTAAAAATCCGATTTCAGTTTGGTGGGAATACGCACCTGACGTTATTCCTGTAATTGCGCGCAATAAAAAGAAATGGGCTTTTTATAATGTGGCGTTCGGCAAGGAAGCTGGTGTGATTGTCGGGCGTTACCTCAAGAATAAAAATGTGGGGCAGGTGCATTACCTTTCGCCTTATCATGCGAGCTTTTGGTCTAAAGCCCGATTGCAGGGCTTGCTTGAAGCCGGTGCCAACGTGATTCCGCTTGTCGATGACCGTTTTGCGTCACCGTTTGATTTGGCCGATGCAGCGGAACGTGATGGCGTTGAACGTCAGGATTTTTTGAACAACATTCTTGAGTCCTTGTTGCAAAATGCAACTCTCGATAAGTTTGTCTGTTCGAATGATTGGGTAGCCGCATCGCTGATAGATTTTTCAAGGCAAAAAAGTTGCCTCCGCCGTACGTGATAGGCTTTGACGATACGATTGAAAGCTATCGCTACGTGTTTGATTCTTTCGCATTCAACGTTGGGACGATGGTGAAAGAGGCTATCTATCACATTGTCGCACCGACCATCTATGCAGAACAGCGGCGCCAGATGCAGACGCCGCTAGGTCGCGTCGTCGAGAAACACTAGAAATGACTGAAGCCTTCGGGCGTTCCGCTCTCAGGATGACGCTTCGCTTTTGTCACCCTGAGCGTAGCGAAGGGTCCAGTAAAGTCTCGGAATGCAATAGAAATCAAACGTTGAACATCCCGGAGCAGGCGAGGAGTCCGAGCATATAAAGTAATCCGTCGTAGTAGCGCCAAGTTCCTGTCGGGACTTCCATGTTCCACAGGTCTTCTGCAAATGGCTTGATGAGAGGATCGCCTGCAGGGAGCGCTATCGTTGCTGCTGCATTCATGGCAATGAGGCCACCCGTGGCAAGTCTTGCTTCGCGCGGGAACGCACTCCCGTCAACACGCATGTCGGCGAGGTACGGGCGGCGGCTGTGGAGGTAGCCGAGAATTTTACGGACTGCAGAAATTTCCCATTCGCTCACGTCGGTGCGTTCGCCCTTGTCTTGCAATTTTGCAGCATCAAGTCCGATGTTCCATACGACTCGCCAAGCGTCACCGCAGAAGCAATCGCTTTCCGGATGCCACGGTGTTTTCTTTGGCGTTCCGTCAAATTCGCTGTAGTCGGCGGCAAGTCCCGTGACCGGGTGGCAAGCCTTTTTCAAGTAGGCAACACTGTTGTCTGCAATCTTGTTCCAAATTTCATCACCACTTGCTTCGCCGTACATTCTATAAAATGCAACAGTATTGTAGCTTGGGTCGGTAAAATCGTTTCCTTTCATGGGGGAGAATCGCACGAGGCCTGCGTTCACGTCCATCATGGTATAGACATCGCCTGATTGCGGCTTGTGCGCCATGTCGTTGACGAGTTCGACGGCATCGCGCTTGTAATTGTCGCAATTGAATTTCTTGGCAGCGTAGAGAAGCGCTGCTGCGAAATATTCTTCACCGTCCGGAGCGGCTCCCGGGTCCATCATCGAAAAGTCAGCGGTTGAAACTTGCCAGGAGTAATAGCCCGCCAAGTCGCCTTCTTTATTTTTCATGTGCGTCTTGGAAAACTTCCAGAGTTTGTCGAAAAGGTCCTGCTTGCCGAGGAGTGCGGCAACTGTCATGCCGTAGCTCATGCCTTCGGAGCGGATGTCGTTGTGGCCGATATCCACGATGTACGCCATGTCGTTGCCTTTGTCAAAGCAGATGCGTTCGTTTTCGCGGTCGCCTTCGAACAGTTGCGTGAAAGCCTTGTTTAGTTTCGCTTCGATTTCGGCGGGAGTCTTACCAATTTCTTCAAATATCTTTCTCATGACAAGTAAAATAGAAATGTATTGGCTCGCGGTCTTGTTTTGTAAGCAAAATGATTTAAAAGTGATGTAAGTGTTTTGCTCTTTCGCTTGAAGAATTGTTGCAATTATGAAAAAAATCGAATAAAATTAAAAATGTCATGATTTGACATTTTACGATTCTATATTCATAAAAAAGATTAATCCCGTTTTTTTTTCGCATGCAGACGGGGAAGGAAAACAAAATGAATAATATATTAAATGGCTGGATGAATTAGTTCCGTGCCTCAAAGATTTGGAAACCGGATTAATTGAAGAAACTTTCGTTTTTAAAATAGAAAGTCGTTCCGTACTTAGGAATTATAATTCGTTTAATGGTTGGGGGATTGATTGGGTTAAAGTCCCTTTAAATGTTGATGTATTTGCACTAGCTTTAAAGAAAAATAATGAAGTACAGGGGCTTGTTGCGCTAAAAAAGGATTCAGATATTCGAGCCGTGTATTTGCATTGAGCTTGTACAGCTCCAAGAAATAACATATATTTATTTGGAAAGAAAAAATATAGTGGTGTAGGTGGTCATCTTTTTGCAATCGCTGCGGATATGTCTTTTAAATGGGGCTTTGATGGCTTTGTGTATGGCTTTGCACTTAACAAGGAACTTTTAAATCACTATATTGATTTTCTCGGATGTTCTTTCGTTGGCATTCTTCATCCGTATCATTTTTTGATAGAACCTGGTGCTGTCCAAAAGCTTTTGGAGAATTACACTTATGAGTGGAATTGATAAAAAGACCATGAATTTAGCGGATATTCAAAGCGAATATTTGGGTTTTCCAAATCCTTATAAAGACGCTCCTTCTTGTAGGTATGATCATCGAGCGCTCGTTGCTTACGCTCAAAAAGTAGGCAAGTCTATAAATGACTTGTCTTACGAAGAAAAACTTGCTTTTGTGATAAAATAAAAACGCCCGCATTACTGCGAGCGTCTTTAAAAGAAGCTTGAGTCTTTGCAACTCGAGTCGATTTACCTGGAGTAGTATTCGACGACGAGCTGTTCTTCGAGCTTGACCGGGATCTGGTCGCGAAGCGGAAGCTTCACGAGAGTACCCTGCATCTTGCCGAGATCGACAGACAAGTATTCCGGAGCGGCAGCTGCAGAAGCGATTGCTTCCTTGATCTGCACGTGTTCCTTAGACTGTTCACGAACGGCAACCACGTCGCCAGCCTTGATGAGGCGGCTCGGAGAGAAGCTACGAACACCGTTCACAGTGAAGTGACCGTGTGCAACGTACTGACGGGCAGCGAAAATCGTACGGGCAAAACCCATGCGATAGACCATAGCGTCAAGACGTGTTTCGAGCAAGATCATCAGGTTGTCACCTGCAGAACCTTCACGACGGTTAGCTTCCTTGTATGCCTTGGCAAGCTGAGCTTCGGAAATGTTGTAGGTGAAACGAAGACGCTGCTTTTCGACCAACTGCTGCTTGTAAACGGAAGCAGACTTCTTGCGTGTCTGACCATGCTGGCCAGGTGCGAAGTTGCGGCGGTCGAGAGCCTTTTGAGTCTTCTGAGAAACGGCAACGCCGAGAGAGCGTGCTACTTTACCTTTAGGTCCGCGGAAGGAGGACATATTTACCTCTTTGAGGAAGCTCTTTGGTTACGCTTGCAAATTGGCAGAGCTTGGCTCGACTTGCAAGATTTGGAGTCCCAAATTTAGTTATTTGCTTTTAGGCTGTCAACAGGAGCTGCGGGTTCAGCTGTTGCTGTAGAATCAACCGGCGTGACAGATTCCTGGCATTTTTCGAAGACAAACGGGTTGTGGTCGCCCTGGACCTTGAAAATGCGGCGGTCGCGCTCGCATTCGCGTTCCGTGACGGGGTAAGCCCTGTCCCAGGCTTCGAAAAGTCTGCGGTCTTGCTTGGAAAGGTTGATGCCGTAAGTCTTTTCCATGTAGAAGTGCACGCGTGCAATGAGACCGCGGACTTCTTTGCGGGGTTGGACCTTCTTTTCTTCGAAGTCGATGATGGTTTCGCATTCCCCGTACATCGGAGTCGGGTTGTTCGTCCACTGGTTGAACATGAAGTTGCTTCGGTCTCCGTTCACTTCGCCGATGGCGGGGTACAGGTTGTGGAGGTCGCCTTCCATAATCTTGAACGTGGAATCGTTCGCGCTGCAGTTCTTGCGGCCGCCGTCGCGCCAGCAGGGAAGGTGCTGGCCCATGTTGTGGGCGGTGACGATGTGTTCCCATTCGATGCGTTGGGCTCGCTTGAAGCTTTTGCGCTTTTCGTTTTCGCGCGGCTTGTAGTTGCATGAACTGAAATCGACGGTCTTTTTGTCGATGTACCGGCAATCGCAGTAGAGTGTTCGCTGGAGATCGCCGTAATAGATGCGTCTCATCTGCTTACCTGCATCGCGGTAGTTGTAGTGCTTGGGAGCTGCTTCCGGATTCACCTTCGCGAACGAGAATGCAGCGAAAACGCAAAGAATCAAAGCGACAGCGCTTGCTGATACTTTCATATAAGTAAAACCTCTTGTTGTGTGTGGTTTAAATGTAGTAATAAAGAGTTCCTAGTTCGAAGTTACTAGTTACTAGATTCTTCTCTAGTAACTCTTAACTAGTATCTAGTAACTCCACCGCAGGTGCCCTAACTTTCTATATTATAGACCATGATTCAGGACGGATTGGAATATTTGAATTCTCGGCTCATATTCGGGATGATGCCGGGGCTTGCTTCGACACGAAAACTTTGCGAAGTTCTTGAAAACCCTCAAAAAAAATTTAAGACGATTCATGTTGTCGGTACGAACGGCAAAGGTTCTACGAGTTATTATCTGTCCGGAATTTTGCAGGCGCATGGACTCAAGACTGGGCTTTACACGAGCCCTCATCTTGTGAATTTGCGGGAACGCATTCGTATCGACGATACGCCAATAGATGATGAGTCGCTTAATCGTCTGATTATGAAGGTCAAGGCTGCGGCCGAGGAAACGGGTGTCGAACCGACGTTCTTCGAAGTCCTGACGATTGTAGCGTTCCTCTATTACGCCGAACAGGGCGTCGATGTCGCCGTACTTGAGGCCGGACTTGGCGGTCGTCTGGACAGCACTGCGGTCGCAGATGGCGATTTGATTGTGCTTACGAGCATCGGGCTAGAGCATACCGAAGTGCTTGGTCAAACCGAGAGCGCCATCCTCAAGGAGAAGATGGGCGTGGCTGGGTCCGCTCAAAGCATTCTTTCGAATGGTCGCGGCAAGGTATTTGTGCTTGGCGGGCTGAACGAAAAACTGATTGAAGAAGCCCGCATGTTCGCTTCGACTCGTGGCTGTACGTGTGTCGTTCCTGAAATTCGTAGCAATATCGAATTGCCGAATTTAGGACAACATTATGTCGAAAACGCAAGCCTTTCGCTCAATGCTGCGGAACTCTTTTTGCAGAAATTGGATGGTGAAGAAACTGGACATGAATTTGTTCGTTATGATGATGTGCTTGCACTCAAGACTCTTGCGACGCGTTCCTGGACGGGGCGCATGCAAAAGCTGGTGGACCGCAACGGCGACATGAAGTTTATTTTGGACGGAGCGCACAATTCCCATGCGGTTCGCCGTCTGGTCGAGACTCTTGATGAATACTATCCGGGACAAAAGTTCCATTGCGTGTTCGGCGCACTTCGCGACAAGGACGTTGGCGAAATGCTCAAGCTCATGGCTCCACATGTGAGTTGTTGGCATATCACGCGGACTCCGTATCCGCGTTTCCGCGAACTCGCAGATTTGCAGAATGAACTTGAAAAACTTGGATTGAACGTGTCGAGTGCAGGCGAGTTCTCGAAAGAATATCTGGACCAGGTCTGTTCTAGCGTCACGGACAGCTCGCCGATCCTCATCACGGGAAGCCTTTACATGATTGGAGCGGCCGTGCAGGAACTCAAGAATGATTTTGATAGTCTGAGTTTCTTCCGCGGGATGGAACCGACCACGAACGAACATAGGTAAGTGTGCGGGACCGGCTTAGGCCGTGGTGACAATGAAAAAAAAAAGGCCTTGGCGAATGCCAAGGTCTTTTAAGTTGCGTCAAACTTTGGACTGGAAAATTATTCCATTTCGTCGAGTTCGGCGTATGCCTTTTCAGCAGCGGCGCGAACCTTTTCGGCTTCTTCCTTCTTTTCCTGCTGTTCGAGCATCTTGATGTATTCGGAGACGAGGTCAGAGTCGAGCGTCATGATGCCATAGACCTTGAACTTGCCTTCGGGGGTCGTTTCGACCTTGACGTCGTTGAGTGTGGCGCCGTTGAGACGCTGGTTCACGTATGTCGTGGATGTGCTCTGGAAGTGTTCGGAGATTTCCTCGCTCACGTCTTCCTTGAAGTTCTTGACGAGAGCCTTTGTCTGTGCATCGATGGACTTGGCGAGATCGACGCGGGCGTTCTGGTCAGCCTTTTCGAGAGCGATCTGCTCGTCGGCAGATTCACCGATACCGATACCGGCCGGAATATGCTGCTTGATGTAGTTTTTCTTTTGCATCTGCATTTCGATGAGAAGGCCTGCAGACTTTTCTTGCGGTGTCTGTGGCGGATTGCTAGAGCAGCCGGCGAACAATGCAGCAAGGGCGAAACATGCGATGAGTTTTTTCATTTTTTTTCTCCTTGGAATTTAATCCCAATATTGTTTTGTGCTTTTAATATACAAAAATATTTTAGCAAAGATGTGGATTCCTTACATTTGCGAAAAAAAGTGTTGTTATTTGGATTTATACAATTTGAATTTTTGTTTTTTGTATTTTATTATTGTACTCTGTAAAAAAAAATAAATTTTGGAGGTTGCTTTGAACAATACAGTCCCTGTTTTGCAGATGATTGCTCAATCAGACATTGTGACGATGGTCATACTCGGAATATTGGCCTTTATGTCCTTGGGCTCGTGGGGCATTATCATTGTGAAGTTTTTTAAGAATAAGTCGAATTTGCGTGCAAATTTTGCTTTTTTTAAGGATTTTTCTAAAATCAAACGCTTTCAGGATCTCCAAAAACTTTGTGATGTATCCAAGGACAGCGCTTTGCGAACTTTGAGCGTCGAACTTCTGAAGGAGTCGGCTAAGTTCAAGGGCAAGGTCAGTTTCGAGTCCATTCAGCATAGGTCATCCCTTCTCGAAGATGCTATCCAGCGTTCCATCGAAGGCATCCGCATGGGCGAAGACCGCTTCCTCACGTTCCTGGCGACATCTTCCAACCTGGCTCCGTTCTTTGGTCTTTTGGGCACCGTTTGGGGAATCATGATTGCGTTCTTCCAGATTGGTCACCATGGTTCGGCGGACTTGACTGTTGTCGCTCCGGGTATTGCCATGGCGCTTATCACGACGGTTGCTGGCCTTGTAGTGGCTATTCCAGCCTCTGCCGGATACAACTATTTTACGTCGTGCAATAGCCGTAACGAAATTTCGTATTACAACTTTGGCTCACAGGTGTTGAGCTTGTTCAAAAGAGGGGACTTGCTGACTGTTGAAGGCGTTTCCGAGGAGGATGCGTGAAGCGCAGCCGTCGGCATGAACTGAAGCAGGAGCTGAACCTCACGAACATGATTGATATCGTGTTCGCTATCTTGATTGTGTTTATTTTGTGTGCGCCGTTGATGAGCCAGGGCGTGAAGGTGGATCTTCCGAAAGTCGAAGCTCCGACGATGGAACAGCAAAAGCTGTTGAAAGTTTCCATCACAAAAAATCTCGAAATTTACGTTGCCGACATGCAAGTCGATATGGAAAGTTTCGAAAGCATATTCAAGTCGCTGTGGAATGGCGAAATGGCTGTAGTCATCAATTCGGACGAGGATGTGAACTACGGCTTTGTCATGAAAGTTGTAACACAAGTGCAAAAACTGGGTGTGAAGAAACTTGGTTTCTTGACGATGTCTCCTAAAGACGAATTGAATAAATGAATAGGAATAAGGAAAAAATCCAATATTTCTCGACGGAAGACGATGGAACGTTGATCAAGATCATCGTGTCTGCAGTTGTTTTTCATTTGATTGTCGTCGTGGTATTGTATGGCCTGCATTGCATCGATATGAGCAAGCCTGTCAAGGAAATTCCTGTGTTTGAACTTGTTCAGATGGATGAACCTGTAGAACAGTCTGTGGTTGAAACGCCTAAGGAAGCCGAAGCGCAGCAGAAGGATGAAACTTCGCCCGAAGAACAGAAGCAGGATCCCCCACCCGAAGAGGCAAAAGAAGAATCTGTAGAGCCTGTTGTGGAAAATCCGCCACCCGAGCTCCCGCCTGAAACACCGCCGGAGCCTGTGCAGGAACAAGTAACCGAGCCTGTGCAGGAGCCAGAGCCAACGAAGGAACCTGTGGTGGAACCGACTCCTGAAAAGGCTGTTGCCCCCGATGCTCCGCAAGTTCCTGATGAGGCGAAAAAGCCGGAAGAGGTAAAACCGGAAAAGGTAGAACCCGAGGAACCGCCGAAACCGGAGGAAAAGCCGAAGCCGGTGGAAAAGCCGAAGCCGGTCGAAAAAAAGAAACCGGAGAAAAAGCCTGTCGAAAAGAAGAAAGAACCAGAGAAACCGGTAGAAAATCCGAAAGTGAAAGACGATTTCGATATCGACGATTTGGATTTGCAAAAGTCGTTTGAATTGCCTAGCCTGAGGACGGTGAACCCGATAGACATGGATCCGCTGATGCAAGTGTTCCTGGAACGGGCAAAGCAGAAAATCATGAGCAATTTCAATCCGCCGAACGGTCTTTCGATTCCGCGTGATGCAAAGACGACGGTGCAGTTCTCTGTGGAACGCTCGGGACAGATTACTGGCGTGTTGCTGAAGCGGTCGTCTTCGAATACTACTTGGGATCATTTGTCGGTGCGTGCCGTGAAGATTTCCAAGTTGCCGGAACTTCCGCCGACGTACAAGGGCTCAAGTCTTGTGTTGCAGTTTAACTTTACACCGAACTAGGAGGTGCCTTCGGCACAGTTATGAGTTCTATGTTACTAGACGACAGCGTCGCAGTTATGAGTTCCAAGTTACTAGTTACTAGAGATGTTCTTATAACAAATTCTAGTAACTATTAACTAGTAACTATTAACTAGTAACTAGTAACTAGTATCTACAATGAGGTTTATGATGAAAAAGATGAAGTTGATTTTTGTGATGATGGCCTTGATGCTTGCTGTGCCAACGTTTGCGGCGATTGACACGATTGCCGTGGATGTCGGAATATCCGTGTTCAAGTTGATGCCGATTGGTATTGTACCTTTTGAAGAAGAGGGTAAAATCAAGTGGACGAGCGAGGCTCCGCACAAGATTCTTACGCGTGATGCGAATCTCTCCGGCCGTTTTGAAGCGGTTCCTTCGGACAAGTTTGACTTGGTGCTGTTCAGCAAGAAACGTGCCCGCCAGTACGTGTCTGGAAGTGCGACAAAGTTGAGCAATGGAAAAATCAAGCTGGATTGCTATCTGTATGCAGCCGAAACGAAGGACGTACTGCTCGGCGAAAGCTATACCGTAAAGCCCCATGAAGTCCGTCAGGCAATCCATTCCTTCTTTGACAAAGTCGTCTATCGTTTGTTCGGGGAACGCGGTGTTGCATCGACGAAACTTGCCTATGTTTCGAAAATTGACGGTATAAAGCAAGTCGTGATTTCGGATTACGATGGATTCTCTCGCCGTCAGATTACACGCGATTCGTCCATCAACATGATGCCGGTTTGGCAGAAAGATAACAAGGGATTGGTTTATGTGAGCTTTAGGCATAATCGTCCGAATCTTTACGCCATTTCGTTTGGCGGCAAGGAAACGCCTCTCTTCACGCAGTTCCCGCAGACGTTCAGTCCGGCGGTGAATCCGAAAACGGGCGAATTGCTTTTCTCCGTGACGGAAAACGGAAAGACTGAAATTTACCGTGGCGATATGAAGAAGGGTACGGCCCAAAAATTCCTGCATCTGAAATCGAATCAGGTGAGCCCCTCCTGGAGCCCGTTTGCGAGCGAAGTGCTGTTCTCTAGTGATCGTGGCGGTTCTCCGCAGGTGTATGCCGTTGGCAGTGATGGTACGGACGTGAGACGCATTACGTTTATGGGACATTATAACGAAAGGGCTAGCTGGTCCCCGGAAGGCGACCGCATTGTCTATACTTCGATGGACGATGGCAAGATGAACATTTATACCTGCGCTCTCGACGGGACGGATATTACCCAGTTGACATCGAATGCGGGGAACAACGAACACCCGACTTGGTCGCCTGATGGCAAGCTGATTGCATTTGCAAGCGACCGCGGTGGCAATTATCAAATTTATATTATGCGTAAGGATGGAAGCGGCGTAACCCGAATTACGAATGGAACCGAGAATACGTCGCCGACATGGTCTTGGTTCTTTGACGAAAAGAAGAAAAAATAGGGAAGAGGTAGATTGTGAAAACAATGTTTAGATGGTCTTTGACGATGGCGGCTGTTGCTCTTTTGGTTTGGGGCTGTAGCAAGGAAAAACCGGAAACGGACCCGAATCCAAAAACGGATACGGAACAGCAGGCAGACTCGACGCTCAATCTCGACGCCCTTGTCGCGGACACGCTGAGCGCGGATTCGCTGGCCCGCCTGGAGGCGGAGCGACTTGAAGCGGAACGCGCCCGCCTCGAAGAAATGATCAACCGCATCATGTCGGACGATGTCTATTTTGATTACGACCGTTCGGAATTGACGGAAAAAGCAAAGGTGTTGCTTGCGCAAGTGGCGGAAATTCTGATAAACGAGAACCGTTTTGTCGTAATTATTGAAGGTCATACGGATGCTCGCGGAACGGAAGATTACAATATTTCGTTGGGTGCGCGCCGATCGATGGCGGTCAGGGAGTTCTTGATTGCCTATGGTGTTGATGGAAAAAGGCTTGTCCCGGTGAGCTATGGCAAGGAACGCCCGAAAGTCCAAGGAACGGACGAATCTGCATATTCACAAAACCGCAGGGCGCATTTCCGTGTAACTATTGAATAGGAGTTGAATCGTGAACTTGAAGTCTTTATCTGTTGGTGTTGTGCTCGCCTCGTTTGTGCTTTCAGGTTGTAGCAGTATTACTGTATTGCGTACAAAAGAAATGAAAGCCGTCGGCGATGAAGTCATGGCGAAGAACGATTCGTCCTACAAGGCGCTTTTGGCAGAAAATGCAACGTTACGCGCGGAACTCGATAGCGTCAAGGCCCAGCTAGATGCGGCTGCCGTGGCGCAGAAGCGCTTGCAGGCGGAAGTGACGATGCTTTCGAAACGCGTAAGTGATGAATCTGTCCGTCATGATACTCGTCAAGAAGAAATTATCTATCGCCTCGATTTGCTTTTGGGCAAGTCCGACAAGATTTTGGCGAAGAAGGTCGTTGTCAGCGGTAATACCGCAACGGCCGTGATGGAACCGGACGCCAATGCCGAAAAAATGGTCGAGGCGGAAACGATGTTCAATACGGCGCATTCTGACTACCATCGTGGCGAATACAAGCTTGCCTATAACGGCTTTAAGCAGGTCTATGAATTGATGAAGACTGGCGAAATGGCTGAAAGTGCTCTTTACTGGATGTCGCTTTGCTTGATTGAAGCGAACCAGGCGGCTAAAGCAAAAACGCTCCTCACGAACTTGGTGGAATCAAATCCGCAAGGAATGAAAGCTTGCGCTAGTATGTTCAAGTTGGCTAAGCTTTACGACAAGGAATGCAATCTCGATCGTAAAAAACAGTATCTGCAAATGATTATCTCGAGCAATACGTGTGCATCGACTCCGGAACTGGAACAGGCTGCACTCGCTTTGCAGGAAATGCTTGACTTTAAATCCACGGATGGCAAGACCGCCTTGGAAGTTTGTCAGGAACAGAATAAGTAGAAATCTAGATTCTAGAAACGATTAAGGCGATTAGGCCTACAAACATGGCTACCTTGACGAGCTTTTGGGCTTGGCGGTAGCTTTTTTTGTGGGCGAAATAGAGTGTTGCCGCAAATATGGGCGTGAGCGCAATGCCTGTGATAATCAGAAAAAACGGCGGGTAGTTGTGCTCGAAAATCCGGTCTAGGTAGAAAACGGGAATCGGGAGCGAAATCCAGGTGAAGAGGATGATGGCTCCGGCGAGCCTCCTTGCGGTTGCCGAGCCTGCGATTAGCGGGAACGTCATGATGCCCGCTTTGAGGTCGCCTGTCTCGTCTTCTAAATCCTTGTAGATTTCACGTGCGGTTGTGAGCAAAAATGCGAAAGGAATTGCGGGGATTATGGCCCAGATGTATTCTTGTGAGTTGTTTTTTCCAGGTAGTACGAGATTAGACAGTATGATGTATTCCATCAAGGCGTAGAGCAGGGGAGTCGTACAGAGGAACGCGACCGTCATGTTCTTCAAAAGCGGGATATGCTTGAGCCACTTGTTGTAGGCTATCAGGAGTGCCCCGAGTAAAAAGAAGAAGCCGAGCGGAAAGTATTCATACGGAGAGGACGAGTTTGAATCTCCGAGTCCGCAGAGGAGCATCAGAACGAATAGGGCGATCCAGGTTATGCGTGCGGCTTTTACGGAAACTTTCCCGGTTACGAGCGGGCGTTCCGGGCGGTTCAACTTGTCGCTTTCGCGGTCGAGGATATCGTTCTGGATGTTCGCGAACCCGATGGCGAATGCGAACCCGAACGCTTCCACTATAACGGTAGACCAGCCAATCCAATCAAAGTCGGAATTGCAGTCGTCGGGCAAGAAAAGCGAATTGGGAAACCCGAGCAGCATATACCCGACCACGAGCGTGATTATGGCGATTGCGATATTGACTGGACGAGTCATTTTTAATATGGTACAAAACATATTTTAAATATAGACAAAATTCTCTCGTCTTTTGTCTTTCGCCATTCTTCTAATATCTATCTTTACAATATGCCTTTTTTCACTAAAAGTAATTTGGAAGATTTGAGGAAGGAAGCCGAGCAGCTTTCTATCTGCGTCGAACATTTCTTGTATGCTTCGGAGCACATTCCCGAAGGCGATTGGAAGACGAAAGGCTTTTATGATAACTGCATTGAGAAGTGCAATGGCCGTTTGAAAGCGATTCATTTTTTGATGGAGTCGATTCGTCGCGGTCGTCCGGTAACGGAAGAAGAATTGGAAGAATCTAGAGAGCTTGGAGACGAAAAAGTTTCTAAATTGGCGGATAATGCGAAGTAACTTTTTTGATTCCGATGAACTTGATGAAGCGCCTTTGAAAAGCGTTCGCACGTCGCGGCGTGAACATAGAAGTCGCCGTATCGACGTCATGCGTGAATTGGAATCGGGAGTCGTTGACGAACGCCCCATCAAGGAACGTTTCAGTCGTGAATTTAAAAAGGCGAAAATCAAGCGCATAAAGAATCCGGTCGAAAACATCGGCGAAGAGAATTGCGTAGAAGGGCTCGTGCTTGAAGTCCACCGCCGCACCTGCGAAGTGCGCTTAGACGAAAGAATGCCCGCGCAGGATGATAACTTTAATGATTCTCAAACCCTAGAGGGCGAATGCCGACACCATAGCGAAACGAGCCCACTTCCTACTTCCTACTTCCTACCGCCTACTGTAACCGCCATGTACCGTGCGACGACTTCGAAAACGCTCGGGGAATTCCCTGCGGTGGGCGACCGCGTGCTGCTTGGACTTGTGAATGATGGCGACGATGAAGGCAATGGCGTCGGTTCGCAAAAGTACTGCGTTGTCCGCGTGCTTCCGCGAAAGAGCGAACTCAAACGTCCGGGCCCGCGTGATAGCTTTTACAAGCAGCAGACGCTGGCGGCGAACATCGATCAGGTTGTCATTGTCGCAAGCGTGACACAGCCGGAATTCAACTATGGCTTCATGGATCGTTTTTTGCTGGCTGCAAACTTGAACGATCTGCCTTTTGTGCTTGTGCTCACCAAGATGGACTTGCTTCCGAATGGCGAAACGGATCTTTCTAACGACATCCGTGATTTCATGAAAATCGTAGATAAGGTGATTCCCGTGAGCGTCAAGAACGGTGACGGTCTCGATGTTTTGCGGAACGAATTGCTTGGCAAGTCGTCTGTTTTCAGCGGTATGAGCGGTGTTGGCAAATCGACGCTCATCAATGAACTTGTGCCGCATGCTGAACTGCGGACGGGTGATGTGCGTGAACGCGATGGCAAGGGACGCCATACGACAACATCATCGAGCCTATTTGATTTTCCGGGTGGCGGCTACGTGATTGATACGCCGGGTATCCGGAGCATTGGGCTTATGGACTTGGAGCCGGAAACGCTTGCGAAAATCTTTCCCGGCTTTTTCGAGGGCGACCACTTTACGTGCAAGTTTAGTAACTGTAAGCATTTGAAGGAACCGGGCTGCGCTGTACGTGCGGCTGTTGAATCGGGTAAAATATCCGAGGCTCGTTATGCGAGCTATCTGAGGATTCTGAATTCAGGGAAGTAGCTATGTCTGAATATGTTGTAAAAATTGCACTTATAGCTTCGATTGTGTTGATGGGGTATAACATCTCCGAATTTATAGCCAGTTTCAAGAGCGTGAACGAAAAAATTGAAGAATTCCTGGGCTTGGTAAAGCAGAATGATGCTACTGGTGCTGATTTGCGTCGCTCCAATTTTATCTTGTCTTGTTTGCTGTCCATAGGCTATGCTAGCTTGATTTATTTTTCGGATGTCGTCTTGTGGCTTGTTGTTTTAATTGTCTTAAAGTTATTTTTGACATTGTTCCTTTCGGATAAGCTTTTAGTTCAAGTTTTGCGAGATGGTTCTCTTTCGAAAAAGAATTATCTTGTATCTAAATATGATGCCCTTTTTAACGCCGCGGTAGGCTTTGTGTTTGCCGTCATTTTGGTAATATAATATGAAAACAAATATCTTAAAAAATCTGATGCGCTTAAAGATTGTCCTTGCCTTTACGCTTTTGGGCGTGGCCTCTTCGTTTGCACAGGGCCTTTCGGCAGGCTCTGCCTCGACAGGGTCTTCTGGGGTTATTGCAAACCCTATGGGGCAAACTCCCGTAGCGGGAAATTTCATGAACATGCGACTTCCGCTGTTCTTGGGAGGCTTGTTTGGACTTGGCTCTGGTGCTGGAGTCGGAAGCGAAAACAATGTCGGCGTTTGCGAAATCAAGCCGATGCTTGGCGCATGGATGCCGGGACTTGCTTTTGTGCGTCTGGGTTACGGCTTCTCCAGTTACGACGAAAAGAATGACGATGGCAAAACGAGTGAAGTTGAAAACTCGAATTTTAGCGTCGATTTAGGTGTCCACATTATGAGCGAATTTTATGTGATGGGCTCGTATTCCAGAGTGAACGCCTTGAGTGAAAACGGCGATGTTTCCTGGAATGAATGGAGTCTTGGCTTTGGTACGTTCTGGGTTGTTTTTTCAAGGACGTTCTTGATGGTTGATGTTGGGTATCACTGGGTTCGTAAACATTATGACCCGTTCATCGATACTAATGTCTCGGGCGGACGAATGCAGATAAATCTCGGCTTTGCGGTCTTTGTGTATTAATTTATTTGATGTTGCTTTGAGGCTTTTGGGTGAGTAACGTGAAAAAAAATGTGGCTGTTTTGGGTGGTGCGTTTGACCCTGTTCATAAGGATCATGTGCGTGTGGCGAAAACTTGTCTGGATCGTGGATTCTGCGATGAAGTCTGGTTTATGCCGAGCCCGGATCGTTGGGATAAAGTTCTGAAAGCTAGCCCCGAAGATCGCTTTGCTATGTTGGAACTTGCTTTTTCGGGCGATAAGCGTTTGGTGCTTTCGGACTTGGAAATTGAACAGGGCGATTTTCGCGGTTCTTACGTTTTTTTGATGGGCATTAAAGAGAAATTCCCGGATATCAATTTCCGATTGCTGACTGGGGCTGATACCTACGAAGGTATTCCGCATTGGCGTGACCCGCTCAATTTTTACGGAACAAATTATAACGGTCATTTGCTTTTACGTGATATCGAGTTAATCGTCTTTGCTCGTAACGGTTATCCGCAACCGGATATGGAACAACATAAAAGTAAGGGGTATGCTCCGCTTTTTTGGCTGGGGCCGGAACAGGGCTTCAACGGCGTCTATTCTAGTACGGCAATCCGCAGGTCGCTCTTGCTGAACCGCAATGTTTGTCCGCAAGGGCTAGAACCATCGGTTTACGATTATATCATCAAGCACGATTTGTACAGGGAATAAAATGAGCAAGGCTCCGTCGGATATGTTCTTTGAAAGCGAAGTGCGGCCCGAATATGAAGGTCGCCTTTTGCTTGATTCCTTGAGTGACCGCTTTACCTATCACAGTCGCGAAGATTGGATAGACCGCTTGATGCGCGGACTCGTGACCGTCAATGACGTGGTGGCAAACGTCGAAACGATTGCCCATCGCGGCGACAAGGTTGTTTATCACGTCGAAAATTACAGCGAACCCGAAGTGCCTACGGATTTTGAAACGGTCTTTGAAGACGATGAATTTATTCTAGTCGCAAAGCCCGCGGGCGTTCCGGTACACCATACGGGCCGCATTTTCTACAACACGTTTGCTGCGATTATCCGTCGTGAGTTTGATTCCGAAACGGCAACGCCGATGCACCGCCTGGACCGCGATACGGGTGGACTTATCTTGTTTGCAAGGTATGGCGAAACGGCTGCACGCTTCCAGAAAAATCTTGACCGCATTTTGCTCCGCAAGTTCTATCTCGCGGTTGTGCGTGGAAAATTCCCGGAAGGGGAGGTGGAGTGCAAAATGCCCTTGCGTGAAGACCCGGAAGACCCGATTCGCTTGCGCATGCACCACCGTGCAGACGGCAAGGAATGTTTTACGCGTTTTAAGCTTCTGCGGCATTTAGATTGCCCGGAGATTGCGCCGGAGCTTTCGCTTGTGGAAGCGGAACTTATTACGGGGCGCAAACATCAGATTCGGGCGCACCTTGCCGAGATGGGGTATCCGATTGTGGGGGACCGTCTGTATTACCGCGATGGCATGTATTATGAAAAACTCGCACAGGGTGGCGAACTCACTGACGAGGATATCAAGGTGCTTGGTGCGCATAACCAGATGCTTTTTGCGTACAAAGTTGAACTCCAACTCCCGTACTGGAAAGAACCCCGCATCTTCGAAAGCCACGCATACCCCGAAGACATGGCGAAGTTGTTGAGTAAAAACGTTTGAATTAACAATAAAATTGCTCTGGATCCTTCACGTTCGTTCAGGATGACATACGCTATTCGTCATTCTGAGGCGGAGCCGAAGAATCCAGGAATTTCTTCAAAAAAACGCTTAAATTAACATTAAAAGCGTACTGGATGGTGCGCAAAAGAACTTTTTGTGTGAGATTTTTGTATTTTATTGCACATGAAATTTTCATTCCTTCCTAAAATGTTGTTATGTCTGGGGCTTTCCGGCGTTTTTGCCGTAGCTCAAGAAACAGTGGAAAGCGTCCGTCGTCAAATCAAGGCGGTGGAAGCTGAAACTGCCCGCGAAAAATCTATGCACGAAGCCGAAAAGAAGCGCCATGCCGAATTCGTCGAAGTCGGTCGCAAAAAGGTACAGGCTCTTTCTGCGCAGAACAAGTCCTTGAAAGCCGAAATCGATTCGCTCAATGTCGAATTGAAGAAAATCTCTGCGGCAAGGGCCAAGACGAATGGCTCCATTCGCCTCTTCGAAGGCAAAAAGACGAAATATGCAGATTCGCTTGCAACGGTCATTGATTCGCTTGTCCCGTTCTTCGAGGCCGATTTCCCTTACCGTACGGACGAGGCTGTTAAGAGCATCCAGGAAATCGCAAGCATGCTCCACAAGGGCTTGATTGAAACAGATGATGCCTTGAACCGCACGATGGAGGTCTTTTACGACCGCATCCGCCTGGGTTATACCACCGAAGTTTGGAAGGGCTTTTTGCAAGTGGATGCGCGCAACGTGGCCGGGACGTATTTGCGCTATGGTGCCGTTGCCTCGATTTTCGTCAGTAACGATGGCAATGACGTGCTGTTCCTCACGAGATCCAGTAACGGTTACGCTTGGAAAAACGTTTCCGAAGACCTCGCGATGCGAACCATCCTCAAGGACGTGATGAAGGTT
Source organism: uncultured Fibrobacter sp. (assembly GCA_946415675.1). GTDB lineage: Bacteria > Fibrobacterota > Fibrobacteria > Fibrobacterales > Fibrobacteraceae > Fibrobacter. The sequence goes on from CAMKTL010000008.1 coordinate 56,880, forward strand.
GCCGAAGGAAAGACCGCCCCGAGACTTGTGACTATTCCAGTCTCTTTCCCGAAGGAGGCTAACTAATGTTTAGACGAAAGACGTGGTTCGGCAGGCTCACCAACCTTGACGAGAGACGAAAGATGAGTGTCGAACGACAAAAGATTGTTTGTTTACGTCATCCTGAGGGCCGTAGGGACGAAGGATCCAGAGCATTTTTCTTGTTGCCTTTGCTGATTGCCGCGTTTGCCGTGTTCGCTCCGGCTTCTTTTGCCCAGCAGAACGTAACCGTCGATGCCGTCAAGAAACGTGCAGAACTCAACAGTGCCAAGGCGGACCTCGAAGAAGCCCGCCGCAAACGCGATATGGCCGTCGCCGCCCGCTGGAAAGACCGTGAAACATTCAACAAGGAACGCGAACTTTTCAATGACAAGTACCAGCTCGGCAAGGAACGTGTCGATGCTTTGATGTCCGAACGCACCCGCTTGCTCGAAGACGTGCGCGTGGCCCGCGAAGACTTGGCCCAGGTCAAGCTTCAGGCCGAAAAGGCCCGTGCTGAATTCCTCACGCTTGCCGCTGGCCCGGAACGTCTGGAAATGCTTGCGAAGTTCCAGGAACAGGGCGTGCCGTTCAAGATGACTGAACGCATCGAGGCGCAGAACAAGGTCAAAAAAGAAATGGGCCTCTACCGCGACGACCCGCTCCGCATTGCTCGTGCGATGCTCGATGTCGCCAAGAAAGAAATGATGTTTACGCGCGAAGTTCGCACTGAAAAGGCGGACCTTGTGTTCGGCAGCTCCGTTGCTGAAGGCGACCGCATGCGTTTGGGTGGCCTCTTTGCGATGCAAATGGCAAAAGTCACCGACATCAACGGTTTCCATCCGTCGGCTTTGATGCTCCCGGTGGCCGGCGAAAAGAAGCGCGTTTATAGCTGGCAAGAAAATCTCTCTCCCGAAATGCGTAAGAATGTGGCGAAAGCCTTTGCTAGCGCCAACGATTCTGCATTCGTGATGGTGCCGGTCGATGTACTCCTCAGCACGGAACTTTCGAGCGAACTCGCAAACCATCAGGAAACCACGTGGAAAGAAGACTTTGCTGAATTCTTCCACAACGGCGGAATCTTGATGTACCCGATTGCGGCTTTGTTCATTCTAGGTCTTTTAATTTTCCTCGTTCGTTTTGTTTGGCTCCTCGTTTTGGGCTTTGGCGGCTTTGGCGCACGTAGGGCGGTGAAGGCTCTTGAAGTGCGTGACTTGAAACAAGCGACTGCTGAATCTGAAAAGGCTCATGGCGAGGTGGGGAAGGTGTTGCGTGCTGTGCTCGGAAAAAAATTCAAGGACCGTGCAAGTGCCGAAAAGTCTCTTGAAGTTTTGTTTGCAGGTGAAGTTCCAAAACTCGAAATGGGCCTCAGCTGGATTTCCGTGTTCGCGGCGACCGCACCGCTCCTCGGTCTCTTGGGTACGGTCATGGGTATGATTGAACTTTTCAATGTCATCACCATGCACGGCACGAGCGACCCGAAACTTTTGGCTGGCGGTATTTCTATTGCCCTCGTGACAACGGAAGCTGGCCTTATCGTGGCGATTCCGTTGCAGCTTTTGCACACGTTGCTTGTAAACATCGCAGATTCTGTCCGCACCCGCATGGAAAAGACTGGTCTTGCCGTGCTCAACGCTATTTGGATCAAGGAAAAGGATTAATGGACGAATATTCCGTCATCGAAGCGACCATGAGCATCTTGCTGCGCGGCGGCTGGGTGCTGCTTCCGCTATTCCTGATTGGGTGGCTGGGCTGGTTCTTGATGTTTGAACGATTCGGCTATTACTTTATGCTGAAAGGGCGTTCGACCACGAAGTTCTTCAAGGACTTGGATTCGGTGGGCGAGGAAGCGGCATTCGCAAATTTGAACAAACGTCGTTTTGGCTATTTCCGTGCGCTTGTCGAAAACGTGCGCAAGTACCGCAACGAAGGCCCTGTGGCCGTGCGTAATGCCATGACGGCGACTCGCCATAGCTTGGATGTAAGCCTTTCGAAGTCGCTCAAGACGATTGTGACATGTGCGCAAATCGCTCCGTTGCTTGGGCTCTTGGGAACGGTCTCCGGCATGGTTCATACGTTCAAGACTATCCAGCAGTTTGGCTTTGGAAACCCGGTGCTTTTGGCTGACGGTATTTCCGAAGCGCTCCTCACGACGCAGGCGGGCTTGCTTGTCGCTTTCCCGTTGATGTTAGTTTATAACTATCTCGAAAGACGAGTGGATTCTATTGGTGATTTTGCCTGGGGTGAAGCGCTCAAGTTCGAAGAACGTTGCTTTGCCAAGGAGGTTGAATGAGTTTTATTCGTAAACGTTCGAGAAGCGGTAACGGCATAGACGTTTCGCCGATGCTCGACATGGTGTTCATTCTCTTGATTTTCTTCATCGTGACTTCGACGTTCACGCGCGAAACGGGCGTGGATGTGACGAAGCCGAAAGCGAGTACCGCGAAGGAACTCGCGAAGGAAAGCATTTTGATTGGAGTCACCCGTCAAGGGACCATCCACATCAACGAGACGCAGGTGAACCTCTCGACCTTGCAGACCGTGCTCCGCCAGATGATGGCCGAAGCGCCGGACCGTCCGGTGATTATCGTGAGCGACCGTGACGCCCCCAACGGTGTCGTTGTCGATATCCTCGATGAATGCAACTTGGCGAAGGTGAGAAAAGTCTCCATCTCCGCGAATAAGGAGGAGTGATGGTTAGACGAAAGAACGGAGCTTCGCTCCTACAGACGAAAGACGAGAGGAATGGGGAATGCCTTCCCCTCGCTCGTACTTTGTTACTCGCTACCCCTTCTAGCAGGGGCTCAATCGCCGCCCCCGCAACGCCCCGCTTTATGCAAATGCAATTTTTTTTCTTGAAAAAATTATCTCTCGTCTCTCGTCTCTCGTCTCTCGTCTTTTCTAGATCCTCATCTCTCGTCTCTCGTCTCTCGTCTCTCGTCTAAATACATGCTTGATTTTTGTGCTAAATATTTCCGTTTTCCGGTGGCGTTTGTGCTCTCGTTTGTCGTGGGCGCGGTGTTCTTCCTTGCGATTCCGGTCATCAATGTGCTGTTCTTTGATAAGGGGGCCAAGTCCGAAAAGGTTCTCGAAGAAGTGACCGAAGTGGAAGTTCTCGTGAGCGAAAAAAAGCCCGAAGTGAAACAGAAAATTATCCGTACGGTAGCGACTCCGAACACGTTCAAGGTTTCGGCGCACATGGGCGTTTCCCGTAGCCAGAATTTCCAGATGGATTTGTCGCTTGCTCGCGGTGCTGCTGGCGATGGTGTCGCCGTAGATGCGGGCAATATGGAAAACGTGATTTACGAGGCCGGCGAAGTGGATGAACAGGCGCAAGTGTTGCGTGAAATCCAGCCGAAGTTCCCAGACCGCGCAAAGAAAATGGGCGTCTCGGGCTACGTGAAAGTGTTTATTGTGATTGATGTGAACGGTGATGTGACGCAGGCTCAAGTGCTCACGCAGGACCCGGCTGGATACGGCTTTGATGTCGAAGCGCTCAAGGCTATTCGCCAGTGGAAGTTCTCTCCGGCGCAGTTACGCGGCTTCCCAGTAGCGCAGAAGGCTACAAAGGAGTTCCGTTTTGTTAAATAGGTTGTCAGGTATGAGGTATGAGGTCGCCTTGCGTGCGCAAGGCTTTGGGTGTCGCTTGATGGAAATGCTTGGCTATAAAGCTGGAACTGTTTTTGCCCATACCCCAAAGCGAAGCGTGCTTACGGCTACAATTACAAAAATCTTTTCGTTATGTCGTCATTCTGAGCGTAGCGAAGAATCCAGTGCATTTTCTATTAAGAAACACTTCCTACTTCCTACTGTCTACTTCCTACTGCTCTTTTTCCTTGCGCTGCCTCTCCACGCTGCTGACGATTTCTTCTTCAAGGCAAATGAGCTTTACGATCAGGGGCGTTACAAGGAATCGGTGAAGTATTACCGTGCGGCGATTGATGATGGCCGTTACGAGCCGTTTGCATGGTTCAACTTGGGCAATGCCCTTGTGCAGCTCGGCAAAAAAGAAGTCGCGATGGTTGCGTACAAGCGCACTGTCGAACTGCTCCCAGATTTTGTGAAGGCTTGGATGCTTCTCGGCGACCTCTATTATCTTGCCGAATCCCCCAGCGATGCGATTGTCGCCTACAATCGTGCGATTGAACTCGGGACGGAAACGGATCACATCCATTTCGCTCTCGCTGAATGTTATATGAAAGGCAGCGACTGGACGCTTGCCCAAAAGCATTTTGAACGTGCGCTGGCGCTAAACCCGGACCGCATGGATGCTTGGTACGGCCTTGCCGAAGTCTATGAAAAGCTTGGCGATTACGAATATGCAGTGAAGACGCTCAAGAATGCGCTCCAGATGACAGCGACTGCTGGCGCCGACGTGCATTACACGCTCTCGTATTATTACCGCAGCATGGATTCTACGCGGCTCGCCCTGAACGAAATGGAAAACGGCATCATGATGGATCCCGAAAATGTTTCCGCTCGCCGCTATCTCGCTCAGATGTACGTCAAGAATGAATCCCCGTGGATGGCTATTTTCACGCTGGAAGAAGGTCTCCGCCACAAGAAGGGAATTGCGGACTTGAATCTTGATTTAGGACAGATTTATTTTACGCAAAAGCGCTATGACGAAGCGTTTGAATGTTACATGAAGGCTTGGCGTGCCGGCAATTCTCAGGGCCGCATTGGTGCCGAAAACGTCGGTCACATCTTCTCGAACGCCGGCGACACCGAAAAAGCCGAAACCCTCTACGCCCGCATCCGCGACAAGAAGTAACTTCAACATTGTCTTCCTGGCCTTGTGCTGGAATCTCCATTCCCATTAACGTCATCCTCGCGAATTTATCTCGTCATCCTCGCGAAGGCGAGGATCTTAAGGCATTGTCATCCTGAAGCCAACGGCTGAAGGATCCATGCTGCCAGAAGTGTCATCCTGAGCGTAGTCGAAGGAGCCAGTGGCATTTCTACTACAGACTCGTTATACGAAAAATTTCGCATTTTGCGTTACGCATTTTGCGAAATTTGATTATATTTAGAGTATGAATATTAATCCGTTCCTTCTTTATGGGTATAATGGTCCTGAATACTTCTGTGACCGTGTCGAAGAGACCAAGTACATTCTGTCGGCTCTCCGTAATGGGCGTAATATTACATTGCTTTCTCCACGACGTATGGGCAAAACAGGGCTGATATACCATATTTTCAATGCTATACAGAAAGATGAAAAAGATGCAGCTTGCTTCTATATCGACATTTTCCCGACGAAATCGCTGGATGATTTCGTTCACAACTTAGGTACGGCTGTTGTCGGAAAATTAGATTTGTTTGGAAAGAAGGCTGCAAAAACGGCCTTGTCGCTATTCAAAAGTTTTAAAGTAGTTCTGTCAACAGATCCGGTTTCTGGCAATCCGCAGCCGTCTATTGAATTTGCTCCGCAAGAAACAAAGAATACATTGGCAGAAATTTTTGCCTACCTTAAGCAATCGAAGCAAGAATGTTACATCGCCATTGATGAATTCCAGCAGATTGCAGAATATAAGGATGAAGGCGTTGAAGCACTGCTTCGTTCGTACATCCAGTTTTGCTCGAACGTCCATTTTATTTTTTCTGGTAGCAAACAGCACTTGATGACGGAAATGTTTGGCTCAGTGTCACATCCGTTTTACCGCAGTACGGAGATTTTCAATTTAACGGCGATTTCCGAAGACCATTACTATGCATTTGCAAAAAAATGGATGTCGAAAAACTCCATCAAATTGTCCAAAGAAATCTTCGGCGAACTCTATCATAAATTTGATGGGCATACTTGGTATATGCAACGCGTGTTGAATCGCCTGTACGAAACTGCACTTGCAACTATAGAAATTGCAGATGTGGAACTGTGTATCGCAGCTATTGTCGAATCAGAAAAGGAAATTTATCAGAGGCTGATCGCCTTGCTTACACGCAATCAATGCCAGTTGCTCATCGCGATTGCTAAAGAAGGCTGTGCAAACGCTATAAATTCATCTGCCTTCGTACAAAGGTATCATCTGAAAAATGCAAGCAGCATCAGTCGTGCTATAGATACACTCTTGTCGCAAGAATTCGTGATGAAAACTCAAGAGGGCTACATCGTTTATGATCGATTTATGGCGTTGTATTTGAAAGGGCTGTAATCCGCTATGCCCGCCGTGTTTGCAAGAAAATGGGTCTTTTAATATAAGAGAGTGTGGAGGTCTTTAAAATGGTTGAAGTGAAATACAAATCGCTTTTTTAAATTGTTTTCTTACAAATAAAAAAGAAGCTTTTGAATTTGCTGTTACAAAGTTGCCTTCCTATAAGATTTCAAAAGAAGCACGTTTAAAATTGAAAAAGAAATATGGAATTATAGTAGAGTAGATTGAATTACGCATAGGACCAGATTCCAAATGACTAAATTTCCCAAAATCCTTCTTCTGTTTGTGCCGTTGTGCCTTGTGCTGTTTTGGTGCACGCACGAAGAAGACTATGTAGGAACGTATAAGTGCAAACACGAATATGGAGAGGAATCGATTACACTTTATCCAGACCACTCTTTTTTGCAGATATTTGCGGACAGCAATGGCGTTGATTCAAATGAGGGTAGATGGCGAACCGAATCAAATATGTTGGTTCTTAAAGGTCGAATAATGTATGTGTCTCCAATTCAGTTCAAAAATGCCAACAATGTTTTTGGTGTAGGAAAAAAGCGAACTTCTTATGTCCTAGTATCGAGAGGGTGTATTATTGTTGAATTAGATTTTCCAGAATTTAATCTATGTAAAGAATAATCCTGTATTAACTACACGCTTCGCGTTTCATAAAAAAAGCACCTTTAAACGCTGGTAACAATATGCAACAAAAGCCACAGATAGGTAGGAAGAAATGAAAAAATATTTTGCCTTAGGCATGGTCGCCATCTTTTTATTGGGTTTCTTTTTAGGGCGAGAAACAAACTCTAATTCTCCAAGTCCTTCCATCCAGGCTCCTTTAACAAAGCCGCCCGAAGCAACGATAAACAAAACAGATTCCGTTCAAACAAAAACGGATGTCCAGTGTTTCGTCGAAGCCTTGATTATTTCGATTTATCCGAATACAGCCCTTCGCTTGAATAATTGCAGAGCAGCCCACGTTGATGTCTTGGAAAACGGTTTCAAGAAATTGGCGGCCAAAGATAATGGCAAAGATGTTTTAGCGGCACTAAAGAATTATTTGGATTCAGATGTAGATTTGGGCGATTTTGTCTTTTTTATCAATTTGCTGGGATACCAATTGTCACTTGATAATGGAACAATAGGAGGAGGTTCCAAGAATTGGATTCTATATCCTTATAATCTATTGAATCCCTATGCATCTTTATATCCAGAAGCATATTATTATTCCGCCCTTGGCAATCTTTATGGATACAAACCATCAAAAATTGATTGTGAAACTGCATTAGAATTTTACAATGAATATCGCAAGTTGGGCGGAAATATTGAAATTAAATTTGAAGACATCTGTAAGGATTTTGATCAAGAATGACCCTATACAAAGGCATGACAGTAAACGAGCGCCTGTTTTTAAGCGGACGGATGGATGAATTTGACGCACTGGTTCGTGCCAAAGATGTCAATGGGTTAAAAGCTCTTCTTAAAGATGTTGAAATTACTGACGAATCGTCAATGCGTGCGATAATTGAATCGCTCGGCTTGGAATATATGCCCCGTCAAAAAGAAACTCACCATGCTAAACGGAAATGGATTAAAATCCTTCTTCTGCTTGCGCCGTTGTGCCTTGTCGTGCTGTTGGCAACTCTGTCTAATTGTAGCGACAATTCAACTACGATAAAAGCTCTTGCCAAAGATGTTATCGAAAAGGAATGCAAGGACTCCCTGAATTGCATCGTATCTATTCCGATGTTGACTCCTTATGAATGGGATAGGATGTATGTTTTTGAATATAATATGACAGATGAAGAAATTAATCAAGTAATTCATCAAAAGTTTAGAAGACATCTTGAACTTACAAAAGTATGGCTCTTTATGCGGGGGGACAGTATTGTTTATTTTGAAGAACATGAAATAGACTTTGAACGCCCGACAAAGAGAGATCTTATTTTTCCAAAAGGTAGCGAAAAATTTGCCGAGTTTACTCCATCGTCAGCAGTATTCAATGTAAGTACAAAATGGTGGAAGGAATATGGTTATTCTTACTACGTATTATCATCCATATTGTATGACAAAATTGAACAAATTAAATCTAAGGATACGACCGTCATCTACGCGGAACTTCTAGACAAAGATCAAGTTCTCTTATATCGTTCCAACTATCCTGATGCGCTGTTTTTTGTCAAATTATCAGATTCATCTTTATATGAAGTGGATAGCATTGTAGATTTCTATGAAGACTTTACGGTATATCAATCAGAAACGGATTTGAAAAAAAACAGACGAGATGTATTGAAAAAAATGTATGAAGACATAGTGGGATATCAATCAGAAACGGATTTGAAAAAAATGGACGACGGAGACCGGCTTAGAAAAATGATTGATTATGGAATGATTGTAGATCCTATAATGAATCGCTTTGCGGGGGAATTATTTATTGTTGATGATGATGGTATTTATGAATTATCGTTGTCTAGACGAACATTCAAAAGAGTAATTCACTATCACATGGCCTTAGATATATTTGAAACTTGTAGCGACAGTATGATTTGGAGGCTTCCAAATCCACAAAAAAGTATTTCCTCATCAGCTATTAGAGTATCTTTCCAAGACAGTAGCTTTTTTGAACTTACACCCAATGGAACTTTAAATATACAGGTTGTTGACAGCAATAGTTGCCTGAAAGTGAAAGGTGAATACAATCAAGTTCACTATGATTATGCGGAGGGCAAAAAATGCAATGCAAGGATTCCATTGTGCGAGCCGTTCTAAAAGGGCGTAAACTGTTTGACAGGTTATTTACGAAGCTATATAAAAATCTTGTGTAGGTACAGATTAAAGCAAAAGATTTATATTTAAGGTTGAATAAATGAAAACCGAAGAAATTGTAAAATTACGGATTTGGTTTAGGTTCTTCATCGGAATCCTTTTAATTGGCTTTTTGTATTTGATGTTTTTTGATGACGCTTTTATGAAAGAGTTGTCGGAAGATTTTCTTGCTTCTTTAGTTCAATTTTTTCATACGAATAGCAGTTCCCGGCAAATTCAAACAGAATATTGGTTTTCTTTTATTCGTTGGTTGCCTCAAGTTGCCTTTTGTTTGTTTTGTTCTTTTATGTTTGCCTCTTTATTTTCTTGTATGCTTTTTACGAAAGAAGGTTTTCAATGTGGTTTTAAATTTGGAACAAAGAAGTTTTGCTTTCCTAAACATCGTGTTGTTGCATGGTGTTATGAAATAATTCAGGTGGATGGTGTAATTCCTTTTTATTCTATGCAGGTTATAAAAAATAGCCCCTTTAAATTACAATTCCTGTTTTGTGCAAACTTTTTGGATCTTATAATATTCATAGATGAAAATGTTTCGTGTGGGAAAATGGATCCTGACGCTAGAGATAACTTTAGACGACTTGCTGACAAATACCGCAAATTAAAAAAGAGCCATAAAGTATTATATTGGATATTAAATACTGTTTAATCTTTGGAAAAAATGCGTTTTTTCGTCAAAATCGGCATTTCTCGCAAAGGGACTCCGGCACTGACATCATAGTGATTTATTTGCAGCCTCACTTCGCTTCCGCTATGTCATATGAACAGCCGGATTTTACTATTGTTATTTCTAATAGGCGTGTTGCAAAAAACATAGGATTACTTCAAAATGAAAAAGAAAAATTCAGATAAATTTGTTGTAAGGGATATATTCCTTGATGAATTTTCTTTTTTAATTGAAGAATACGATTTTTCTCTGATAAAAAAAGAAGTTGATTCCTGGTTTACAAAGGTAAAGTACGCAAATAAATGCTGTGTTATCACTCTATATTATGAAGTTAAAGATTTTGTTTTCAATGTTATAATTTCACAACTTGTCGATGGAAAGGAGGTGCACCATCCTGGTTCTTTTTTTATTCACGAGGATGATGCTTTTTACGAGCATTCATTACATGATGTGGTTGACCTGTTATCGCCAGAAGACCGTGCGTGCTATGATGAAAAGAAAGGTTTGCGAAACTATATCGCAAAACTTGCTAGCAATTTGAAAAAATTCGGTCCACCTTTTTTTAGCGGAGACTTTAGTCTTTTTCCTTCATTGGACAAGATTGTTATTGCTAGAGTCATGGAATGGAATAAAGAGTGGGGCTATACTTCGGAAAATATTCCACAGGGTTTGATAAAAGACGATGAATAAAAACGATTATGCTGCGATGAAAATTTTTTTAAGGGGTGTCTCGATTGTCGCCCTTTTGGGTTCTTTTCTAGGTTCTTTCGTACTTACTTGCTTGGCGCTGTTGGCTCCATTACGCCCGTATGATGACGGCTCTCAAGATGCTTTATCGTTGCAGGTAGATGATGATTGTGTTTTTTTCATTTTTATCACATGTGTATTAAGTCTTTTTCTTTTGGGCATATCATTGTTAATTCTAAAGTTTGGGAAATTTGATTTTTCAAGAAAGTTATTTACGAAGATTGTTTATATGTTTTGGATTGTAGTTACTATGGCAAGAATGTTTTACGTACTCCCTTATTTTCACGGTTAGTTTTGTGTTTGCCAAAATCCTTATGAAATTAATTACATGTAAAATAACTACCATCGTAGCGATTTTGGCATTCGTCTGTTATGCATATTCAGAGGATGACGCTTGGGATGATACATTTCCTGTTTTTGTGAATATCTCAAAAAAGCACATGAACGTTGGCGCCGAAGGCGGTCATCTGCCTGATGTCTTCTATACAATGCAATTGGACCGTTATGGTTCTCGCTACATTTCTCTTCATAAGGAAAATGAAGCTGATTCAGGTCGCATTGTGTGGGCCTTGTACACTGAAAAGAACGGCATGTTGGACAGCGCGATTGTAGATGAAAAAGGCAAATTGTACAAATCGGTTGGCGGTGGCGCAGGCGGCAGGATTCCGCCCCCGTTAAAAGAAAATCTAAAATACAGCGATTCGGAAAATGTTGTTGTCGCCCCCTTGTCTGCTTTTGACGAAATCGCTGTTGATTTGAAGAGCCTCGATGGGAATGGTTGCCCATTGTGCGAGCGAGGCAAAATTACTTTTGTCTTGGAACTCGATAGTGATAGAAAAAGTTTTATTCGACGCCTTCAGTCCTATGAGCCTTTATTTCAACTGGCTCGCAAGGCCGGATTCTCAGTCATTAATTTTGCTTTAATTTGCGACGAAATCTCTTGTGGTGATTTGTCACTCTTTTTGGAGATGTTTCAATCAGTCGGTTTGGAACCGCCACCACCTCCCCAAAAGAGAAAACTTTTCCAACCGTCCAGCAACGGCGGCAATGTATTAAGACTTTTGAAACAAAATGTCCCGCCCAAGTTGAACTCGGACGTTTTAGGCAAAAAGAATATCGACAAAGATATTGATAAAGTTCTAAAGGATATTACGAAAATTCTTGTAACTAAGGAGAAGCGAAAAAAACAAAAAAAATAAGCCCCTTTACCTCCGCCATGTCATACGAACGGACGAATTATACTATTGTTATTTCTATAGATGGACTCCTGAAACGGATCAGACATAATTATGATTTTGAAAGAACTAAAATGCTTCTTTACCGAAGCGACAAAAAGCATGGGCTTTGAATCGAAATTCGGATGTCTTGTAAAGACGACGAATGAAGTCATTGTCGTTCTTTCGTTTCAAAAATCATGCTATTCTTCTCTGGTGTATTTAAATATCAAGCTATTTATTCAAGGCATCTTTGGAAAGAATTACCAAATTTCTCGGGATATGGTCAATAACGATGTGGGCGATGTCTTTCGGCGGGCGCCCAAAGATTATGATGAAATCTTCGATCTGAGTTCCAACTTACCTGACAATATTCGAATCGAGCATTTGAAAAGGTTTGTCGATGATTTTTTAAGTGGATTTGTTCAACAGGCTTCAACAGTAAAAGGCATAACTTTATTGGCAGAACAGGGGGACGTGTTTTTGCTCCCTGCGGTAAAAAGTGAACTTGAAAAAATTTCCGAGCGGAATAGGTTATATTTATAAACTACATGAACGCTTTTCCTGATGATGCAACGACACTGTTTTAACATAATCCTATTTTTCCTGTTCTTGATCCCTGTCCTTGCGCATGGGCACGCTCCGTATGAAAAATTAGAGCGGGTTGTAGAAAATGAGCAGGGAGAAAAGATAAAACTGGTCCGCATGTATTGGGATGGTATTGTTGAGCTAGATCCGGTTCAGCTGGTGGCTTATGACGAAAGCGCCTTCCCATTTTTTGAGACAAGTACTGGACGAGATGTTTTTGTATCCTGCAAAGAAAAAAGCGATTGCTTTATTTTCTTGTTTAAAGGCTTTTTGTCGGTTGTTCCGGAAGAGGCGTACGAAATCAAAAATCAAAGTGTGGTTAGAGTTGATGAATTTTGGACGAAGGTTCGCGGGGTCTTTACGCCGTTACAGAAAATAGAAAATTATTTAGTGACGATGATGTTTCTTTTTGCTTCGTTGTTGCTTGGGTTCTATAGCAACAGAATGAGAAAAGAGAAGAGGGAATTTGTTGCTACAGCACTTCTTTTGTTAGGTTTATTTTCCTTGTTCGTATTTATTTGTGTAGTGGATGTTTCGCGAGTTTTTTTCCTTCCTTTGACTGTTTTGACAGGAATTGTTGCGGCAGTAGGGTTTGTTTTTTATAAAATAGAAGCACGTGTAAGAGCTAATGCTTTTGCGGCTGCACACAGGGTCAAGAAACATGGTAAAATCCATGCAGAATTGATTCGGAGTGACAGGGCTTTTGAATTTATAGCGAAAAAATTTGATGAAGATTCTGATGCGGGCGACAATTGGGATGCGTTGATAGCGTATATCCCTTTTATGGCATTTTCGAATCGTTCGTTTATTGTTGCGGAAATAGGTTCGCCAGAATGGTCTATTGTTTACGACCACATTCAAGATTACAATCAACCATTTGTCAAAAGGAATATTGACGGGATAGAGAGCGTCATTACAAAAGTTGATTCTGCCACCAAGAAACAATTTGATGAAATCGCACAAGAGTATACTTTTAATACGTATGCTCTTTTGTGGCTTATTGCAGAAAATGATGTGAATACGCCTGTTGTGGATGAAATATACAACTTGAGAAAAAAATATCCCTGTGATGTTGAAAAATGGTATGAGTGCGAAACAGAGTTTATGCTATGCGAAGGAGATGGTTGGGAAATTATTTGGAACCGTCCAAATATGACGGTTAGTGAGTTTATTGATAAAATTCAAAAGTTCTGCCTTGAAAAAGACATAGGTATTGATATTAAAGTGGTGGATGGCGAAAAAAGTTGATTATGAAAAACCTAATTTTAGAATATAAGGTATAAGATGAAAAGACCCAAAATAGGTGACATAATTGAAATACCAACTCGGTCTGGTTTTGCTTATGCTCAATTTACACACAAGCATAATCTGTATGGAGCTTTGTTGCGAGTGCATAATACGGTTTATCAGACAAGGCAGTCTTTAGATGTTATCCAACTTGTTGTCTCTGTGCGGGAACCTGATTTTTCTGTATTTTTCCCATTGGGAGCCGCAGTGCATAGGGGGATTGTATCAATCGTCGGCAATGCGCCAATCCCGGAAAAACATAAACCGTTTCCACTATTTAGGGATGGTATCGCTAATCCGGAAACAAAAAAAGTTGAAATTTGGTGGTTTTGGGATGGGGAGAACGAATGGCCTGTTGGTGAGATAAGTGATGATCAAAGGCGTTTGCCTATTCGCGGGGTTTGGAATGATACACTTTTGGTGGAACGGATTGAATCTGGATGGACTCCTGAAACCGATCCGACATAAACGACAACTCCTGTTACACTGGCTGTCATTAGAAAATCTTTATGAATTCGAAGAAAGAGTGCATATTTATCGCGGGGACTTATACCCTCATCCAATCTATTGTGGTTGGAATTTTTATGGTGCATGCGGCCATTGCCAACAATCCGCAGGGAGAGTTTTATTCGGAATCAGGTGTTGCTTGGGGTGAAATAGCGGCTGTTTTTGTGTCTTGGTTTGTTGGAAATGTTGCTTTTTGTTCGGTGATATTCGCACTTGTTTTCTTTTTAAAGTATATTACAAGAAGATGAAAAGGTCTACATTCATAAAAATTTCCCTTGGCGCCCTTGCGGCGGTTTCCTTTTTGGGTTCTCTTGCAATCACTTTGCTTGCAGAAGGAGTGAATCACGATGTTTAGCAAATTGTTTTCTTGGTTAAAGAAAGAAAGACTAGAGGAATGGGCAAAAAAACTTTGCCTGATGGTTCTCGAAAAAATGCCAGATGAGTATTCGGTATATAGAGAAGAATTGAATGCCGGAATTATCGGGCGAATTATACCGGACTTGCATTCGGTCCCATGCCGTTATAACGTTTTCTTTGATACATCAGTGAGCGAAAAATATGAGCGGCGCTCTGAACCTTATTTTAATTTGAAAGGAATTGTCCTTAGCAATACAAACACGTCAAATATCGAATTCTCTATTTGTTTTGCAAGAGGGTTGTTTGCTGGATTTTCTCTTTCGACGAAAGAAAAAATTGACCTTACAAACTTACAGGTCAACGTAGAAAATGTGCAGAAAGTTTTGCAAATAGAAAAATTACCTGAGGACTTTTGGAAAGAATTCCAGAGTATTCACGAGAAATATCCTCAAATCAACATAAGTGAAATTTGCCAAGTGAATCTGGATGGTCGATGCATTTATCATTTGTTTGATATTGGCGATGGTGATTTTGTCGGCTTTGAAATGTCAAATGGTTTTGTTAAAGTTTGTCATGATGATTCAGAAATCATAAGCAATATCCCGAATTTAGACGAGTACATTGCCATGGCTGAATAGCTGAGGAAAAAATGAAAAAGCCTGCATTCATAAAAATTTCCCTTGGGGCGCTTTTGGTTATTTTTGTATTATTCCAGTGCTTCCAAGATGAAGATTTTGTTGGAACGTATAAGCGAACGCATGAACATGGCTTTGAATCGGTGACGCTTTACCCAGATTCTACATTTTTGCAGGTCTATGCGGACGGCAATGGCTTGGATTCGAATCGGGGCACCTGGAAATATGTACCGAGAGGAAAAAGGTACTATGGCAATCGCTTGAATTTTTATGATTGGATAGAATTTGATTCCCCGCTTAAGGGATTGCCGCACTATCGTGCGGGAGAAAAGATTATTTTTGATACGGACATTTCCGGTGGTTGTATTGTTGTCGACCCAGATCTTTCGGAGCGTAATCTTTGTAAATAACCGGAATCGATGATTATGAGTGATAATGCCGAGAAATGGATAAGTGAATATGCCGAACTTTCGAGGTTGTATGGCGATGCTATTGAAGAGGGCAATCATAAACAAGCAAATAAGGCTTATGATAAATTGATGGAAGCCTATCGGCAAATCGAGGCTCAGGGCGCATTGACCAGCGAAGATTTCCATGAATTACTTTTCGCCCCGTCTATGGGCACTAGGCTCTGGGCCGCAACGCATTATCTTGCAATTTCCAGTGAAGAGGCTGAAAAAGTTTTGTCCGCACTGGGAGAAGTCCCGAATAGCTTATTGGCGGTTTCTGCAAAAATCACTCTTGAAGAGTGGGGAAAAGGACGTTTAGTTTGCTCCGTTCTGTAAAAAAGAGTATATTTACAGAAAACGAGGTGGTAAAATGACTTTGGATACTTATAAGTTGACTAGCACCGAGGAACCATCGGACGAGCTTCTTTCACAGTTGATGAAAGAGGCTTTTGACGATGCCCGCAAGGCTGATGCCGAAGCCACCGCCCGTTATTTCGCCGAACTCAAACGCGCTGCAGCAAAAATCCGCTAGTTATGTCTCCGACTGAACATCGCCCTGTGTTAATCGTGATTGCCGGTCCAAATGGATCTGGAAAAACGACAATTACATCCAAAATCCTTCGCCATGAATGGATGGAAGATGCTGTTTACATCAATCCCGATGTTGTAGCTCAGGATCGATTTGGGGACTGGAATTCTCCTGAGGCGGTTCTTAAGGCTGCTCAGTATTGCGAATCTTTGCGTGAAGATTGCCTTAAACAGCGGAAAAGTCTCATTTTTGAAAGTGTTCTTTCTTCAGACGGCAAGGTCGATTTTATCAATCGAGCAAAACTGGCTGGTTATTTTATCCGTATCTTTTTTGTCGCTACGAGTCACCCGTCCATTAACGCTGCGCGAATTGCTAAACGAGTGATGCAGGGTGGCCATGATGTTCCGATAACAAAAGTTATTTCTCGATACCAGAAATCAATCCTCAATTGCAAGACTGTTTCGGAATTGGTTGATAGACTTTATGTTTACGATAATTCTCTTGACGGGGTAGATGCTAGGTTGCTTTTCCGAATGGCCGATGGAAAATTGGTAAAGCGTTATTTTGATGATATCCCTGAGTGGAGTGAAGTTTTCCTCTTGAAATAAAAAAAGAAGCCTCGCATTTAATGGAGTTTTTTGATTTGTCTGTAATTAGCGCGGTTCCCGCTGGAGCGGTCGCTCCCTCAAACATTCGCTACGCCCGCCGCGTCTGCAAGAAAATGGGTCTTTTAATATAAGAGAGTGTGGAGGTCTTTAAAATGGTTGAAGTGAAATACAAATCGCTTTTTAAAATACCAATGTTTTTTTATAGCATTATTCCATTCTTTGTATTTGCTGGAGTGCCTTTTTGGGGAATCCTTAAGGCATTTTTTGATATGTACAATGTCGGGATGAATATTGAATCAGTCAAATTCTTTTTTTTGTGTGTTCTAATGCTTGTTATTTTTGGAGTTGTCACTTTCTCGTTTATTGCGAATTTTAAATTAGTTTTTGATGACTCTGGAATTACAATGAAAAGAAAAGTAAAGCTATTCTCGATAACTTTGTTTGATAATGTATTGCAGTTTCGTTGGAATGAAATTACCGAATTAGATGTGGTTCCGGTGAGAGGTCTGACATTTTATAAATCTGTGAATGGATCGTTACGTATGGCTTCTTTAAATTGTTTTCTTACAAATAAAAAAGAAGCTTTTGAATTTGCTGTTACAAAGTTGCCTTCCTATAAGATTTCAAAAGAAGCACGTTTAAAATTGAAAAAGAAATATGGAATTATAGTAGAGTAGATTGAATTACGCATAGGACCAGATTCCAAATGACTAAATTCCCCAAAATCCTTCTTCTGCTTGTGCCGTTGTGTCTTGTCGTGCTGTTGATGACCTTCTCGAATGCTCTTTTAAACTGTTGGATGCTCTTGATTGAGCCTAATTACATCATTCCAAAAGAATCGAATATCTTCCAATTTGATGTGAACCAGATGAACGAGGGCTCCGGTGACTGGTGGATATATGGTCAAGACAATAAAAACTACTATTACTATATCGGCCACGACTCATTGCCGTATATTACTTTTTCGAATGGTGCCGCTCAAATATGTAGTGGTTTCGATAAATTGAACGTTAATACATGGTGTGGTAAAATTACCGAAGCATTCAAAAGCAGGGACACGACCGTCACCTACGCAGAACTTTTCGACGATGGGTATCACGCTCTCCTGTATCGTTACAACTATCCTGATGTGCTTTTTTTTGTCAAATTATCAGATTCATCTTTATATGAAGTGGATAGCATTGTAGATTTCTATGAAGACTTTACGGTATATCAATCAGAAACGGATTTGAAAAAAAACAGACGAGATGTATTGAAAAAAATGTATGAAGACATAGTGGGATATCAATCAGAAACGGATTTGAAAAAAATGGACGACGGAGACCGGCTTAGAAAAATGATTGATTATGGAATGATTGTAGATCCTATAATGAATCGCTTTGCGGGGGAATTATTTATTGTTGATGATGATGGTATTTATGAATTATCGTTGTCTAGACGAACATTCAAAAGAGTAATTCACTATCACATGGCCTTAGATATATTTGAAACTTGTAGCGACAGTATGATTTGGAGGCTTCCAAATCCACAAAAAAGTATTTCCTCATCAGCTATTAGAGTATCTTTCCAAGACAGTAGTTTCTTTGAACTGAAGCCGAATGGCATGTTGAATATCCAGGTTGTTGACAGCAACAGTTGCTTAAAGGTGAAAGGCGAATACAATCAAGTCCGTTATAATTACGCAGAAGGCAAAAAATGTAATGCAAGTATTCCTTTGTGCGAGCCATTCTAACAGGGCGTAACCATAATTAATCACACCCTTTCTTTCTATCTTGCCAGACGCTTTGATTGAACAGCTGCCCTTCGGAAAGTCCGTACTTTTCTTCGACGCCGGCCTTTGAAATGGCGGTGTCGATGTCGAGCTTGCCGCGGATGGCTTGCGTGTAAATGTCGATTTTGCGGCGGACAGATTCGGGTTCTTCGTCCAAGAGTTCTAGGCGGTAGCTGCTTACGTTTTGGGCGATGAGCCTTGGCAATAGCTTGAGGGCCGATTGCGGTTTGCCGACAAAGAGCGTGTTGCGGCATTCGGCATCGGATTGCAAGAAGTGGCGTTCGCCTTTGTGGTCGAGAATTTCGACTTTATGTTGTGTGCAAATCTTTTTGCATTCGGGGAATCGGCGGCCAGTCGTGAGGGCGCGTGCGAAGGCGCAGTATTCCGAGTGGAATGCGGGCATGTATTGGTGCAGCGCAAGTTCGAGCTTGCTTCCGTCTATGTTCTTGAGCAAGTCAAAGAGCTGCGTACTGTTGAGGTCCCACGAGGGGTGCAATTTTTCGAGGCCTTGAGCCAAAAGCCAATCGTATGTGGCGCTGTTGGTGGCGTTCAGGCTGTAGTCGCCGACCATCGGGATTCCGGAATCCTTGAGGAGCGCGAGCGAACCGAGGTTACGCACCAGTGCAAATTCCGGCATGAGCGTGAGAATTTGTTTGATGTAATGGTTCTCGCCGGGCTTGTGGATGCGGAGGGTCGCGATGCCTGCTTCGAATCCGAGCTTGTGGATGCGTTCGAGCGGTTCGTCGTATTTCACGCCCCAGTCAAAATCCATGACGACTTTGTCGATGTCGAGGCCTTGCAATGCGTCAATTTGTTCGGGACGGCGAACGAGAACGGTAATGTTCATGCGGCGATTCTTGGGGGCGTTCGCTGTCGAATTTGTCATTCCCGCGGAAGCGGGAATCTCCTTCACCGAAACGTTATGTAGGAATGCGCGACCGTTATCTGCAGAAGGGGCGAGTTCTTTCCACTGCAAGCGCTTTTCGTCCAAGGCTTGTACTGCTTCTTGGCGGAGCGTACGCAAAACTTTGCCGGGGAGGAATGCGTTTGGCGGGAGCTTGATTTCGAGCTTGTCGAGAACGTAGGCTGTTGCGGAAAGTGCCGAAAGTTCTTTCTTGGCGATGGCTTGGAGTGCGTCGGATGCGACTTCGTTGCGGGAGGCTTCGAGGATGGCTCCGTTGACGGTGACCGCGTTATTGTCGCTTGGAGATTGCTTCGCTTCGCTCGCAATGACGTTGCTTGATGTTGCTTGTGCTGTAATCGTGAGCTTGAGCGGTTCGCCGATTTTGCCTTCGAGTGTCATGCAAATGGGGATGTGCTTGGCGAAGCTCTTGTCGGTAAAAGTCTTGTGCAGTTCTTTTTCGAGAGCGGGGGAGTCGTTGCGGTATGCCTTCATGCCGTAGGTGACTTTGCGCAAGTTGAATTCTCGACCGAATTCTAGGCGGACTTGCGATTTTGCGGGCGTCTCGGAACGCATGTTGTTTCCGCGCGCATTTTCTCTTGCGTTCCCGGCGCATCTTGAATTATGCGCCGAAGCACTCCATGTTGCCTTGTACAGTCGGCTTCCCGTTTGACGCGGCTCAGGCTCTGCCCTATATTCCTCAAATAAGATACCATCGCCCGGCAATAAAGTGCATGGAACGGGCTTGTCTTCAAGTTCCACAATCACGCCACCGCGTTCCACTTGAACGACGGTTCCGATAAATTCACCGTGATGGTTCGAGAACGATCCGTCGACGAGTTCCTGATGGTTCACGCCATCGAGCCAACCTGTGTTTAGCCCACGCGAGAAAAGTACTTCAAGCGGTTCCAAGTCCTGCGCGGTAAGCTCGGCGGCATTTCCATTCGCACACTTGGCATTTTCTTTATAACCTTTCTCGCTCAGTATTTCTAATGCCTTGCGGTAGGCGTGCGAAACGGCAGCCACATATTCCGGGCTTTTCAATCGCCCTTCGACCTTGAGCGATTCCACGCCGATTTCCTTGAGTTCTTCAAGCTTCGGAAGCGCACACAGGTCTCGAGTGCTGAACAAGTAACGCGCCTTCGGGTCCTTCCATTCCTTGCCATCGACGAAAATGCGGTAGGGGAGGCGGCAGCTTTGGGCGCACTGTCCGCGGTTTGCGCTGCGCCCGCCGAAGTTTTCGCTGGTAAGGCACTGGCCCGAGTACGAGACGCATAATGCCCCGTGGATGAAAACTTCCAGTTCCAAATCGGTGAGGCTCTTGATTTGCGCAATCTGCTTTGATGAAAGTTCGCGAGCCAAGACTGCTCTTGAAAATCCGATGTCCTTGACCAAGTTCACGGCTTCGGAACTCGCGAGCGTCATTTGCGTACTTGCGTGGATTTCCTGTTCCGGGCTAATGGCCTTGATGAGCCTTGCAAGCCCGATGTCCTGGATGATGAACGCATCCGGCTTTAACGCAATCAAGCGTTCCAAAAATTCTGGCAAATCCTGAATTTCGCGCTCGAAGATGAGGATGTTCATTGCAAGGTACGTCTTTACGCCGCGAAGCCTTGCGTATCGGATCATTTCTTCGACATCTTCAAATGAAAAATCTTCGGTTCTGCCACGGGCATTCCAATGGGGGACTCCATAATAAACCGCGTCCGCTCCGTTGTTGATGGCGGATTCCAGCATGTCGCGCGTACCGACAGGCAAAAGAAGTTCAGGATTGTTCATACCCGCAAAAATAGAATTTATTGAATAACTTTAAAAAAGTCTGAAGAATAACTTTAGAAAAGTACGTCATGCGGGCGGGGCCCCAGCTCGGAGTTGACGCCTACGGCGTCAGCGGCTTCACTCGGTTATGCCGGTCTGCAAGCAGCCCGTCGCAACACTCGTTTTGCACGCAACTGCGAAGGAATAGCCTTGGCCGACGCTTTTTTTCTCTCGACGAAATTATATGCGTTACAATTGATTTTTAGTCACGCTTTGTGCTTTTAGAAATGTTATTTACGCTTCTTTTAAATCGTAGCCGAATTGCACGATGGCGCCGGTTCGAGCTTCGCGGAAAATGCGGCGGTGGGCGAGACCTTCCAAAATGGCGTCATCTAGCGTCCTCTTGTTTGCCTTCGGGTCGTCTCCGAGTTCGACCGTCATGATGTCCCCTGAACCTTTGTACCCTTCGTGGATAACCTTCACGTAAGTGTATTCGCTGTCCATCTCGTGAACGGCCTCGTGTATAGGCTTGTCGTTGTAACCCGGATCGGTGTCTAGGCGGTTTTCTGACTTGTTCCAAGCAGAAACAGAACCGCAATAGCCGTCCTTTTTGAATTTAATCCATAATTGACCTTGCATAATAATACCCCATAGAAAAAATAATCTAATTTTATGTCATGTTCAAGAAATCTGTTATTTTGTCGTCTTTAGTTTGCATATACATGCTAATGCTCACAGGCTGCTCCAATCAGGAGGCCGAATACAAAATTGCGACCTTGACGGAAGAAAACGCCCGTCTGGCACGTCAAGTCCTTGTTCTCAAGGCGACCTTGGATTCCTTGAACGCCCATAAAGAGGCGATGGACAATTCCCTCAAGTCCCTCGACATGAAATAATTTCATTTTTCCTCTTTTTTGAGATATTTGTCTCAAAATTGCGCCATTTCTGTCAAAAATATTTCTAAATTTGTGCGCGTGACTGGCCCCGGTTTGTCGCCAAGGCGAAAACCAATCCTGCTTCCTGTGCGAAGCCTATCCGACCGTCAAGTCTCCAAGGAGGCGCTAGTAAGATGGTCTTTAATTAACCCACATTCCAGTCACCCCGCCTGCAGGTTATTTTCCAGCTTGCTCGTGTGGTTCAACCCTTACTTTATGAGGTGCCCAGATGGAAATAATCTCTCTCGTATGCTCAGTCGTTGCACTGCTGCTTTGCATTGTAATCCTTACTAAGGTCAACAAGCTTCTCACGATGCTTCGTACCCCGATTTTCAAGAAGCTCACCCCGGACATGAACTTGAA
This sequence comes from uncultured Fibrobacter sp., assembly GCA_946415675.1. Taxonomy (GTDB): domain Bacteria; phylum Fibrobacterota; class Fibrobacteria; order Fibrobacterales; family Fibrobacteraceae; genus Fibrobacter. The sequence continues at coordinate 79,186 of CAMKTL010000008.1, forward strand.
GCCGTCCGCCCGTCGCCCGATCAGCGCACAGGAAATGGCTCAGCGCGGTGAACGCAACAACAAGGAAAATCGCCAGAACAAGGAACGTCCGAACAACAAGGACAACCGCAATCAGCAAGCTGCTCACCAGACTGCCCAACGTGATCGCAACGAACAGCGTCCTGAACGCGGCCCGCGCCGCGATCGTCGCCCGCATCGTGAAGTCAATGCAGAAGCTCCTGTAGCTTCTGCCGAACAGGCTGCCGCTCCGGTTGCACCGGTCGCCGAAGCCCCGGCTGCTGAAGCCCGTCGTCCGCTTGCTCCGCGTATTCCGGTTGAAACTCCGGCTGCTCCTGCTGCCGAAGCCGCCCCGGCTGCCCCGGTTGTCGAAGCCCCGGCTGAAGCTCCTGCTGAAAATGTCTTTGATCCGTCCAAGGTCCGCTATGGCCGCCGTAACGTGATCAAGAAAGCTCCGGAACTTTCCGACGACAGCGAAGCATAATCTTCACGACAATTGCAATTTGCAAAAAGTTCCCAGTCCATGTGGCTGGGAATTTTTGTATAACCGAAAACCACCCGTCGGGTTACTTTTTTCTATTTTACAAATCATGAACGATAAATGCATCAACCATGAGTATTACATGCGGCCTAGCGACCGCGTGCTTGCGCTTATTCGTCGAATCTTTCACAACAATCCGGAATTCCGTCACGATTCCTTGAAGCATGTGGCTCGCTTTGCGCCTGTGATTCCGCTGATGGGGGCGCACCCGGACTTGAGCAAGACGCTCAACCGCGAGGTGACTTTTGCTGATGGATGCAGTCCGCTTCATTTCGGTTGTCCGATAATGCTTGCTGCTGGTGCAAACAAGACTGCAAACCGCATTTGCGATTTTGCCAATATGGGGTTTGGCGGTATTTCTGTAGGTACGGCGACCCGCCATGTGCGCGAAGGAAACACGCACAGGCCGCGTATCGGGTTCCTCGAAAAAGACCGCGCTATCCACAACAGCATGGGCCTCAACAACGATGGCGTCGAGGCGGTGACGCGTCGCGTGGATGACCAAATCTCGGCGGCGCACCGGGCGCAGTTGTGTGTAGGAATTTCCGTTGCTGAGACGCCGGGCCTTACCGACGAAGATGAAAAGTTGAAGGATATCGTCGAAAGTTTTTCGATTGCATACAAGGCGGCAGATTACATCGAAATCAATTTGAGTTGCCCGAATACGGGCGAAAACCGCATCGATTTGGACATGTCGCTTGTCAATAAAATTTTTACTGCGATTACGGATTACCGTAACAGCCAGGGCATTCGTAAGGCGATTTACGCAAAGCTCAGCCCCGATATGCCCGATAACCATACGGCGACAATCATGGATATGCTGGTGAAGGTGGGCGTAAACGGTGTCGTCGTCGGCAACACGTACCCGACGAAGAAGTTGGAAGACCTCCCGGTTCATGTGGTGTACAAAGACTTGACGCCACTCCGTGCGGATGGCGATTGCGGTGGCATGTCCGGTCGCCCGCTTTACGAGAACACGGTGAAAAAGGTCAAGTTCGTTCGCGAACACTACCCGCAGGTGAGCGTTATCGCTTGCGGCGGCATAGACCACGGTTACAAAATCTACGACCTCATCAAGCTTGGCGTCGATGCCGTGCAGTGCTACTCCGTTGTCGCGTTCCGCTGGATGGCGGCCCATGCGATGCGCAAGGAACTTGCCGAGGCGCTTTCAAAAGACGGTTTTAAAACTCTAGCGGAATACGATGCGGCTCATCCAAAACAGTAAGATATTTTTTGTAGCGGTTTTGCTCGCGTGTGTCCAGTCTTTTGCTGGATACTTTATCGAGCAATCCTACGAAGATGCTCCGGCCAAGGATTCGCTTTCGGCGCTTTCTTTTGGCGGGGAACTGGAGCTTGTCTATTATTTGAGTTCTATCCATCCGGGAATTTTGTTGAGCGGCGAGTACCGTTTTCACAAGCACCATTCGGCGGACGTCTTTGGCGTGGCGCTTTTTTCCGGGGAGTATCTGGAACTCGGGCTTGACTGGAGGTTCTTCTTTAGAGGGCTCCGTGAAGACGATTTCTTGCGTCTTGGCGTTTCGTTTGTATCGTTTGAGCGCGATGACAAGAGCTATTTTCCGCCCCGCATAACGGTTGGCTACGGTCGAGATATTCTGTTTTTCAAGAATACGAGTTTCTTGTGCCGCTTGGAACTCAGCGGAAGCTATATTATAGGGAAGCCGCTTGCCGAAAAGGATAACGATTTTATGAATCGCGAAGCGCACTTTACGGCGGCGCTCCATGTTGGTTTTTACTTTTTTTAGTGAAGTTAAATAGGATGGTCTAAATGATGAAAATGATTCGTACAATTTCCATTCTCTCGTTCTTATCGGTCTCGGCATTTGCAGCGCCTTGGCTTGGTCTCATTTATAAGAAATCCCTTTACGAAAATCACCTGGCGCTCCTTGTTTCTGGCGTCCATCCTGAATCGGGCTGCCTTTCTGCGGGTGTCGTTTCGGGAGACTTGGTCATCGGGGTCGATGGCAAGGAACTGGTCAATGTGGCGCAAATCCAGAATGTTCTGAAAGATGCAGCCGTGGGTTCGAAAGTAGATATTGAAATTTTCCGTGATGGCAAGCGCATTCCGCTGACGGTGACACTTACGGAACGACCGGATGACATCTCCAGCCTAACTGGTTCTGCCATCGGGAGCAAGATGGCCTCGTTCGGCAAGAACTTCTACAAGAATGGCGAAAAAAGGCAAGAGGCTCCGAAGGCAACGCTTTTGGATTTCTGGGCGACCTGGTGCGGACCTTGCCGCCATACGCTCCCCGTGCTCGAACAGATGTACAACAAGTATTCAAGTCAAGGGCTTGAAATTATAGGGATTTCTTCCGAACCAAAAAATACGCTGCTCTCGTTCTACAAGAAGCAGCATGCTTCTCCGTATCCGCTGTACCGCGATGCTGATCAAGGGCTTTGGCGCCGTTACGGTATCCATGCAGTTCCGACGCTCATGCTACTCGATGCGAACGGTTACATCAAGCGCGTTTGGAGTGGAGCCCCGAGCTTTGAATTGCTCGAAAAGCTAGTGCTCGAAGTGCTGGAAAAATAGGTTGCGATTTGCAAATAAACAAGCCCGCGTTTTTTGACGCGGGCTGCTTTTACACTAAAAAACTTAAACTCATAAAACTAAGTTCCAAGCTTAGTCGTAATTGGACTTGGCTTCGGACTGGGCTTTGAAAATCTTGTCGTATTCGTCTTTCGAAATTCTCTTGTAACCTGTGACAATCTTGCCAGATTCGTCTTCGCCAAATTCATAGTAGGCGGAGTCGCCTTTCACTCGCATCAAAATATCCATGTTGAGGGAGTTTTTGCCGCGGAGGGCGTTGTTTTCGTATTTGGCGGTCAAGTCCCCGTTCACGTTCCTGATAGTGTAGTCGATGTTGTTCTCAGTGAATACTTCGAAAATCATGTCGGCTTCGCCTTTCCAGTAGCCTGTATATTGGGCCTGATTATCGCCGCAACCGAAGAATGTGAAAGAAGAAAGAAGAAGTGCAGAGAGAAGAATTTTTGTTTTCATGGCTTTAAATTAGAATTTTTTTTTCGTTTAAGTTAGTGAAACTATGTAACGTTGTTTTAACGGAACACTATTTGCAGCACCTGAAGCCGACACTTGGGTACTGATTCTGTGGATAAAAACTGAACTTGCTTTCGGAGCAGCGGCTTTCGTTGTTGGTGTTCCATGCTCCGCCGGCAACGAGGAACTTGTCCGGGTGCTGTTTGCTGGTCGTCGATGTCCATTCCCAGAGGTTGCCGTTCATGTCGTACATGCCCCACCAGCTGCGGCACTGTGTTTTGCGGCCGCTGCGTTTGGCGGCTTTCGTGTTGGTGTTGCACTTGCTTTGCTTGTAGCTGTTGCCGTAAGAATACTTGAATCCGTCCTTGCCACGGCAGGCCGCCTGCCATTCATCGATGGTGCAGAGGTGTTTGCCTTCGCTTGAGCAAATGCGGGCGGCTTCTTCTTGGCTTACCATGTCCTTGGGGGTGGCGTCCGGCTGGTTCGGGTATTCGTAGGCATCAACGCAGACGGTTTTTGCGCCTACGGGGACAGGGAATGCATTTTTTCCGCAGACATTGTCGCTAGCCATGTCGTATTTGGCTTCTTCCCAGGCGCTACGGTTTCCGACGGAATCTTCGGCGTAGAAGAATACGGAGCCGGTCTTGTTGTAGTCAATCCCCTTGCTTGCGTCTTGCGGGTTGAGCGTGTCGCCGATGGAGACGAATGTCTTGCACTTGATTTCGTCACACTTGACCTTGAGCTTGATCGGGTCGTAGTAACGGCCGGCTGGCGGCGCAATTTCAGCGGTAGGTGGGACTTTGTCCGAATTGCGGAGGCTGTCGGCGAGTCGAGCCTTGTTCAAGGAATCTTGCCTGGCCTTATCAATTCTTGCTAGAGAGTCCAGACTGTCTTTGCGGGCTTTGCGGACAGCGCGGATGCTATCGCGAAAGTTTCTGAGGCTATCCTTGTTGATTGTGGGTTTAATGTTGGCAAGAGAGTCCGCGATGCGGAGACTATCTGCCCTGCGCAGGCTGTCGGCCATGCGTAGGCTGTCGGCGATTCTTGCGTCTTCGAGCGCCTTCAGGCTGTCAGCCTTGGCTTGTTCAAGCTGACGGAGACTGTCGAGTATTTGCTGCTGGCGCAAGGCGAGTTCCGAAAGCTTCTGGTCCTCAATGGCCTGTTGCTTGATTTTGTTCAGTTGGCACTGTACAATGAACAGGCAAATGAGCAAAAGCAACATCAAAAGCAAGATGACGAGATTGCGTTTCCCGTTTTTCTTCTCGTTCTTGGGCGTGTTGTTTTGCGTGTTCTGCGTAGAATTGTTTGTTTGGTTTTTCATAGCGTTCCTAGCTTTCTACAGCTTCGTTTTCACTTTCGTTAGAGTCTTCGTCGATGACTTCGTTAAAGAGTTCGTGCCAGTGGCGGAAAATTTCCGCTTTGAGTTCTTTCGGAGTGAGGCCGCGTCTCAGGTTGTTCCTGTAGGCGGTGGAAATCTTTCCGGTTTCTTCGGAGACGATGATGATGAGAGCATCGCTTTCGGCGGCGAGAGCCTTTGCGGCGCGGTGGCGCATGCCGTAGCCGGCGTCTCCTTCAATGTTACCCGTCGGCATCGGGAGGATGCAGCCTGCGGCGACAATCGATTTGCAGTTGAGGATGACAGCACCATCGTGTAATGCGGAATTCGGGAAGAACAGTGCGCGTAAAAGTCTGGAACTGATGCGAGCGTCGAGCAGTTCGCCTGTATCGGCGTAGTTCTTGAGGCCGACGCGCTTTTCTAAAACGATGAGTGCACCCGTCTTAGTCTTGGCCAGATCCTGCACTGCGGTACAGATTTTTTGGGCGATGTCGTCGAGACCGCTTGCGTGGAAGAGAATATTGCGCAAATCGACCTTACTGACGCTCTGGCCGATTCGCGTGAGGGCGCTTCGGATTTCGGGCTGGAATAGAATCACGACGGCGATAATACCGAGGGTGGCGAGGTTACTGAGCATCCACACGAGGGTGTGCAGTTCCCACCATTGAGCAATGAGCCAAGCGAGAATGAGCAGGAACGAACCGAAAATCATCTGTGCCGCACGCGTTCCGCGGAACAGCAAGAAGATGTAGTAAAGAATAACCGATATGAGGAGAATGTCCAGAATGTCGGCCATTCGAACATCGATGATGTTGAATAACTTAAACAGGGTCATGGGACTTCAAAGCCTCCAGGTATAAAAGGGATTCCTTTGCCTCGCGAACATCGTGAACGCGGATAACGCTTGCACCGCCAAGGGCGGCGACAACTCCTGCCGTAACGGTCGGGATGAGACGGTCGCTGTTTTCAAGTCCCGTCATCTTGCCAATGTAGGACTTTCTGGACGTGCCTATCAAGACTGGGTAGCCGTCCTTGAGCATTTCATCGACGGATTTCATCAAGTCGATGTTGTCTTGGACCGTCTTTCCGAAGCCAATTCCTGGATCTATGCAGATGCGTTCACGCTCGACGCCTGCATCGAGAAGCTTTTGCACCTGCGCCAAAAGTTCTTCCCGAACTTCCTGAACGACGTTCGTGTAGGGCTTGAAATCCTGCTGCATTGTGCCGAAGTTCCCGCGCATGTGGTTCAGTACCACGCTAGCCTTTGTCTGCGCAACAGTTTCAATCATCTTCGGGTCCATCATGCAGGCGCTGATGTCGTTGATGATGTGGGCGCCAAGACGCATGGATTCTTCGGCGACTTTCGCCTTGACCGTATCGACCGAGATGTAGAACTTGCGGAATCCCGGATTGTTCAAATCTTCTGAAATCGTCGCTGTTTGCGCGAGCGCTTCGACGACCGGACATACGCGGTCGAGTTCTTCCTGTTCGCTCACCGGAGCGCTTCCTGGGCGACTGCTTTCACCGCCGATGTCAAGAATCACGGCTCCTTGTTCGACTAGCGAAATCGCATGCTCGTAAGCGGCTTCGGGCGTGTTATGCTTTCCTCCATCGAAAAAACTGTCCGGGGTAACGTTCACGATACCCATGACAAGCGGCATCCTCGAAGCTGGAATGACATCATTCCCAATTTTCCAAGGAATAGCGCGTGTTGATTCAAGTAAAGTACGGAGCATAGTTACGGAGCGTTCTTTTATTGTTGGTCGGATTCTTTGACGGAATTGGTGGCGGTTTCGTTGCCTGTAGCGGGTGCTGGCTGCACGTCGGTAATCGGTGCAACTGGAGGCGGGTTTCCTGGATCCGGCGGCGGAGTGTTTTCTTCTTCGCGTTTCTTCGCGAGTTCTTCCATGGCCTGGTACTGGCGGCTCTTCTTTGTTCCGGTGAGCTTTTCGCCAGCCATCACGCGGTCAATCTCTTCGCGGTCCAAAACTTCAAATTCGAACAGCGCTTCGGCGAGGTCGATGAGCTTGTCCTTGTTTTCTTCGAGGAGCTTGCGTGCCGCCTGGTCCATGCGCTTGATGAGGTTGTTGATGGCGTTGTCGATTTTTTCGGCCATCATCTCGGACATTTCCTTGGGCTTAGAAATCTCACGTCCGAGGAACACTTCTCCGTCGGCACGGCTGTAGCACACCGGTCCAATCTCTTCGTCGAAGCCCCATTCCGTCACCATCTTGCGGGCCAGTTCTGTGGCACGCTGGATATCGTTACTTGCACCCGTACTCTGGTGGTTGAAGAAGATGAGTTCGGCGAGACGGCCGGACATCATGATCATGATGCGTTCCTCGGCGTATTCGCGGCTATAGCTCACCTGGTCGCGTTCAGGCAAACTCATGGTCACACCAAGAGCGCGTCCGCGCGGGATAATCGTAATTTTGTGAAGCGGATCGCTGTGCTTGCAAAGGAGTGTCATCAATGCGTGGCCTGCTTCGTGATAGGCGGTGTGGCGCTTTTCTTCGTCGGTCATCAGGAGCGTACGGCGTTCAGCACCCATGCTGAGCTTGTCGCGTGCTTCTTCGAAGTCAAGCATCGTCACTTTCTTGTTGTTGAACCTTGCGGCGAGGAGCGCAGCTTCGTTCACCAGGTTTTCGAGGTCTGCACCGGCTAGTCCCGGCGTTCCCTTGGCGACAGCCTTCACATCGACATCCGGAGCGAGGGGCACCTTGCGTTTTTTGAGGTGAACCTTGAGGATTTCTTCGCGGCCCTTGAGATCGGGGAGTCCTACCACAATCTGACGGTCGAAACGACCCGGACGGAGCAAGGCCTTGTCGAGTACGTCGGGGCGGTTGGTGGCTGCAATCAAGATGACGCCTTCGTTAGCGGTAAAGCCGTCCATTTCCACGAGCAACTGGTTCAAGGTCTGTTCGCGTTCATCGTGACCGCCACCGAGACCTGCACCACGTTGGCGACCTACGGCATCGATTTCGTCGATGAACAAAATGCACGGTGCATTCTTCTTGCCCGTTTCGAACAGGTCTCGCACACGGGATGCACCCACGCCCACGAACATCTCCACGAAGTCCGAACCCGACATGCTGAAGAACGGCACGCCAGCTTCGCCAGCAACAGCGCGGGCGAGAAGCGTCTTACCCGTACCCGGAGGACCAACAAGGAGCGCACCCTTTGGAATGCGACCGCCCAAAGCATCGTACTTTTTCGGGTCCTTCAAAAATTCGACGAGTTCCTGCAGGTCCTGCTTCGCTTCGTCGCAGCCGGCGACATCGTTGAACGTCGTCTTCTTTTGGGCGTTCAGCTGCTTCACCTGGCTCTTGCCAAACGAGAACGGGCTCTTTCCGCCACCGCCCATCTGACGTGTCATCATGATGTAGAAGAACGCAATCAGCAAAATGGCCGGGAGGAATGCAATCAAAGTGTCGAGCCAAGTGGTCGATTCGTGGATGACCTTGACCTTGACTCCCTTGAATGTTTCCCATGCCGAAATCTGTTCGTTCGAAATTTCGAGCATGTGGCTCTTGAAATGCTTGGTGTTCACGTCACCGCTTGCGCGCGTAAATCTGGCCAGAGCGCTCCTGTTCTTTTTCGCCTCGGCAATTTCTTCCGGGGTCATTTTGTAAGCGCCTTCGATAATCACGCCATCGGGAGTTTTTTGCAGCGTAAGTTCGGTGATGACCTTCGCGGAATCGCCCATCATCGCCAAAAATTCAGTACGGGTAATATCTTTTTCGGAATCCTTTGCTGTCATGGGGAACATGACAAAAAGCATGAGGAGCATGATGAGAACAATGATGAAATTTCTGTTCTTGAAAGGGGCTGTAGGCTTCTTAGGTTGATTCATTATAATCCTTTTAGTTCATCTCGCAAGATACAAATTTCTGGGCGTCTTCGGGGGTGCAAAATTCGCAAAACTTGATGGTATGGCGTATTTTGACGATGGAACGCTTGCGATATACGGCGCGTACTGGAATTTTGACGTGGGCCGGTTCTTTTGGGGCGTAGAAAAAGCCAATCGGAAATCGAAAACCCTTTTCCGAAAGCCACAACCGGAACATCTCGGAAAGGTCGGCATTTGCATGCTCCCGCAGAATTTTATTGAGTTTTTTCTTGTCTAGTGAGAGTGAACTATGGGGTGTGATGGGCGTTGCATTGTCATCTCCGCCTGAGTCTTGGAATGCGTCATTCTCGACTGCATTGTCATCCCCGACTTGTTCGGGGATCACCATCTTGTTTTGCAAGGCTTTTCCGAACACTTCTTCGCATTTTTCCATCACTTTCGCGTACGCCTTGTCGGCAAGTTCCGCGATGCGGCAGAGTTGCTTTGTCGTTCCTGGGCATTCTCTTTCCAACTGCGGCAAAAATTCGTGACGAATCTTGTTGCGGGCAAATTTCACATCCGCATTGCTCTCGTCCTCGCACCAAGTTAATTTGTTCTTTCTTGCATAATCGAGCAATTCTGCGCGAGTCACGTTCAAAAACGGACGATAAATATAGACGAGAGACGAAAGACGAGAGACGAAGGATTCGTCATTCTGAGCGAAATTTGACAAGTTCTCCAACCGGTAAGGTCCCTGAGCTTGTCGAAGGGCCTGAATCCCGCGTAACCCTACAAGCGTCGTTCCGCGCTTAAGTCGCATGAGCATCGTTTCCGCTTGGTCGTTTGCATGGTGCGCCGTGACAATTATAGACGAAAGACGAGAGACGAAAGACGAGAGAGAATTGTCATCCTGAGCGCTAGTTGTCATTCCGGCCTCCGTGCCGGAATCACCATTGTTTTCGTCATCCCCACGCTCTACGTTGTCATTCCCGCGCAGGCGGGAATCTCCAATTTCATTTACAATCTCGACCAGTGCTTTGTACCTAGCATCCCTTGCGTTTTCTTCAAGTGAACCTTCGGCAGCCTTGAGCGCCTCTCCATCCAAACGTTTCAAGAAAAACGGAATATTGTGCGACTTCGCAAATTCCTCGACAAATGCAGCATCCCTGTCGGCAGTGCCTTCGCGCAGCCCGTGATGTACATGCGCAATCCCCAGCCATTCAATTCCAAGAGCATCGCGGTTCTCGATAAAATAATGAGCCAAGCAAATAGAATCCAAACCGCCCGAAACTGCAAGCAGCAGGCGCTTGAAACCATAATCAAGGATTCGTTTTTTGATGCTCGCGAGTTCGTCGGTAATCATTCTAGTCCGTATAATGTCTGGCGAAAGGCTCGAGAATGTTTTTAGTCTCTTCTGTTACAAGGCTCTTTGTACATTCGTAATATTCTTCGCGGTTATCTAGGCTGAATCCTTCTACAGGACCTTCTTCGTAGTGGTAAGAATCGTTTTCGTCGCCGCGGTCGCTAAGCAGAAAGTCTGCGTTCCCTTCTAGGCATTGCTCTTTTGTAATAAGGCCTAATTGTTCGTGCTTTGTGCAAGTTTTGCCGTTGCTGGAAAATGTTTCGTAGTAATTCATGCCGGTCTTGTCAAATTTGGCAGAACCATCTCTAGTAAAGGTTTGACTGCCGATTGAAATTTCTGAAGCCGAAATGACCTTTATTACCTGGGCTTCTACGAGTGAATCGACGATCAAATCACCGATGTCGAATCCGAGATTATATTCCAAAATATTACCCAAATTCCATTTATCTTCTTTGCCTGTGGTGCTGCTTAAATCGACTACGGTCGTGGTGTATGCGGAATCCGCGGTAATGGTGATTGTCCTTGCGATACCTCTCATGTGGGCGATAGAGGAGGTGCATTTGAATTCGGTTTCTCCGTAGGTCCTTATGCAACCGGTCATCTTCCATTTGCCGTAAATGCCGTTGTGGTCGGTGCTCAACAGCAATGTTTCGCGGTTCTCATAGGCGTCGTAAGACTGCTGCATATTGGGGTCGTCGGCTACGAATTTTTCTACGGGGCCAATCCACATGGAGTCCCCGATAACCGTAAGCCTGTTCGAGTCCAGCGGAATGGCATTTTCTTCCCATGCGAAGGTTTTTGTGCTTGGATGATAGTTGCAGGCTTCGATTCTCTGGTATATGATTCCTGTTGCTTCGTCATATCTGTGTGCGATTGCGTAGGTGTAGCCCTCGCCGAAGTCATTTGAAGAACTTTCTCCTGAGTCCGTGGCCGAGGTCGAACTGTCGTCACCGCAGGCAATAAATAATGCAGCCAAGGTGACAAGAGAAAAAATTTTTTTCATTTAGTTCCCTTTGTATTTTTATTTCAAGTTAAACTGCTTAAGGCATTCTTCGAATTCTTCATCGTTGTCGTTGTAGCTTCGTAGTTGATCGACAAAAGCATGGTGGATGTTGCTGTAATTTTTTTTGAGAAAATCCATGTCGTGTTCGGCAGCTTCGCAATACTCTTGCGTGATGTCAAGATTCTTGTTCCAATTGGTGCAGGTTATTCCTTGGTAGGATACCTTTATTATGGCGTTAGTGTATTGCGTGGGTTGCATTCCCACGGAAAGAGTTGTGTTGATTTCGATAACCTTTCCATCTACAGAAATATTTACAGTGTTGGAATCTTTCTGTACAAGCCATAAACCACTAGCTATAAATGCCGTGTCCGAAGAGATTTCCTGGTTTTCGATGAAGTAGTTGCTGCATAATTTTTCTTTTGATTCGTCGCCAAATATCTGGTAAATTTGGTAGCAGTATTCGCCGGGACCATAAAGCTTATAGATGTCCTTGAAACTTGATTTTATGGTTCTCTGGGTTGGTTCAAGTATGAGTGTTTGTTTAAGATTGGACGGGTTGGGCACGAATGTTCCGTTTCTGATTCTGCCGACAAGTTCCCATGTGGAAAAAATGGAATTCGATTTGCCTACATAAACATAAGCAGCGTTGGGATCGTCGCATTCGTCCCCGATGTAATCGCATTCGTATAGAGTGTCATTAGACATCTTGAATCCGAAGGAACGGTCTATCATATATTTAAGCGTGTCTCCGCCATATTCGGATTGGAATGTAGTTGGCGACACGTCGTACCTGTTAAAAGTGCCCGTGTAGTCTTCCGTTACCCACTTGAACGAATTTGTGGCGGAATCGTAATCGCATTCTTCTTCGAGGAAATAGTACCTGAGATGTTCTTCATTGAAGAAAGAAAAACGGTCAGTTTTTTCGACTGTGATCCAGTTGTCAGACGAACTTTCGATACTTGATGATCCGTTGTTTCCAAAAGCATCTGTGGAATTGTCTTCGCTGCATGCGGCGAGCATGAGAGTGATGAATAGAAATGCGAAAGTCTTTTTCATAATAGTAAACCGTTACCTGATAAAAATAATAATTTTCGATCAGAGACAATAAAAAATGATGTGTTGTCGGAACATTGTAGCTGGAATCCCTCCAATCTTGAAGAAAAAGCGTTTTTTGCCTATATTTAGTCTTCAAGGAGGCTGTCATGGCTAAAAATAAAGCGAATGCGATAAGCAAAATTGCCGAAACCGCCAAAGAAAGCGCAAAACTCAGAACGCTGCGCATAGACGGCTCCCAGAACGGAGCCACGTTACGGACAAGAGTTGTCCGAGACAAGACAAAGTACAACAGAACTTTGAAACATAAGAAGTCCCTCGTCGATGCGGGGGATTTCCCTTTTATGGGGTTTGGAATTTGTAATAAGTTTTTTTCGGCATCTTTGTGGAATGCGTTTGAGCGCGGCCCTTAATGTCGATGATGCGCGCGCTGTTCGTGTTGTGCTTGATGTTCACGCGATTCCCTGCGATTGCGGTTGTTCCGTTCTCGTCAACGAGTCCTTCAATCACTTTCGCGCTTCCGTCGAGGCTTGCCTTGTAGGGAATGATTGCGTCTTTCAAAAGTTTGTCACCGGTGATGGTGAGTTTGGGTGTTTCGCTGTCGCCGATTTTTAAGCCCGCGACGGTAAAGGTCGCTTCTTCGCTGGGCAAAAGTCCCTTGAGCGATTTATCGCTGCGCACGCCGTTCACGGTCACGTAGGCGTTGTGATAGAGCGGGGCGATGCCGATGTTTTTCACGCGGACGGCGGCTGAAATTTTGTTGACTGCGAATCCTGTGACTTCGAACTTGTAGCCTGCATAGGAACTGGCCTCATAAACGCGCGATTTTGTGGCGAACTTGCCTTCGGGAGCGTCGTTGCCGATAATATAAGTCATGTGGTACTTTTCGGCAGCTTTTTCCCAAGTGACTCCATAAAGCCCGGCGGGGTTCAGGAATTCTTTTTGGTCTTTGTCTTCGTAGTAGCTGATTTCACCGCCGGCAGGAGATGTTTTCCAGCGGTCTTTGCCGATGTCTTGCCAGTTTTTCTCGTTGTCGCCGTCACCTTGCGAAATGTCGTGTTCCTTGTGCATGAAGGAGTCGTCGAAGAGTCCGAATTTGAGCGCAAGGAGCGATTTGTTGCCGGCGATGGGCGAGTAGCTGTTGTCTGCAGCGTCAATCGAAATGCTCCAAGGCGTTTCCTTGAACAAACTATCGAGGTGCGTCAAGAATTCTGTCTGGTAGTCCTTTGATGGAAAGTTCGTGCCGAGTTTGAGTTTGGTGCCGTAAATGTGGTATTCGGCCCAGTGTCCGAAACCGGCCTGCACGAATGCGATACGCGGATCGTTGTCGTATTTCGCGGCGAAGTCGGCGTAGAACTGCTTGTAGAATGACTGGAGTGCCGTGCTGCTCCAGTCGGCATAGAATGTGGGGCCGTCGCCTCCCGGGTTTTCGGAGTAGGTTTCTAGGTAATTGCTGTTGGCAAGGAAGTAGTTGGGAACGGCTGTTGCGCCTTTCACGCCTTCAGTGCAGTTGGGGGCGTTTGTGATGGTTTCGTTCGGGTATTCGATGCGGAACCGCACGATGGCCTGGTGCCCGCGACTCTTGATGTCGTCGAGCAGCTTTTCAAAACTGCTCCAGTCATAGTCGATTTTGTCGCCGGTCTTGCCTGTCACTACGGCGCAGGGGAGGCAGTACGAGAATTCGAGCGATATGGCGCTTTGCAAATCCTTCTGGCTTTTGGCTTGGTCGGGCCAGAATACGATGCCTTTCATGGGTTCGAGTGTTTCGATTTCTTTATTGAGTGCAACGGAATGTGCTGCTGCGAAGACTGTTGTCGCGCAAAAACTTGTCGCCAAAAGCGCAAAAGCTGCGCCCGTATAAAAGAATTTTTTTGCCATACGCACTCCCTGAAATGATTTCACTACACTTAAGAAAAATAATATGATTTTACAAAAAAAGCCTAGCTTGCAAGTGCAAACTAGGCTGAAAAATTTTTAGGGGTTGCTTACTTTTCGCACTTTTTGAAGAAGCAGCTGCGGGCTCCTGTGTGGCAAGCGACCTGCGGCCCCTGCATACGCACCTTGAAAAGCAGAGCGTCGCTGTCGCAGTCGGCGGCCCATTCCACGACGGTCATCACGTTTCCGCTGGTGTCGCCCTTGTGCCAGTATTCCTTGCGGCTACGGCTCCAGAATACCATTTCTCCGCATTCGTGCGTGCGGCGGAGCGCTTCTTCGTTCATCCATGCCATCATCAGCACGTCGCCTTTGTCTGCATCCTGAACGATTGCCGGTGCGAGTTTCACGCCACCGAATTCCACTTCAAACTTTACTTCTTTGATTAATTCTTCGAATTTCATTTCTCTCGTCTCTCGTCTGTAGCCACGTAGTGTCGTTCTATCCTCTAATTTGTCCGTTGCCGCGGAGAATCCACTTGTAGCTGCAGAGGCTTTCGACGCCCATCGGGCCGCGAGCATGGAGCTTGTCTGTAGAAATGCCCACTTCGGCGCCGAGGCCGTATTCACCACCGTCAGCAAAGCGAGTGCTGGCGTTCACCATGACGCTGCTGCTATCGACGTTTGCGACAAAGTAGTCCTGAACGCTTGCGTCTTCGGCAACGACCGCTTCTGTGTGGCGGCTGCTGTTCTTTTCGATGTGGTCGCAGGCTTCTTCGACGTTATCGACGAACTTGACGCTAGCCTTGAGTGCAAGGTATTCGTGATGGTAGTTGCTGTCGTCGCCGATGTCCTTGATACGGCTGTCGTGCGATTGTGCATCTTTGTTACCAAAGAGTTCCACACCGCGGTCGGCGAGGCAATCGATGAGCTTCTTGACGTTCGCATCATCGATGTGGCGGTCGATGATGACGCATTCCATAGCGTTGCAAACGCCAGTGCGCTGTGTCTTGGCGTTGATGAGAATATTCACGGCCTTTTCGATGTCGGCAGACTTATCGACATAAACATGGCAAATGCCGTTGAAGTGCTTGATGACAGGAATCTTGCTCTGTTCCACGACGGCGCGAATCAGACGTTCGCCACCGCGGGGAATCACGAGGTCTAGGCAATCGTTGCGCTGCAAAAGCATGCCCACGAGGTCATGGCTCGTTTCGGTCACGAGCTGCACAGCGTCCTTGTCAACACCGTTTTCTTCAAGCGCTTGGTGGAAAATCCCGGCGAGGCACTTTGCGGAGTTGAGCGATTCCTTGCCGCCACGGAGAATCACGGCGTTGCCGGCCTTAAAGCAAAGGCAGGCCCCGTCAATGGTCACGTTCGGGCGGCTTTCAAAAATGAAGAACACAGAACCTATGGGCACGGCGACACGGCTAATCTTGATGCCGTTCTTGAGCTCGCGCGATTCGAGAACGCGACCGAGCGGGTCGGTGAATGCGGCGATTTCTTCGGCACCCTTGGCCATCGATTCGATGCGGGCGTCGTTCAAAGTCAGGCGATCCATTTTGGAATCGTCCAGCTTGCCGGCGGCGGCTTCGAGGTCGATCTTGTTGGCGGCGAGAATTTCCGGCTTCTTTGCGCGGAGAATTTCTGCAACTCGTGCGAGTACAGCGGCGCGCTTTTCGGCGCTCAAGGTACGAATTTTTTTGCTCGCGTTCTTTGCGTTGTTGGCGAGTTCGTCAGAGTATTTTTCCAAATTAACGTTATTCTGTGTCATGATAATGAATATAGAAATTTAAAGAGTACCGCACTGGATCCTTCGTCCCTTCGGTTCTCAGGATGACGGATTGCAGCGAAAAAGTCCCGCTTTGCGGCGGGACTCTTGTAATTGATTCTGCGTTCGTCATCCTGCCCTTGTATGGGGATGGAACCAGTGAATGTTTTTTAAGCTAGACTTTACTGGATGTTTCGAGGCGGAGCCTCTCAACATGACGAAGTGCCTTGCGATATAGCTTACAGCAAGTTCACAATTGCCGTGAACAGCGCATCCGAAAGGGCGTTCGTTTCCAAGCCTTCAATCACGCTGAACTGGTTGAACATAATCTGGCCATTGCCGAACGGCACAAGCTGCAAATCTACGCCCGTCTTGATTTCGCCGTCCTTGAGTGACACAGAACGAGCATAGACCTTCGCTCCGTCGAGTTCGTTCAACGAAATGCCTGGCATTGCCGAAGCAGAGTTGTGGTCGAGAACTCCGTTGCCGCCAAACACAGCGAGGAGCGGGGAATCCTTCGGCAAGTAGTGCAAGCTGAATTCGTTTGCTCCAGTTGTCCAATGCGCTTCGATGTTGTGTTCAAAGTGATGGCTTTGGTTCAACAGGTCGATATCTTCGGTCGTCATATCGGAGAGCAACAAAGTCTTGCCTCCGTTCTTCGTGACGTCGATAATCTTGTTCAGAATTTCGTCTGGCCAAGAACTCAAGTTTGCAGTGAAGATAATTTGTTCAGAACCGTCCAATGCGGCAAGAGCGTCGCTCGATTCGTCGTAGTTGTCGAGGAAGCAGACCTTGCTCATGGCTTCCTTTACGTCCGCCTGTTCGATGACAATCAAGTCCTCGAAACTGGAGTGGACTTCCTTGCCGTTTTCCTTGAGCGTGAGCTTGATTTTGTATGTGCCGGTTGTGCGCGGGGCCATCAACGTGCAAATGCCAAGCTGCGTAAGCGTCTTCTTGTCGGCTGGTTCTTCGGGCAAAACCTTCTGCGTGCTGAGCACCTTGTCCTTGCTGTCGAGGAGGGAAACTTCAATTTCCACATCTTCGAGACGGTTGTTGTTCAAAAGCGTAAGCTGGAAGCTGACTTCGTTTTGCGGAGCGACGACATGCTCAAGTTCGCTGATCAACACACGGCTCGGAGTCGTGATTTCACGTGCGAAACTCAGAATCTGGCTGCCCTTCGATTTTCTGTTTTCATCGTTAAGGCCGCTAAAGTCTGTGCCGTTGTCCGCCCACTGGTCGAGGAAAAATCCCGAAATCTGCGGGTTGCTCTGGAAGGCCGTAATCTGGTCGTACTTGCTCTTGAGCGCAATGCGATAGACATCGGCATTGAAAGATTCAAAGTTTGGCCAAATCGAAAGTTTGTCATCGGCGACGAACGTCTCGACGGACTTGAATTCGTTCTTGATGGCCTTCTGGCTCTTGACGCTGCGGGGACCGGCAATGGTGGTCGCGCGCTTCGGGAAGAGCGTGTTGTTCTTGAGCGTCACCAGAACCTTGTTCTCGATATCGTTCAAAATCGGTTCTTCTTCGTCCTGGAAGTGGCTGTCGCCGAGACCCGTGTCAGGAACAGCGAGTTCCGGATCTTCCTTGTCGAACATGTGGGCGAGGTAGTGCGTGTAGGCTGCACTCGGGTTCTCGCGGGGATTGATACGCATCGTCGCGTACTGCGAAATGCGGTCGATAGAAACCGGGATAATCTTACCCGTATCCTTATGGAAGTTCGCCTCGTTGTCGAGATAAATACTGTTGAAGTTGCTGATGGCGGCACGGCAAGTATCAATCGGGCTGATGGCGTTCAGGAGCTTGTTTCCGTTCTGGAGCATGAACGTCCCGTTTTCGGAACCGAGAATCCATGCCGCGATACACGGATGGTTGTGCTGGTCCTTCACCATGTCGTTGATGAGCTTCTTCGTGATTTCAAGACCCTGTGCCGTAGAACGCATCGTATGGATCGGGAATTCCTGGAATACGAAAAGACCAATCTTGTCGCAAATATCGAGAGCCGTGCTGCTGAGCGGAGCGCCGCAAGAACGGATGACGTTGAAGCCCGCCGCCTTGACTGCATTCAAGTCCTTCTCGAGAGCCGGGTTCTGGTCTGTCCAGAGACCGCCTTCGCTCCACTGCTGGTTATAGCTCACGCCAATGAGCTTCACGATGGAATCGTTTATGTAGTAGTCGCCCTTGAGACAGTCGAACTTGCGGAAGCCGAATGTTTTCACGACGGGGAAGGTGTATTCCGGAGCCTTGCCCTTGGCCCCCTTGATTTCGAGCTGCATTTCAATCGCGAACAGGTTCGGACGTTCCGGACTCCAGACGCACTTGTCCTTCTTCCAGTCCTTGATGCCGAGCAGTAGCTTCTGCGTGGCGTTTTCTTTTTCCAGCTTCACGTCCTTGAAAAACTCATAGACATCGCCGTTCGGATTCCTCATGAGGATGCGGAGCCTAGATTGGTAACCGCGCGGGTTGTTGAAGAACGCTTCGACGGAAACGCGTTCCTGGTCCATGTCCGGTTCGACGTGGATATCCGAAATAAATGCAGCGTTGCCGAGAATCAAATCGACGTGCCCGCAGATACCGCCATACGGATACTGCGACCAGGGGAGGCCAACCGGCATCTCGCCCGGATGGGCGTAGCGGTCGTTCGCGCCTTCCTTGCTTTCGCGGCCAAAGTCGATACGGCTGTTCGTTGCACCCATGTTCGCCACGCGAATGCAGAGAATGTTTTCTTCGCCGAGCTTGATAGCCTTCTGCGTTTCGACGACAAAGGACGTGTAGGCGCCGAAGTGGTCGCCAAGGAACTTGCCGTTGAGCCAGATAGTGGCGTGTGTCGCAATCTTTTCGAATCGGAGGAAAATACGCTTCGTGACCTGCTTTTCGTCGTCAATCGTGAATCTCTTGAAATAAAAAGCGCAGTCCTGGGCCATCAAAAGTTTGTCGAACGCTTTTTCCCAAATGTGGGGAACGCTAACAGTCTGTGTTTTGTCAGGATACGTTGCATACCAGCGATTGGAGATGCCCGTGTCTTCCGTGTCCCAGATCATCTGCCAGTCGCCGTCAAGGCTAATAATTTTGCTCATTCGGAGAATCCTTTATAAAATTCAGCGATAATTTAGCAAATTGGCCATTGGTTGTTAGTTGTTAGTCCTTAGAAAATGCTCCAGATTTTGCCATTTTAGTCTTGTTCAAGTCATCCTAAGCTGGCTCTCTCGTCATCCTGAGACGAAGTCGAAGGATCCAGTTACATTTCGAAAAAGCAATTTTTTTCTCATTTTTCACCTCTGCGCCCCTTTGATTTTCTGTGCACTATTACTAAATTTGGGACTCCAATAGCAACCTAAAAAGGATTACAAAATGTATTCTATTGTTGAAACAGGTGGTTTCCAGTATAAAGTCGAGCTGGGCAAGGCCTACAAGGTCCCCACTCTTGACGCCGCTGTTGGTTCCGAACTGGAGCTCAAGTCCGTTCTTCTTTTCGCAGGAAAAGAAGTGCAAATCGGCACCCCTGTCCTGAACGACGCCTCCGTGAAGGTCGAAGTGCTTGCCCACGGCAAGTACGACACCGTCATCGTTTTCAAGAAGAAGCGTCGCACCCGTTACGAACGCCGTAACGGTCATCGTCAGGGCTATACCGAGGTGCTGGTTACGGAACTTCGCTCCGGCGCAGAATCCGCAAAGGTCGATCCCAAGGTGATTGAACGCAACCGCGCTCGCGTGGCCGCGCTCGCCAAGCAGAAGGAGCAGGTCAAGCCCCTTACTCGCAAGGAAAAGATTGCCCAGGGTATCGCAAAGCCCGCCAAGGTCAAGAAGAACTCTCTGCGCAAGGCTAAGGAGGCTTAATCCATGGCACATAAGAAAGGTCAAGGTTCAGTACGTAACGGCCGCGACAGTAACGCCAAATACCTTGGTGTTAAGAAGTACGCGGGCGAAACCGTCAAGGCTGGCAACATCATCGTTCGTCAGCGCGGCTCTCACTTCCACAAGGGCAACAACGTTGGTATGGGCAGGGATTTTACCTTGTTCTCGCTCGTTGACGGCAAGGTGAAGTTTGAACGTCTCGATGCAAAGCGCCAGAAGGTCTCCGTTTATCCGGAAGAAGCCAACTAATTACGCTTTGAACGAATTTGAAGGCCGGACGCATAAGCGCCCGGTTTTCTTTTTTTAAAGAATTATTGATATTGCAATCTCTAGTAACTCAAATCTCGTAACTCCTTTTTTTCTAAATTAATTGCGTGAACTCTATGCGCTTTTTTAAAATTTATCTCTTATCGGTCTTTGCTCTGTTCCTCTTCGCCTGTTCTGACGACGACGAGGGCACTGAATACATGTTTGACAGGGAAATCTCCGAATATTCCATCTTGAATACGTGCTCTGCGGATGCAAAGGACAGTTCCACTTGCTTCAAAATCCGGTACCGTCTCCCGATTCGCACGGATGATTATTCCGGTTTGCGCGTTTGGCTTGATACGCTTGTCGTAGATACGGCGACACTGTCCGTGAGCGACAAGCAGATTGCTCAGGCGGACTTTTACGAGTATGTTCCGAATGGCAGCGACTTCGATACGCTCGACTTGACGGATTCCGCGAAGAAATATATCGAGAAAGGTTATGACAGCCTTCAGGTGGTGATGTTCTGCGAATATTCCGATGGTGGAGATCCGGGGGCGGTGCAACGTCTGTTCTTGCGTTTCGGCGATAACCAGCCGCCATCCTCTGTCGAACCGCTCAAGGACTCTGTATGGTCAACGGGTGCGATGTTTGAATGGTACCGCCCGACGGATAGGGCCGATTTGAATACGCCGGGGCTAGAGTCCGGGGCGATTTATGGTTATAATATCCGTCTTTGGTCCGAGGATCCCGATGAGGATATCCGTGATCTTGAGGTGACGCTTATTTCTCCGGCGGGTGTCGATAATAAAGGTTATAAATATTACAAGCGCCATGCGATGCTTGTTAAAGACGACCATTCCGTCAAGCTCGAAGAAGACGTTCCTCACAAGGTCAAGAATTATCTCCATCTAGTTGTTTTGGATGGGGAAGGCTATGACCCCAATAGCATTTCCAAGAATCGTTTCCGCTTGTATGTCGAAGGGCTTCGCACGCAATCCAATACAAAGAAGTATAAATATACCGTTGCCATTTCTGCCTGGGATATGGCGGGCAACCATACCGGTTCCGAAGCGGATACCAAAATTGCGGTCGATGCGTGCAAGTATGTCGAGACGACGGATTCCATCGCCCCGCTCATGCCGAAGAAAATTTTCACGGTCGAGGATTCGCTGTTCCCCGGGTTTGCAAAACTGGACAGCAATAATAGGCTTGCCATTTTCTGGAGTCGTAGCGTCGATCCGTTCAAGTTCGACCATGGCATCGTTGCCGATTCGGAGCTAGTCATCCCGAAGGGCTGCAATGATAAGGACTGCTATGAAATCGTATCGCGCTATGTCATTGAATATTACAACAAGCTAGACAAGTCGTGGCATGAATACACATATACCGGTGTCGAGGATAACTACAAGATTCGTTTTGATCGGGATGACGACGGCAATTTTAATCAGAACATTTCCGGCCTGGGGAACTTTGTGTCGGACACGATTCGCTGGGTGGCGCCGGGCGATACGTTGATTCTCCGAATCAGGGCTATCGACAAGTCAAAGTATTATTCTGTTGCGCTGACCGATTCCATCTTTGTTTCGCCAGGGACGCTTGCCGATAGTCTTAAATGTCCGGAAGGCTTTGTCGCGGTTTCCACTTCGGATACTTCGTCGTTCTGCATGGAACGGTTCGAGCATCGCGATGCCAACGGAAAGTTCATGACGAATGTGTTGCATTCCGAAGCTGTGGCTGCCTGTAGCGAAGTTTCGGCCAGCGGTTTTGAGGTCTCCCTCTGCAAGGAACGCGATTGGGAGCTGGTCTGCTTGTCTGGTGGTTCGCTTTCCTATGGTGTGCTCGAAGAAACCGACTTGTTCAACGACTGCAACGTGAGTACGAATGATTCCATAAAGGCTGCCGATGTTGCCAAACGTAGTCCTTATTGCATGAACCCGATGGGCGTAAGGGATTTGCCGGGGCAGTACCAGGAGTGGGTGATGGGGCGTTCCGAAGATACAGCCGCTGTGTTGAAAGGGGCCAGTTACAAGGTGTATGAAGGCCTGGATCACGAGTCTATTGCATTCTGCACGAACCGTGCTTTCCCGTATTTCACGCGTCCGGCCTACACGCAAGACTCCGTCTATCTGTATCGTGAAGGCACTAAGGTCGATACCGTCTATGCTGCCGATACGTCTAGAACTTTGTTCCAAGTCCTCACAAAGAAGGACTTCAAGGACACGCTCCAGTTCTACGATGTCTTGGATGCAAACGGTAAGATTGTCGGTACGGACTACTCTCTCTATTCCGAATACAAGAAGGGAGGAAAGGAATGGTTGAAATCACTTGCGAACGGGCTTACGTATAAACCGTCCCGCAAGGAAGCGGTTTTCTTGACCGGTGAAAAAGCGTATTACCGTGAGGTCGCTTCGTTCTACAAGTCTTCGACTATTGGCTTCCGCTGCTGCGCGTACAAAAAATAGACGAGAGAACGGCCTTTGCCCTTTAGATGACAAAGAATGCGACTGCGCCGCAGTAGGATGTAGGCGGTAGGAAGTAGGAAGAGGTTAGGTTTTCGTCATCCTGAATGGAGCGCAGCGAAATGAAGGATCCAGTGAGGTTCTATTTACATTGTCTTCCCGGCCCGAGCCTGTCTAGGCTTTATGCCGGAATCGCCTTTAATTGAAAAAGTGAAAAATGAATACAGATGAATTTTTGAAAGTCGCAGAATCACTTGCTCGCAAGGCGGGCGAACTTTGTCTTGAACTTCAGAATAACTTGGGCGATGTCCGTTACAAGTCCGCAAAGGATGTCGTGACTGTCGCCGATGTCGGTAGCGAAAAGCTCATCGTCGATGGACTCCGCAAAGCGTTTCCGACACATTCCGTTCGCACTGAAGAAGCGGGTGTCATCGAAGGCTCCGACCCGCGCTACCGCTGGATTATCGACCCGGTCGATGGAACCGTAAATTTTAGCCGCGGCATTCCGCTGTGGGGCATTTCGATTGCTCTACATTTCGAGGGAAAACCGCTTGTCGCTGTCGTGAATTTGCCCAAACTCGGCGAACTCTATACTGCAGTGAAGGGGCAGGGCGCCTTTATGAACGGCAAGCCGATTCATGTGAGCCGCGAATCCAATCCTGTGCACGCCATTGTTTCGAATGGAGACTTTAACGTTGGCGATGCTGCAAAAATCAATGCGCAAAATTCCCACAACTTTGCTCGCGAAGCCGAAACGTTTGAACGTGTGAAATGCCTGGGTTCTGCTGTAATTGAAGGCTGCTTTACTGCATGCGGCCGCATCGACTGCTTCGTGATGACCATGAGCTACCCATGGGACATTGCGGCCATCGCGCTCCTCGTCGAAGAAGCGGGTGGCAAATCAACGCACATCGACGGTTCTCCCATGCAGTTCGTCGATTCTGAACAAGTTATTTTCAGCAACGGACTCTTGCATGAAACCCTCGTGAAAACCCTCGCTTAACGAAATCTTTCACAGCTTTTTTTCTTGTCATGCCCGACTTGTTCGGGCATCACCTTTTTTTGTTTTTTAGATTATATTTGATAAAAAAGGAAACTGATTATGATTAATATTTTGATTCTTTTGGGTTTATGTACTTTTGCGTTTTGTGTTTTTATGGTTGTAGCAGGTATTGTTAGAATAGATGAAAAATTGAAAAAAATATCTGAAAATCTTGAAATTCTTATAAATATATATAGTCAGAAAAAATAAATTTGAAAAAAATCCCGTTTCCACGCAGGAACCGGGATTTTTAATTTCGCAATAAACTGAATTACAGCGGAATATTTCCGTGTTTCTTCCAGAGAATAGCCTTCTTCTTGTTCTTCAAGTTTTCAAACGCAGAAACAAGACGGTCGCGGACGCTCTTCGGCTCGATGACTTCGTCAATGAATCCGTTGCCAGCGGCGATATACGGGTTCAAGTACTTGTCTTCGTATTGAGCGATAAACTGCTCGCGAACCTTTGCCGGTTCAGCAGCCGCAGCGATTTCCTTTCTGTGGAGAATGTCAACGGCGCCTTCGGCTCCCATCACGGCGATTTGTGCAATCGGGAGGGCGAATACGCAGTCTGCACCGAGGTTCTTGCTGTTCATGGCGATGTAGGCGCCACCGTAAGCCTTGCGCAGAATAAGTGTCACACGCGGCACCGTGGCTTCGGCGTAAGCGAACAAAAGCTTTGCGCCGTGGCGGATAATGCCGTTGTGTTCCTGCTTTGTGCCCGGCATGTAGCCCGGCACGTCTTCGAGCGTAAGGATAGGAATGTTGAAACTGTCGCAGAAGCGTACAAAACGTGCGGCCTTGTCGCTCGCATCGACGTCCAAGGAGCCTGCGAGGTACTTCGGCTGGTTAGCGACAACGCCAATCACGTTACCGTCGAGGCGGATAAAGCCGATGACGACGTTCTTTGCAAATTCCGGCTGGATTTCGAGGAAGGAATCCTTGTCGGCAAAGCAGTTGAGCACATCGCGAACGTCATAGGCTCTCTTGAAGTTGTCCGGAATGATTTCTTCGATATCGTTCGACTTGTCAACAACCGTGCCTGCCTGGGCAACGGACTTATCGACGTTGCTCTGCGGGAGGTACTTGAGCAAATTACGGACGCCTTCGAGGCATTCCTTGTCGTCTTTATAGACAAAGTGTGCAACGCCGGACTTGGAGGAATGAACGCCAGCGCCACCGAGCTGATCCGGAGTCACGACTTCAGCAGTCACAGCCTTCACGACAGCCGGGCCCGTGATGAACATCTGGCTCGTCTTTTCGGTCATGAAGATAAAGTCTGTAATTGCGGGGGAGTAGCAGGCGCCACCGGCGCACGGTCCGAGAATCACGGAAATCTGCGGAATCACGCCGCTCGCCCAAGTGTTACGTGCGAAAATGCCGCTGTAACCGTCGAGAGAGCTAACGCCTTCTTCGATACGGGCGCCACCGCCATCGTTGATGCTGATGAACGGCACCATGGAATCAAGGGCGAGGTCCATCACGTGGCAAATCTTCTTGGCGTGGGCGGAACCGAGAGAACCGCCGCTCACCGTGAAGTCCTGGGAGCATGCATACACTGGGCGGCCATTGATTTTGCCGTAACCGGTCACGACACCGTCGCCGTAAATGCGCTTGGATTCCGGGAGCTCGATGCTCTGGGAAAGGCGCATGGCTCCGATTTCCTTGAACGTTCCCTTGTCAAAAAGGATTTCGAGACGTTCACGAGCGGTGAGCTTGCCCTGAGAATGCTGTTTTTCGATGCGAGCGGCGCCGCCACCGGCCTGAGCCTTGGCGTTGCGTTCGCTCAACTTTTCTAAATACGATTTATCCCACATAAAATTCCTGTATATTATATATAGCGTCCTTATTTCTGGATACGCTTGATAAGGTTGGTAAGGACTTCGCCGGGGCCAAGTTCCTTAAATTCGGTGGCACCGTCTGCAATCATGTTCTTGACCGTCTGTGTCCAGCGGACGGGGGAGGTGAGCTGAGTGAGCAGGTTTGCCTTAATTTCGTTCGGATCCGTGTGCGGTTTGGCATCTACGTTCTGATAGACGGGGCAGACCGGAGTCGAAAATTCGGTTTCTTCGATAGCCTTCGCAAGTTCTGCGCGGGCGCTTTCCATGAGCGGGGAGTGGAATGCTCCACCGACCTGCAGCGGGACGACGCGCTTTACCTTGCCGGTGAGGTAGGCGGCAACTTCGTCAATGCCGGCTTTTTCGCCAGAAATCACGACCTGTCCCGGGCTGTTGAAGTTTGCCGGAACAACTGCTGCGTCCTTGACCTGGGCGCAAGCTTCTTCGACGAGTTCATCGGAACCGCCGAGGACAGCGGCCATCGTACCCGGGCGGAGTTCGCAAGCCTTCTGCATGGCTTCGGCACGCTTTGCGACGAGCTTGAGGCCAGCTTCGAATGTGATGGCGCCCGTTGCGGTAAGTGCGGAAAATTCGCCGAGCGAGTGCCCGGCGGCCATGTCTGGCTTTCCCCCCTGGACCTTAGCCATAGCGACAGAAAGCAGGAACACTGCTGGCTGCGTGACTTTCGTCTGCTTGAGGTCTTCTGCGGTGCCGTTGAACATCACGTCGGTAATGTCAAAACCGAGAATTTCGTTTGCCTTGAGGAACATCGACTTTACATCGGCGTTCGAATCGAATAAATCTTTGCCCATTCCTGGGAACTGAGAGCCCTGACCGGGAAATACATATGAAATCATGGCTCAAATTTAGCAAATAATGTTACTGAATATGGTATTTAAATGTTATAGAAAGCATACTTTTTAAAAGAGTTTACAATACGTTTTAAGGGCATTTTTTCGGAATGTTCCTTTTATCGCTTTATTTTGCATTTTATACTTTTTTTGTGAAACCGACAATTTATGAAAAAAATATTTTTCTATCTTTGTGCTAAAATTTTATCAAAAGAGGATACAATAATATGGCTAACGAAGAAATCAAGAGCAAACTCAAGGCATTCTTTATGTCCGATCTCGGCGTAGATGGTGATGTCCTGAATTACGATACTCCGCTTTTTGGCGAAGAAATCGGTCTTGACTCCGTGGATTCCCTTGAAATCATTTCCTTCGTCGATGACAATTTTGGCGTTTCCATGACTGGTGTTGCAAAAGAAAACTTCCAGAGCATCGATACCATCGCCGCCTTCATTGAAAAGAACAAGGCTTAATTGAGTTCTTTTTGTTGTTCGAGAATTGTTTGGAAAATCTATGACATCTAATAACCGTCGTTGTGTAGTTTCGGGCCTTGGCGTGATTTGTGCCATAGGCAATAATGTTGAAGAAACCTGGAAAAACGCTCTGAATTCGGTCTCCGGTATCCACAAGACCACTTCTCTCGATACCAAGAACTGTTATGCGGACTTGGCTGCCGAAGTGAACTGTGATACGCTCGATGAGATTGAATGTCCGGACGAAAAGGACCGCGCCTCCAAGCTCTGTATCAAGGCTATGAAAGAAGCCCTGAACGATGCAGGTCTCGGTGACTTTGCCGACAGTAGCCGCGTAAGTGTCATCATTGGTAGCTGCGTGGGTGGAGTCCTCAGCATCGAAAAATACCACCGCCACGGTAAAAATGCCAACGAAATTCCGAAAATGCCCATCGCCGCAATTGCCTCCCAGGTGGCAGAATCCTGCCATGCCGGTGGCATCGTGACGAACGTGGGTAACGCCTGCGCTGCCGGTACGATTTCCATTGCGTTGGCCTGTGACCTTATCCGTGCAGGCCGTGCCGATGTTGTTATCGCTGGCGGCTCCGATTCCTTTGCTTCTGTTCCGTATTCCGGCTTCCTTTCGCTCCATGCTTTGGACGAAAACGGTTGCTCTCCGTTCAACCATTGCAACGGCATCACCCTTGGTGAAGGCGCCGGCATTGTGATTGTCGAGTCCCTGGAACATGCCGAAAAGCGTAACGCCAAGCGTTATTGCGAAGTGCTCGGTGCGGGCGTCACTAGCGATGCTCACCACATTACGGCTCCTCGAGAAGATGGCATCTGCCTCCTCGAAGCGATGGACCGTGCGGTCAAGAATTCCGGAATCAAGAAATCCGACATCGGTTATTTGAACGCTCACGGTACGGGTACGGGCAAGAACGACAACGCTGAAATCAACGCCTTCCTCAAGTTCTTTGGCGAAGAAAACCCGACCTTGAGTGTCAGTTCGACAAAGGTCATGACCGGTCACTGCCTCGGTGCCGCTGGCGCTATCGAAGCCGTGTTCAGCATCAAGGCCCTTACGACGAACACCGTTTTGCCGACGCTCCACTACACTGCCGAAGATTCCGAAGCCCTCAAGGCCAAGGTCGGTCAGATGGACTACGTGCAGAACACCCCGCGTAGTAAGGAACTCGAATGCGTCATGAGCAACAACGTCGCTTTCGGCGGCACGAACGCAAGTATCGTGTTCAGCAAGAAGCCGGGCGATGTGCGGAGCCTGGTCGCCAAGGACAAGAAAATCGCTGTGACGGGTATCGGCATCGTGAGCCCGATCGGAAACAGCAAGGAAGCTTATCTTGAATCCGTCAAGAACGGGAAACTCCCGGAATCCGCTTCCATCTGCTCGACCGTCACGAACGACGACTACAAGGAACTCGGCATCAAGATGGCTTTCTACCGCAAGCTCGACAATCTGGGACAGCTCCAGACCGTGTCCGGCATGCGCGCCCTCAAGGATGCAAACTTTACGGTCACCGAAGATAACGCCAAGCAAATCGGTATCATCGTGGGTACTAGCGAAGGCGGTCTCGGTGCAACATACGATTTTCAGGAACTTATCACCGAAGAAGGCAATGCGGGTGGCAGTGCCTTCAAGTTCCCCCATACGGTTTATAATGCCGCCGGTGGATACCTTTCCATCCTTTCTGGCATCAAGGGCTACGGCGTGACCATCACGACGGGTCCGCTCTCCGGCCTCGACAGCATCGGATACTCTATGAACGTTATTCATGACGGTCAGGAAGACGCCATGATGGCGACTGGTACGGACGAAAACATTCCTATCATTACGGAACTTTGCCAAAAGCTGAACGTCGCTGCGGACAATGTCGTGGAACCTTATTCTAACTCAAATGGTTTTGTCGTGGGTGACGGCTCCGTTTCTATCATCATGGAAACCGAAGACTACGCCAAGGCACGAGGCGCAAAGGTCTATTGCTACGCCCTCGGTTACGGCAATGGTCGCAAAAATGTGAAATTTGGTCACATTTCCGGTTCTGGCGAAGCCCTCGACATGGCGATTAATGATGCCCTCCAGAACGCCGGCGTCAGCATCGACGAAATCGACGCTGTCTGCGGCTTTGCGAACGGCTTCAAGAAACTCGACGATATCGAAAAGGCCGCATATGCACGCGTATTTGGCGATAAGCTCGCTAGCCTCCCGCTCTTCCAGGTGAAGGAACGCGTGGGTGAGGGCCGTGCCGCTTCTGCAACGCTTGCCGCTGCCGAGGCTGCACTCATGCTGGGTGGTGAACTTGCCGAAGAAGACGCCTATTTTATCGCAAAAGACGGCGTCTCCAAGAAAAAGGTCGCGACAAGCGGCTTCAAGAAAATTTTGGTGACTTCCTTTGCTACGGGCGGTTCCTACAGTGCCGTAGTTCTCGGAAAATAAATTTGTTAGAGGAGAATTTATAATGAAAGTTGCAATCGTTACTGGTTCTTCTAAGGGGATTGGCAAGGCTTGTGCCTTGCGCCTCGCTCGTGACGGCTACACGGTCGTCGTAAACTATTCTAGCTCTGATGCTGCCGCTCAGCAGACTTTGGACCAAATCAAGTCCGAAGGTGGCGACGGCATGATTTACAAGGCTAACGTTGCCGTGCTTGCCGAAGTCAAGCAGATGGTCCGCGATGTTTTCAAGACTTATGGCCGTATCGACGTGCTCGTGAACAACGCCGGTATTGTCCGTGATGAATATCTTTTGATGATGAACCCGGATACGCTCGACAAGTGCTTCGACTTGAACGTGAAGGGTTACTTCTACTGCGCCCAGCAGGTTGCGGTCAAGATGTTCAAGCAGAAATCTGGTGTCATCGTCAACATGTCTTCTGTTTCTTCCAAGTTCGCTCTCGCCGGCCAGGCTGTCTATAGCGCCACCAAGGGCGCCGTGAACTCCCTCACGCAGACACTTGCAAAAGAACTCGGCGGTTACGGCATCCGCGTGAACGCTGTCGCTCCGGGTTTTGTCGCTACCGAAATGATCGAAGCCATCCCTGAAGAAACTCGCAAGGGCTACCTCGAAAAGGTGCCGCTCAAGCGCTTTGCAACAGCTGACGAAGTGGCCAACGTCGTTTCTGCTCTTGTTTCTGACCAGTTCGCCTACGTGACGGGCCAGGTTATCGTT
The DNA here is from genome assembly GCA_946415675.1 of uncultured Fibrobacter sp. GTDB lineage: Bacteria > Fibrobacterota > Fibrobacteria > Fibrobacterales > Fibrobacteraceae > Fibrobacter. The sequence goes on from CAMKTL010000008.1 coordinate 108,899, forward strand.
TTGGATGGAGGCCTTTCCCTGTGATGAATATTTACCAAATCAGCGAAAAGATTGCCCAGCGTCCGCCGTTCCAGATGATTGAAAAGGTCACGGAACTCGTCCCCAACGAATCTGCGACGGGCATCAAGAACGTCTCCGTGAACGAACCGTACTTCATGGGCCACTTCCCGGGTACCCCGATTATGCCGGGCGTCCTCATTTGCGAAGCTTGCGCCCAGCTCTGCTCGCTCGTCATCGAGAAGCCGGCCGAGGACCTCGAAAAGAACCTTTACGTTCTTCTCAAAATCGACGGATTCAAGTTCGTGAAGCCTGTGATTCCCGGCGACCAGCTCGAAATTACCGTCAACAAGACGAAGGGTGGCGGAATTATCGTCGGCTTTGACTGCGTCGTCAAGGTGAACGGCAATCTCCATGCGAAGGGTTCCCTCACGTTTACGTCGATTCCCAAGGAAAACTTGGGCAAGTAAAGTACAAGTTTGCACTGTCATTCCCGATTGAATCGGGAATCTCCTTGAAGAAAAATACGTTTGCGGATGATTGAAAAAACGAAAAATATAATAGTTAATTTATTCTGGAAGCTGGTGCTCCTCGCGGTTGTTTACGGGGTGCGTACTTACTTGTTGGTGGTCTATCGTCCTAAGATGACTTTTTTAGGGAAATCGGTCAAATCGACGGATCTTAAGCAACCGATGGTGATTATTGCAAACCACACGAGCATGCTTGACCCGTTGATGGTGCAGTCCTTGTTTTTCCATAAGCGCAGCATCGTTGTCGCCAAGGACCAGATAGAAGACCCGCATTTCAGTTGGGCGCTCAAGCGGTTCAAGAACGTGATTCCCTGTGACCGGTTCAACCTCGATACCGAATGGGCCCTGATTGCAAAGAAGGAACTCGAAAAGGGCAATTCCGTTATCATCTTCCCCGAAGGCAAGTGCCGCTATGACGGCCTGTTGAACGAATTCAAGACGGGCTTTGCATTCCTTGCCCGCAGCACGGGCGCTCCTGTTCTTTCCGTTGGCCTTGATGGCATTTACAAAATCGGACACCGTACGCAGATTATTGTGGATGAACCCGAAACGATTGAACGTGTGAAGGGTATCCCGTCTTCCAAGCATCTTGCTGAACGTAGCGAATATTTCCGCCAGAAAGTCTGGAATCTCAAGCAGCAGGCTTTGGGAACGACAGGCAAGGTTCTTCCTGTTGCAGCCGAAACGCCGAAAGAAATTATCCCCGAGGAGAACAAGTCGTGAAGATTGGCTTGGCTTTAGAGGGTGGGTCGCGTCAGACCATATTTTCAGCAGGCGTGTTGGACGCTTGGCTTGACGAAAACATTGATTTTTCGTATTACTGCGCTGTGAGTGCCGGTTGCCATGCGGCGATGAATTACATCACTCGTCAACGCGGTCGTTTCCGTTACATTATTCAGCCGACCAAGATTCAAAAGGGGATGGATAAGGCCCACCGCATTTTTGACGGTATCCAGAAAGAATGCTACGCATTGCATTATGACGCCGCGTATGGCGATATGCCTTTCGATTTCCATCTGTTCTTCGGTTCGGGTGTGGAATGCGAGTTCGGGCTCACGTGCCTGGAAACGGGGCGTTCGGAATTTTTCCAGGAGTACATGAGCGAAAAGCGTTTGCTCGATATCGTGAACGCGAGCAGTGCATTGCCGATGCTTTTTCCGATGGTGCAGATAGACGGCAAGCATTATGCGGATGGCTGCGTGACATCCCCGATTCCTTACCAGCGTGCGTTAGAAAAGGGCTGTGACAAGGTGGTCGTTGTCTCGACTCATTACCCCGGCGAAATCGTGACGGACTTCCGCAAGTACCGCGTGATATTGAACCCGATGTTCAAGCGCAAATACCCTGATTTCTTTAGAGCTTTGATGTTGCGTTACAAGCGTTACGAGAAAATGTTTGCCGAAATGGAAAAACTTGAAAAGAAGGGAAAGGTCATGATTTTCCGCCCTGAAAAGGAAGTTTGTGACCTTTTTGCGACAGACCGTAACGAACTTGATGAGACTTATAACATGGGCTTTGAATACGCCAAGCGCCGTATGGACGACCTCAAGACGTTCATGGAAATTTAATTTAGCGCTGTCACCCCGTCATTCGTCATCCTGAGCAGAGCGATATACGAGACTTGGGGCTTCAGCCCCTTAGTGGAGTTAGGTTCGAAGGAGCAGGATCCAGTGATGGTCTTTTTACATTGTCACCCCGGACCCTGTTCTCTTTGACTACTTAGGACTTCAGTCCTTACGTAGTCATGATCCGCGTATGGGGACGGGGTCAGTTTTATTAAATTTTAATTAATAAACTCAAAAACTAATACTCGCTTATGAAAAACGATATTGAATTGAAAAAAGATTACGTAGCTCCTCAGATGGAAGTCGTTCAATTCGAACTACAAGACCGCCTTCTTCAGGATTCGCCAAGTTCGTCAAATCCGCCGTCCCCACCACAACCGGATCTCGGTTGTAATTCTTGTAGCATTTTATTGGAACCTTAGCAGCGATCTGGTTAGACCTTAATCTTCTCCGTTATTTATGTGTCATGCCGGCTTTGTGCATGCACAAAGTACGTTGGTTCGATTATGCAAAAGCAATCTTTTGCGCATTGTTCGTCTTGTTAGCTTTTATTCGCTTTGACTACTTGCAGCTTTGCTGTTCAGTAGTCTTTTTTCGTAAATGGGGACGAAAAACGTTGTTTAAATTGTAAAATAATATTTACTTATTTATTTGGAAATATGAGACTTACAAAAATGTAAGTAATTGATTTTGTAACCCTCGTTTTTTAACGAAAAAAAGCAATCGTTAAAACTGATAAAAAACTAACTTACAAAAATGTAAGAAATTGAAGTTTTTGACCCTGTTTTCACTTTTTTGTAGCGCTCTTTACTATCTTTATTGCCGTCAAAAACAACAAACAAAATTCTCAACGGAGATATAATAAAATGGCAATCAAGAATGCTTACCTTCAGAAAGTCTATGACAAGGTCGTCGC
>CAMKTL010000009.1:0-107987 GCA_946415675.1 uncultured Fibrobacter sp.
GCAAGCGGGAAAATTTCGTGACCGTACTTGGCGAGGAGAGCCTTGTTGGCAGTCACCACGTGCTTACCACTTTCGAGCGCGGCCAAAATCCACTTGCGCGGCATATTGTAGCCGCCGGCAAGTTCCACGAGCACGTCAATATCGTTACCGGCAATCATTTCGTCGGCATTGGTCGAAACCTTGTAACCTTTAGCCTTGTACGGGGCAACTTCCTCGTCGGACTTGGCGCAGATGCAGGCAAGTTCCAGTTCAACACCCAATTTTTCCTTGTATTCCGCAATCTTCTGTTCAAGAATCTGAATGACACCGCCACCAACGGTACCCGTGCCAATTAAACCAATACGCAACATATAGCGTCTCCATTTTAAATTTTACGGCGCTAATATAGAATTTTATACTAGTATTTCACAGTCACCGGACGCAATGCACTACCAATCTGGAGCACAAATCGGCCTGTTACCGGAACACCGACGCTAAAATTCGCGCCTTGAACAGTTCCATGGCGAACTTTGTTGCCCTGCATATCGAATAATGCGTACTTGGCGCCAACACGGGCACCCGCCACCTGCAAAGTATTGCCTAGAACAGTCACGCTAAATTGCGGCACGGGAGCGACATCTATGCGGTTCGTCTTGGAACTGCTCGACTTGCCCTTAGAACTGCTCGAACTAGGCGTTTTTGCAGAAGAACTGGATGACTTAGCCGAAGAACTAGACGACTTGACTGAGGAACTGGAAGATTTTACAGAACTAGAGCTGGACTTTGCAGAAGAACTACTTGATACGCTCGAAGACGATTTTGCGGAACTTGAAGATTCTGCACTAGAACTGGACGCAATCTCAGAGGAACTCGAAATCAACGTGCTGTCGATTTTCCAACCAGCATAAAACACCTGATTTTTTGTATTACTTACATCAACCGCAGTCTTAGGAGTACCAGAACATCCTGAACTATAACAATCTCTGTCCTCATACCACCCTGTAAAAAAGTAGCCATCACGTGACACGTACTGCGATTCCGGCAGATTTACTGGCACGCCTTCTTCGTAATATGTCACGTCATGTCCTTTCGCTATCTTGCCATCTTCACCAAGAACAAGAATCACACGATGTTTTGTATTTTCCAAATTCAAATGCGGAAGGATCTTCGTTCCTGGAGGGTCTTCTGCCCATGCAAACCCATCTTCGCCATTTTCCTTCGGTTTTTCGCCATCCTTTTCATACCAGCCCCGCAACGAATCAGCAACAGTACCACCCGTTAACTGATTCTCTGCAACAGCAACAAAACCACTATCTGAAATATGTGCTACAAACTGACCCGCATCAACAGGATCTGGCACGTTAATCGCCGTCATATTAGGCTGATTTAAATAGAAAGCGTTGTCAAACGAATAGTAGCCACCTTCGCCATAACCGACAAGTGACGCCCCATTCCCGTCACCCTGATTTACGACAGAAACAATTTCACCCGCATTGTAACTGTTGAGCACAACAACCTCCCCGGAAACAGATTTCATCCATCCGAGTATTCCCGCCACATTCCTAAGACCTGATACACGACCCTGATTGTAGCTGTTTACCACATAGACTTCCGGGTAGCCATAGGCTTCACCCACCAATCCACCGATATAGCTAACCCCAATAACAGTTCCCGTATTATAACATCTTTGAATATCAATTGTTCCGAAATGATAAATCCGTCCTACAAAGCCGCCACATGAGGCACTACCCGAAACCATGCTGGAATTATAAGAATTCGTTATATTCACAGAAGTCTCGTTAATTTGCCCTATAAAGCCACCTAGTTTATCATTACCTTCAACAAGTCCATGTGCAAATGAATTTGTTATAACAAAGACATCTTTTTCCATGTAGGAATCTTTTTCTTTACCCGTAACATATCCCACAAAACCACCGACATTTTCATCACCATTAAAATAGAAGTCCTCCAATTTCAGATTTTTTATGATAGCCGCACCACCATCACCCACAAAACCAACATTACTTTGTCTTACATTATTGAAATACAGCCCATAGATAAAGTGTCCATTACCGTCGAAAGCGCCCTTAAAATTTTTCATCGGGATCCACGTCCTAAACGATTTTTGAACATTCAACTCCCCTTCAGAATCAAGCACCTGCTTATTCACCACAATGTCCTGCGTCAATTTTCCGCAAGCGTTTTCCTCGCGTTCCATTCCGTTTATGCCGTTCACAATCGAAGCAAAGCCATAAAGTTCTGCCACGTTCGAAATGGCGTAACACAAGCTGTCGATTTTAGGTTTCTTTATTTGTAGCCATTGAGCATAAAGCGTTTTGTTTCCTTTGTCGTTAGGGCCTATTTTTTCAAGTTTCATATCTTTGTCCGTAGGTTTTGCCACCGAATACCAGCCATCGAACAGATATCCTTCACGTTCGACATTTGCAGGGAGTGAGAAAACCAGTCCTTCCGTATATTTTGACGGATAAACACTTGTATCCCCATCAAAAGTATGCCATGTTATAGAATGGACCCCTATGGAAACATTTACCTTTCCGCTAAAATCGGGATACTTGCCTTTACCGAAGGTTTCCTGACCCCAAACTTTATTGTATTCGTGCAAATACGTGGCCACTGTACCATTATTAAACAAAGAATCATCTGCCGTAACGACACCTTCATAAAAGGTTCCGTTGGCAACTTTCTTGTTCGCCAAATTTTCCATTTTGACACTACTATACTCGTCTGCCCCTATCAACAAATTTTCCACTTTGCCATCATGGATAATGTCTGCCGCATTATACGAATTCACTATAAAAGAAGCCACATTTTTAACATTTCCTACAAAGCCCCCAATAACACAACCAACATAACTATGGTACATTTCCAACAAAGAATCCGGCACACTTTTGGGGATAATTTTTTTGACCGTTCCCCTGTTATAGGAACTTTCTATACGCAATGTATCACTAGAAGCATCTTTCAAAGATGTTATACCGATCAACCCTCCAACACTAGACATTCCATCAACAGCACCGATATTGTAGCTTTCCTTTATAGTTCCCTGTCCGCGGCCAACAAGCCCTCCACTGTATCCTTCCCCGCCATGGACAATCCCCGAATTGTAGCATCGTTCGACAAGGAACTTTGCGCTGCCATAATTCACAGACTTATTGAAGCGCTCTTCTGTTCTAGTTCTTTCTTGCACCGCGTAACCAATCAACCCACCAACATAACGGTTTCCTCTAACCGATCCCGTATTATAAGAATTAGTCAAAGTAATGGTTGACAAGCTCCCTGCATAGCCCACAAGTCCACCCGCTCCACCAGATTCTTCAGTAGAAACGACCAAGCCGTCATTATGGCTATCCTTTATCTTAACTCCGCCACTTGCATAGCCGACCAAACCCGCAACACCATTTCCTCCTTTAGAATCAGATTTTACCGTAGCGGAACTAAAGCAATTATCTACAACTACGGAATCCCCAGCAAAAGCAGTCAAGGCTCCAACATCTAAAATGCGATAAGAATCCTTGTCTTCGACTTCGGGCATATAGAAATAGGCATCGACAATTCCCAAATTTTTTATAGAGCCATTGAAAAAGCTGAACAATCCCAGATTATACTCATTATCCACTTGGTACAGGCCCGATATCGTATGATTCTGCCCGTCAAAAGTTCCTTCAAAAGATCTTATGGATTCCCATGGTCTAAAAGGACCTTCATTGGGAGTTCCATCCGCCTTCAGCACATTCTCGTTCACCACGATGTCCTGGGTCAATTTGGCGCAATCGAGGCGTGGCGGCAAAGAATCAGCGTAATAGGTATTAAACAGTTCCGCAAATTCGTAGAGGTCGTCTGCAGTGCCGATCTGGTAACAGCCGTTTGATGAAGTTAGTGAAGCTTTTGCCGTAATAGCGAAAGACAAAACTGCCACAATAGACAAAAATGTGTGTTTCATGGTCCCTCTTTGGACATTTTTCTTAAAAATTACTGAAGAATAAAGTACAATCTTACAATTCTATACAAAAATGATACATAGAATTTAGCGATTAACGGTTGAAAAATTGCGATAAAATGTCAAAAAAAAAGTATAAGTAACACTCCTAGATTATAACCCCTAAATTACATGCCCCCAAATTCTAATCCCAAATTTTCTTTTTACTATATTATCAACCATGGAACAGGAAGCCGTAAACCCAGCAATTGGTTCGATTCTAAACGAGCAAAAGCTAAAGAACATCGTTTATCCGGTCAAACTATTCAAGGCCCGACTGAACGAGGAGTTTTTGCGCGCAAACCGCACCCGCAAGCCATTCCTATTTATAAAGATTTATTCGCACCAGTACGACGTGCTCGGCTGGGGTCGCCCGTCGAAGATTGTCGAAAATACATGGAAAATCAGTGTCCTCACGATGTTTTCGCATTTGAGGTTCATCGACGTCCTTGGTTACCTGAGCGACAACAGCGGTATCGGCGTCATTCTCCTGAATTCGGACATGAGCACGCTAGAAGCCATCCGCAAGGAAATCCTGCACAAGCTGAATGACGCGGGACTCATCCAGGCTTTGCGCCACAAACCGAAGGCTCCTATATTCCAAGCGTACCTTTACACAGGTTATCAAGAAAAGGATAATCTCGAAATGGACTGCAAGCTGAAGGAGTTCAACAGCACTAACGGAAGCTTCTTCACGTTGAACAGGCTGAACCTTTCGGACATCTGGCAACACCCGCACAAGATTCGCTTCAGGCATATCATCAAGAGAACTGTTGATGTCACTTGTTCCTCTATCGCCCTGATTCTTCTCTCGCCACTCCTTTTGTTCTGCGCTCTAGCGGTCAAGGTCAGTGACCCGAAGGGGCCTGTCATCTTCAAGCAAACACGTGTTGGACGGAACGGTACGTTGTTTACAATGTACAAATTCCGCAGCATGTATGTCGATGCCGAAGAACGCAAAAAAGAATTGCTATCGCAGAACGAAACAGGTGGCAAGACGTTTAAGATGAAAAACGATCCGCGAATTTATCCGTTCGGCCACATTCTCCGCAAGTTCAGTCTCGACGAATTGCCACAGCTTATCAATATTCTCAAAGGCGAAATGTCTATCGTCGGTCCGCGTCCGCCCATTCCGGAAGAAGTCGCCGAATACGAACCGTGGCACCGCATGCGTCTTTCTGTGACTCCGGGTCTCACCTGCATCTGGCAGGTCAGCGGTCGCAGCAACATTCCGTTCGAAGGGCAGATGCGTCTCGACAACGACTACATCCGCCGCGACGGCAAGCTTGGCGACGATATCAAGCTCATCCTCAAGACGTTCAAGGTCGTGTTCAAAGGCGACGGAGCGTACTAATTTATTAGGGCTCAAGATTCACAAACTAATGGTCCATGACCGACGTCGGTTTCTGTGACAGGCGTCACATTTCGAAGTTCAAAGAAAATCGAACATCGAATTCAAACAACACTCTTCACGTCATTCATCTGCTGACTATGGCCTACAAGCCACTACTTTTTTATCTTTCTTTTTGGTGTATGATTTAAGGAGCTTTATGAAAAAATTTTTGATTTCTACGGCATTGCTCGCCTCAAGCGCCTTTGCCGCAAACATCACGGTGAACCCCGCATCCACAGCCCAGAAGGTTGTCGGGTTTGGTGCAGGCGCAGCCTATTACCAGAGCTGGATTACCGCCATGAGTTCTTCGATGCAGAAGGACTTCTACGATACGGCGTTCACGGGCCTGAATCTTTCCTTACTCCGCATCGGTAACTGGAAGCAAGAAGACACCACAAGTATCGCAGCAGATGTCGCAATCGTCAAGGCAGGCAAGGAACGTCTCGGCAACCGCCTCAAGGTGGAAATGTCCAGTTGGTCTGCTCCGGGACGCCTCAAGCCGAGTGGAAGCGTGAACGGAAACCAGGGCCATTCCAAGAGCGACAAGTCACTCAAAAAATCAAGCAACGATCCCTACGGCAAGTATGTCTATAGCGAATTCGCTCACTGGTGGAAGACTTCTCTGCAGGCTTACGAACAGATGGGCATTATTCCCGACTATATCAGTTTGCAGAACGAACCGGACATGGAAGCCGAATACGAAGAAACCTTGTTTGAACCCACCGAAACTGGTGAAATTGCAGGCTACAAACAAGCTCTCCAAGCCGTACGCGATTCCATCAGTACGCTTGCAAACCCGCCGAAGATTCTCGGACCGGAACCGCTCGGCATCGGTTACAACAATTTCGAAAAGTATGCAAAGGCTTTCGATGACAAGAACGTTGACGGTTATGCCTACCACCTGTACCACGCAGGCGATGGCAACGACAACTCCGGCCAGAACTACCTGAATCCGGAAAACTTCCGCAAGGCGATGACTGCTATCGGCAAGAACTACGGCAGCGACAACAAGCCTATCATCATGACGGAATTTTGCACGATGGAAAACGCAGTACGTGCACAGGACATGCTCGGCCTTGCACACATCATGCAAGTCGGCTTCACCGGCGGCAAACTCAACGGCTATATCGCCTGGGAACTCTTCTGGGGCGAAGAGAACGGCCAGCTCATCGGCGTTTGCCCGGGTGAAGGCTGGAGCAGCTGCAAGGAAGCGAAACTCTACATCAACCCCGAATACCACGCCATGCGTCACTATTCGAAGTTCGTGAACCCAGGCTGGCGCGTGGTGAACACCACGAGCGACGGAAACGACCTCTACACGGTCGCATTCCGTAGTGCCGACTGCGATTCCATTACCGTTGTCGCCATCAACAAAGGTTCCGCACAGAGTTTAAATCTGTCTGTAAACGGTTACAATCCTGTTTCTGCCGTGCAGTCCGTCGAAAGCGGCGACAAGAGCAAGGCGATTACCGCAGGCGCCATCATCGACGCCCCGGCAAAGTCCATCACGACGGTCGTTTTCACCACTAGCAATACAGCAGCGCTCCAGTGCGAAGACTCCCCCATCGACGACCCCTACATCGATCCGTCGAAGCAACTTGCAGACACGCTCGTGATTGTCGATTACGCCAACGAAAGCGCCGCTAAAGGCTGGAAAAGCGATGAAACGCTCAAGGCCGTGACGTTCGAGACAACAGCCCTCGACGGCGTGAGCAAATATGTGAAGGTTCCGCTTGCGGGTTGCGCCCAAGATGACTGCGGTTATCAGCACGCCCTCTTTACGCTCCCCGATGCAGCTGCCGTCAAAGAACCGCTGACCAAGTGCAAGGAACTCGTATTTACCGTTCGCAGCATCGACAACGAAGACGCCTCCGTGAACATCGGCGGTGCAGGTGGCAGCACATGGAGCAGCTACCAGTACGGCAACACCGCTCCTGCAGGTTCCTGGGCCGATGTATCAGTCCCGCTTGACAACGAAATCGACTCGACCGGCGCCCCCTTCGGCTCCACGCAGCTTTCGTTCAACAGCGATAACACCGGTCTCCTCATTGCAAAGATAGTCGCCGTCGGATGCGGCGGAAACACGGACGCCATCAAGGGCATGCGTACGAACTTTGCCGCGAACAACCTCAACGCCGAAGCGACCGTTTTCGACATGAACGGAAATCTTGTATGGAAGGGCCGCAAGGGCGATGCGCTCAATGCCAACGGAACTCTCAAGCCGGGCCTCCGCCAAGGCGCCTACATTTTGAAGACCAAGGCTAACGCCCAGCGCGTTATCAAGAAGTAAATAGCACTCAGAACCTTTAGAAATGGCCTGCCCAATGGCGGGCCATTTTCAATACAAAAAAATCCGCGGCACACAAGGCTGCGGATTCTTTTGTTTTAATTCTAACGAAGGGAGAACTAAGCCCAGTTTTCGGCCTTGAGTTCGCGGCCCCAGATTTCCTTGACCACGTCTTCGACCTTGCGGTTCTCGAAGAGCATCTGATAGACAGCTTCGACAATCGGCATCTCGACGCCGAGCTTCTTGGCAAGCGCGCGTGTACTGCGGCAAGTCGGCACGCCTTCGGCAATCATCTTCATGCCGGCGAGCACCTGGTCGAGCGTTTCGCCCTTGCCGATGTGTTCGCCCACGTAGCGGTTGCGGCTGTGCTGAGAAAGGCACGTCACAATAAGGTCGCCCATACCGGCGAGGCCTGCAAACGTTTCGGGCTTTGCACCGAGAGCCTTGCCCAAGCGGCACATTTCAGCCTGACCGCGAGTGAGAATTGCAGCGCGGGTGTTATCGCCAATTTTGAACTTGCCGCTAGCTTCGAGGCCATAAAGCACGCCGGAAGCAATGGCAATCACGTTCTTCACGGAGCCGCAAAGTTCTACACCCACGATATCTGTCGAGGTATAGACGCGGAGATAAGAGCAACTCATCGCCTTCTGCACAATCCTTGCAGATTCTTCGTTCACGCAAGCGGCCACAATGGCAGTAAGCACGTGGCGGCTCACTTCTTCTGCATGAGACGGACCACTGAAAGCGACCATCTTGTCTTCGGTCAGCCAAGGCACCTTTTCGAGGATGACTTCGCTCATGAGCTGGTCCGTGCCTTCGAGAATGCCCTTCGTGGCGCAGACAACAATCGGCTCCTTACCCTTTTCAGGAGTCCAGGAACCGAGATTAGCGGCAACGCCAGCCATAAACTGAGACGGCACGACAATCAAGACCATATCACAGCCGTTCAAAGCGGCATGCATGTCGGTTGTATATTTGAAATCAGCCGGGAAAATGACACCCGGAAGTTTGTCCTTGTACTGGTGCTCGGTAGAAAGCAAATCTACTTCAGCCTGAGAATTCGTCCAAAAAGTAAGTTCGTTCTTGTTTTCGTAAACAACTTGGCCAAGCGTAAGCCCCCAGCCACCAGTACCTAAAACTGTAACTTTCATGAGCAAATATCCTTTAAATTCAATTTTTCCAATAATCTACAATATTTTATGGAATTGCGCCCGCCATTATTCAAAAAATGTAATGGAGATTTCCACCTAAAGGTGAGAAAGGCAAGTCCATTAGTTGGACTATCGCTACGCTCTAGTCCCAAATGCTGGTTTCGGTCATGTCCAAGCAAGCTTGGCCGCGACACTCAACCTACGCATTTGTTTTGCGCTTAGAGCCAAAACCGTTTTCAGTGCCGTTGAGGAGGCGCTTTATGTTCGACTTGTGCTTTACGATGACGAACACCGCGACAACTAATGCCAAAATCATCTGTCCGAGGTTTACGCTCTCGAAATAGTATTCCGGGCATACATACCCGAAAATAGCGAGGATTCCGAGAAGGGCGCACCCGAAAATGCTACCAACGGACACGTACTTCGTCGTAACAGTAAGGATAATCCAAAGAGCAAAAGCCGAAAGCACCGTGAGCGGCAGAATCGCAAGAAAAACGCCGAGCGCGGCGAGCACGCCTTTACCGCCGCGGAACCCCGCAAAGCAGGTGAAACTGTGCCCGAGAATCACGAGGAGACCCGCGACCAGCGGAACCCAGGCGCTATAATCAGCGCCGCCAGCGGCGACTTGGGCCTCGCACATTTTCTGTGCGATAAACGGTCCAAGGAAACCTTTCAAAAGGTCCATGAAGACAACTGGCAAAGCCGGCTTCCAGCCAAGCACACGGAACGTATTCGTAAGGCCCGCATTCTTGGAACCGTAATCACGAATATCGTAATCTTTATCTTTCGCGAGTTTTGCTACCCATATGGCGCTGGGGATCGACCCCAGCAAGTACGCTATTGGAAAGCTCAGTAAACTGTTCAAGTTCTTCGTCCTTTCTAAGAGTTAATTTCCTATCGAAGTTCAAGCGGAGCGGGGCGCCCTGCAGCTGGAACTCGTCATAAAACTTTTTGAGCAAGTAGCGCTTGTACGATTCATCGACAAGTTCCGGAGTGCGCGTTTCTACAGCGATGACCGGCGGTTCCACCATGACCTGGCAGGCTCGCGTAAGCATGACGACGCGGCCGTTGTGGCTCGGAGGCGCCTTCTCTTGCAAGAAGTTCGCAAAACTTTCGGCAACGCGGTCACGGCCAAGCACACGGCGGCAGTTGGCATACACGGTCTGAATCGCCTGGATGACACGGCCCACACGCTGGCCTTCCTTGGCGCTGATCGAAAGAATCGGTACAAATTCAAGCATCGGTTCGCGTTCCAGGAGGTCACGAATCATGTGGTCAAAAGACTTGTCGTTCTTGTTCGGGAGAATATCCCACTTGTTCAAAACGACAATAAGACCCTTCCCAGCCTTGCGGATTTCCGTAATGATGCGGTAATCCTGGATTTCCATGCCTCGGGTGCAATCGACGACGAGCACGGACAAATCCGAACGGCGGATGCTTTCGAGCGTGCGCATGTTGCTGAACACCTCGACTTCGTCTTCGACTTTCGCCTTCTTGCGGAGACCTGCGGTGTCCGTGACCACGAACTTTTGTCCGTCAACGATAAAGTCACAGTCGATGGAGTCGCGGGTGGTTCCCGGAATGTCCGAAACAACGGCGCGTTCTTCGTTCAACAGGCGATTGAGGAGCGTACTCTTGCCCGCATTCGGGCGCCCGAGGATTGCAAAACGGATGGGACGTTCCTCACGGCGCTCACCACGAACCGGAGTCGGCAGCACAGAAACAACTTCATCCAAAAGCGAGAGACAAGCGTATCCCGTCAATGCGCTAATCGTACGCGGCTGGCCGAAGCCGAGCTTCAAAAATTCATAACTTTCCTGGCGGTCGCCCTGCAATTCGCTCTTGTTCGCAACGAGAATGACCTTTTTATCGAGTTTGCGGATAAGACGTGCAAACTGCTGGTCGAGCTTGGTAATGCCCACGCGAATATCGACCATGAACAGCACGAGATCGGACTCGTTCACGGCATTGAAAATCTGCGCACGGACGCTATCCGCCAAAACGTCGATGGAATCATCAGGCAAAAATCCGCCCGTATCGACGACTGTAAATTCATGACCCTTGTAAATCGCATTCTGGTAATGACGGTCACGCGTAACGCCATCGCGGTCGCTGACCACGGCAGCCCTGCGGCCAAGAATGCGGTTGAAAAGGGAGGACTTCCCGACATTCGGACGTCCAATTATGCAAACGATAGGTAATTTCATCGAATGTAAATATAGAAATTGTGTCTAGGGGGCGTTTAGACGAGAGAACGCCGCTACGCGGCTACAGACGAAAGACGAAAGCTTTTAAAATCGTTACTATACAAGAAGGAGATTCCCACTCGGAGGCGGGAATGACAATGGAGCCGGGCGATGCAGAAACATGCTTGCATGTTTCTATATCCGAGGCGAACATGTCAAGCCCCTTTAGGGGAATGACAGGTTCCGGCGGGAAAGCCTCTTCCTACTGTCTACTTCCTACTGCCTACTACCCACTGTTAATTTCTTATTGCATAATTTTTTATCTAGAATAATATATCTTTGTAGTGTATTTATTTAGAGTTTTTCCCCACAGGTGGGAAGGACATACGAGGTTACTTTGGCTTCCATAAACGGAAAGACGGAAACTCTTTGCATTTTCGGGCATCCGGTTGCACACAGCAAATCGCCCGCTATGCACAACGCTTTGTTTAAAGCACTCGGCATCGATGCGGCGTATCTCCCCTACGCTCCAGAACCTGAAAATTTTGCCAAAGCCATTGAAGGCTTCAAGGCGATGAAGTTCCGCGGCGCAAACGTCACCATTCCCTACAAGACGGAATTTTTCAACGCAGACGGTTCTCCCCGCCTGGTCGATGAACTTTCGGAAATTTCGAAGTTCACCGGCAGCGTGAACACGCTCTACTGGAAGGATGGCGTTGTCGGCGGGACTCTCTGCGGTACGACGACTGACCCGTATGGTTGTGTGCGAAATCTCGAAGAGAACGGGGTAAATCCGATTGGCAAAAAGATTGCGCTGCTCGGAAACGGAGGCGCAGCGCAGTCGATTGCGTTTACGCTTGTGGAACAAGGAAACGAGCTTACAATTGTTTGCCGCACCAAAGAAAAAGGCGACTCGCTCGCCAGTTCGTTGAACAAGTTTTTCCAGTCGGGCAAAGCTGGCGACAAGAATTTCAAGGATGTTCAAGTTACGACGTTTTCCGAATTCGAGAGCATTTCTGCCCATTTCGACATCATCATCAACGCCACTTCGGTCGGCATGACTCCGAACGTTGACGCATCCCCCGTTACAGACGAATGTCTGCACAAAGGCCAGGTCGTCTGCGATATCGTTTATACCCCGCCTCGCACCAAGCTTTTGCAAATGGCCGAAGCCAAGGGTTGCAAGGTGGTGACCGGCGAAGGCATGCTAGTCCACCAGGGGCTAGAAAGTTTCAAGAAATGGTTCCCGAAAGAAACCGAGAACAAGACAAACGAAGAACTCACCGCGATTATGCGCAAAGGAATGCAGGGCTAAGATGAAGAAGCATTTATACTTTACCGGATTTATGGCCAGCGGCAAGAGCCGCACAGGTCGTGCCCTCGCAGACCGTCTCGGACGCCCGTTCGTCGATACAGACAATGTCATTGTCGAACGCGCCGGGAAATCCATCAATGATATTTTTGAACAGGACGGAGAAGCCGCGTTCCGCAAGATGGAACGCGATGTGATTGCAGAAATAGCACAGAGCGAGAAACCGTTAATCGTTTCCCTTGGCGGAGGCGCCCTAACTCAACCTGAAAACCTGAAAGTCATCCGTCAAAACGGAACCATCATTCGCCTGTGGGCAAAACCCGAAATCCTTTCGGAACGCATCGGACGCAAGAACACTCGTCCACTGCTTGCCAACCTCACGGACGAAGAACGTCTTGAGAAAATCAAGGTCATGCTCAAGGAACGCGAAAAGAACTACGCCAATGCAGATTTCAGCGTCGAAAGTTCAAACGACTGTTCCGAGGCCCATGTTTCAGAACGCATCATGCACATGCTCAAGTTCTGGGAAAGCCATGCGCTGGACGTCTATCCGAGCGAAGGCGGGCGCTACCCGATTTTCATCGGCAAGAACATCGTGCCGGATGTAGCCATCATGCTCGAAGGGCTCCGCCTCTCGCCCACATACGAATTCCTGATTTGTACAGACACGACGATTGCGAGGGAACAGAGCATAAAGCTTTCGGAACTGCGCGGCCAGGCGGGTCGCTGCCCGATTTTCAAGTTCCAGGCTGGCGAAGGCCACAAGACGCTCCACAACTTGAATCAGCTGTACAGTTTTATGCTGCATCGCGGCTACACCCGCAAGAGCTGCCTTTTGCAGTTCAGCGGCGGTGTCGTCGGTGACATGGCGGGCTTCGGAGCGGCAACATACCAACGAGGCATTCCATTCGTACAGTTCCCGACAACGCTTCTGTCGATGGTCGATAGTTCCGTTGGCGGCAAGGTCGCCGTGAACCATGCCGAAGGCAAGAACATGATTGGCGCATTCTACCAGCCGAAAGCGGTTGTCTGCGACATTTCCGTACTGAACACGCTCCCGGCCAACGAGTACCTCGCGGGGCTTGCCGAAATCGTCAAGTACGGCGTGATTTACGATGAGGAATTTTTCACTTATCTTGAAAACAACGTCGAGAAAATCAAGGCTCACGACTTTGACGTGTTAAAGCACATGATTTTCCGCAGTTGTGAGATCAAGGCCGAAGTGGTCGGCATCGACGAAAAGGAAGCCGGACTCCGCGCCATCCTCAATTACGGCCACACGTTCGGACATGCCATCGAAAAACTGACCCATTACGAACTGTTCAGCCACGGAATAGCGGTATCGCTTGGCATGAGAGTGGCTGCACGCGCCGCAGTCCTCCTCGGGAAACTTTCGAGAGAAGACGAAATTCGCCAAAATGCGTTGCTAGACGCACTTGGTTTCCCCAAGACCTTCAATGTGGATGTCGAAGGGGCATGGGCAGCAATGGCCGTCGATAAGAAGGCCGAAAAAGGCACTCGTGTTTATATTTTGCCTACAAGGATTGGAAAGGTCGAAAAAGTTTGTAATATTGATAAGGGTATTATCGCAAACGCCTGGAACGCCATCCGGGCAAGTGAGGTTTAGATGAGCATCTTGGTTACCGGAGGTACGGGATCGCTTGGTTTTAGCATATTGTCAAACTTGACTGGTACTAATCACGAACTCTACAGTTTCAGTGACGAGCTTCCGCAGCCCTGGCAAAAAGTCGAAGGCGTCCAATACTTGACGGGCGACCTGCTGGATTTCAGAAACGTCCAGGAAATGATCCAGAAAGTTTCCCCGACGCACATCTATCACTTGGCTAGCCAATCTTCCGTGGGACTCAGCTACAAGAAGCCTTACGAAACGCTGAACATCAACTTGCTTGGCACTCAGACTCTCCTCGAAGCCGTGCGCCAGGTCGTGCCGAGAGCAAAAGTGTTGCTCCTCAGCAGCAGCGAAATCTACGGCCGCACGGAACAGCAGCTGACTTACCTGCACAAGGAAACCGACCCTCCCAACCCGCTCACGCCGTACGCCACATCCAAGGCGTGCATGGAAATTCTCGGCAACCAGTTCCGCAACGCGAACGGCCTCCATATCGTGTTCGTACGCCCGTTCCACTTTACAGGGCCGCACCATAGCCGTCGCTTCGTGATTCCATCCATCGCGTACCAGCTGGTGAAGATAAAGTATTACGGAGCAGAACCAGTCATCTATTCGGGAAGCCTTGACGTGAGCCGCGATGTCGTCGATGTGCGTGACGTTGCGCGCGCCGCCATCCAGATTCTGAATACAGCCGAATCGGGCGAAGCGTTCAATATCTGCTGCGGAAAGTCCTACACATTCCGCGAACTCGTCGAAATGCTTGTCGAAATCTCGGGCGTCAGCGTCGATTTCAGGTTCGACCCCGGCTACGACCGCAGCAACGACATTCCGCTCCTGATCGGAGACCCGTCAAAAGTGATGAGTCTCGGCTGGAAACCCATGATTTGCATGGAAGACTGCCTCTCCGACTTGTTCAACGAAATGGTCGTCCGCCGCCGCGTGGAGCTCAAAATGGGCATGGGTCGAGACTTGCGCCTGTAACTCGCTCAATTTAGAAGCCATTCATCCTCAAAAAACGCAGTTCAGCGAATTTCTACAATAAAGCTGTTCCACTGGAGCCGCTTTTTTTTATTTTTTTAGCATGAGATTACAAATAAAAAATTTTGCTTTGGGGATTTGTACCCTCTTTTTCTTTTCTACGGCAATACACGCCGCAGAAGTTTCCGCTCCACAAGGTGCTGACAGAGCGCTCACCGTGAACGACTTTATGCCGCACCAGGCTATTTCCAAGGAATATAACGAAACCTGGAGTTACCAGTTCGTGTTCGACAACGGAACACGTGCTTTCGTGAACTATTCCGTCCTCAACGTGCCAGGCTCGGGCCGTAAAATCGGCTGCGACTTGAACTTCTGGAACTTCAAGGGAAAAACCTATTCTGTCGGTCGCCAATATCCGCCCGAGCGCCTTGTCGCCAACAAGGAAAAGGCGACCATCACCATCAAGACCGATGAATACCTGCTCGAAAACAAGCCGGGCAAGGGTCACCATGTCATGTTCAGCGCCGACAAGGGCGGAAAGTTCCTTTTGGACGTGACGTTCGAAAGCGCCGTGCCGGGCATGGTCCCCGGAAACGGAGTTTGGACTTTCGGCAAGGAAAAGTTTGCGCAGTACATCCACATTCCGTACGGCAGAGTTACTGGTAAAATCGCCTACAACGAAGACACCTTGACCGTCAAGGGTTACGCCTACATGGACCAGACATGGCAAACGGCCCAGGCAACAGACATTGCCAGCCGCACCATCAACTTCAGCACTAACGAAAAGGCCTCAATGTATGCCGGACGCATTACCCTCACGACAGACGGTCAGCTGATGGGTTATGCTCTGTACAATGGCCAACAGGGTACGAAAGTCGCCATCCCGACAAAAATCAAGGAAGGCGGCGCCGACTACAACGGCAAGAAGTTCCCCAAGACGACCTTAGCTTTTGAATGGAAGAACGGGATTCCGCCGATGGTGTTCCCCGTGAACAAGGTATTGCAGAAGGCATCGCTCTTGGACAAGGTCGAAGGCTGGTTCGCCAAGAAGGCTATGAAAATCGCTGCGGGCGGCGAAGTGCTGTTCTACCGCGGCCGTAGCCAGAACGGACTTGGCAAAAAAATCGACTGGGCAATCACCGGGGTCAAGGATTAATGACAAAATTTAGACCCTGCATTGATCTGCACGACGGAAAAGTGAAGCAGATCGTCGGGAGTTCACTCTCCGATAGCGGAGCGGGGCTCCAAACCAATTTCGAGACAGACCGTTCGTCTGCCTGGTTTGCCGAACTCTACAAGAAAGACGGCATCAAGGGCGGACACGTGATTATGCTTGGCAAAGGGAACGAAAGCGCGGCAAAGGACGCGCTTTCAGCGTATCCGGGCGGGCTTCAAGTGGGCGGAGGAATCAACGCCCAGAACGCTCAAGAGTATATTGAAGCGGGAGCTTCACACGTGATTGTAACGAGCTGGATTTTCCCGGAAGGGCGCCTCGACCGTGAACGGTTGGCGGAACTCGTCAAGACCGTAGGTAAGGAGCATTTGGTTCTGGACCTGAGCTGCAAGCGTACAGGAATTGTCGATGGCAGACAGCAATGGAAGATTGCGACGAATCGCTGGCAGACGATTATCGATATCGAGATTACCAAGGAAACGCTTGAAGACCTCGCCAAAAGTTGCGATGAATTTTTGGTTCACGCAGCAGACGTCGAAGGCAAGCAACAAGGCATGGACGACGACTTGATTCGATTCCTCGCCGAAAACAGCCCCATCCCGGTCACATACGCCGGCGGAGCAAAATCGCTTGACGACTTGAAGCATTGCAAAGAAATATCCAACGGAAAAATCGACCTCACCATTGGGAGCGCATTGGACTTGTTCGGTGGCAAAGGAGTGAAGTATGACGACTGCGTCAGATTCAACAAAGCTCAAGGCTAGCGACAAACTGGATACGCGCCCGGCCATTTTTGGCCGCAAGGTGACGAGTACCTTCCGCAAGTTTTTCTCGTTCAAACACAAGCCTCCTGGAAATATCCGCACCTGCTGGATTCCACCCCTGGTCTTTTTGACACCGATTATCAACTTGCCGAAGCTGTTGAAGTTGCGTTTCTATTTGAAAAGGGAACGCAATCGCAGAGCCCCGGACGACGTACGCATTCTGTTTTATTCTGACAACTTGGACGAAACAAACGGTATCGCGAACAACTTGAGAAACGTGATTCCGTACATGCGCGATCACGGCATGAAGGCCTACCTTGCAGGCAGCGCGTTCAACACGCGACCGTGCGGCGTTGTCGAAAACAGCTACTGCATTTTACTCCCGCGTTTGTTCAGCATGGAACAGCTCGGATACGCGAACAGCGAACTCGCGATTCCCCGAATTTCGCCCGTACTCCGCTTGCTCAAGCGTTACCCGATAGACATGATTGAGCTGGAGACTCCGAGTCCTGGCGCCTGGGTCGTCTGCCTTTGCGGGAAGATTGCGGGAATTAAGGTGTTCAGCCATTACCGCACCGATGTCCCCACTTACACCAAAACGCTTGTGAAGGCGAAGTGGATGCACACTTACGTGCTTTGGCTCATGCGCATTTTCTACTGGATGGCCCGTCCGGTCATCAGCCCCTGCGATGACTACGCAAACATCCTCGAAAAAGAATTGAAGGTCCCTGCAAATCAGGTGCAGATTCTCCCCCGCGGACTCCCGCTTGAAAAGTTCTCGCCGGAATTGCGCGGAAAAGGCGCTTGGGAAAAGTTCGGCGGCGACCGTTCAAAAAACAAAGTGCGCTTTGCCTATATAGGCCGAATATCAAAGGAAAAGAATCTAGAATTCCTGAATTCCGTGTGGGAAAAGTTTTCGACTAAATTCAACGATGTCGAGCTGATGTACGTCGGATACGGTTGGTATCTCGAAGAAATCAAGAAGCAGTTCAAGGACAATCCAAGCGTCTGCTTTGCCGGAGAGCAAGGCGGAGAAATGCTTGCAAGCCTTTACGCGGATGCGGACTTTTTCTTGTTCCCGAGCACCACGGATACATTCGGAAACGTCGTTGTCGAGGCGATGTCCACGGGAACGCCCGCCATCGTGAGCAATTACGGCGGCCCGAGAAGCATCGTGCAAGACGACAGCTGCGGACGCATTTTGCCGATTGACGAAGCGAAGTGGCTTGAGACATTGGAAGAATGCCGCGCCATCAAAATCGAAAAACCGGAAGTCTATGAGCAGATGCGAATCGACAGCCACAAGCGCAGCGAACGTTACACGCTCGAAAGTTCGACAAAGACGCAGTTCGAATTCTTTAGGAAACTGAAGAGAGATACGTTCGGGATTTGAGGTATGGGGTCGTGCTTCGCACTCTGAGGCCGCTTCGCTCTGGGGTTTGAGCTTTTCAAGTTTCCCCATAGCCCAAAGCACCCCTTCGATGAAACTCAGGGTAAACTCCGGTGCGAGCCCGTAGCTCATACCTACATACCATAAACTATTGACAAACAACTAATGACTCCAGATTCTTTGAAACGATTGCGTGATTGGTTCAGGACGAATGTAGCGGAACTTCCGTGGAGGCCGGCCGATTTGGATGCACAGCGCAATCCGTATGTCGTATGGATTAGCGAAACGATGCTCCAACAAACGCAAGTTTCGACGGTCAAGGATTACTTTATCCGATGGATGAAACAGTTCCCCGATGTAGAGACACTAGCCAAGGCTGACGAAGCAGAAGTTTTCAAGTTCTGGCAAGGACTTGGCTATTACAGCCGTGCAAGGAACATTTTAAAGACCGCGAAGATTGTTGCAACCCTTCGGCAGGCTCAGGGACCTAGCAAGATGCCCGAGACGCGGAAGGAACTGGAAGCGTTGCCAGGAATCGGAGCATACACCGCAGGAGCCATTTTAAGCCTTGCGTACCACAAACGCGAAGCGATTTTGGACGGGAATCTTGTTCGAATTTTCAGCAGGCTGTACAAGCTTGATTTTTTGCCAACGTCCCGGAACAGGGTCCGGGATGACAGATCGGGTATGACAGAAAAAACTTGCGCCGAGGTTTATTGGAACTATGCGCGGGAGATAGCGGATTCACCGAAAGCATACATGCATAACGAAGCCTTGATGGAACTCGGAAGAACCGTGTGCAAAACGAAATCACCACTCTGCGAAACCTGCCCTCTCCACAACGAATGTCGCGCATTCATAGACGGACAAACAGCTGAATTTCCACCCGTAAAAAAGCGTTTGGAAAAAAACTGGCACGGAACGGTTCTCGTCGTAGAAAGCAAAGACGGAATGATTCTCGCCGTGAATGGCGGACAAAAATTTCTAGACAGGCAACTATCACTCCCGCATTTCGAAAGTGTTCGCGGAGCTACCGTCGGATTCCCTGCCAAGGCAGAAGACTACATCAACGCAGACGATGTCGAAACCATTGAACAAAGCGGAACATTCCGCCACAGCATCACAGTACATAAAATCGAATGCAACGTGCTTCATGTGCAACTCTCCGTAAACGCAAAAAACGCTAGAACAAGCGGAGCATACACAACAAAATGGATAGAAAAAGCGAAAGTCTTTGAGACTTTCGCAAATTCCTTTAGCTTGAAAGCTTTAAAAAAATTTCTTTAAAGAGGAATCCTGGTCATCAGAACGCTTTCTTCGCAGTACAGAAGAAGCGTAAGCGACTATATTCACCATTCGGAGTTTCAATCGCATCTTTGCCAAGAGCCTGAATAATGGTTCCTGTCAGCGAAAGCCCCCACTTCGGGAAACGTTGTTCAAATGTTGCATCCCAGAACCAGTCGCCCTTGGCAACAAACGGATCCCTGGAGCGGAGATTCCATTGAGCATCGCTTCTATAACGTATGGAATGCGATATGCGGAACATCTTTTTAATGAGCCAGTCTGCATTGAAAGCGACAAAGAATTCAGCCGGATTCACTTCGAAGCGTTTTTCGCTACCATCAATTCGTTCAAAACCCGTCAACGCAGTAAAGTTAAACAGGTCCTTAAGCCAAAGCTTCAACCAGAATTCTCCCGTAACGCCTTTAATCCAGGAGTTTATGCGGGCAACATCACCGTGACGGAACGTGTAAATTTTTTCATCGACATATTCATCCACATCAAATGTTTCAGCACCGTATTCAGCCCAAAAACTTCCGCGAAGGCCAAAACCAAGGAAATTCGTAAGAGAATCTTCAAAGCGAACAAAACCTTGCAACAAATCCATGTGACCAGAAGCAGTGAGCGAAATCGTATCACCGTCAAAGAACTCGTGAGTGTCTGCAATCGGATTCAAACGCGTTCCAGAAATGTTCTTCGCACCGATGGAAACATTCATTTTTTCAAGCACTGGAATGTTGTACTCAACGCTATCCTGAACAAGCCAATCCCTATTGTTGATGCCAAACATCACGTCGAATTTCAAATGTTCTTGCGGACGGACGTTCATTTCGAGGAAAGGCCACAAGACGCGATCGCTAGCAAGCCCTGTATAGACAGTTCCCTCATCACCGACAAAGCGGAAGGCAAGCCCTGCAGAAAGTTGCAGCATACCGCGGCGGCAACTTTCACCGCATTTATAGATAATGGAGCCGTTCACCTCCGTGCGCTCGCCAGTTTCCTTTTTACGTTTATTCTGGTATTCGGCATTTTCATAGACAAACGTTGTCGAAAAATTTCCGATATCGGCACGTGTTTCGACACGAGGCTTATAGTGTACAGGAATCCATCTGGAACTTTCTGTAAAGAGCCATATGTATTCCATTCCGACAAGCACCGAAGCATTTACAAAATCATTTGTAAATCCAAGTCCGCCATAAGCCGAACTGAACATGGGATAGTTTTCACCGAAGAACGAGAAAAAGTCATCCACTTGATGTTGTCGGATACCATAAGAAGATCTGAAGCAGTAATGGTCATCTTGGAACAAACGGAATGTTGCCCACAAGCCATGGAGCAACGGCGTACGGAATCCAACTTCCAAAATAGGAGTTCTGTTGGTAGGACGTTCTTTCGGGTCCGTTAAAAAATCCTGATAAATTAAATCTCCTAATTCATTACCCGTTTTCATCCAAATGGAAGGTGCTTCTATCGGATCCCAACTTGGCAATACTGACATGCGATTGAACAGAAGACGATAACGCAGTTTACGAGGCGTCCACAGTTCACTTTCGGAATGAATTCCGCCCGCACCCAAAGCACGATCAAAATAGTATGTCGGGGAACCTATCAAGAATGTTCCGTCGTCGCGGGAGACTACCTCCATCCCTTCCATTTCTGCGTCAATAGATGCAAATACAGAACACGCCGAAATGGCCAAAATAGAGACAAAGCTTTTTTTAAGTGAGGAAATCATTACCAAATACTCCTTTCGAGAGTGATTCCCGCAGACAACATATTAGAACTTTCTGGAAGAGTCCAAAGATGTTCCCACATGACATTAAAACCTAAACTATATTCTTTATACTTAAACACAGGCAAACTAATTCTTGCATACCAACCAAATTCTGTTTCGTTATCCGTCAAGGAACCACCAAGTTTACCCCAATTTTTATCCTCGGAATCAGCTCGAGTCCAGCTACAAGTGAAACCACCACCAAGCACCACCGGATGAATAGGCTTCCATTTCCAATCGGCACCGACACGACCCATAAACTGATGAACTCCGTCAATATCGGTATTCACATTCGGTTTGAAATAAGTGTATTGGAACATCACGACTCCATCGACATTGTCCCAGTACGTGTAACGGACGCCTATACCGCCGTACAACGCATTTTCCACGGCATCCATCAGATCGCCCATGGGGTAAATTTCGCCACCTTCCAAGAATACGGCAAAATGTGAAAATGAAATATCGTTTGCGACTGCGGCAGAGTCGTTTCGAAATTGAAGCGGATCCTCAGCATGCAAAAGCGATACCAAACTTATTGCTAGAATCATGATTAGTTTTTTCATTTTTTGTATTCCAATGCTTGAGCAAAAAAGCCATCTAAACGGGAGTCTTTAAGGCCGGGCAAAACTGGTTCGCCGACTTTAACAAATTCAGGATGTGCCTTGAGGAAGCGCGCAATGATGCGAGTCGTTTCGGCGGGATCCGGACTGCATGTCGCATAAACGATACGTCCGCCAGGAGCTAGTGCGGTCGATGCGTTTTCAAGAATTTTGTATTGCAGTTCGGCAATTTCGTTAATGGATTCCGGAGTCAATCGATAAATGGATTCAGGACGGCGAGCGATAACGCCCATGTTGCTGCAGGGGACATCGAGAAGGATGCGGTCGAATTTAGACGAGAGACGAGAGACGAAAGACGAAAGAGGCGAACGCAACGAGGCCGCTTGCGGACTCATTGCTGAGCCGACATGTCTTGGCTCGGAGAGCAAAGACGAAAGAGGCGAGTGTCGCGACAACAAGTTTACTTGTTGGCATGACCGAGCCTTACTATCTGACGCCGAAGGCGTCAAAGACGAGAGAGACGTATCAAAAGATGCGGCAAGGTCGAGGACTTCGGTCTTGATGTTCTTGAGTCCGAGACGGTTCATCAAGTCCTGCATTTTTTCGAGACGCGAGGCAGACGAATCGCTGGCGAGAATTTCTAACGAACTATCCATTTCGGCCATAAGCGCGGTTTTACCGCCAGGGGCCGCACATGCATCCCAGACTTTCAATCCAGACTTCAAGTCAAGAAGTTTCACCACTTCGTAAGCAGACGGATTCTGGAACGAGAAAAGTCCATTCACAAATTCCGGTGTTGCAAGCAAAAGCTTGACGCCAACGTCTCGCGGGATTTCAATGTAACGATCGTAAAGAATCGAAGAGCCCGTGATACCAAGCTTTTCGGCAAGCACCGGAGCGCTCGTCTTTTGCAAGTTCACACGAATCCATTCCGTCGGACGTTCAAGCGTCGCTTTCGCCAAAGCTTCGGCGCGGTCGCCACCATACACGTCAAACCAACGGCGTACAAGCCATTCGGGCACAGAGTTTTCGATACTTACGCGACGCACGCGTTGTGGCGGGAGCGCGGGTTCACCCTGACGGCGAGCCGTACGGAGCACTGCATTTACAAGTCGCGCAATACTTTCACCAAGATTGGCAGACTTCGCCAGTTCTACACTGTCATTGATTGCCGCATAATCCGGCACATCCATAAAGAACATCTGGAAAAGTCCCATTTCAAGAATGACGCGCGCTTCGAGTGAAGGCAATTTTTTCGTGAGCGACTTGACGAAATACTCCAAGTACAAATGCCTGCGGCATACGCCCAAAGCAAGCTCCATCGCAAAAGGCGGAAGTCCGGATTCCTTGATAAAGGCGCCGTCTTTCAGCCAAAGCAGAAGGACGCGATAAGCATCTTCACGTTCCGTTAGCAAAACTCTAGCCCCTCACGCTTTTGGATTCCACGCATAAAGTCTGCGACAGGCATCGGCTTTTTGCCTTCGGCCTGGATTTCAAGCACTTCGAGAGCACCATCACCCGTTCCAACAAAGAAGCGGTTGTCTTTGAATTCGACAGCACCCGGAGCAAGTTTCGGACCGTTTTCGGGAGTGTCCGTCTTGCGGAGATAAACCATGCGACCGCCCAGCTTTCCATAGCCACCCGGCCACGGATTGAATGCGCGAACGCGGTTGTGGATGGTGAGCGCAGGCAGATTAAAGTCAATCAAGCCTTCTTCTTTTTTGATTTTTGGAGCGCCACTCGCCTGGGCATGATCTTGCGTCAAGTCTTTTTCGCAGCCGTTCTTGAGCTGATTGATAGCATCGTCCAAGGCATCGCAGCCTGGGGCAACCATCTTGTCGAGTAAGCTTGCGGTCGTATCTTGATGATCGATTACAACCGTGCGCTGAGCAAGAATCGGACCGTGATCCATCTTTTCATCCAAGCGGAAAACGGTCACACCAGTTTCTTTAAGACCATCGGCAATAGCACGTTGCACAGGAGCTGCACCACGATACTTCGGGAGCAAACTTCCATGAACGTTCACGGCACCAAATTTCGTGACTGCCAAAATATTTTTAGGCAAGATGGAATACGCCACGACAACATACAAGTCGGCATCATACTTGCGGAGTTCCACTTCGAATTCGGGAGACTTTAAATCCGTCGGCTGCAATACCGGCAGATTGTGAGCAAGTGCAGCCACCTTGACCGGCGGAGGCGTAAGCACGCGACCACGGCCTGCCGGACGATCCGGCTGGGTGACAACTGCTAAAACTTCGTTATCAGAAGCAACAAGATGTTCCAAAAAATGAGCCGCAAAATCCGGCGTTCCCATAAATACAATTTTCATGCTGGGAAATATAGTTATTGAAATGGTGATCCCCGCACGGAGGCGGGGATGACAAATAAGGAAAACATAGTCTTTGCACGCCTTAAGCATTATTCTATCTTTGCGCCCATGCGAATTCTTTTACAGTTAGCGTTGATTCTTGGGATTTGCTATGTAGGTGAACTCATCCACGATTACACCGGCATCCCCATCCCCGGCAACATTCTCGGAATGCTCATTCTGCTTTTGTTACTTTGCCTCAAGGTCATCAAGTTGGAGCAGATTCGAGAAGTGAGCGATTTCTTCTTGAAGCGGCTTGCGTTCTTTTTCTTACCGCCTGCGATTGGGCTTATGCTTGTCGGTGACGACGTCAAGAGCCAATGGCCCCTATTGCTGTTCCTCTGCATCGTAATTACGATTGTGACGATGGCAATAACAGGCTGGACCGTTCAACTTCTAAGCAAAAAATCCAAAGACAAAAATTGATTTTTACGCGCTATGTTTGGAATCATTCTTACTATCATCGCTTTTGAGCTTGGCGTTACCATCCGCAACAAGTGTCGTAATCCGCTTTTGAACCCGATTCTCATTGCAACCATTCTCATCATCGGTTTTTTGACGATTACAGGAATCAGTTACGATACATACAAAGTCGGTGGCGATTACATTTCATTTTTCCTTGGGCCTGTAACAGTTCTGCTTGCCGTTCCTTTGTACAGACACATCCAGGCACTCAAAAACAACTGGCTCCCGATTTTAACAGGGATTCTCGTGGGCTGCATCACAAGCATTGCCTGCGTAATCGCTTGCGCCAAGATTTTCAACATCAGCAAGACTCTGATGCTTTCGCTCATTCCTAAGTCCATCACTATTCCGATGGGTTCTGTGGTATCCGAGCAGATTGGCGGTATTCCGTCAATCACGATTGTGGCAATAGTCATTACGGGAATTACAGGCGCCGTGACAGCACCGCTCGTTTGCAGATTTTTCCGCATCGGGAATCCGGTTGCGCAAGGCGTTGCCATTGGAACGGCGAGCCATGCACTTGGAACGACCAAGGCGATGGAAATCGGAGAAGTTCAGGGCGCCATGAGCAGCCTGTCCATCGGTGTGGCTGGCGTCGTGACTGTATTCATCACGCCGGTGCTGCTGAACATTTTGGGGTAATGTGTAAATAGTCTCCGACACAGTGGTCGGGGAGACAATGCTAAAGCAAAGGTAACAATCTGTATGCGGTCATGTCGCACCCCATCACAGCATCGGTTGTTTAGTATAAATGACGCTTACTTGAGCCCCGTCACTTTTGGCAGAAAGAATCTGTGATGCCATGACGGCTGTTCCAAATGAATTTGAATTACCAATACCAGGAGCCAAAATCAAACGCAAATCATGATTCAAATGGTTTGGATCAATCTCGCTAGATTCGTTCTGCTTTGGATAATAGGTTGAAATCTTGGTCATATGATTTTTTTCACGGATTCCCTCTCTTTTTAATCATAACATCCTATCTGTTTCTGTTCCGCATCATCCGCATCCGGAACTTTGGAAAAATTATAAGTGCCATTATACTGGACAACACATGAATAAAGCAAAATACAGTCGTACGCAATAACGTTACAAAGTGTTTTATAAAAGTCATATTTGCTATAGATAAAATAAGTATTCCAACTTCGTTTCATAAAACTGCCAGCATAATTCACCGTATCCCGGCCATCACCACCGTCAAACTTATGCAAGCAGAATGTTCCAGATAAACCTATATTAGGCAGTTTTTTCTTTTCACAAGTGGCTATTTTAGCAGAATCCGTTTCCAAAATCCAAACAGAATCCAAGGTATTTCGAGTGCTACTATCATGAAATAAATAGAAGCCTAGTGGAGAAAACGACATTGTATCATATATTTGTTCCAAGCCAAAATAGACGCTTCCATTCTGTCCACATCGAACAGAATCTGTATCAAATTCGAGACCCGTTTCACCACCATATGTACAGTCTCTACTAACAACGATTTCGTTATCATAAAGACTGTCTCCATCATCACATCCCCAAAAGACAATCAATAATAATACTGTTATCAATATGAACTTTTTCATTTTTTCTTTCTCCTTACATCGTTAAGCAGGGGGAATAACACCTCATACGGCATGTGTTCTATCTTATCTATTGCGTATCCCCATCCTTGTTGATTATCATCATTGCTTTCAAGAACAACTTTTAACGTATTCGTCCTTACAATCACTGTTTTCCCTGAAAGTTCATAACCTGTATATGCACCAATCAGTTTATCAGCACTATCATAAAGATAAATCCAATCCCCCGGTGCCACGTATGTTCTAGAATCAAATGTAACATAATTTTCAAAAAACAGTAACAACTGCCCCGAAACAAGTCCGGGGTGACAACGCTCAGGGACCTAATCCGGGGTGACAACGTAAAAAGTCGGGGTGACACATGCAAGGATGACTCGCACTGGATTCTTCGATTCTTACGAACTATCAGAATGACGAAACGCCATCGCGTAATGGGTGATATTACCGACCATTTTTCCCGACAACAATCGTAGATAGAATGCTTTCGGATTCGGGGATTTCAAGAAGCTTTTTGAGTTCGTCGTGGTAGAAGAAATGTTCTTCGCGAGCAACTTTGTTGAGGAGCCGCGCCGAGACATAAAGCGATTCGGTCAGCACGCCCGCATTCAAGTTCATATAGCGGTAACCGCGGTTGCCAAGCACATTGCAGGACTCGTTCAAATTCGATGTCAGCACAACAGCAAACATCGTACTTTGAACTTGTTCAGGAACAGCAAAACATTTGCAAAACTTTTTCACGTTAGCCGAGCCGCTCTGCATGTAGATGGACTTGCGAACCGGGATGTAACGGTACACGCCTGCATACACAAACATCACATCAAAAACGACAACCCAAATTTTGATAAGCCCGGCCCCGAAAGCATTCAACTGGACTAATTCCAACCAACGTAACATCGACGAGAAATCGTCTAAATCAAGCGTTCCATGAGTGAATGGTGTTGTTTTTCTACGGTCAGGAGGCAAAAACCAAAATTCGCGCAAATAGTAGTCATTCGTAAATTTTGACGGAGTCAACGGAAATTCATCGCCCGGCAACGTTTGAGCGTTCAAGCGACGCACCTTCATGCACAGATTCAAGTCATCGATATTTTCCAAATGGTTCTGTAACATGAAACGCGATGGATAACGAGAAATATCAAAAGACAGTTCGTCCTTCCCCACGTAATCATTCACCTCTGCATGATTGGAATATGCGAGTTCGCCCACTCCGTCATCTACGGAATTAAACGCGACCATGCTTTTTTCAGGGAAAACGGCAATAGCGGCCATCGGCACTTCTGTTGTTCCAAGTTTAAGAGCAACGGCAATGGCGTCATCAACAAAGCCACCAAGTGCAAAAACTTTTTGCCCTCTGGACTTTGCAAGGAGAATCGTATTCGCGCAGGCCGCCCCGACATCCATCTGCACTTGGCGATAAGCCGCCTCGCGGAATCGCCAAACGGCTCGTTCAAGGAGTCCCGTATAAATAAAAATTGTCTGCGCAGCATTCACAAATTCCTGTTCCGGGAACGCCAAAAGTACAGCCTTGCGAACGTCAGCCCCGCCCAGTTTCACAAGTTTCGACTCGTCACAATCAACGTAATAAACGCCATCAGGGACATCCCCGCCATGCACCACCGCATAGACGCAAACCGGATTCAGGTAATCGGCAGAAACAGGTGCTAGAAGCGGAGTAAATCCAGACGCAAACGGGAATTGCGGGCATCCTTCATAACGCTTGTCTGCATACGGTTGCTTTTCCCAGTGCATAATGACGGGATCCCCGCTTCCATGAGGAATGTACTGGGTCGATTCGTGATAAATTTCCGAGAAATAGCGCATCTAAAAAAAATTTAAAAAGTTTACTAATTAAAGCAAATCAAATGCGTTCCTAAATAAAACTTTTTTGTGATTTTTCTCATCAAATAAGGCATTTAGGTCAAAACAGTGGTTACACTAGTAACCGATTTTTCTTTTTTCCCCCTGTTTATGCAAGGTCGATAATTATACTTTTAAAAAAAACAACAAGAGGGCTTTATGCAACTCAAGAATTTTTATTCAACGGTAAGTGTTCTCGGAATCGCCTCTGTGATGGCGCTCACTGCTTGCGGAGATGACCGTTCCGATGCTCAATTTGTGGCCAATCCGGGTATTTCCCAGCAGAAACCAGAAACGACTGATCCGGGTAACGGTCAGAAACCTGATTCTACAACGACAACTCCAAGCGACTCCGGCACGACACAAACTCCGGGCACGCTCCCTGCCGAAGGCCCTATCACATTGCCTCAGGGTCTCGGTGTTTTGGTCGATGATTTTGAAGATGGCGACAACGAAAGCAAAATTGGCGATTACTGGTACACCTATGACGACAAAGGCAACAACGGCGCCTCCGTTATCACGACTCCGCTAAACGACGAAGATAACATTATTCCAGGACGCGTCAACAACGGTTCCAATTATGCGTTGCAAGTGAACTACACGCTTGACAAGGGCGAATACGAATATGACCCGTATGTGGGCTGGGGCCTGCAAATCGCTCCTAACGATGCCAACGCTCGTTTTGGCGGCATTACCTACTGGTACAAGGGCGGTGCGCACGAAGTGCATATCGAAACTTCCGACGTGTTGGACTACGACGTTCATCTGGCAAAAATGCCGGCATCCCGCACTTGGAAGCAGGCTGTTGTCCGCTTCAAAGACTTAGTCCAAGGCGGTTGGGGCGTTGAAGTCCCGTTCGAAGCCAAGAACATCATGGCTATCAGTTTCCAAGCCAAGGGCAACAGAACTAAAGTCATCTCCGATTCTCTCTTTATAGACAACATTTATCTGCAAGATTCCACGGAAGTCGAAAAAGACAAACCCGATATGGAAATCAAGGATCCCGTGATTCCGGAAGTGGCATTCACCGAAGCCGAAATTACAGTAACAAACCCGCTGCAAGAAAAAGCGATGAAGTACTTGAACAAGGGCGTAAGCTTCACCAACTGGCTTGAAGACGCCAACGGCAAATTCAAGAAGTTCGAATTTGGAGAAAAGGATATCCAGATTCTCGCCGAAAACGGATTCAAGAGCATCCGTTTGCCGATTGACCTTGATTTGTACGCCACGAACCGCGATGCATTTGTCAAAGGCACCGATGCAGAACTCAAGTTCGATGACGATACGTTGTTCATGGTTCTCGATTCTTTCGTCGAATGGACCGGCAAGCACAACATGTCCTTTGTCATTGACTACCACGAATATGACAACAGCTACAACTTGACAAGCGCAAAGGATTCGAACTACGTCAAGATGATGGCGGAAGTGTGGAAGCATGTCGCAGCGCACTATGCCGAAAACACTCGCGAAGACGTGTTCTTCGAACTGTTGAACGAACCCGACATGTCTGACGGAAAGGTCACGGCAGCCCTTTGGACAACCGCCGCACAGGCTATAATTGACGCCATCCGTTCGGTCAACACCAAACAGACGCTACTCTTTGGCGATGTCAAGTGGTACTCCATTACCGAACTTGCCAAGCGCACTCCGTTCGCTGACAACAACATCATCTACGTTATCCACACTTACGAACCGTTCGCATTCACGCATCAAGGCGGTTCCTGGACGGATTACGCGACAATCAAGGGACTTCCGTTCCCTTATGACCCGGCCAAGTGGTCCACCGTTTCGGGCGACTTCGGCGTGACCGCCAGTACGAAATCTTATGTAAAGACGGCCATCAAGAACTACTACAAAGCCGGCAACAAAGAAGCCATCATGGTTGAAATGTTGAAGGCCAAGAAGTGGGCCGCCACGAACAACGTTCCAGTCATTATCAACGAGTTCGGCGCACTCAACCTGCGTTCCACCGCAGAATCCCGCCTCAACTACTTGACTGCCATGCGTGAAATCTGCGATACGCTTCAGATTCCGTGGACGCATTGGGGCTACACCGGCAACTTCTCCGTCATCGAGGACGGCAAGCTGATTGAGGGCTTGGACAAGGCGCTCGGCGTCGGCAAGTAAAAATCACACCTTAAAACCCCTAAAGGCCACGCAGAAATGCGTGGCTTTTTATTGTTTAGTTGGGCAAAAGGTACAGTCGATACAGATTGCAAAAAACCAATCCTTTGAAGTTACTTTTAGAAGAAACAATTTCTTATTTTTTAAAGCAGGAATTATATTCCTCATCTCCTCCAAATAGCCGCATGAGCAATCGTGCGGTTTTTCTGCATGTACACCTTTTTCTGTGTACTCCCAAATTTCTAAATTACTATTATGAAACTAACGATTAAGAGCATTATTGCAGCCTGTTCCGCCTTATTTTGGGCGGGAGCTGCAAACGCAGCCGGATTTTACGGAAACCAAAGCGATATCAAGTGGAAAACCGTTGGCACGGAACATTTCCAGTTCATTTATCCCGCCGAATATTCAACACATGCCGCAAAAGTTTCCGCCTACGCAGAAGCAGTCTATGATTCTGTCACAAGCCGTTACCACAAAGCGCTCCCAGGTCGCGTCAGCGCCGTCTTGAACAACGCCCTTTACAGTAACGGAAGCGCCATCCCCAGCGAAAACGCCCTAAATCTTTGGCTCACCAACTGGGATTTCAAAATCCGCAGCAGCCACGGTTGGATATCGGATGTCGTGACACACGAATTCAGCCACCTTGTGAGCATCGAAAGCGGTGCCAAGATTGTCCCCAATCTTTACGGTTTTCAGTTCAGCTATTCCGATTACTACAACGAACGCACGAGAACAGACTTTGTCACAATGATTCCGTTCACGCTGCAACCGCTTTGGTTTGCAGAAGGAACCGCCCAATACGAATCCGCACGAATGGGATTTGACTCCTGGGATTCGCACCGCGATATGCTTCTCCGCACGGCGGCGCTCAGCGACAGTCTTATGCCTCTCCCCTACATGCACGATTTCTCCGACAATTCGCTGTTAGGGGAACTTGGCCCCTACACACAAGGTTTTTCCCTCGTGCTTTACATCGCAAAGCATTACGGTGACGAAGCGATTCCGAATATTTGGAAGGAACTCGGACGCCCCTACCGAGCCACACTCAACGGTGCCATTCAAAAAGTCCTAGGCATCAGCGAAGACGAACTCTACGATGCATGGAAAAAAGAAATTACGGAACACTACAAAGCACAAAAAGATTCTCTCGGCACTTTGGTCGAAGGCATCAAAATGACCAAGGACGCATACTGGCAGGATTTCCCCGTCGTGAGCGGAAACCACCTCTATGGAATTTCAAACTTTGGCGGGCTCTGGTTTGACGGAAGTGTTTTCAAGATTCCGCTGAAGGACACAATAAAGACGAAAGACGAGAGACGAAAGACGAAAGATAGTACAGCATCAGCGGACTCTAGTAAAGCAGATTCCAGCAATATCATCGACGGAGTGGAAATCGGCGATATAGAAATCGAAAACGAAACCGCAGACAGCCTACTCGACATCACGGAATTTGCGAAATCTGGTTTCAGGGCAAAAAAGCCATGGTTTGACAAGGGCATCGACATCTACGATGACAGTTTGCACGGCCCTATTCTCGCTTACATCAGCTACCAAAATCGCGACAAGGACGGACACGCCCACTTTGACGTGGCATTGAGCGATACGAACAAGAACGAAGTTGCCATCACGTACCTCACTGATGCCGTCTATCCGTCGTTCAACAAGCAGGGAACCGAAATCGTTTTTGCAAGACGAGAACCGTTCAGCACTCGTTTCGTGTTGAGCAAAGTTCCATTCAATAGCGACTTGAAAAACGTTACCGCCGAAGAGCCAATCGATATATACAAGCCCGATTCTTCGCTCCTCTACTACAACATTTACGCTCCCAAGTTCAGCCCGGACGGCAAGCGTATCGCGTTCAGTTTCTTTGACGATGTTCAGCGCGGCATAGCCATCATCGACTCGGACGGCAACAACTTCAAGGTCGTCAGCACTGCAGGTTATGACGAACGCGATGTCGAATGGATTGACAACGACAAAATTATTTTCGCCAGCAACAGGAACAATATTTTCAACCTTATCGAAAAGGACTTGAATACAGGTAAAGAACGAGTACTCACAAACGTTGTCGGCGGTGCGTTCACTCCAGTTCTCGCGGGCGACACGCTGTACTTTACGCAATACGACAAGGACGGGTTCTCGCTCTACAAACTTCCGTACAAGAAAGAAGCCGAGCCTGTATTCCGCGACAGCATTGTCGTTTCAACTCGCGACAGTGTTTTGCAAATTGCCGACACGATTCAAGTTGCCTGTGCAGATACCGCAAAGGCTGCAGATGACACGACAAATGTCAAAACGGGAGACGCCTCGGCCACAACAAGCACTACCGATTCCGCCAATTGCACGGTTCCACAAGTCATCTTACGCAAGGACGTTATCAAAGTCGAAGTACGCGACACCATCAAAGTCGCCGTTACCGACTCGACGCAACGCGAAATCAAACTCTACGGAACAATTCCGCCTAAAGTACATAAGGAAATCGAGCTCGTCGATCGTGAATTTGCAGGCGCAGAACGCAACTACAAACCTATACCGAACGTACCCCTGTTCGTCCCGATTTTAAGTTTTACCGAAAACGCCCCGAACTTGACCGTCTTTGGCGAAGGCGAAGTCAAGGCGAAACTCGGCCTTGCAGTCGTTATCAGCGACGCGCTCAAGAAGAACAACGTTCAAATCGGGCTTCTACTTGAACTCGGCAAAGGAATCGATTACATCAATAGCGACGGTCTTAACCCCGAACAAGAAAAAGAATTCTTTATCGCATGGGATAACCACAGCACACCTCTTGACCTTGGACTTTCATACAGCTACGCGAATTACACCAGCAAGGATACCGTCCGCTACGAGGATGTCAATGCCCACGGCGGCGACAGTCTTGGTATGAATCATTATGCCATTTCAATGCAGGCTATCACAGGAACCGCAGGCTACAGCATTTTCAAAACGATTGACACTTTGCAGGCAGCCATCAGTTATGACTGGGCCGATTTCAACCTCTATGAAGACAAATTCTCATGGACTTACCAAAAGAAGTTTAGCGCAACGGCTGCATTCGGACTTTACGGCGACAACGAAGGCGAAGGCGGTTCTGGAATCTCCGGGCAAGGGAACGGGATGTTCCTTTATTACCAATACGCCAATAGTGACCTCTACCGTCCAGGCACATTCGCCGAAAGTTTCTACGTCACCGAAAGCGGTTCCATCAAGCCCAAATACCGCAACTTTACGCTGCACGAATTCGGCCTGAACCTTTACGGAAGCGTGCAAACACCTCTTCTCGGAGCAAGGCTGGCCGCAGGCGGAAAGATTACCAACATATTCAACTGGAACACGGACGCCCCCGAAGACACGTTGGACTCCTACTACTACACGCCGATATTCCTCGACGGTTACCCTTACTTGCGCAGCTCCGAAGACTACACCCGTGCAGGCACAAAAACAGCCATGGCAGAGCTCCATTACCTCTACCCCATTTACGACGATTGGAGACATGATCTTTGGATTTTATCAACTCGTAGTTTGTACGTAGATTTATTTGCGCAGATGGGAGCAGCCTGGAATGGCAAATTCTTTACCAACAAACTCACAAAGCATGAATTTTGGGACCGTTCTGTGGGTTTGAGTTTCCGCATGAGCAACAAGATTTGGGGAAACATCCCATTCGATATTTCGCTTACATTCGCCCGCGCACTCAGCCGCATTGACGAAGACGAAGATTTACGCGGAGGCTACAAACTGAATCCGATTGGTCTATCGTTTTTGCCCAAGAGCCTACGCCCGACGAGAATCAAGTTCTCCATCGGGATGGGGTTTGTTAATTCCTGGCAGTAGCCAGGAATTAACCGCTTCGCCGGCGGCTCGGTCATGATCATGCAAGCATGATCGCGACTCTCGCCTTAGGGCGAAGTCATCAACAGTTGGCAATAAATAAATAGCGGCGTAATGGCCGCCGTTTTTAATAGTAATAGCTTGGAGTTTTGTTGGCTTCGCCGGGGAGCAGTTGGCCGGGGCTCGTACGCTCGGCGTCTCGGCCTTTAAAATTCGGATTGAGCTTTTTGATGTTTTTCGCTTTCACTTCGGCCTGAACATCCAGCAAGTGCCGTTCCCATTCCTGAATGGCGCCGTCAAGCTCCACGCGAGCATTCAGCATCAGCTCCTTGAGCTGCATGAGTTCCAACATGCGTTCGCGCTTCATCACCCAAAGTTCTTCTTCTTCGGGCATGCGTTCAATGTTGAATAGCAAATTCAAATATTTTTCTTCTGCTTCGCGATACGCTTTGTACGTATCTTCATAGACGAGGTTACGGTCATCGGCCATCGTCTGCTGCGAAGACACGTGGGTCGCACAGCCAAAAAAGCTACACGCAAAAGGAATAAGCAACAAAGATTTAAAACGCATGAGATTAAAGTACAAAAATGGAAAGAACGAAATTGAGGACCAGCCTCGCAGATTAACGGCTCAAAGCGATTATAAGTCGCAAGCCCTTATTCTGCGGCTTCGGGCACATCGCGCTTGATGTTGTAAAGTCTCTCGTACGAGACATGACTCGTAAACGTGACCGAGTCCTTCGTCTCAGGATGGACCATCGTATGCGTTCCAACCTTGACCTCTCGTTCCTGACATGGCACGCCAGTCTCAGGTTCAATCATGACTTCGTACTCGGTGCGATACTCGCCCTTGTGACCAGCCGTATAGAGCTTAAACTTGTCCGGGACGATTTTGCTCCCTACATGCTGCTCCCAAATGAAATACGGGAAGCTTTCTGTTTCTTGCAGATAAACCACGTAATCCAGACACTTGCGGTGGTCGCGGTTCGTAAAGCCCTTGGTCACGACGGAATCTATTTTGATAAGGGCAAAGTTCAACCGTCCCTGTTGCTTGAGAAGTTCTGTCACATTGCCTTTCACGGGAACAACGCCCTTGAGCAAGTGGCCCATTTCCCAGCGATGCTTTTCCAATCGTTTGAGGTGGGGCTTGAAGTCCGGGTTCAAGAGTTGAGCGCGCCAACGAGTCGGCATCGGGATATGAGCAAGCAACGTGTCGTAGCCGTCATCGATTCCTGTGAGCGCCGTCACATTTCGATCGACAGCTGCAAGGTTTACTTCCTTGATACGCCAAGCGAGTTCAGTCGGCATAAAATTCTTGAGGTATCCGCGGGACTTGTCGATGACATAATTGCGCTTTACAAACGTCGTATCGCCTTTCATAGAGTAGTTCACGTCAGCATACGTCGCCGTAATCGTTCCCATTTTTTCTTCGCCCTTCAAATCCAGAGTCGCATAATAGCTTTCGGTATATAGTTCGAGCGTGACTGGGTCTTTTAATTTATAGTCAACAGACACTTCGGATTCACCGCAAGCGCCAAGCATTGCGGCCACAAACATTCCACTCAAAAATTTTATTTTATTCATCAAAACAACCAATTATTCATTGACAATTGTAAGTTCTTTTAAAGCAATCACTCCCTTTTCGGACGATACTTCAACAACAACTGTTCCAGGCGCCTTGAGTTTCGTCATTTCGCGGGCTGTTGCATAGCCTCCACGACGTGAGCGAGCTTCAAGCGTAAAGGCTTCCATTTTATCCGAAACACGGAAATCGTGTTCCCAAAGCTTTTCGCCCTTTCTGGCAAGCGTTCCTTCATAGAACGCAAATTTTAACGTGTTAAAGTCAAAACCTGTTCCGTAACGTAACTGGATGATGAGTTCATCAGCCATCCTAAACACGCTACCTGTATCGGCGACATAGCCCACAGCCGGATTCCATTCTCGACCGCAAGCAATCACAGGCTCTGATTTTGAACACCCCGCAAACAAAGCACCCATAGAGAGTGCAGCTAACATAGCGATTTTTTTTGTTTTTTTCATGGCATTGCCCTCTTTTTTCCCAACAGCAATTATTAAGTTAGCAAAAAAATTAGCGGTCAAGTACAAACATCATCTCAAGATGGGGCGTTTGAGGGTAAAAAGCGAACCCTTCGGCATGGGAAAGGGAAAATCCGGCCTCAGAAAACTTCGAAAAGTCGCGTGCAAGAGTCACCGGGTCGCACGAAACGTAAATTAAACGTTTCACAGAGCTCTTGACGATAGCGGCTAGTGCTTCTTTGGGCAGCCCCGTACGCGGAGGATCGACGATAAGCGTCGCGGGAACATTGACCACATTTTCAAGCAGCCAATCTTCGGCAGGCGCAGAGATATTTTCGACTTCGGATGATGTCGGAACTGCCGTGGCCATAGACAAATTAACGTTCGCATGTTTAAGGCAGCCTTCTTCGCGTTCAACGGTCGTAATCTTTTTAAACTTGTCCTGCAAAATACATGCAAAAAAGCCGACACCACTAAACAAGTCAATCAGCCAATCGTTAGTCGATTTTCCGCTGGCAAGCCCTTCGTCAACAGCATTGCGAACGGCATCGACAAGCTTCGGGAGGAGCCCCAAATTGCTCTGGAAAAAGACGGATGCATCGGCTTCTATCTTGCGGCCAGCAATTTCAACATGGCTCACGGCGTGCGCATCGAATTCGGACTTGCGCATTCCTGGGTAGTAAAACGAGATTTCACCGGCTCCGTTATCGAAAATGTTGACGTCTAGTTCGCGCGAGAAACGATGAAAACCATCGCGATGTTCTAAATGACCGCCCGCATTTTTTGAATCGCCCACAAGAAGCGCTGCAGCTGGCCCGCGTAAAAAGTCGTTCAATGCGTCAGTCAGCACGGGGCAATTTTCAAACGGGACAATGTCATTGCTTTCTTCGCCGCGGAAACCGAAGCGAGCGCAGTTTGCAGAACCATTGCGGTTTGCAGAATAATCATTGCCACCGGAATTGCCGCGAAACACGACACGAGCACGATTCCTGTAGCCCCAGGAATTTCCCGTATGGATGACAAAGTCCTCTGGCAGTTCAGCATGCGCCAAGCGCCTAAAGTTTTCACGTTCCACTTTTTCAAGGTATTCCGCCTGTTTTTCAGAAGCCAAATGTTGCAGGCTGCAACCGCCACATTTTCCGTATAGCGGGCAAAGAGGCTTTACGCGATCTGGACTCGATTCAATGACTTCGACAACACGGCCCTTGGTAAAATCCTTCTTCTGGAAAGTAAGACGCACCTTGCAAAGTTCGCCCGGCAAGGCTCCCGCGACAAAACAGACGCGACCATTTTCCAAGCGCGCCATGCCCTCACCCCCCTGCACCATCTTTTCGATGCGGAGCGTGAAGCATTCACCACGCGGTTCGCGACTAGAGCCGCGGCGGTCGTTATTACTGTTCGGACGCGAGCCCTTAAAAGGGGAGCCATTGCCCTTAAAGCGATTGTTTCTGCGAAAGTCTTGCATGCAAGCAAAAATAGAAATTAAACGGAATAGAAATCATGTTTTTTGACATCCGTATAATATTTTAGACGTTCGTATAATATAATACAGACTTAACAGCAATTATAATACAAGGTTGATGGATATCGCGAATTATTGAATCTTGAAAAAATTTTTTTGTTCCCTCCTTGAAAAAAAAGTTTATACTTATTCATTGGATATGAGGAGGTGGGTGTGAAAGTCGTTCACATAGTGTTACCCTTATTAATGTTGGCTGCACAATGTTTTGCGGTTCCAGCGAGCGATGAAACATTTTTCTTGAAACAGCCTGACGGGAGTACCATCGAGGTTCGTTACGTGGGCGATGAAAACTTTCATGCGCTTGTATCTGCAGACGGCTATATTCTGCAAAAGGATGCGCTCGGTTATTATGCCTATGTTAACGAAAAAGGCGAGTCTTCGGGTATTTACGCTCGCGATGCACAAGACCGCAGTACAACGGACAAAGATTTTTTAGCAGGACTCGATCCTGAAGCTATCTATCAAAAAATGCTAGACAATGCGCCAACGGAAGATGTTCTCGACTACGGAATTCCTAAATTCGTTTCACCCAGAATACAGCGTTTACCCACTCCAAAATACAATCTTACATTGGGCGAACTCCGTGGAATAATATTGCTTGTGCAATTTTCCGATGTCAAGTTCAAAAGTTCGAACCCCCAGAAGCTATACACTGATTACATGAACAAGGAA
Source organism: uncultured Fibrobacter sp. (assembly GCA_946415675.1). GTDB lineage: Bacteria > Fibrobacterota > Fibrobacteria > Fibrobacterales > Fibrobacteraceae > Fibrobacter. The sequence goes on from CAMKTL010000009.1 coordinate 38,301, forward strand.
GGGTTCAGCGAATTTGCACACCACGGCAGCGTAAGAGATTATTTTATACAGAATTCCATGGGAAAATTCGCACCAATATTTGACGTTTATGGACCCGTGACGGTTCCTGGAAGCAGGGAATCTTACGGAAAAAAACTGACCGGATACAAAGGCGCAAAGAAAGCCTTGCAAGAAGCTCTGGATACGCTTGTCAAGCGAGGCGGAATTGATTTTTCGCTGTATGACAAGGATAAAGATGGCTTTATGGATTTCTGTTTTATGATTTATGCAGGTGTTGGTGCCGCCAATTCAGGAAACAAAGACGCCATTTGGCCCCATGCAGGGAGTATCGGCAATATAGGGAACCCGAAAAACGGGGTAAAACTAACAGACGACATTTATGTGAACCGATATGCCTGCGCTAACGAAATAAGTGGCAAGGCCTACAAAAAAGACAGTGCCACCTCTTCCATAGAGGGAATCGGAATGGTCGCACATGAATTTAGCCATGTCCTTGGCCTACCCGACCTGTACGATACAAAAAAGACGAACCCCCGCAAACCATTGGGCAGCTGGGACCTCATGGCAAACGGAAGCTACAACTGCCCCAACAACACCTACAACACGCAATGCTGTTCACCTCCATTACTTTCAGCATTCGAAAGAATGTCGCTTGGATGGTTCACACCGACGGAACTCAACGATACCGGTTCCGTAAAACTGGACAAACTAGATGACAATATAGCCTTCAGCGTCACCAATCCCAAAAATCCAAACGAAATGTTCTTACTGGAATATCGAACAAAGAAAAACTGGGACAAAGCGCAAAAATCCTCCGGAATGCTGATTTGGCATATCGATTACTCCGATTCCGTATGGAAAAAAGGAGGCATCAACAGCGACAGCAACCACATCTATGTCAATATCATCGAAGCCGTACCCGAGACAAGCACCAGCGTGGCAACGACAGACCCGTTCCCGGGCTCGGCCAAAGTCACCGATTTCAACAAGTTCATATTCTGGAACGGCGATGACATGAAAATCGCTCTTTCTAACATTACAGAATCACCGGACACAAATTACATCACCTTTACAGTCGATATGACTATCAGGTCGTCATCATCAACGTCATCAAGTTCCTCAGTTTCATCAAGTTCTGCGGCAATATCAAGTTCGTCAGTTCTGTCAAGTTCTGCAACGTATTCAAGTTCTTCTGTTCTGTCTAGTTCCGCGACATCTTCAAGTTCGTCGATTTTCTCTAGTTCCACGACATCATCGAGTTCAAGAACAGGTTTGTCAAGTACGGCTGAGCCAAGTTCGTCCAGTTCGGCGCTTGTTTCTTCGAGTTCGGGAGTCACGTCGTCCAGTTCGGCGACTTCGTCGTCTTCGGAAATAATTGCATCTAGTTCCAGCGATTATACGACTCCTATTGCATACAAAGCGACTGCGCAAAGCGTTAAAGTCAGAGCGCGCAACGGGGACATTTACATCCATGCTCAGCAACAAGGCGAAAAGACCGTGCGGATATTCTCGCCCATCGGAACATTACTGTTCGAAAAAACGATGGACGGCACCGAACTCGTTATTGAAAATATCCACGAACTACAAAACGCAAACGTCATCCTGTCCGTAACGCAAGGGAACAAGCGACTGGTTACGGGAATGATAGCTCAGAACTAGCCGTTAGCCATCGGTTGTTGCATTTCATCACGTATAATTACATGTACGTCGTTTTTGCTATACCTATAATGGAGATTTTTTCTAAATTTCCGCCCAATGGAAACGACATCGATAGTTTTGCCCAATGCACTCACCGCAGCGAACAGCAAAAAGCTGCTCTCCAGCTGCAGGAGTGCCCTCAATAAAGGGGAGCTTTGTCTGGACGGCTCTAGCCTTACTTCGATGGACTACAGCGCCGATGCGTTTTTTGCACTTTTAGCAGAACTTTCCGAAAAGACGGGCAATAGGCTCGTCCTCGCCCACTTTAACCCGGAAATCAAGCAGCACCTGCAGGATCTCCGGAAAATGGTGCCGCCCGAAAAACCGCAGCGCGAAACGAACAACATCCTCGAAATGATGGGGAACGTCGGATTCATGCTGCTCCGCGAAACGTTCGAAGTGCTCGTTTTGCTCTTCATGTCCATTTACTGGACGCTAATCGGCCCGTTCGACAAGGGGAAAATCCACTTTGGCGGAATCACCAAGCAGATGTTCAAGTCGGGCAGCGAAGCCATGGGAATTTGTTTTTTGTTCGTAGGACTCATTTGCCTTACGATGGCCTTGCAGAGTTCAGTGATGTTGAATGCTGTTGGCGGCGGTTCCTACCTCGCTTCGGGGCTTGGGTTCCTCATTTTTGCAGAAATCGGCCCGCTGCTCACGACGATTATTCTGGCCGGACGTTCCGGCAGCGCCATGGCGGCAGAAATCGCGAACATGAGCGTCTGCGAAGAAGTGAAGGCGCTAAAGTCCATGGCGATTCCGCCGGTGCAGTACCTCGTGGTCCCGCGGTTCATCGCTTTAAGCGTCACGACGCCGATTCTTTCGTTCAGCGCGTCCATCGTCGGTAGCTTTGCCGGGTTCCTCATTGCGTATTTCTTCTGTGACATTTCTTTCTCGAACTACATGATGGGGCTCCGCGACGGCATCGACCCGATGACGTTCCTCAAGAGTACCATCAAGGCGCTTGTGTTTGGCTGGATTGTAACGCTCATCGCCTGCAATAAGGGGCTGAACGCCCACGGCGGTGCAGAGGCGGTCGGTAAAGCGACCACGTCCAGCGTTGTGGCTGCGATTTGCACGATTGTTGTTTCTGACACCCTTTTCGCCTTCATTTTCTACTAGAGGTCAATATGGACGAAATTCTGAAAGTTGACCATTTGAAGGCAAGCTACGGCAGCGAGACTATCCTGAAGGACGTTTCTTTTGGCGTGCGCAAAGGCGAAATCCGCATGGTGCTCGGAAGCTCCGGTTGCGGCAAATCGACGCTATTGAACAACGTGCTCAAGTTCATCAAGTCGGACGAAGGCACGATTACGTACTTCGGAAAATCATTCGGTCCCAAGGAAGGCCTCGACAGCGAGACCCGCATGCGTACCGGCGTCCTCTTCCAAAGCGGAGCACTCCTTGCAGACTTGACCGTCGCCGAAAACGCGATGTTACCCCTCAAGCGCAGTATGCCCTACATGCCCAAGAGCCAGATGGAAGCGATTGTTGCAGACCGTCTCGAAAAAGTGCACCTGCTCCACGCGTTCCACAAGTTTCCCGGCGAAATCTCTGGCGGTATGAAAAAGCGAGCCGCCCTCGCTCGCGCGATTGCGCTCAAGCCGGAACTTTTGTTCTGCGACGAACCTTCGACAGGCCTTGACCCGGTGACCGCCCGTTCGCTCGACGAACTGCTCCTCGAACTGCGCGACACGCTCAAAGTTTCGATGGTCATCGTGAGCCACGAACTCGAAAGCATCAAGATTGTCTGCGACCGATTTGTTTATCTCAAGGACGGCTACGTGCTAAAAGACGCAACGCTCAAAGAGGGAATGGAATCGGACGACCCGGTTCTCCGGCACTTCTTTAATAGGCAGTGTCCCAAGGAACGTAACGAAGAAGATTTTTACAACTTTGAATTTATTGATTGAGTTGGAGTTATAATGGAAACCACCCGATCCGAAAGAATTAAACTAGGCGCATTCATGCTCTTTTGCGGAGTCCTTATTTGCGTGTTCCTAGGTTACGTGCTCAAGCGTTATCTGAGCGAGCAGTTTGACAACTACTACACCATTTTCGACACAGACGTAAACGGGCTCTTTGTCGATGCCAAGGTGAAGTTGAACGGTATCTCCGTCGGTAGCGTCACAAGCATTACCATCAACGAACAAAACTTGAACCAGGTTGTCGTAGCATTCAAGGTTACACAAGGTACGCCTATCAAGGTTGGAACCCGAGCAGGGCTTACGGCTGGCATGAACCTCACCGGCGAAAAACAAGTGATTCTTTCGGGTGGCAACTTTAACGAGCCGAATGTTCCCGAAGGCGGACTTGTGCCGGCATCGGTTTCGATGTTTGACCAGATTACAGGACAAATGGGAGACATATTCGGAAAGGTCAACCCCATTATCGACGGAATCAACCGCGTACTTGCCCCAGAGAACGCCGAAAGCATTACAAAGACGCTCAAGAATCTTGAAAAGACGACAGAGAACTTGAGCAAGCTGACGGAAGATTTAAGAAGGCCGCTCAACACCATGAGCAAGTCTGCGGTTTCGCTGCAAAAGATTCTCGCCGAAGTTGAAGAGGCGAAACTTGCCGCCAAGGCCGACGCAAGCCTCTCGACGCTCAAGGAAAAACTCGACGCCATCGACACGAAGGGACTGAACGAGAACTTGATGCAAACCGCGGAATCGATGAACAAACTCACGCAGAATGTTGACGCCATGGTCTATAGGAACCAAGATCAAGTCGGAAACGCCGTAGAAGAACTCAACACGATTCTTGAAAACCTCGAAGAATTCACCCAGAAAATCAAGAACAACCCGTCCGTACTCATCCGCTCCGAAGGCAAGAGCGGCCGCTAACAAGGAGAAATATGATGATGAAAGCAAATCGTTTTTTGGCAGTCGCCGCCCTCCTTTCGGCGTTCACGCTCACAGGTTGTCTCGGCGGTTCGACGGAGCCCTCCCGCTACTACACCGTCTCTGCGGAATCCATCTCGTTAGTTTCCAGTGCGGCAATCGACGCACGCATCCAGGTTCGCAAGTTTACGATAGACCCTTCCTATCAGCGTAGCAATATCGTTTATCGTGAATCTGCTTACGATTTCAAATTCTACGATTTGGACTTGTGGGCAACACGCCCGGAACAGATGCTCACGCAAGTTGCAAGCGAGTACCTGGTCAAGAGCAACATTTTCAAGTCAGTCGATTTGAAACCAATGGGCAAGCCCGATTACGAGCTCCTCGGAAACGTGAACGCCATCGAAGAAATCGACGAAGGCAGTTCGCAGTACGCCCACCTCGCCGTTCAACTCACGTTCCGCAAAGTTGGCGAAGAATCTCCGCTATGGGAAAAGCGCTACGATGAACGAGCCAGCATGAACAAGCGCGACGCGCACTCCGCTGCAGAGTCCATCTCGAAACTCTACGGAAAGTTCATGCAGGATGCACTCGAAAATATTGCAAGAGTGAAGTAATAGTAGGCTGTTCACCGAGCCTGCCCCGGACTTGTTCCGGGATCATCCTGAAGCCTGTAGGGCTGAAGGATCCAGTGAAGGTCTGGGCTATGGGGTATGGGCACGGGCCTTACGGCCCTTTGAGGTATGAGGAATGGGGTTTAGTTGGCAGAACTTAGTAGGAAGTAGTATGCTGACTCTTGGATGTTAGCAGAGGGCGGTAAATTGAATACGTCATGCTGAGCGAAGCGAAGCTTCCAGTTAAATTTCAAATTTTTTTGACAGTTTCTGTTCTTTTGCGATTTTACGCTACTAAATTTCAATTTTTGCGATTTCAGTAGCGCATTTTTGCAAGAACGAACTAGTCCCCGTCCATTTTAACACAACGGCTCAATCCCGGCGGATTGTGGGGACACTCGCCAGCAATTTTTTCGTGTAGTCGTTCTGTGGGTTCGTGAGAACTTCGTCAGTGGGGCCGTGTTCGACGGCATGGCCAAAATACATCACCAAGACTTCATCGCTCAACGCACGCACCACCTGCATATCGTGGCTGATAAAGAGAATAGAGAGCCCAAGTTCATTGCGCAAATCGTCGAGCAAATGCAAAATCTGAGCCTGAACGGACACGTCCAATGCGCTCGTCACTTCGTCGCAGAGCAGCACCTTCGGGCGCACCATCAAGCTACGCGCAATGCAAAGGCGCTGACGCTGCCCTCCCGAAAACTCATGCGGAAACTTGTCCATCGCCCCTGGCGGCAGCGAAACTCGGTCCAGAAGTTCCCTCGCCCGCTTGCAGGATTCGTCAAAAGAAAGCCCACGCGCAATCACGGGAGCCGTCAAAATTTCGGAAACCGTCTGCCGCGGGTTCAAGCTGCTAAACGGGTCCTGGAAAATCATCTGTACCAAATCCGAAACACGCACAGTATCCTTTGCCGTCCCCGCACGTCCATTCGTCACCGGGAGTCCAAACAAATTAATTTCACCTTCTGCAACGGGAACAAGCCCGACCAAAGACTTCACAAGCGTCGATTTACCACAGCCAGACTCCCCCACAATCGAAAGAATCTTTCCCTGTGGAAGCGTAAACGACACCTTGTCCACCGCAGTAAAGTAATCCTTGACCTTGCTAAAAACGCCTCCTCGAACCGGGAACCGGACTGTCAACCCATTCACGTCGAGAGCAGGGACCGTGCTATCAAAATTTTCGATGTTCATCAAGCGTCCAACTCGGCAAGAGCATCCTGAACGTTCTTTTCTGTCGCAACCAAAATCTGGCGACACTTACGCAAAAGCTGTGTAGCCTCCTGAACCTCCAGAGCAAGTTCATCAATTTCCATTTCGGAATTGTCAATTTTCGAAAGAATCTCTTCCAAACGGTTCATTGCGTTTTTATATTCAAAATTTTGCGCACTCATATCGACGAATATAGTTAGATTTAAATCAAATGAATTTATTCAATCGCCCTATTTTACCGTTTTTAGTGTTTGCCTCTTTTTTTGCACTATTTCTAGCCGGTTGCCTCGATGCACCCGACTACCCGCACGAATTGCAGCCTGTTGAAACCATCAGCGTCATGGTCCAGCAAAAGAAGGCCCCCTATTCGACATTACTCAAAGTCAATCCGTCCGATTCTGCGACAATCACAGCAAAAGTCGTTCCCGAAAAAGCACAAGACGGACTGACCTTCAAGTGGTTCTATGTCAACGAAAGCAAAGACAGTTTGCTCAAGCAAGATACCCACTACACCTTCTACCCAAACGCGCTCAACGAAACAATTCCAAACAAACTTATCGTCTCGGATAAAGAAGGGAATCAGCAGGTTCTCGAATTCACGGTCGTCATCAACACGCCTCCCGTGCTTTCGGATTCGACAGTCCCTGCAAGTGGGGACACTCTCTACGGTTCGCAATTTTCGGCATTCCGCTTTTCGTGGAGCAGCATGGACTTGGACTTATATAGTGGAGACACGCTGTTCCATATTCTTGAAATCGACGGAAAACAATATGATGTCGGGACACTCCTCGAAGTGAAACAATCGGGGTTCAAAGCGGGCAAGCACAAATTCCGCATTATCGTCCGCGACCTCTACGGTGATACAGACACGCTTCCGTATAAAAATTTCTATGTCGTCGATACACTGGAGGTCCAATGAAATTCACACGAATTTATTTTCTTGTAGCGATAGTCTGGCTATTCCAGTCCTGCTTTGATTCCGACGACCACATCTTCGACGAAGCCGATGCCACAGATATAAAGGTTGACGCAACCTTAGCAAGATCGGCAAGCCCCATACTCAACAGCGTCAAGGCAGACACATTCAACATTAACGACACCATCTATTTCCAAACAAAGATAGTGCCGAATAAAATTATCCGCGTTCAAGATTACCACTGGCTCATGAACGGACAACACTGTTCATCAGAATACAATTTCAAAAAACAGCTTGCAGAACCCGGTTACTACAAATTCACATTTATTCTTAAAGATTACTTTGGCGATATGCATTACGATTCCCTTGAGGTCTGGATTGCAGACAAGCCCGTCTTAAACGACACTTTATTCATCCCGGCTACAGGGACCCAAGCCATAGACCCCTACGAAAGCATCTATTTCTCTTGGGAAGCGGCAACCGAAGGAATACGCCTCGCCCATCGTTTTCGTTTTACATTGAGCGAAGAAGAATTTGCAAATTCAGATTCCAAATTCAAGAGCATCGACACAATCATAAGCGAGCCACACTTCATATTCCACAACGAATTAAATCCGTTAAAAAAATACAACTGGACCGTACAAGCATTCAACGAATACAACTTTGCATCTAGCGAAAAAATAGAGAGTTTCTTCTTTACCAAGGGGCTCCCTGGCGAGGGATCACTCCTGGCAACTATCAAAATAAGTCAACAATCATCCATTCCCGTGCAGCTATCGCTTCAAGACGTGGAAAACGAAGATAGAACATTCAAATACAGCCTTTCTATTTCACAGTCCAGAAATGAAATCTCGCTAGGTGCTGTCCCCGCAGGGAAGTACAAACTAACAATGCGTTCCGATTATTCCGATTTCGGAACAACAAAAAAAGACATCACCATTCGCGATGGGTTTGTCACGATTCTCGACAACATCAAACTTGTCGATTCCATAGCGCCCTCTATTGAATCCGTCTTGAATCTTGACACACTTGATTTTTCGGACACATTGAAATTTATTATCACAGATAAAGGCAGCACGCTCAACTCGCAAAGCATCGTCGTAAACTTGGAAGCCGATTTAATTACGGACCGTTTCTACAAAGACAGTATTCTAACAGTCGTTCTCAAAGACACTGATAAGAGCTGGGCGTACCGAATTCTTACCATTTCGGCCACCGATGGAAGCAATAATAAAAAAACAAAATCCTTCTATATCACTCCAAGTACGTTCTGGTTTACAACCAACAGTGACACGACCATCGACAGCGACAAAAGTATCCTGCTATTCATCGACGAGCACAACCCATTCAACTTCAAAGTAGAGGCTTTCAGTTTCTATAACGTCACCAGAAGCGAAGCAATCGCCTCTGTTACAAAGCCGGAAAAGAGCGTCTATTCAACCAATATTGACGCCAGCATTTTCGACAAAGAACAAACGATAAGAACAACAGTCATCTATACTAACGGCATTGTACAAAATAAAACTTGGAAACTAACCGTCAACGACGTCGAACCGAAGGAGGAAAACTAATGCATTTCGATTTCCGCCCTCTTTCGATAATTTCGGCCATCGTTATTGCGCAACTGTTTATTTCATGTTCCGATTCCGAGATTCAATCTTCGGATGTTCCTGAAATCACCCAATCCATTTTTATAGTACCGGAAACTTTTATCGGTGAACCCTACATCCGCTACGCTTCTTCTGACGAATTTTACGTCAACATCAACGAGAAAATTCGAATTTGCGGCATATACTCCCTTAATGGAGAATTCATCCCCAGCGATCAATCCATAGCTTATTACAACACTCACAAATGGACGATTGACACCAACGAAGCAAGTACATCTTCCCTATATTACAAGTTCGACAAAGCTGGCGTCCATAAGATTTCATTCGAAACGATAGACCATCTGGGCGACACCCTGCTTTCACGAGCCACGGTCTATGTCAACACGCCAACAACCATTTCACTACAATCTCCGCCCAACAGATACAACCTAGTTAACGGAGATAACCCAGACGGACTCGAATTATCTTGGAACATTTCCGGTATTGATCCGTGGGAATCCTCCGTCTGCGTCATCTACGCAAGTTACTACCTAGAAAAAATTTGGGAATCCCCGCTAGGCGAAACGGAATGTACGCAAAGCGTAGATCTGATGGGCAAGCTCAACAAGGAAATCAACGAAAACGGAGATTCCATCAACCACGCCATTGACAACGCCACTATTTACTGGGGTGTCCGGGCCCTTACCAAAAACAGCAGAGGCAATATCGAACAAGCGTATAGTGAAGTATTCAACTTCTCGACAAAACTCGAAAACAAAGGCAAAACAATCATAGAGGTTCCGCTGGCCTGCATGTTCAGCCAGTATCCCGAAAAATCGCAGCTGTACGGAGCATTCATATCATCGTCGGGCGACACGATTTCAACGTTCGCAAAAGTCGAGGCAAATACAACCATCCAAGAGACGCTGCCCCCGCAATCCAACGTCAAGATTGTCGTCTGCGACAACTTTCGCACGGAATACGGCTGCGATTCCATGACGATAGATCTCGCCCCAAACACAAAAAAATTGACAGACACGTTGTTCCTGTACGACAAAGTCAAGCCCAACATGGCACCGACCGCAACGGATATTCCCTCGACTTCGCCACTGAAGTTCTTTGTTCTCGACAACGGTTCCGGCATCAACGCCTCAAAAATCACAGTTCTCATGAACGACGACACGCTCAAGACAAATTTTGACGAAAACACTTTATCGTTTACAAACACATGCCGGAAGGAATGCAAGTTGGTCATCAAGGCCGAAGATTACGCCCGCAACAAGGCTCCCGACGTCTATTGGAAAATCTTGACCGGCAAATCGGTAACGTCAATCAAGGGACCGTTTCCGGGAACGGAGGGTGACAAATGAATCTTTATAGAAGCGTATCCCTCATTCTCATAATGTTATTCGTGCTTTGCAACAACCTTTTTGCTCAGCAAAAAGGAAGTACGCGCTATCTGCAAATTTCTACAAACCCCTCCACGGTCGATCTCTATACCGGCGACGCGCCACCTGATTTTTCAAAAAATCCCGCATACACGTCCCCGGCATTTATTCCTGTTCCTGACGGGGCAGAGAGCATTACCGTTTCATTTTTCCACCCCGATTACGCCGACACGACGATAAGCATCACCTTGTCTGAAAGTGATACATCCTTTATTATTGTAGCGCTCCGCCAAACCTATGATGACGAGCTAATAAGCAGCCATCAAGACATGTTAAAGCACCGCAGCAGACGCAACCTCGGGCAAACGCTTCAATGGTTTTCCATCGCCCCGTTTGTCATCAGCGGAATATCAGCAATTGTCACGTTATATGACATCAGCAAAGCGAATGACCATAAAAAAGCGATGGAGAATACGCGCTTTATGAATGAAAAATATGACGTCCACATGCAAGAATTCAAGGATTACAGAAAGAGAGCCAAGACATCAAAAAACGTTTCCAAAGTTTTTTTCGGAACAGGCTTACTGTTCCTTGCCGCAGGATTCGCCCTTTCATTTTAGGTAGAATATGAAAAAGATTTTCTCAATTCTAGCAATCGCCCTAGTCGCCGCCTTCGCAGAACCCGAAGGAAAACTCGTTGACGTCGAGCTCCTATCGGGAACACAACAACGTGCAAAGCTTATCGGCATCGAAAACGACACCGTAAGTCTCGGCGGCTACATTCAGAATAAATTCACAATCGTAAAAATTGCCAAGAAGCAATTCAAAAGAATTGTCGATGAGCAAGGGAACGACTTATTGAATGCGGATGACGCGCAAGGCAGCTCGGCTAAAAAAGGACCCGCCGCCAAGGGACCTGCCACAGTCAAGGCCCCCGTCATGACGGCAACGAGTTCAAGCGCAGCTGCCACAAGTTCCGCAGTTAAAGAAACTGCCGCAAAAACGCAGGCAAACTCAAGTGCTACGGCAACAAGTTCCGCATCAAAAGAACCCGCGACAAAAAAAGGGCCCGGTTCCAGTTCAAGCGTCGAAAGTTCTTCATCAATTGCAAGTTCTTCTGCCGTTTCAAGTTCGTCGAGCGTCAGTTCCTCAAGCGTAACCGCAGTCGTGAAGCGCGAAAACAAAACGGTTCTTGTCGCCTATGATGCCGACGATGTCGAAAAATCCTTTGCAGACCAATTTACCGCACTTACCGCACGCCTTTTATTCGAATCTGGAGAAAAACCTCAAATCATCCGTAAGACAGACATCAAGAACTGCAACGACAATATCTGCATTCAAAGCGAACTCGCCGCCCTTGGTTTCAACTCTATCTACTTCGGCGACATCTCCCCCGTCATTGGAACAGACAGTCTCCGTTTAAATCTGACACACGTCTTTTACGAAGATTCTCTCCCGACACTGCACCGCGCAACGCTCACAATTTCTGAAGAAAAAGCCCTCAGCGACGCCATCACCAACAACAAACTAAAAAATCAATTGCTAGATGCACAAGGTAAAGACATTGTAAAGTCCAAAAAAGACCGTGCCTACATCCACGTCGAAACGGATCCCGACGGAGCGACCATTTCGCGCACCAACAAAGACGCCATTTGCAAATCCCCCTGCACATTCATCACTACCGACACATCTAAATTCACAATTCACGCCTATTGGAACGTCGATAGGCACCTCTGGGGAGCAAGCTCAAGCGTTGTCCCGCTCATTGGCGACACGACCTTCATATCGCTCAAGCTCAAACGCGTTACACCAGAAATCCGCATCCAGACGTTCCCCGAAGGAGCTAACATCTATAAAGCACACGCCCCAATCACTAAGCGTTCTAAAGCGATTGCACAAACCCCTGAAAAAATACCGGTTTACGAAATGGGAATGGACAGCCTCATCATCCGCAAAGCCGGCTACCGCGACACACTCGTCAACTTCTTCGTGGCACCAGTCTCACAAATCGACTTGAGCATTGACCTGCAAAAGCTTACCGACTTCGACGAAATCGAACAGCAGAACAAGTGGCTCCACGACAAGAAAATGCAGACCCTCGGCGAGGCATTCATCGGCGGAGCCATCGGCACGGCGCTTATTGGCGGTCTGTTCATGTACCTTGCGCATTTGGACTATAACGACGCAGACGACATCAAGAAAGAGCTCAGGATTCCTGGAGCCGTCAAAGGCGAGAACTACAGGAACAAAGTTGACAAAAACCACAAGCTTGTCAAGCAAGGCGACAACAAGGCCATCGCAGGCGGAATTCTGTTAGGGACCGCAGCGGCCCTCCTCGGCGTCGGCATCTACTTTGTATTCTAACATTTCTTGCAAATGGCATAATTCAAACATCCTTTTCACCTCGGCCACTGTGCCGAGGTCTGTTTTTATGGGAATCTTCTGGCGACACGCCAAATATTTTTCTAAATTGCGTCCAATGAAAAATTCAGTTCTCAAAACAACAATCGCTTTAGCACTCCTCCTTACCGCATTTACTTTTGCCGCAGATTCGCTTTCAGCCGATGCCGCCAACGCCGCAACCGCAGTCGCCGACACTACAAAATCGACAGGCATTTACAACCGCATTATCGACTGGTACAATGACAACCTGAATTACGGCACAATTACGCTTTTGATGGCGATTGAAAGTTCTTTCATTCCGTTCCCGTCAGAACTCGTTGTGCCGCCCGCCGCTTATAAGGCGCTCCAGCCAGGTTCCGGCCTCAACATCGCACTCATCGTTTTCTTCGCAACCGTCGGTGCGCTCATCGGAGCATACGTCAACTACTTCCTCGCCAAGATTCTCGGTCGCCCGATTATATACAAATTCGCAGACAGCCGCCTCGGGCACTTCTTGCTGCTCGACGTCCAGAAAGTCGAAAAGGCCGAAAACTATTTCCGCGAACACGGCGCCATCTCGACGTTCGTCGGTCGCCTCATCACAGTCATCCGCCAGCTGATTTCGATTCCGGCAGGTCTTGCCAAGATGAAGCTCGCTCCGTTCACGCTTTACACGTTCCTCGGTGCAGCCATTTGGAACTGCGTCTTGGCACTGCTCGGCTACCTTGCCCACGGTCAAAAAGACATCATCGAAAAATACAATTCCGAACTCGCCATCGCGCTGCTCGGCTTCGGCGTACTCTTCATCGGTTACATGGTGTGGAACGCCGTCAAGCCGAAGAAGAAGTGATTACTATGAACACGAGGCTTACGTCCGCATGACGGCCCCAAAGCTTAGCGCCCCAGAGGGAAACGAGCCGCCCCCTTGCCCCACTAGTCTTTTAAACAACGGATGGAGAAAGCATAATTGAAATTAAAATACATTTCAATCAGACCATTTGCAATAAAATTCTCTGCCCCCAACCTAAAATATTTTTCGCCCTTTACTCCCAATTCAATCCCCCAAAACGATGTCCAAAATCTTATTATTTCACCAGCAAGACTAGCATATCCACCCAAAGAATATTTATTGGACAAAGATTCACCCGAATCAACTTCATCAATCCTATATATCCAGCCTGCCGGTTTCGCACAAAAGCCATACTCATCCGTTCCATTGCCATCATTTAACCATCCTTCGCTAGACTTCAACTTTTTTCCAGCAACATCTTCACCACCAACAAAGTCAAATAGTATTTCAAACTCTTCTTTGCTTGGCAAGTGCCATCCCTTTGGACAGATTCCGCGAACAGGTTCCACTATTTTGCAATTATTGTAATCAAAGCACCCTTTCCCATTACTCCCAAAAATTCCAGCACCATCGACCGCGGCCCCCCAATAATAAAGCCTTCCATATTTAGAACAGCTATCCGGTTCATTCCCATAGCACCAGCTCGATGAATCCTGATATCCGGCCGGTTCCAAATAGGCATAATTCAAATTCTCAGCCATCCACGTCTGCGTCCCGATAACCACCGTCCTATATTCCTGGCTATCGCGAAGATCAAATAATTTATTCTGTTCAGAATTAAATATGCTACTGTCTTTAAGAACTACGCTATGTTGTATATAAATTGATGAAGAGGATTCAGTCACATTGGATACGCTAGACGATTGGGCTGGCGAAGAAGAACTTTCATCATTTGACGAAGGAATCAACGATGAAGATGAGGTTAACACAGCATCACTTATGGAGGACGGCAGACTTGCATATTCAACATCCGTTGCGCTATCGTCAGTACACGCAACAATAAAGAACAACATGCAAAGAAAACCACAAAGCACAATCTTTTTCATACAGCCTCCACTGTAACTAATATAATTTTCAAAAAGATTGTTTTAATAAAAAAATTTCAATAATCTAAAAATTGCAATTCTTGACGCAGCGGTTGTCCCTAAATTCCGCTTCTTGGACAAGTTTGCCAAAACTGTAGCGGTGGTAAGTTCCGTTGCGGATACCACGCTCAAATTTCATGTCTTCGAACAACAATCCCATCTCGTCGTAAATTTTCACGACGCCGTGAATTTGTCCGTTCTCGTAGGGTATCTGGCGACGGATTTTTCCGTTTTCGTACCAGTCCTCCGACATGCCGTTTAAAGTTCCGCGGCTATACTTCTCGCTCGATTTCTTTTTGCCGTTTTCGTAATAGATGATGCTCAAACCTTCTTCAATGCCGTCCTTGTAACCGACCGTTTCGTGCAACTTCCCGTTTTCATCGTACGAGCGAAATACGCCGTCCAACTTGCCGTTCTTGTAAGGGGCTTCGACCGCCAACTTGCCGTTCGGATGGTACGTCAGCGAAACTCCGTCACGCACATCAGTTCCCTTTAAAACGGTGTAAATTCTCGACACGCGACCATCGTCAAAGGTCATGCGAACCGTATCCAGGGCGGCAGTGGCAGCAACGGGCGCCGCTAGAGCAGTGCCACACGTCACTAGACACGAAAAAAACGTTAAAAAAAGCTTTTTCATCGCAATATAATGTAGCATAATCAATTAAGATTATGTATTTTGTGTCCGTCATGCATGTTACTTTTTTAAATCCTCCTTTTCACCCGATGTTCAGTCGGGAATCTAGATCCCCGTGTGTTACGAAGTCCAGTACGCTTTACTGGCCGATGTTTTTGAGTTATGCAGCCGGCGTTTGTGAAGCCGACGGCAACGAAATCCAGCTGATTGACAGCCCCGCTATGGAGCTTGACTTGCCCCAGACGCTCGAAGGCATCAAGAAGTTTGGTCCGGAGCTCGTCATTTGCAGCACGAGCACCCCGAGTATTTTGAACGACCTCAAGGTGGTCCACGCCATCAAGCAAGAAATGCCGAACGTGAAGGTCGCCATCATGGGTACGCACGCCACGGCCGAACCGCTCGAATCCATGGAAATGGAACCGAGCCTTGACTACGTGGTTATTGGCGAAGCCGACTACACCTGCCGGAACCTCGTCCGCGCATTGCGTGGCGACGGTGCTCCCATCGGTCAGTTTGCAGGACTCGCCTACCGCACCGCCGAAGGCAAAGTCGATTTCCAGCCGGAAGGTCCGAAGATCGAGAACCTGAACGAAATCCCGTGGGTTTCCAAGGTCTATCGCAAGCACCTCTACAGCTGCTACAAGAAGTATTTCTACGGTGCAAACCTGAACCCGCTTATCGTGATTCTCAGTGGCCGCGGTTGCCCGAACCACTGCAGCTACTGCGTGATTCCGCAGACGCTCAACGGCCACAAGTTCCGCCGCCGCGACCCGAAGGACGTTGTCGATGAATTGCAGTACATCAAGGACAACTTCGAAGATTTAGGCGAAGTGTTCTTCGAAGACGATACATTTACCGCAAGCCACGAACACGTGCGCCAGATTTGCAACTTGATTTTGGAACGCGGTCTCAAGATTACATGGAGCTGCAACGCCCGCGCCGATGTGCCGCTCGACTTGCTCAAGCTCATGAAGAAGGCTGGCGGCCGCGAAATGTGCGTGGGCTTTGAAAGCGCAAGCCCCGAAGTCTTGGAAAAGATTCACAAGGGCGTGAAGAACACCGACAAGGCGATTGAATTTACGAAGAACGCCCGCAAGGCAGGACTCCTCGTTCACGGATGCTTCATGGTGGGTAACCCGGGCGACACACCGGAAACGCTCCGCATGACGCTCGACTACGCGAAGAAGCTGAACCCGAACACGGCCCAGTTCTACCCCATCATGGCGTACCCCGGCACCGAAGCGTACAAGGAAGCTCTTGAAAGCGGCGCACTCAAGTCCAAGGATTACAGCCAGTGGCTCGACAAGGACGGTTTCCACCGCACCACGATCCAGCGTGGTGAACTCACCAGCCAGGCTCTCGTTGATTTCTGCGACAAGGCCCGCCGTGAATTCTACCTGCGTCCAAGCTACATTCTGCGTCAGGGCATCATGGCCATCAAGAACCCGCGCGAACGCTACCGTGTAATGCGTGGATTCGGGACGCTGGTGAAGCACCTGTTCAGGAAGCACGGCGAACTTGCCCCGGTCGCAAGACAGGCTCCGACGATTAAGGAGTAGCGGCTGCGCCGCAGTTAATAGTTACTAGTTACTAGTTACTAGTTATTAGTTATTAGTTATTAGTTACTAGAATACGAAAAGAACATCCTTGAAACGTAAAAGGAACTGCCACGATTTTAAAACGACTTGCAATAATGCGAGCCGTTTTTTTTCAAGAGCCGCGTACGCATTTTTTTATTTTTTACGCATAAACAATTTTTTTCTATGAGAGTAGCATTATGATTTGCAAGAAGTGCGGAAGAGAATACGAAGACGACATGCCCAAATGCCTGTGGTGCGATGCACCGAACGAAAGCTTAACCGATTCCACGGCCGCGAACTCTGCAACCGCACAACCTGAGCTTTATTGCGACAAGTACAAGGATTCGCCCGAAAAACTCGTTGACATCGAACTAGAGCAGACCCTGACAAAGAACATTTACCAAGGACAAAGTGCCATATCATGGACAAAGTTCATGATTTTCATAAACATTCTCTTGTTTCTCATCGAAGTAAGGACATTCAGCATAATCGACGCGGGAATAAAAGGCGTAAAACTCAACGTTCCCTTGCCCAATGAATTTTTCCTTGCCCTATTTATTTTAATAGCATTCCTTCTCTTCACGGCAGTACCGCTTTGCATGTTTGTCGGAAAGAACTGGATCTGGATTTATCATGCACAAAAAATACAGAGCAAATTCACGGAGACATTCTTTTCGCCCGCAGGAGCCGTTTTCTGTTGCTACATCCCCGTTGTAAATTATTTTGTGTTCAAAGACTTGCTCAAAAGTCAAAAAGAAACCTTAACATTCTTGAGGATAGATTCAAAACCGGTTCCAAGCAAAACTCTCGTAGGATTATTGATAATCTCTATCCTAATGCTCATTTGCAATATTTTGAATTATATCAAGAACAACGAAACATTCTATTTATTTTTATGTTCCGCAGCATGGATTGTCTTTATCGTTTTCTGCATAAAGCTAATAAAGGTATCTACGGAAAATCAGCGTCTGTTACAGTCCAAGCTGTACGACAACATCATCAACCACAAAGCCGAAGAAATCATCGCACAGCGCAAAGCAGAATAGCCGAGACGACTATTCGTTATCTTAACCTATTAAACTTTTTCATTTCTTTATCCAAAAACGTATCGACATATTTGGCATAAATGAGTGTTGTGTCCAAGTTGCGATGGCCAAGCAATTTGCTCGTCGCTGGGAGCGGAATGCCGATGGAGATGCATGTCGTTGCAAACGTATGCCGCGCCAGATGGCAATGCACGTACTTGCATAGTCCCAGTTTTTGAGCCCCCTTGCGAAGCATGCGATTAAAAGAAGCATTATCGACAACATGGAATACTCGCCCCGACGTTAAAGGCTCCGGCAACAACAGCCGTGCCTGCAAGGGAATCGGAATATAGACAGCCTCGCCCGTCTTGTGCATTTGTTTCCGTATTTTCCAATCGAAAATTTCAGACGAGTCAAGCGTGCGCAAGTCCCCATATCGTAGTCCCGTAAAGCAGCTGAACAAGAACACCCGCATGACATCTTCTTCCGCTCGCGTAAGAACGCAACGCATATCCATAAAGTTCATATACAAGCGTTTGAGTTCGCGCATCGTGAGGAATCCGCGGTGTGAATAGGCCCGACGAATTTTCACTTTTTCGAACGGGTCACATTCAATAATTCCATCGGCTCTTATCTTATTGCAAAAGACACGCAACACCGAAAGCGCCTTGACAACAGTCGCCTCTTTGTTCTTCAAGTTTTCTAAATGATGTTTAAAATTGCGCACGAAATCCGCAGTCAAGTCATTGCAATCTAGGTCGGGAGCGAACAGCTCCACTTTCCGCAGATTCCAAAAATACGTGCGCACGGTCAACGGTGCAAGATCGTCAGAACATTTATTCAAATAGTCCAACGCACAATCCATAAAACGCATAAAGCCTCCATTTATTAAAATTGGAGGCATAAAATAAAATCTCTGCAGAACCGATCCCGGTATAAAACCGGGATAACAGTTCAGAAAGAAAATTTATTTTGCTTTTGATTTCTTTTTCCGCTCACGCCGCGCAACAACCGCCGGGCGCACCATCGTCGCAATGTTCATCGCCGTACCAATCAATATGAGGAAACTGGCGCAATAAAGCCCTATTCCGCCCTCAACTTTCAACAGCGGAATTCCAAGCTCATTCCCTAATTGCGACAGCTTCATCAAAAGCGACCAAAGCGAGACCATCGACAAAAGCCCCATCACCGTTGATGCCAGCGGAACAAACCACGAGAATAGTGCGGCAAGGAAAATCGCGGCGAGGATTCCATACAAATGCCGGATCGGTTCCATTTTGGGGAAGTTTGGCATTTGCATTTTGAACCGATCCAAGGTCTTCGGGTTTTCCTTGACAATGCGGTGCATCTGCCCAAGCGCAGGGTCGTTCAGCGATTTGTCCAAATCAATGCCCGACGCAATCTGATAGAATGTCGCCTCGGCTATCGGCTTGTCGTTTTCCTTCACCGAGCACGAGACGTTTGCCAAAGGCATCAGCAACGCCAAAAACACAAGCATATACGGAAGCGCCGTCAGCTTCTTGAAAAGACTCATTTCTTTGCTAGATTTTTTCATTTTTTATAATCCGGAATTATTCGATGAAGCGGGAATGCACAACGGAAACCGATATAGTCAGCCCAATAACGCGGGTCTTCATCATCTCTTGCCGTCATGTTCAACTTTTTCGCTTTGTCCTTCCAGGAACCGCCCTTCAAAACCTTATTCGTTCCCAAATACGAACCTGTCGGATTCGAGTCTTCGATTTTAAAGGTGATGGCAAAGTAGTTATCGAGAGTCCATTCGGCAACGTTTCCCGACATGTCGTAAAGACCCAAAGCATTCGGCGTCTTCGTGGCCACATCGTGCGGACCGTAAGCAGAATCCTGCTTGCCAAGCTTCATCGAGTTTTCGGCAAACACGGCATACTTGTTTACGCTCATCACGTCATCCGAGGTCCAGAGCGTCCCTTCGTTAGCTCCGGCACGCCCTGCAAATTCCCACTGGGCTTCTGTCGGTAATTCGCCGCCGAGAATCTTGCAGAAATACTGAGCCTTCTCCCAAGTAATTCCCTGAACCGGTTTCTTGGGGCCCTTGAACATAGAGCGGTCTTCGTAGCGCGAAGCGGAATCTATCGTTTCCATCGTTTTCTTGAAGAACTCTTGTGTCACTTCGGTTGTATGAATTGCAAACGGGGACATCGAAACGACCTTTCCACGGAAGCGGAATGAACCAGAATCAATAATGGCCACCACACCGCGAGAGGCATGTTCAATAATCTTATCGGAGCCTGAGGATTCCTTTGATGTCGAAGAAGAACTAGCGACCGAAGACGAAGGCAAGTCCTTCGTAGCAAGCCAATCACGCACTTCCGGTTCCGAGGACACATACGAGGGCAAAATAAATTCACCCTTACCGACATAAAGGTTCAAGCCGATACGGAAAGCGACCTTGTCGAAACGATATTGGTAGCGACCGAAAATATCGCCTTCCTTATAAACCCACACGGGTTTGTTGTTCACAAGGAACAACGTCGTCACTAGGGACGGGTCGTTTATCTTAAGTTTTGCAACAAGCGAATCCATCGGATAATCCTCGACAACGCCCTTCCAGATGACATGAATTCTATCGCGTTCTGAACCAAACGTCAATTTCAAGGTATCAATCGTGCCTGCCGGGGCAACAACACTCGCCGTCGGAGCTACAGCTTTTGCGGTAGTGTCGGTGGATTTCGCTGTCGTGTCAACAGTTTGCGCCTTTACAGCAGAATCGACGACAGCCGCCGCCGTAGAATCGGTCATCTTCGCTGTAGAATCAACCGCCACAACAGCATTCACTTTCTGGTCGGTCGGTTCAGCCGCTTTCACGACCGCATCCTTCGAAATCGTCTCGATAGCACTCGGCATCAAGTTCACTTGCACCGGAAGAGCCTGAAGACTATCCAACTTTACATGAATCGCCTTGGAAATCGCATTGACAGAGCTTAACTTTTTGCTTCGCCATATTTTCTTTGCCTCGTTACGCTTGAGATTGTAATGCGAAACATAATTGCGGTAATCCGTTCCTTTTTCCGTAAGGCCCAGAGAATCCGCCGCCAGCATTACCGGATAGGCCTTAGAGAACTCCGTCGTATCGACACGCTGCACATTTTTATCAACTTCAGCAGAATACTTGTCGTAAAGTTTTTCCGCATCTTCCAAAGTCTTTACAGAATCCACCTGGTCAAGCGATACATTCAAATTCACCGATAACACCGCCGCACTGGAATCTAAAGACGGGAAATTCACCTTAAACACCAGGACCTCGCCGGCCTTAAGCGTCCCGATATCCACGTAAGGCAGTTTGTCTGGAGCGCTGAAAGCAAACATATAAACGCCTTCCTTCGCCGGATAAATGGTCCTAGTTCCGTTCTTCAGGCTTGTATTATAAGAGACTATTTCCAAATCCTTTTCATCAGACTGGATTTGCACCAATCCCGGATGAGCGCTTTCCTTTATCGTTTGCCACTTCCCGTTTTTCACAAACAGGAGCTTTGAAACCCGAGACGAATAAATGTTCTCGGAATCGAAATAAATGTCGGCTTCATCTTGGAAAGCCTTATGCTGACGGGATGCATACAGCCGAAGGCCAACGACCTCGCGAACACCCAGGTGGTTTTCCTTAAGGTTAAAAGCATGGAGTTTCTTATATTCTTCCGGCTTGGCTTCGCCCGAGAACCAAAGATATTCCTTCACCGACTTTTTCTGACGAAGGTAGAGCTTGTTCGCTTGCAAAGGGAAAACAGGTTCCTTAGAGAACGCCACGGCACTATCCAGCTTAATGGCCGTACTAGACGACTGATCCAAGAGACTGCCAACCTTGAAATTCTCCGGCAGCAGTTTGAAGTTTTGATCTTCATCAGCCATCGTGAGTGCCGGGACCAGCAACAAAAGCGGAAGCAATCGGGAAAATGTCATAAGCTCTCCTGTCTTTTATAGGAACCTTCTTGCCTAGAAAAATAATTTCTTCTTAGAAAATAAGTTCTAAAATTTTAACGAATTAACACCCATTTCAAGCAAGTATCCCCCATTTGCACCGCCAACCGGCCCCAATTCGACCTTCCAATCCGCCAAACGGATGATATCGGGGTGGTGTTCGATGACTATGACCGTGTCACCACGGGCCGAAAGCCTGCGCAAGAGGTTCCACAAGATTTGAATATCCTTGAGATGAAGTCCCGTTGTCGGTTCGTCGAGCAGATAGACCATTTCCGTCGCCGGGCGGCGGCAGAGTTCCGCAGCAAGCTTCAAGCGTTGGGATTCACCACCGCTAAGCGTGGTAACCGGCTGCCCGAGTTTCACGTACGGGAGACCCACATCGCGGAGGCATTCGAGTTTCGGCAAAATCTTCGGCTGGTCCTTGAAGAACTCACAGGCTTCCACGACGCGCATGTCGAGCACGTCCGCAATGTTCTTGCCCTTGAACGTGACCGTCAGCGTTTCCTGATTGTAGCGTTTGCCACCGCAAGCTTCGCACGTTTCCCAGATGTCCGAGAGGAAGTGCATTTCGACAGCGATAGCGCCACGGCCTTCGCATACAGGGCACCGGCCGCGCGCGAGGTTGTAGCTGAAACGGCCATAGTCAAAGCCCTTGACCTTGGATTGTTCGAGTTTGGAGAACAGCTTGCGGATATCGTCAAACACGCCCGTAAAGCTCGCCGGCGTACTGCGCGGCGTACCCGAAATCGGGCTCTGATCGACAAGCAGCACTTCGCCGCTCTGCTTTTTGCGACCACGCGCCTGGAACTTCTTTTTGAGCGCCGGGAAAATTTCATCCACGACAAGGGAACTCTTGCCCGAGCCCGAGACGCCACAGACAACGCTTACCGCTCGCTTCGGGAATTTTACAGACAAGTTTTTAAGATTATTCGCATTGAGGTTCTTGAACTCGTAGAATTCCGTATCATCCGTAATGCGCACCGGTTCCAACTGATTTGCAACAGGAGTCGAATACGTGAGGAACTTGACCGTCTCGCTACGCGGGAAACGCTGCAACGCATACGGCTTCGCCAGTTCTGCCGGAGTTCCTTCTGCGACGACTTCGCCACCGAAATCACCCGCGCCAGGGCCCATGTCAATAATGTGGTCCGCAGCCTGCATCATCTTCAAATCATGTTCCACAACGACGAGCGTGTTGCCGAGGTCGCGCAATCGGTAAAGCGTATCGAGGAGCTTCGCGGTATCGCTTTCGTGGAGGCCGACCGTCGGTTCATCAAGCACATAAAGCACGCCTTCGAGGCCGCTACCGATTTGGCTTGCCAAGCGAATGCGCTGGGATTCACCACCCGAGAGCGTGTCGCCCGCACGGTCAAGGCCAATGTAGCCAAGCCCCACACTAATCAAAAAGTCCAAACGGCCGATGATTTCGCGGAGGAGCGGCGCGGCAATTGTCGTCTTGCTTTGGATGGATGCAGACGTCGCATTTTCTTCGTTCGCGAAATCGACTTTCGCAAACCAGTCGCGGGCTTCGGCAATGCTCATGTGATGCACGTCCATGATGTTCTTGCCCAAGATGCGCACAGCAAGATATTCAGGCTTCAAGCGTTCGCCGTGGCAGTCGGGGCATTCTTCGCCATCCTTGAAGTGACCAAGGCCGAGGCACGTTTCACAGGCGCCCCAGTGCGTGTTGAAACTGAAATGTTTCGGATTAAGCGCTGAATCCATGTACCAGCCGCATTCCGGGCAGCCCGGCTTTTCACTGGCAGAAAGGCGTTCTTCGCCATCGCAATCCACATAGAGGATTCCGTTACCGTCGCGGTAGCCACGTTCAAACGCTTCAACGAGGCGAGCACGATTTTCTTCTTTGACCACCACGGAATCGACCACGGCAAGCAATTTCTTTTCGCGTGTCGGGACTTTCGGCAGCGGGAGTTCCACGAGCTTTTTGCCAAGATACGCCTTGCGATAACCCTTTTCTGTGAGAATCTTGGACAACTTAATTTCGTCCTTGATTTCGAACGGGGCAAGCACCGTCACCATCTTGTTGAGGTCGCGGTCAAACGCAAACTGCACCAAGTCGCCTGCGGCATATGAACTCACAGGCTTTCCGCATTCCAAGCAATGAGCCGTACCGACGCGAGCCCACAAAATGCGGAAGTAGTCGTAAATCTCGGTAAGCGTCGCCACCGTACTGCGCGGGCTCTTGCTCGCACTCTTCTGGTCAATGGCAATCGCAGGCGCCAAACCCGAAATGGAATCAATGCTACCACGATCGGGGCGGCCCAAGAATCGGCGAGCGTAAGTGCTAAGCGTTTCGACAAAGCGGCGTTGGCCTTCGCTAAAGAGCGTATGGAAAGCAAGGCTAGACTTGCCCGAACCCGAAACGCCCGTAATCACCGTGAGCTTGTGGCGCGGAATCGTGACATCGATGTTCTTGAGGTTGTGCTTGCGCGCTCCATGAACTTCGATATCGAGCGAGTAATCTTCGCCCTTTTCGTCCGTGCGGTCAAAATGCTTGTTTTCGCCATGCTTTTTCGCCAAAACCGGAGCCAAGTAACGCCCCGTCTCCGACTTTTTGCATTTGGCAATTTGTTCGGGAGTTCCCGTGGCGATAATGCGGCCGCCGTTCACGCCCGCATCCGGGCCCAAATCGATAATCCAGTCTGCGCACTTGATCACGTCGAGGTTGTGTTCAATCACCACGACGCTGTTGCCGAGACTACGCAAACGGTTCAAGCATTCGAGCAATCGGCGGATATCTTCAAAATGCAAACCGGTTGTCGGTTCATCGAGCAAGTAAAGCGTCTTACCCGTGCCGGGGCGGCGCAGTTCCGAAGCAATCTTCACGCGCTGCGCTTCGCCACCGCTCAAAGTCGTGGAAGGTTGACCAAGCGTCAAATAGCCAAGTCCCACTTCGCAAAGGAGCTTGAGCGGTTCAGCAATTTTCGGGATATCCTTGAAAAATTCAGCGGCATCGGCAATGCTCATGTCGAGCACTTCCGAAATATTCTTGCCTTTAAAATAAACTTCACGGGTCGCTTCGTTAAAGCGCTTGCCATCGCACACATCGCAAGTGACTTGAACGCTCGGCAAAATGTGCATGTCGATGACCTTCACGCCAGCGCCTTCGCAAGCATCGCAACGGCCACCCTTCACGTTAAAGCTAAAGCGGCTCTTCGTATAACCGCGCACCTTGCTTTCTTCCATACCGGCAAACAAGTCGCGAATGTCATCCCAGATTTTCGTGTAAGTGGCAGGGTTACTGCGCGGGGTGCGCCCAATCGGAGTCTGGTCAATTTCAATGACCTTATCGATGTTTTCGAGACCTTCTAAATGGTCAAACTTACCGACCGGTTCTTCAGAATTGTAGAATACGCGAGCAAGTTCGCGGCGCAAAATTTGGTTGATAAGCGTACTCTTGCCCGAACCCGAAACGCCAGTGACAACAGTAAACGCACCGCCGAGCGGAATTTCCACATCAATGTTCTTGAGGTTGTTTTCACAGGCACCGCAAACCTTGAGCTTTGGCGTATTCTTGTCAATTTTCATGCGCTGCGACGGGATTTCAATCGCTTTGCGACCGCTCAAATAGGCACCCGTAAGCGAAGACTTGTTCTTTTCCAGCTCTTCGACCGTGCCTGCCGCCAAAATGCGACCGCCCTCGACACCAGCCCCCGGCCCCACGTCAATCACGCAATCCGCATGACGCATCGTATCCTCGTCGTGTTCCACGATGAGAAGGCTGTTGCCTTGGGCTCGCAAGCGTTCAAGCATTTCGAGCAACTTATCGTTATCGCGTGGGTGCAGCCCGATACTCGGTTCATCCAAAACATACAGCACACCCTGCAAGCCCGCACCCACGGCACTTGCGAGCCTGATACGCTGCGCCTCGCCGCCCGAAAGCGTCGAAGCCTTGCGGCTAATATCCAAATAACCAAGGCCCACCGCCTTCAAGAATCCAAGGCGCCCGCGAATTTCCTTGAGCACTTCGCGACCGATGCGCTGTTCCTTCGGCGAAAGCTTTAGCTTGTCAAAAAACTCGACAGACTTTTCGACGGACCATTCCGTCATTTCGCAAATGTTATGGCCGTGGAAATCGACAGCCGCCGCAATCCGGTTGATTCGCGTGCCGTGGCATTCCGGACAAACGCCAATCTGCATGTACTTTCGGAAGTGGTAAATATGCCACATGTCCCAAAGTTCCTGCATAATCGTCACCACGCCGCGTTCGCTCCCGCTGGGAGTCCCGTACAGCACAGCATCCTGTTGTGCCTTCTTGAGTTTGCACCACGGCGTATCCAACGTAAAACGCATCTCGTTTGCAATCGTACGTAAATTGCGCCAACCGAAATCGCTAAAGATGATGCAGCCGTCATCCTTCTTTTGCGGAGCAAGGCAACCCTGTTTTATAGACAAACTCGGGTCTGGCACAATCAAATTGATATCGAACTTGCAACTTTCGCCAAGGCCCTTGCAGGCCGGGCATTGCCCCTTCGGGTCGTTAAAGCTAAAGAATCGCGGTTCGAGTTCCGGGATAGAAATTCCGCACTTCGGGCAAGCGAGCTGCGTACCCTGCAAGCGGTATTCTTCCTTCGCGCTTCCGGCAGCTGAACCCACGGCATCGGAACCGCCCGCAGCCTCCGGCGCCGTCAGCAAGAACGACACGAGTTTTCCGTCCGTGAGCTTCAAGGCACCTTCAATCGCCTCACGCAAACGGCTCATGTTCTTGCGTTCCAGCGTCAAGCGGTCAATCACCACTTCAATCGTATGCTTCTCGTAACGCACCAACAGCGGCACATCTTCGAGCCTGTAAATCGTCCCATCGACACGCACGCGGACAAATCCATTTTCCTTGAGTTCCGCGAGTTCCTTGCGGTATTCCCCCTTGCGCTCCTGCACAATCGGCGCCATCACCAAAATCTTTTTGTTCTCATCGCTGGCGTACAAGTTATCGACAATCTGATCGACGGACTGCGCCTGAATCACCTTGCCGCACTTGGGGCAATGCGGAACGCCGAGGCGCGCGAACATCAAACGGTAATGGTCCAAAATCTCGACCACCGTCCCCACCGTACTGCGCGGGTTACGGTTCACCGTCTTCTGGTCAATCGAAATCGTCGGCGAAATTCCGCGAACGCTTTCCACATCCGGGTGCTTCATGCGCCCGATGAACTGGCGTGCGTACGCCGAAAGCGACTCCACAAAGCGACGCTGTCCTTCCTGGAACACCGTATCAAACGCAAGGCTGGACTTGCCCGAGCCCGAAACGCCTGTGACCACGACAATCGAGTCGCGGGGAATCGTCAAATCGACATGGCGGAGGTTGTGTTCATGCGCATCGCGGATTTCAATAGATTTCGTCATGACCGCAAATATAGAAAAAGAGGCATCAAATGTCTAAAAATAGTGAACATATGGATAAAAAAAAACAAAAGCAAAGTAGCACTTTAATGTTGTGGATAAGTCGCCCGATAAGGAATGGCGAAATGACCACCGAAATTGGACTTCGTTTTAAAATTTAAACAAAGAGAGTCCTTTCAACACGAAAGTTCTACATTGCCAAGTACCATTTGTTCTTTTTAATATATTTGTTTTTTTGGAAAAAAAGTTTAAACACCAATAAAAAGGTTCTATGCTTGTTATTAGAGTATTACTAGTCATTGATTGTCTTGGTGGTCATGCTTGATCAAATTATTAGGAGTTAATAAATATGAAAGTCATTATTACTGGATATAATACTTGTTGTCAAAATACTTCTGGAGGAGTGCAAAGCAGAATTCGGCAGATTTATAGTAGATTAGCATTAAAAAAAGATGTCAGTGTTGAGTATTTCTGCCCGATGACCACAAGACTGGATGGTTGTGACATCCTGCATTTGTTTAAGTTGGAAATTGAATATGTTAGGTTGATTAAATGTGCAAAGGAAAAGGGTGTTAAAGTTGTGCTTTCTTCTATAGTTCCATTGTCTAAAGGATGGAAAGTTGATTTGAGAAGAATTCTTTTTAAACGGTTGCCAATACGAAGTGTGAATAAAATAATGTTTGAAATAATGGATCTTGTAGATTTCATTATCGTTGAAACAGAACAAGAACGGAGCTTTATCCACAAACACTTTAAAGTCTCAAACGGAAAGATTGCGGTTATCCCAAATGGAATAGATCCGTTTGTTTTTGAGGGAAATCAGATTTTTGATAAAATTGGTGGCCGCAAAGACTATGTTTTGCAAGTGGGTAGAGTTGATGAAAATAAAAACGTCCGTAATGTCATTAAAGCATTGAAAGGCTCTGGCATAGATTATGTTGTTATTGGAGGAGGTAATTTTGGAAATTCCCAATATTATGAAGATTGCTTGAAAGAAGCAGCAGATGATGAACACATTCATTTTCTTGGGTGGGTTGATAGCGAATCTGATCTTCTTAAGTCGGCCTATGCAAATGCGAAAGTTCTTGTTCTCTCGTCTTTTCAAGAAACATTTGGACTGGTTGCTCTTGAAGCTGGTGCTGCAGGATGTAATCTTGCTTTAACAAAGTGGTTGCCCATTACTGATTTTAAATCTTTGGAAAATTGCTGGCTTTTTGATGCTAATAGTGTTGACGATATTCGAGCTAAGGTTTTGGCGGCGTTTTCTGCAGATCGAGATAAAGTTACACAAAAGAAAATCTTAGAAGAATTTTCATGGGATAAAATAATTGATTCACACATTTCTGTATACAATAAATTAATTAATCATGCTTAAGTTTATTAAAAAAAAAATAAAGTCTTTTTACAGAAACTTAAAGTGGTATTGTCAAGCTTTGCTTGTATGTCACCGACAAAAAAATAAAAAATGTCATGAGCCTTGATGATGCTACGTATATGGTTCTGATACCTCATGCTGATGACGAATGGATTGGTTGCAGTCAAATAATCCGTAAGATGAAATCTGTACGGTAACAGGTTGTCTATGGACAACGATAAAGAAAAATTCTAATTAATTCTTCGAAAGCACAGGCCAATAATTTTCCGGCTTCTGATTCAAGTAGGTCAGGCGCGTCCAGGTATCGTCGCGGAAACAGCCGCCGACCATGAACTCGTCGAGCTTGCCCGTAAAACCGCCCACTTCAAAGTAGGCGCGGACGCCGACAGAATCGCTCCTGTCAGAGGGTTCCAGCGAGAAGGTGACCTTCGTATCATCCCAGTCCGATTTTTCCAGCAAGGCCGAGACCTTCGCATCGTTCACGTAGAACACCGTCTGTTCAAACGCACGCCTGCTGAACGCCACGTACATCCATTCGCCCGCCTTAATCCCGTCCGTACCCGAAGCCCAGGAAACCTTGTGGCTTGCGGTTCCGACTCCAGCAGCACCCTCGATTTAAGCTTTTCAACAGAAAATTCCAGCGCAGGGACGAACTCCAGCGCCGCAAATTCCAACAACGACAAGCCATCTTCCAGTTCGTCAACCGTCCGGGCCACCAGTTCAAGTTCATTTTCTAAAGCTCTATTCCTGAACGAAAATATTTCGTACGGCGAAATAACCGACGAACGTGACGGAAGAGTGTATCGGACTACCACCATCGGTAGTCAAACATGGATGGCCGAGAACCTGAATTTCAAGACAGAAAACGGAAGATGCCTTCATAGAGTCACCGAAAACTGCGAAAATTACGGGACTGTCTATACGTGGGGCGACGCCATCGACAGCATTGCAGAATTCTCGGATAACGGCAAGGGCTGCGGTTACATAGGATTCCATGGTACCGCCCCATGCGAAATCACCTACCCGGCGCGGGGCATTTGCCCTCAAGGGTGGCACCTCCCCTCTACCGAAGAATTTTCAACATTATTCGAAGCCGTGGGGGGTCAGGAAGTCGCCGGAAAAATGCTCAAATCGAAAACGGAATGGTACTCAGGCATCGATTTGGACTCATTCGGTTTTACAGCACGCCCAGCTGACAATTTTTACGATTATTCACCATCTACAGTCCTAAGGACAAAAACTGGCTTTTGGTCATCCAATAATTCAAGAGCAGTTGTTATAAGCTTTGAGTATAAGCAAGACAGCGTTTTTGTCGGCGAACAAGACAATCGTTCTGTATGGTACATCCGCTGCCTAAAAGATTAGGCTACATGCCCTTGCCAAGAAAGCTCCGTTTAGCTATATTCACCCCACCATCTAACAATGGGGATATAGCTCAGTTGGTAGAGCGACAGGTTCGCAATCTGTAGGTCATGGGTTCGACTCCCACTATCTCCACGCAAAAGAGGCAAGCATCAGCTTGCCTCTTTTGTTTAGCACCGATACAAGAATTTCATCCCTCAAAGCTGCGAAGCAGCGACCTCACACCTCATGACCTCTAAATATCCCACTTGGCACCGAGTTTCAACTGGGTACGCGTATAGCTTTCGGTGTATTTCTCTTGGTAATATTGGGGCAATTCATAGCGCTTATACTTGCGGTCCAGTCCAAGATAAAAATTCATTTTCCAATATTGCCACGAGACCGTTAACCCGCACGAGCCATCGAACTTTTTAATTTTCTTATATTCTCCATCGGGGCCACCGACGGCAAAGCCATAGAACAAACTCACATTCGCTTCAACCGCGATGCGGTTCTTAAACTTGTACGAAATTCTGGGACGGAAAACCGGTCCGAGCCAAGATCCTAAAGTCTGGCGGAAAACAAGACTTTCTAACGAGGGTTCCTCCAACAGGGGTGTCGCCCCATAAGACAACTCATAAGCATCCTTCGACTGGAGGTATTCGTCATAAGCCTGGTTATACGCATTTATCGACTGATCAAGTGCCTTATAATCAAAAGCAGAATCCGCCTCGAATTTCGCACCTAGATAAACCGTCCCGTTCAA
This sequence comes from uncultured Fibrobacter sp., assembly GCA_946415675.1. Classification (GTDB taxonomy): domain Bacteria; phylum Fibrobacterota; class Fibrobacteria; order Fibrobacterales; family Fibrobacteraceae; genus Fibrobacter. Next base: position 68,920 of record CAMKTL010000009.1, read on the forward strand.
GCCCTCGGCAGCAGTCCTGTGCCATGAAGCGTAAAACGCAAACGACATCGGTCCCGATGTTCGGTAAAACGCCCACGCCACTGTGCCTATGCGCTGTTTCTCGAATCGGTACCAATCCTTTTCAAACCAAAGCAAAAAATCGGACGAAAGTTCCTCGCCCTCGATATTGAAATCGTAACCCACATCCAGGAGTATTCCACGCCCCATAAGCGTGTATTCCAATCCAAGGACCAGATTCCAGTCATTCGTATCGAGCAACGGCATGTTATCGTTATTCAAAAAGTAATCGGCCTGTACAGATGCGGCAAACGTATGCGCCCACGCCCCGACCTCGTAATCGACATATGGGTTCACGTTCAAGAAAAGGTCCCCGCCTTTTTCCCCTTCGTCCATGCCGGTCTCTTTGTAGTGCAGTCCATAGAGTCCAAGTTCGCCCGCCACATGGAACTCCCACGACGATTCAGCTTTGCCCAAACCCGCGGAATCACCGTCCGTATCGCCTAAAGCCGCCTTGTATTCGCGGATAATGTTTTGGATTTCTTCAGTATATTCGCCCGGCAGTGCGGCAGCATCTTCGAACGCCTTGAGTGCAGCAGGAATATCGCCCGCCTCTTCGGCCTTCATGGCTCGATAATATGCTTCCTCCTGCGTCTCGGCAAAGAGCGCAGTCGCAAGCATCACCAACATCAAACAGAACAAACGTAACATTACTTTCTCGGGAAATCTCCCTTATTTCCAGCCAAATGGCTTAACAGGTCGAACCTTCGTTTTTTTCACGTGTTCATACGGATTGAACGGATGTACCGGTTCTTTAACGTTTTTGCCATCGGGACGGCCCATCGGTACCATAGGAGCTCCAAACGGAGGGAACCCATGAGGACCTTTTATTTGTTCGTTCTCGTCCATTTTCTGTTCACGGACAAGTTCATCCTTTGGCTTATCGATTTTCTTTTCGATAGGCGGAACGGGCATTTCCAAGGCAGAAGACTTCACGGACGCTTCGCGCATCTCGTTCTTTTCGAGAGCAGTCTTGTTTCTCAAGTCCTTGAGAATCTGTTCGCGGGCGGCACGGCGTTCTTCACGCAGTTTCTGCCAATCCACGTTTTCTTTTTCCGAGAACTTCGGAACGTTGCTCAAAGCCTCACGGGCTTCGACTGGCGTCGGAACGCTCGCTTCTGGACGAGATTCCATATCGCCTGCCATTGCGGTTGCAGCCATCACCGCAGATGCCATTACGATTTTTTTCATGACCACACTCCTTACATTGAGTTTCAACATTTTGCTAAAAACTCCTATACCCTAAAATCTTCTTTCTTCAAGTTCAAACGTTCCATAATTTCGCGCAGCACCTTGCGGTCAATACCAAGGATGGTCGCCGCCAATGTGAGGTTCGCGTTGGCATCCTTGAGCGCATGGGAAATCACTTCACGTTCGACTGCTTCGCGGGCTTCCTTGAGCGTGCGCGGCGAAGCCTTCGCTTGAACCTGCACATCGTCCAGCCCCAAATCCTTAGGCTGAATCACGCCATGTACCGCCTGAACCAGACCTTTCTGGATGCGATTTTCGAGTTCGCGCACATTACCCGGCCAATGGTAGCCGAGCAGCGCTTTTTCGGCATTGCGGCTCAAGTGGAATTTACCGCGTCCGTATTCGGCACCATAACGTTGTATAAAATTTTCCGCCAACAGCACCACGTCCTGACCACGATCCCGAAGCGGCGGGAGTTCCAGCGGCAGCACCTGAATGCGGAAGTACAAATCTTCGCGGAAACGCTTTTCGCGAACAGCATCTTCCAAATCGACATGAGTAGCACTGATAACGCGCACGTTCACCGGAATTTCGCGGTTGTCGCCCACACGGGTGATGTGCTTTTCCTGCAGCACGCGCAAAAGTTTCACCTGCATATTGAGCGGGAGTTCGCCGATTTCGTCAAGGAAAATCGTACCGCCATCGGCTTCTTCAAAAAATCCTTTCTTGTTTTCAATCGCACCCGTAAACGAGCCCTTCGCATGCCCGAACATCAGCGATTCCATCAAGTGTTCGGGAATCGCGCCGCAGTTCACCGCAATAAACGGCTTTTCGGCGCGAGGGCTATGCTTGTGGATGTAACGCGCCATCACTTCCTTGCCAGTCCCCGTCTCGCCACGGATAATCACCGGGAGCGGAAGCGGCGAAAGTTTATCCGCCATCGTAATCACATCGACCATGGCCTTGGACGAATAGACAATTCCGTCTTTGCGGACAACATTTTTCAACGTATCCAGCGATTCCTTGTCGCGTAGGCGGTCATAAGCGGCAAAAGCGAACTTTTCGCAGACGGCAACAAACGAATCAAACAATGCGCTATCTTCTTCGGTAAACGGTTCCTTGCGGGCCGCACGCTGCAAGTAAAGATACCCGGCCTCGGAATCCGGCGTGCGGAACGGCGACACCATGATGCTCGTGAGCTGGTTCTGCACAATCGACTTGGACAAGTCCGCCGATTCGTCATCAAGCTGGTTCCACACGACAGCGCGTTTTTCGTTTTTAGCAAGCTTGATTGCCGAGATGGAAATAGAAACTTTTTCAGGGTTCGAAAAATGAAGCGGATTTTCGCCACCAATATCCAAAACGGCAGCATCCGCATGCAGTACATCCTTGGCGACTTCCAAAATTTTCGGGAAAAGAGCCTCAGGTTGCTCCTCGTCTAAAAGAGTCTTGACCACATCAAGCATCTTTTCCGTTGCGAGCATAGATTCTGATTTCATAACAAAGCCCTTTAAGCAATTCGCGGTTATTCGGCAGAGGGCATAGGGAGTTCCAAAAGCAAGCTATCGACCTTCAAATCCGGGACGTTCTCGCTTTCCACAGATGGCTCTATGTTCCTCGACCGCTTTAACAGCCGGTCTCCCGTTGCGTCGATACCGAAACTCATTGTTCCACTCGAAAGCAACAGCACTATTAAAACTAATATAAGAATCAAAATGCTCAAAACGGCCCATTTTAGCCCGTTTTTTTTCTTACGGACCATAAAGGGGAAGTCTTTTTCAAGGACGTTTGGAACTTTTCGTGCCACATTTGAATTATTTTCTGAACTTTCCAAATAGGACTCGGCGAACTGCGCCACGGAAGACGAAAGCGCTATTTCACCATGCCCCGCCTTGCCAATAGCAATTTCCAAAAGTTCATCCAATTCGTCAAAATCTTCGACACGTTCAGCAGAGTCCGAACGGAGTAACCCCGCCCACAACGGTTCGAGGGCCGAAAGTAGCACCGCCCCTTCAGGGGTATTGAACGTGCCCGTTGCATAAAGTTTTTCCGTCACGTTCACATTCTGCACGTTCGCCATTTGCTCGGCAAAATGTTCGTATCCATCAGCCTGGACCAAGTCTTCGCCCGCAATCCAACGGTAAAGCAAAAGCCCGAGGCTGAACAAGTCACTTTTTTCGTCTGCCTTTTTTCCCTGGAATCGCTCCGGAGCTGCATACGCAAGCGCCCCAGGCCCAACAATTCCGCAGTCGATGACAACCGTCTGCAAGCCACTCGCCGCTTTTGCAGCTGTTTTTGCAACTTTCGCGCGTTCAGCATTCAATTTTTCAACCGAAAATATCACGTTGGCGGGGTTCAAGTCCCCATGCGAAACGCCCTGCTTGAGCAATGATGCAAGTGTACTTGTCACCTGGCGTAAAGCAAAAAGTGCAACCGCCACCGGAATTTGCCCCAATTTATCAGAAACAACACCTTCGACAAATTCATATATCAGGTAAGGGGCCCCATCACGGCACCCCCATTCTTCAATACGGTACAAGCCGGGCTCATGTACTTTATATACATTTTCAACAACATTTTCGTCAAACGAGAAACCGTCGTTGTACCACTTCAGCACAAACGGTTTACCTCCAACATTCAACAGATAAGCGGAAGCTTCGCCGCCACGATGCAGCAAGGCGCCACCCGTCACGGAGTCCAAGAGCGATTTCCCGGATTTCCTCATAGCTAACCTGTTCACAGCTTACCTGAATAAACCATTGCCTTAAGCGAATCTTCTGCTACGCGCGTCCACTTGGCAAGCACCGGATCCTGCGGTAAAGCTTCGTGCCCCATTGACCAGATATCCCACGCCGATTCGTAATCATGAGCGTTCCAGTAGAGGTTTCCCAAGTTCACGTAGGCCGACGCAAATTTCGGTTCGCGAGTCACGATGTACGCATAGATTTTCTTTGCGCCATCAACATCACCTTGGCCGCCAAGAATAAGCGCCTTCAGGTTATAGCTAAAGTAATTCGATGGATCGAGCTGTATTGATTCATCCAAAAGCCGCATGACCCTGGCATGTTCGTTTTCGGCAAGCATCGCACGGGCCAGGTAAAAAAGTGTCGTCGAATACAAGGGCGTCACTTTATCGCTGCTGTCAATGGCGGTCAAAATTTTGAATTCACGGGCAGTACGTTCCCACAAGGCAAGCGTATTTTCTTTCAAGCGTTCCTTGTCCTCAGCGATAGCATAATAGGCAATCGCAAGGCCGTAGCGGGCATCCCGGTTCGCAGGTTCGTCATCCAAGACTTTCGAAAAATTTGCAATAGCACGGTCGTAATCGCCAATGCGGAGCGCTTCGTCACCGCGACTCATGTCATTTCCGTTGCATGCACAAAGAAGTACCACGAAAAGGATTGCGGCAACCGCCCCAACAGCGCTACACAAACGATTATAGAGAACCCGTCCTAACATGGTAGTAAGTATATATAATTTAGACGAAAGACGATAGACGAAAGACGATAGAAGGGGGAAAACAGTGGTTAGTGGGTATGGGGTCGGGGCTTACGCCCCTTTGGGGTATGGGCAATTGCAGTAGGAACAACCATTGACCAACGACCATAGCCCAACAACCAAAACAAAAAACCCGGCATTGAGGCCGGGTGACGTGTAAAAGAACGAATTTCGGCAATCGATTACTTGTCGATTTCGTACTGGGCAACGAGGTTGCCTTCGGCGTCGAGAGCGCGGACAACATTTTCATCACGCTGGAGGGTGAGATTCGTGGTTTCACCCTTGGAGGTTGTGTATTGCACGGAGAGAGAACCGTCTTCGTTCTTCACGGCGGCGACGGAGTTACCCTGTTCGTCCTTCTGGTAGTAGGAATCGTCTGCAGAAATCGGATTGGAACCCGTCCAGAATTCAACAGTATTCAAGACCAATCCATCAATAAGCCCAAGACAGACTTCATAGACCGGAACAACCCACAAGAGGAAGTGGACGCAGGAGTTGAGCCACTTGTTGCCCAAGGTGCCGTTCCAACGATAAAGCTTCTTGGTGAGGCCATAGCTACCATAGCAGCCAGTAAGTGCGATTGCACCAGCGCAGAGAAGAGCGATGATACCTTTCTTCATAGTTATAAACTCCTTATATTTAAGTGTCTTTTTTGGTCTTTGACAGAAAAAATATAAGAAACATTGCTGTTCTTTGCTAGAATTTTGCGGTTCGTAACCCATAAATTTACAAAGTTCCGGTAGCCCCCGTGAGAAGCATCACATGAGGCTCGAAAATCCGCATTTTACCCAATCTCCCAGGTTTCATCCAACGAAAATCCTCGTATCCATAAACATGGAAAAAATCTTTCCAAAGTTCCACTTCATAGCCCAAAAAACGAATATTCTCGGTCGAGACTGCCCCGATACCCTGCATCCGTTTAACATTTACCGTCAACCGTTCAAAGAATAGCCGTTCCAAGGCGTCTTCAAAGGTCTCGTTTTCTTCCAGATTTTCCGTCGGGAGTTCCCAAAAACCGGGATACACACCCGAAGAAGGCCTTTTGCACACCAAAATTTTCCCCTTTCGACGGACAATCCCGCAAACAGCCAGCATTTTTCTCCACCCCCTGAGATTTTCATCATATCTTTTCTTTTAAAAATCTTTTATCTTTCCGCTAAATCTACAAAAAAACGTATATATTAAATATAATTTGTCGGTTTGGAAAAGGAGAGAATTCCATGAAAAGGCTAACTCAAATTGTTTGCATCGCAGCAGCCATCGCAGTTTCATCCGTTTTCGCAGCAAAGGTTCCAGCAAAACAAGCAACCAAAAAAGAGCTAACCGTCTGGATTATGCCAAATGGCGCTTCTCCTCAAGAAAAGCTCGAACAGAGACTAAACCTTTTCACCAAGAAAACAGGCCTCAAGACGAAAGTCGTCGTTTTGGACTGGGGCGAAGCCTGGAACCGCATCACGACAGCGCTCGCCTCCGGCACAGATGCACCGGACGTACTGCAACTCGGCACCACCTGGATTCCGTATTTTGCATCCCGCGGCGAAATAAAGGCATTGAACCCGTGGCTCGCCTCGATTGACTCCAGCAGGTTTGTCCCGGTCAGCTGGAACACGACCCGCATCGATGCCGATACGACCATCTATTCTGTCCCGTGGTTTATCGACATCCGCCCGATTTTGGCCAACAAGCGCATCCTAAAGAAAAACGAAATCAAGCCCGAAGATGTGGCGACGTTCGACGGCTTTGTCAACGCCATCCGCAAGGTGAACGACAGCCACGAAACGCTTGAAGACGGCACCAAAGTTCGTGCGTTTGCGTTCCCGGGCAAAAGCGACTGGAACATTCCGCACAACTTTGCGCCCTGGGTCTGGAGCAACGGCGGTGATTTCATCACCAAGGATAGCGACGGCAAATGGAAAGCAGGCATTCTTTCCCCGAAAACAATCTACGGCATCGCCAAATACTTGAGTTTCGTGCTGGATACACTCGTCAGTACAGACGCATTGCAGATGAACACGGCCCAAATCGTGCAGCACTTTAACGCAGGCGAACTCGGCTTTATCGTGAACACGTCCGAGGTCATCATGCAGACCCGTTTCGAAGGGACAAAAGGCGGCCTCATCAACACGAGAATCGGTAACGACAGCGTTATGGCGCTCCCCATCCCGACAGGGACGCAGGGCTCCGTCTGCTTTATCGGCGGAAGCAACCTCGCCATTCCGGCTAGCAACAACAGGCGCGAAGCGCTCGACCTTTTGCTATACCTCACAAACGATGAAAACCTGGACGCCTACACCAAGCAGATCGGCATGCTCCCCGCCTCCAAGAAGGTTCTCGCCAACTGGTCCAAGGACGAAGATTACAAGACAATTGTAACCATGCTCGATGCAGGGAAAACATACACGGCCATTCCCGAATGGGGTGACATCGAACAAATTCTCGTCTCGATGTTCAGTGCCATCTGGGACCATCTCGAAATTCCGGCACTCTACTCCGAAGAAAAAATCTACGAGATACTCACGAATTACTCGAACGACATTAACAAGCGCCTGAACCAAAGGACTACAGGCGACTTGACGTTTGCCGAATTCCGTGAAATTTGGCACAAGGCCCTGAACATCAAGGAACCCAAGAAAGAATCTAACCAAATCACAGAGCAGCCAAAGCAAGTCCAAAAAGAGGATTCCGGTTCCAGCCGTTCGTCTTGGCTATTCTTCCTCGCGGTACTTGTAGGATTTGTATTTGCCGTAGCACGCAAAAAGAAGTAGTAACAGAAATATTAACCCGAAATTTGATTCAAGCGTAACGCACCATGAGCAGCCAGAAACTCTCCAATCTCACGAACAGCATCATCATCAAGAGCCTTTTGCTTTTGATTATTTCGATGCTTGTCATCGTAACGGTGGGAACCTACTTCTTTACGCAAAAGCAGATGAAGACTACGCTACAGCTGAGCTACGACACCAACGAGACCCAGTTGCAACAGCTTGCAAACACCGTCAACAACGAAATGGAACAGTTCGCAAGCCGCCTTACGCTACTCGCCAAGACCTCCGAAATCCAAAGCATGGACCAGTTCACGGCAGCAGGTTACCTCAAGAGCTACAACATATCGTCGCTCTTTATTTCCGGTGAATCGATTTCGCTATTCGACAGGAATTACAACCTTGTCTGCAACAACGCCATGTTGGGGTCCGAAAAAATCAGCTACCCCATCGAGTTCAGCCGGATTTCGCCGCACCGTCCAACCATTTCACCTTGGTACCGCGACACCGACGGGACCCCCAAGCGAGCCTTCGGCGTTGTCGTCTCGGACCGCGCCCACGGCGACGGACGCCTGATATCGAACTTTTCCATCCGGCGACTCTGGAAATATTTTTCCGAATACAAGGTCGGCCAAAACGGAATCCTCATCGCCTGCAACGGCCAGGGAGAAATCCTTTACCACCCCGACATGAGAACCTGGCTTAACGGAGTCCACAAGCTGTCCGAACTCGGGCTCGACGACATGAACATCAAGCAGGGCCGCGACAACAACATCCGCTTTTTGACTCTCGGAGACAGTTCGACCTACCTCATCAACAAGACGTTCAACCCCAGTTACGACCTTGGTCTCATCGCCCTCCAGCCCAAAAGCGAAATCGACGAGATGGTCGCCTCGGTCAAGCACATCGGTCGAATCATCCTCTACTGCTCCATCATCGCCATTTTGCTCGTGTCCCTCTGGCAAATCCTGATTGTATGCAAGCCATTGAACAAATTGATTGACCACATCTCGCAAATTACGGAAGGGAACCTCGACATCGAAGAATTCAAGGCCAAGAGCAGCCAGGACGAAATCGGCCGACTCGCCAAAGTTTTCAACCAGATGCACGCCACCATCAAGCGTCAAATCCAGGAATTGAACAAGCACAGGGACTTGCTCGAAGTAGAAGTCAAGGAGCGCACTTACGAGCTAGAACAAGCGAACAGGAAACTGGACATTATCTCGAGAACAGACGAACTGACACAGTTGCCGAACCGCCGCGACATGCACAAGACCATCGAGCGAGAAGTGGAACGAGCCAACCGCTTAAAGCGTGCGTTCAGCATGATTTTCATAGACATCGACCACTTCAAGAACGTCAATGACACCTACGGGCACGCCGCAGGCGATGCAGTGCTCAAGTCTGTCGCGAGTACCATCCGCGGACTTCTCCGCAAGTACGACGTTCTCGCCCGTTATGGCGGCGAAGAATTCTTGACGCTCCTCCCCGAAACGGAACAGAAGGACGCCGCCCTCGTCGCCGAACGCTTCCGCAAGCAAATCCAGAACCAGACCATATTCTTTGGCGACCAGGAAATCAAGGTAACAATTACACTTGGCGTAGCCCAGTACGACAGCAAACTTGGCGCCGAACGCTGCATACAGCTTGCCGACAAGGCGCTTTATACAGGAAAAGAGAACGGAAGAAATAGAGTCATCATTTGGGATGGCGACCACGCGGTAGAAAGTTCTCCAGCGTAAAATTCTATTTTTACGTCCATGAACATTGACTTTAACCGAAGACTATCCATCGCTCCGATGCTCGACTGCACGGACCGCCACGAACGCTATTTTTTGCGTCTGCTTTCCAAGCACGTTTTGCTGTACAGCGAGATGGTCGTCGCCACCGGGCTTTTGCACTGCGACGATACCGACATGTTCCTCGGTCACGAGCCGATAGAGCACCCAGCCGTATTGCAGCTGGGCGGAAGCAACCCGGCAAGCCTTGCCCGCGCATCGAAGCTCGTGGAAGCGGCAGGCTTCAGCGAAGTCAACCTGAATTGCGGATGCCCGTCGGACCGCGTGCAGAACGGGAACTTCGGCGCATGCCTCATGAAAGAAAAACAGGTCGTAGCCGACTGCTTCAAGGCCATGCAAGAAGCCGTCTCGATCCCGGTATCCATCAAATGCCGCATCGGCGTCGATGACCTCGACAGCTGGGAATTCTTCACGGACTTTATCCAGACCGTGCGCGATGCCGGCTGTAAAATCTTTATCGTTCACGCACGCAAGGCCTGGCTCAAGGGACTCAGCCCCAAGGAAAACCGCGAAGTGCCACCCCTCCACTACGAGTTCGTCCACCGCCTCAAGACCGAAATGCCGGACTTGAACATCAGCATCAACGGCGGCATCAAGACGCTCGACCAAATCGAGGAACAACTGCAGGACCTCGACGGCGTCATGGTCGGCCGAGAAGCCTACGAGAACCCGTGGTTCCTGCGTGATGCCGATGAACGCATCTTTGGGGACAAACGCCCGACAAGCGACAACCCCTCCGACGTTATCGCCGGGAAAGCCCGCCCCGCCACCCGCAAGACACTCCTCGAAGCATACCTTCCCTACGTTGAAAAACAGACGGTCGAGGGTTGCCCCGCCACCATTCTCGTGAAGCACCTCTACGGCCTGTTTACCGGACTCCCCGGAGCCCGCAAGTACCGCGCCATGCTCAGCAACGAAAGCCCCCGCGCTAAAGATTACGGCGGAGCCGTCGCACTCATTCGTCAGGCCATGGATTTAGTTACGGAAGAGTCGTAATAATTACCGTTATTACAGCTAATAGCGAGACAATCAATTAATTTTAATCTTATAAAAAACGTTGAGAGAATAAAGCGTCGGCCAAGGAATACCTTCGCAAAAGTCTGCAAGGTGAGTGTCGCGACGGGCTGCATGCAGACCGGCATGACCGAACCGTAGCGACGGACGCCGCAGGCGTCAACTCCGAGCTGGGGCCCCGCCCGCATGACGTACATTATTACATTTTCAAAGCTTTTTAAAGCCTTAAGTTTAGTGTTAAAACTTAAGGCCCACCCCTTGACAAAGGAGCATTTTTTTTCTCTATTTGGTGGCGTATTTTTTTGTTTAACCTTTAACGGAGATACAATATGCCTTGCGGAAAGAAAAGAAAGCGCAGGAAGATTGCGACCCACAAGCGTAAGAAACGCCGTCGTCGTGACCGTCACAAAAAGAAACTTCGCTAATATCCGTTAGCATTTTCTTGTGGTTTCCTGTAAGACGGAGTGTAAAAGCTCCGTTTTTTCGTTTTTTTTCTTGAAAAAAGACCAGGAAAAACACCTGGAAAAGCACATTTTTCGAAGAAAACATTAGATTTTTCAATCATTTGGTAAATAGGGCTCGCCCAAAGGAATAGAAATGATAGATCGCAACAAACACTTCCTCCGCTTGACCGACTGGAGCGAAGAAAAAGTGCTCGAAACCATAGAGATTGCCTCGCGTCTCAAGGCCGAAGTTCACGCCGGCAAGGTATCTGACCGTCTTCACGGCCAGAACATCGCCATGTTCTTCGAAAAACCGTCGCTGCGAACTATTACGACATTCCAGGTGGGCATGAACCAGCTCGGTGGACACGCCGTGCTCCTCGCCCCGGATTCTATCGGTCTTGGCAAGCGCGAAAGCGTCAAGGACGTCGCCCGCTGCCTCAGCCGCTGGGTGAACGCCATCGTCGTTCGTTGCTTCAAGCAGCAACTCGTCGAAGAACTTGCTGAATACGGCACCATCCCGGTCGTGAACGCATTGACGGACGATTGCCACCCGTGCCAGGCTATCGCATTCGCCCAGATGATTAACGAAAACCTCGGCGGATTCAAGAACGCTGATGGCAAGCCCAAGACGGTCGCCTTCATCGGTGACGGCAACAACGTCGCGAACTCATTCCTTGCACTCTGCTCCAAAGTCGGCATGAACTTCACGCTCGCCTGCCCGAAAGGCTTCGAGCAGCCCGCCAAGTTCGTCAAAGAAGCCGCTGCCGGCCTCAAGAAGCACGGCTGCCAGTACCGCGTTTTCAACGATCCGAAGGAAGCCGTCAAGGATGCCGATATTCTCTACAGCGACGTCTGGGTTTCGATGGGTCAGGAAGGCGAAAAGGCAACGAAGCAAAGCCACTTCTTGCCGTTCCAGATTAACGACGAACTCTTGAAGTTCGCTCCGGCACACGTGAAGGTCAGCCACTGCTTGCCGGCTCACCGCGGCGAAGAAATCACGGACTCCGTGATGGACAACCTCGACGTGAACATGAGCTACGAAGAAGCAGAAAACAGATTGCACGCGCATAAGGCCGTATTATGGCAAGTGATGCCTCCGTTTTCCCGATAAGCTTCGCTATACTGCGTTGTTCGGCCTCTCACGTACCTTTTAGTACGCTACGAGGCCTCGCGCCTTGTCTAGCTCGCTTCTCAGAAAAAACGGAATTTCCTTATTAGAATTTCTTAATTTATAGCCATCCTTATGGATGGCTATTTTCGTACGCTTCGGGCGAGCGACGCTTCGTCTCACTCGTTTCTTAAGCAAAATGCATTTTAGAACTTTGTCTAGATCGCTTCTCTGAAAAAAAAATTTAAGCCCGGCACACTGCCGGGCTTTTCTTATTTTCTGCTAAAGTATTTTAGATATCGTCTTCATCATCAGGGATTATTCCCGTCCGCTGAATTTCTTCGCAGTATTCAGTCATCTCCGGAGCAATGAAAGGGACCGGGTTAAACGAGCTCGGCACGGCTATACGTTCTGTAATCGTATTGTCACCACAAGTCACATTCACAACCGCACCCTCTTCCTCCACTTCACGAGGAACATCGACCTTAGCTTCTGCACAGAACGCATTAATAGAATCCTGAGGCATGGCCGGCAAGAAATCAAACTGGATGAGAGTCACAAGAGAATCCATTTTATACTCATACAAAGTTGTAATCGACCCCGAATCCGGCTGAGCCATAACCATCTTTAAAGTCGTTGTCGTTTGTTCTGTAATTTGGCAAGTGGCTTTGTCAGAAGTTATAACAGTAGTAGGGTTCGTATCAATCACAGGCTCCTTTATCTCAACGGTACCATTCTCCGTCGCACCAAACTGTTGCGTAATATATTCCTTGGACTGGTCATCAGTTTTCGGCGACGTGGAACTGTCAGAATCGCAAGCGGTAAAAACCAAGGCCACTATAGCGGCGGACAGAAATAGTTTTTTGAGCATATCCCCCCCTTTTCGGATTAAAAAATCACCTTCTTAATATAATATATCTTTTCTATATTTGCACGCGAGAAATGTTCAAGGAGCAAGATATGTCTTTTATCCAGGAACTTAAAGAAAAGGTTTTAGGCGGTTACGAAATCAACCGCGAAGAGGCCGTGAAACTGCTCGACGCCGACCTCGACGAACTTACGAAAGCAGCCAACGAAATCCGCGAAAAATTCCACGGCAACGACTTTGACTTCTGCTCGATCGTGAACGCCCGCAGCGGCCGCTGCTCCGAGAACTGCAAGTACTGCGCCCAGAGCAGCTACTACCACACCGGTGCCCCCGAATACAAGCTCCTCAGCGCCGACGAAATCGTCGAAGACGCGAAGAAGAAAGAAGCCGCAGGCATCCCGCGCTACTCCATAGTCACCTCGGGCCGCACGCTCTCGAACCGCGACGTAGAACAAATTAGCGAAGCCATTCGACGCCTCAAGAAAGAAACCAAACTTTCCGTATGCCTTTCGGCAGGACTCTTGAACCGCGAGCAGTTCGACAAGCTCAAGGAGGCGGGCCTCACCCGCTTCCACAACAACCTGGAAACCTACCGCAGGCACTTTCCGGACGTGTGCACCACGCACACCTACGACGATAAAATCGGTGCGCTCCAGAACGCGCTTGCCGCTGGCCTTGAAATCTGCAGCGGCGGCATCATGGGCCTCGGCGAAACCATGGAAGACCGAATCGACATGTGCCTCGATCTCCGCAAACTCGGCGTCAAGTCCACGCCGGTGAACGTACTGAACGCCATCCCGGGCACGCCCTACGAGAATCTTCCGAAGCTCACGAACGACGAATTCTGCCGCATCGTGGCCATTTACCGATTTATCAACCCGAAGGCATTCATCCGCCTCGCGGGCGGCCGCGGCGTCTTGGGCGACGACGGCAAACGCGCCTTCAAGAGCGGCGCAAACGCTGCCATCACCGACGACATGCTCACCACCGCCGGTGTCAACAGCTGCAAGGACTTCGAACTTGTGAAAAAGCTCGGCTTTTGCCCGCACGGTTTTTTGGAATAAAAAATTTTCTCGAAAGCCATAATTATGTAAATTTGAATTGATGGCTTTTAAAAGTCGCACCATTATGGGAATTGCAATTGCGTGCAGTTTGATACTCTCGAACTGCGCTTTTCCCGTGCGCCCAGGATACGATAGAAAAAGCGGTTCATACAAGCGTTACAGGGTTCCAAAGCAAGCTCCTGCCGAAATCGACACCACCACAATCAATCCGCAAGAAGAACTGGTGCTGGAAGAAAAACTTGCAGCCGGTTCAACCATAACAGACACCGCGAGCACCCTCGACGCGAAAGACACGAGTGCGCAAAATTCTACAGTGCAGGCAGGCCAATCACAGTCAAACGTTTTGGCATCGCTCGACTCAACCGGAAACAAAGAACAAAATAGCACTAGCGAACAAACTCAAAAGCAGAACGCCAAAGCTACAGACAGCACGGCCATAAAAAACTCCGCGAAGAAAGCCGAAAAGAAAGATTCCTCAACCAAAAAGAAAACAACCGCAAGGCCGACAAATCTTGAAAAGTACGCCAGGGAATGGCTCGGAGCCAAGTATGTGTATGGAGCCGCCAGCAAAAAAAAGACAGACTGTTCCGGCTACGTGATGCAAGTCTATAAAGGTTTTTACGGGATTTCATTAGACCACAGTTCCCAACACATGTTTGACGACGGACGTGGCTATTCCATCAGGCGCTCAAAGCTTCAGGAAGGAGATCTCGTCTTTTTCGGTAACTTCTGGAAAATCAGTCACGTCGGAATTTATTTGAAAGGGAACCGGTTCATCCATGCCAGCACAAGCAGTGGCGTAATCATCACCCCTATGGACGACAAATACTGGGCGTCGAAATACAAAGGCGCAAGACGGTTTAAGTAATTACTATCTTTCTTCTCATGAAAAAAATTGCATTCCAGGGCCGTCGCGGGGCCTATAGCGAAAGTGCGGCATACCACCTTTTCGGAAACGATATCGAAGTCGTGCCGATGGACACGTTCGAACAAATTTTCCAGGGCATCGAAACGGGTGCCATTGACGGAGGCGCCATCCCCATCGAGAACTCAACGGCGGGCTCCATCTACGACAACTACGACTTGCTCTACAAGTGGCGCCATCCGATTGTGGCCGAAGTCAAGTTGCAGATAGAACATACGCTCTGCGCTTTGCCGGGCTCCAAGCTCGAAGACCTTCGCGAGGTGCTGAGCCACCCACAAGGACTCGCTCAGTGCAGCCGCTTTTTCGGACAACATCCGAATATCAAGAGCACCGCATTTTACGATACCGCGGGTAGCGCCGAAGAAGTTGCGAAACGTGGAGACAAGCATGTGGGCGCCATCGCAAGCGCTTACGCGGCGAAGTTCTACGGTCTCGACATCTTAAAGCAGGGGCTTGAAAACCTGCCGGGCGTAAACTTCACGCGCTTTTACGCAATCCAAAAGACGGCCGTTGAACTGCCTGAATTCACGAAATCGAACGACGGTCCCGCCATCAAGACGACACTTCTGTTCATGCTGAGCGATTCGGGCAAGTCCGGAGCTTTGTACGAAGCACTAGGTTGCTTTGCCAAGCGCAACTTGAACCTCACGCGCATCGAGAGCCGTCCGCATCCGGACCGCCCGTGGGAATACATTTTCCACCTTTCGTTCGAAGGGAGCCCGAAGGATCCGAACGTCGTGGAAGCACTCAAGGAACTGCAACAATATACAGACTTTATCTACCGCCTCGGAAGCTTCCGCGAAGGAAAAACGGAAAAACTGTCGTATTAGACGAAAGGGAGAGGGCGAAGCCGCGAAGAAAGTAGCCCTTACCCCTTTGCAAATCGTCATTCTGAACCCTTTAGGGTGAAGAATCCAGAAACAATTCTCTTAAAATTGAACTGGATCCTTCCTCCTTACAGTCGTCAGGATGACAATTCATACAAAAGCAAAGCAACCTACCCCCAAAATCCTTTACTACTTTTTATTCAAACCGCGGCGTAGCCGCCAAACTTCAACCTCAAAGGTAAACGATACTTGACACTTTAGTGTCTTAGTAGAGTTATCCACTTTGTGGAGAACGCCATGACCGAGCCCATGGTTCGACAGGCTCACCAACCACTAACCACTGTTTACTAACCACTATTTTATTACCATGACCTACACACGTACAGACAGAAAACCTGAAGAATACCGCAATCTCAAGATGACCACGGGCTTTATTTCCAGCGCCGATGGTTCCGTCCTCATCGAAATGGGACGCACCCGCGTCATCTGCAACGCCACACTCCTCCCGAAAGTCCCGGACTGGCTCGCCGGCCGCGGCACGGGCTGGATTACCGCCGAATACAGTTTGCTCCCGCAGAGCACGGGCAAGCGTGTAGAACGCGAACGCAAAGGCGCCAGCGGACGCACGCAAGAAATCCAGCGCTTGGTCGGGCGTTCTTTGCGCGGGGCCGCAGATCTCGCAGCTCTCGGCGAGAACGCCATCGTTGTCGATTGCGATGTCATTGAAGCCGACGGCGGCACACGTACCGCTAGCATTATCGGCGGCTTCGTGGCCCTTGCTATCGCCGTCAAGAAAATCAAGGAGCGCCTCGGCATCACGCAGCAGATTCTAAAACACGGCATCACTGCGATTTCCGTGGGCGTCGTGAGCGGCAATCCGCTTTGCGACCTCTGCTATGTCGAAGATTCCGCCGCCGACGTCGATATGAACGTCGTGATGCAGGATGCCAAGAACTTCATCGAAGTGCAGGGCACGGGCGAACACGCGAGCTTTGACCGCGCCATGCTCAACAAGCTCCTCGACCTCGGCGAAAACGCCTGCAAGGACATCTACAAAAAGCAGATGGAACTCATCGGCGGCGAACTGCCGTAGTTTAGAGTAGAGACTAGAGCGCAGAGTAAACAAACAGGGCGTGCATTTTTGCACGCCCGTTTTTTTATATTCCCGAAACAAAATGCTCTTCGATCGAACACTTCAAGCTATAATCGTATTCCACATAAGTGGCATACTTGCCGAGTCCGTGAATATTGATTTTTTTCCGGGTTCCTTTTTCCCCATAAACCACAAAGTTCACGGTCGTGAGATTCTTGGGGTCAACAAGTTTTCCATCGTCTGACTTAAATTCATCCCACGTCAAGCAGCGTGTCACCACCTCAGAACTCTTGGGAAGCGTCGCCTTAGGCAACTTGGGCAACTGACTAATATCATGAACACCAGTGCTATTCATCACGACATCGATATCGGCCTCACTGGCATAAGTCACGCAAATGCCGCCCCAAGATTTTTTCACATCGCCGCTAAGCAAAGAATCAGTTTTAGAATCGAACCCTGCAACATAGAATCCGAATCCAGCAAAATAATCATCCTTAAATTCAGCAGTTCCACAAACGCCATAATCATGCAAGTCTGAACGTTTAGAACCCGCACAAGAATCCGGGAATCCGACTCCACCATTATAAATTACATTTTGCCCTTCAAATTCTTCTTCAGTCAAAGGCTGTATAAAGTTAGACTTATGCTCATCACTTGTATCTTCAATTTTATACCAACGGCCAGCATATTTATAATCAGCCCAATTAGTATAACCAGTTTCAACATAACCAAAAAAACTCCACAAGTTCGACAGCTCTATACATTGTTCTTCGCTATAGAGCTTTCTATTTTTAGTCGTGTCAATACTAGAACTGCTACGAATCCACACAGAAGACGAACTCTTCGGGATGATAACAGGCTTTTCGATAGCGCAAGCTCCATTGGCAGAATACTTTCCGATACCCGCTAAGTTAAATTTGAACTTTTCATAATTGACAGAACTTTTTGCTGCAAACTGGATGATTCCAACGGCCTTCCCCATATCAGGATCATTAGGAGCAATCTCGTTCCAGGTAAAGCACCGTTCGACGAGTTCATTAGACTTGGGCAAATCCACCTTGGGAGAACTCTCGTAAGCGACACCTTTTACAACAAAGTTAAGATAAACATCTTTTTCGGAATAGTACGTGACACAAATTCCACCCCAATCTTGAATATTTTCATAATTAGGTTCATCGTCACCATAACCAGCAATACTAAACGAAACTCCGCCAACAGCATATTCGGATCCTTCCAAATTAACATCCATCGTTCCACAAAAACCGGAACATTCCATAATAACGCTTTCATACATATAAGGACTATATTCCATTGACGGATACGCCGGGAAATTGATATGAGCATAAGAATTTCCTGGAGAGGCATCAAAGGGGGCCAACATTCCCGCATATTCATCACGGTCATTAAAGCCCGTATTCACATGAGTTGCATCCCAACCACCCTTCCACAGGCAGGTCAATGTATCATCGACAGGGAATCTTTCGTAAAATTTATCATCAGGTCGCCACCAGTATTGCGTGGCGGAACTTGGATCATAAGTACTAATGCCCCTTATATTAAACACCTTTTTTTCGTCGTCACCACGACTTTGAATTCTAAACATTATGGACTGGATTTCCTTAGCCGCCTCTTCCCCAGTATAGACTTTGCTAATCTGCGAAGAACCGCTATTCTTTGCCCAAGAACTTACATCAAAATCGCTCCATTTTAGGCATTCCGTAACAACATCTTCTGTTTTGAAGAGATTATAAAGCGTAGGCGCATAAGATTCCTCAAGAGTCGTTCTACTTAGATAATTAGCGGGATACGCTTCAAACGGCATCGTAAAACTGTTGGAATCAAATCCATCAACTTGAACCTTTAAATAAACACTAATTGAATAATCAGATTCGTAAGTGACACAAATACCGCCCCAGGACGAGACATCAGCCGTAGAGCCTTCCTTGGCAAGCTGGATTTCGACACCAGCCCAGGGACCAAGCATTAAATAGTCAGGTTGAATCGAACCGCACAGTCCATCGCAATGTTTAAAGACGGATGCCAACGGCGTCGACGACTTTTCCAGTTCCACAGGGAAAATGACCTTCGATTCGCCTTGAAGGCCAAACAAGTTGTCGCCAAAGGTTTGCCAAAAACCAGTGCTATCGTTCCCCGTATTGACCTTGTAGTCGACGGCAGGGTCCCACAAGTTATACCGAGTCGTTTGGGCGCCACTGTTTGATGGAGCTCCAATCATTTCTTCCGAACTCAAAAGTTCATCACTCGACGAACTAATTTCACCGGACACAAACGAAGTCCCGCTAGACTCAGGTGACTCCGCAAACGCATCCGATGGATTGTCATCGGAGCAGGCGACAAAGCTTAGCAAGAAAGCAGACGTAGCAAGGCCAAGAATTTTCTTAAGCATATGTTCTCCTACATGACGTAATAAAGGTTAATCAAGGGATAACCAATCCCAGCTTTCCTGATACGAACACATCTTCGCCCGGCGAACAGAAGTTCGTTTTGTCGGAGTACTTGCCGAGCCCCCTTATATTAAATCGGCTCTTAGCGTTTGCATCGCCGTGGACAACAAAGAGAACTGATGTCATAAACGTCCAACTCACTTCACTATACACCGACATAAATTTTTCCCAATCGAGACATACCGTCTTTAACTCAATGGACTTCGGCAATGTTGTCTTAGGCATTCTTGAAAAATCTCCAAATCCACTAGTTTGAGCATAAGTCAAAACAACTTCCAAGTCAGATTCCGAAGCATACGTTACACACAAGCCGCCCCAACTTGAGATATTAGCCTTAGCCACTAGCGAATTATCATCCATAGGATCAACTAGACCAGCAACATGAAAACCTACGCCCAAATAACCTTCTTTTGCAAATTGCAATTCACCGCAAGCGCCCATACAGTAATCAAAAACTTGATCGGTCGTCGTATAATCAATCCCGGGCGTTGACGGGTAAACCACTTTTCCGTTACCAGATTCTTCATCTCCAAAGCTGAACCAATATCCAGAAGTTTCGGTACCATTATCTAGTCCTGTTTCCACGTACGTTAGAGGAAGTGCAAATCCATTCCACATTTCGCTAACCGTCTGCGGGGCCTCGCAATTTCCACTGGCACTGCTACCCGACGAAGCACTTTGTTCAGAACTAGAACTGCGCAGTACAATTGTTCCAGCTAAAAAGTTCCTCATACCATCAGGTATAACATAAGCGTAACCCTCAATTTCACAAGCTCCATTCGCATCATATTTACCGATTGCCGAAACAGTAAGGTGCCCCGTCATTTTCTCGGTACTTTTCATTTTCAATCTAATGCTACGAGCATGCTTTGAAGATTCTTCAGCATTCAATTCACTCCATGTAACGCACTTTTCTGCAAAATCAATAGATTTATCAAGCTTAACTTCATATAAAGCAGCACTATCAGCTTCGAGTTCCAAATAAACATCCTGATCTGCGGCGTATGTTACACACACACCACCCCAATCGCTGATATCCCCTTCTCTCACACCATCAATGGGGTTCGACTTCATCGGGTCTTCAACGCCAGCAACATTGAAACCAAAACCGGCATACGCTTCGTTTGCAGAACCCCTATCTAAAACAAACGCACCACAATAACCGCCGCATTCCCCTATAAGACGTACAATATTTTCCCATTCATTCAATTGATCGTCGTCATTAATCGGAAATTCAATAAACGACTTTCCACCTTTAAAACTATCTCCGAAATTATACCAGTAACCGGCACCATATTTATCGTCAGGATCAAGTCCTGTCTTCACAGGAACGTATTCATCCGTGCCCTTCCACATGCAAGCGGCCGTATTTTTCGGAGCTTTTGCACTACTTGAGGAATTTGCAATTACGCTACTCGATGTCGCCGCAACATTTTCGCTGCTGCTCGACGCGACATTCGCGGCACTCCCGCCAACATCGTCGCTACTCGTTCCCGCAACAGACGAACTGCTTTCGCCGGACACCACCGGAGTCCCACTAGACTCCGGCGAATCGATGGAAGCGTCCGACGGATTATCATCGAAACAAGCAACTAGACAAAGCATCGCCACGCTTGTGGCAAGCCTCAAGATTCTCCTAAACATAACACCCTACCTCCTTCATTTATAAATTTAATATACGGTTTTGGGGATGGAGCAAGCCCCTTTAGTAGAATATTTGCCGATACCCGCTATATTAAACTGGTTCCTATCGCCATTTTCAGTACTCTTTACAATAAACTGAATCGTGCTCACCGCCGTTCCTAGATTCGGGACTCTCGGTTGAAAATCATCCCAGGCAACGCACTTTTCGGTAAGCCCTCCCGATGCAGGGAGAGAGGCTTTCGGAGAATTTTCATACGGCACGTTTTTTACAACAACATTTAAGTAAGCATCCTTTTCGGAATAGTAAGTGATGCAAATGCCACCCCAATCCTTGATATCGGCAAATTTAGCTTCTCCATAGCAAGTATTACCTTCACAAGAAGTCAATGTATCTTCAGCAATATTGAAGGCTACAGCAGATGCGGCATAATCCGCTTTTTCCAAAGTAAATTCCATCGTTCCGCAAAAGCCATTGCATTCCATGATAACAGGCTCATACATATAAGGCTCGTATTCCGGATTTGGATAAGCCGGAAATTCAATTCTTGAATATGCACCCTCGGGAGAAGCATCGAAATCATACAGCATCCCGACAAATTCATCCCGATCATTATAGCCCGTATTTACAATTCCTGATCCATTCAAACCCTTCCACAAGCAAGTCAATGAATCGCTATCATCAGTGATCAAGCCGACATCCTGTTCATTCACACCGCCATCACGCCACTGCGGAAGATTCTCGTCGTAAGTACTGACACCTACGATATTGAATTTTCCCGAGCCATCGGAATTACCCATAAAGACAAAGTTAATCGCCTTGATTTCTTTGGCGGCTTCTTCGCCAGAATAGACCTTGCTCAATTTAGCCGCATTGTATTCTGCCCAGGCAGACACCTTAAAATCGCTCCACTTGGCGCAACGCGTAATGGCGACATCAGGTTCAAGCATCTTCTTAAGCGTCGGTGCATTTGTCACCGTTTTCGGGAGTGTTATCATCGGATAAGTCATAAATGGAGACACATTGCTAATCGTATCTATGCCACCGACATCCACATTGAGATAGACATTCACCGGATACTCAGAAGCATACGTTACACAGATGCCACCCCATGCGGAAACATCCGCGGTAGAATCCTCTTCGGCAAGCATGATGCCAATACCCGCCCAAGGCATCGTCTCCGAGCCACGCAACTCAACTGTACCGCACACGCCTTTGCAATATTCAAAAACAGGATCCAATGTATTATCAGAATATTCATTGCCCATCGACACAGGCCAGCTGATGGTTGACTGGCCCCCTTCCGCATCATCGCCATAACTGAACCAATATCCCGTATTTTCGTTATTGGTATTTATCTTGTAGTCAACCTCGCCGTTCCACAAATCAAACTTCGGAACAGACTCTACGCTACTAGAGGACTGGGCTGCAGAAGAACTGCTTTCAACAGCAGATGAGCCACCCACTGCAGAAGAACTGCTTTCAACAGCAGATGAGCCACCCACTGCAGAAGAACTGCTTTCAACAGCAGATGAGCCACCCACTGCAGACGAACTACTTTCACCATGGGCAATCGGATTGCCGTCTTCCACGACTCCCGCCGTATTGTCATCCGAGCACGCCACAATACCAAGCGCAAACGTACAAGCAGAAACGCACGCCGATATGTCAAGAAGTTTCTTAAGCATGTTTTTTTTCCTCCTCCCACGTCAGCGGGAACAACTGTAAATTCAACCTATAGACACGACCGGCACCACGGCCTTTCAAAGCGATTTGAGCAATCCGCTTGCGGCATGCATCAATTTCTTGCACAATTTGCTCGTAATCCTCGTCCGAAATCCCCATGGTAAGCCCAGAGTAATTACGCTCCGTCGCAGAAAATTTTTCAAGAGCTTCATCCGCAAAGCGAATCATTTCATGGTGCATGGAGCGCATCGCAACAGACATGATTTCAGGAGAACCCGTCAAATGCTTATCAACTTGTTCATAGGCATCTCCATTTTTCTTCAACAATCCTGCATTCACCATAAAATCGAGCGACTTGCGAACATCCACTGCCGAGACATCCAAGCAGCAACGCCTCGCTATTTCACCCGGAGTCGCTCCCGGCATTACCGCCGCAAGTTCTCTCACCACCGGATGAATCCAGGTTTCAAAAAACTTGTACGCATCGCCGTCAACAACCTTAACACTATTATCTTTAGCCAGTTTCAGCATCGCCTCAAAAGCGATTTTACGGTCATCTTCCGTTTTGGCATGGCAGCATTCTACCATCAACTTAAAGTAATCAAGTTCATACCCCACCAAGCGCATCGCGGCACCGACTTTTTCTGCCCCGACAGATGAAAGGCGCGTTTTTTTTTCGCATACAAGTTTCAGGTACGTTGGCGAAGTAAATCCCGCAATGCGAGCAAACTCACGCCAAGAAAACGATGATACGCGTTTCCGTTCATCATAATAATCCTGCATGTAGCAGCGATAATCCTGATACTCCGTAATCGATTTCATATCTATAAATATACTCTTTTTTTCAAAAGTGTAGCATTTCATGATACTTTTTCTGTAAAATTTATAAATTTTACGTATTTTTGCAAAATTTGGCAAATTTTCGACAATTTTCCATGATACATCGACCATAAAAAAGACACCCGCTCGGCAGCGGGCACGACAAAATTCAAGTTTTAGCGCTTAATCAACAGCTATAACTAATTTTTGGATACAAAATTTTCCTTGGCCGTACATTCCGGATTGGAGAGGCGATGGTACCGACCCAAGCCCATTATGTTAAAGCGAATATGTTGTCCACCAACACCATAAAAACCGAACATAAGCGACATTAGAGAAGACGCATTACCGGATGTTTTTCCGTCCGAAGAAACAAAATCGTCCCACTCCACGCACTTCGTCGTAACATCAATGCTCTTCGGGAGAGTCACCTTCGGTTGGAGCTGAATCTGGCCAGTACTTTCGTTTTTCTCAGGACCTATCATCACGACATCCATATCTGCATCAGCGGCGTACGTCACACATAAGCCACCCCAGCTTGACGCATCTCCCGCCATCAACGAATTGTCCGTTATAGAAATTTCACCAACGATGTTAAACGCGACACCAGCAATAGTGTCTTTTTTGTAGTACATTTCAGCACAAATGCCGGCACAAAAATCAATAACAGAATCCAACGCCATTTCGTCGTATCCATTCCCCAAAGCCGTAGGCCAAGTGAATTGGGCCCCCATCTCATCATCGCTCATATATCCAAAATTATACCAATAGCCAGCCGTTTCCGTCTCATTGGCCAATTCCGTATTGACATTAGGCGTTCTATCTACTCCATACCACAAATCATTTACAGAATTAAACGAACAGACATCTTCATATCCGTCGTTGTTCTTGAACAATCTAATATTGCTCGAAACAACGCTTGAGCTCGAAGCCACCTGCGAACTAGAGTTTGATACAGCTTTCGAACTGGAGCTTGAAACAGCCTGTGAACCGGAATCATCATCCACTTCATCTAAATAGCAAGCACCGTTGGGATTGTATTTTCCAATGCCGACAAACTTGAAAGAGCCTGCTTCATCTCCTTTTTCCCGATTTCTGAAGAAGTTAAAAGTAACGTAGCGCGCACTCTTTATGATATCCTTATACGAGGAATCTATCACAAATTCATCCCAGGAATGGCATTTTTCTACAATGCTGTCGGACGCGTCTAGAAGCTTGGAAAAATGCAACAGTTCCGAACCATATCGATCAGTCACTTCTACAAGAATGTCCATGTTAGACGAATAGGTCACGCAGAGACCGCCCCAGTCCGTGATATCGACGGCCTGGTGCATATTTCCGCCGTTTTCCGTGCCAGCAATATAAAATCCTATTCCGGCATTCATATCGTCCAAAGGCACAGGCACACTTCCACGGATTCCCTTGTAATACTCAATCACTTGCGTCAAGTCGCCTTGATAACCGCCATATTCCTTAGGCAACTGGAAACTTACGGTAGAATTCTGGGCTGCAGGATTATCAAAAGAATACCACTTTCCGACATCCAACGATTCGTCAGAACTAAAGCCCGTATTCACCGTCAAGTCGCCCTCATATCCGCGCCACATGCAAGACGCATTACTCTTTTTCAGTTCACCCTGCTGGAGCTTGATTTCTTTATACGAACTCAAGCCCTTGATTAAGAACGAACCTTTCTGCTTTGCTTTACCAGTGAATTCAAAGAAGACCGCACCCATTTTTTTCGCAGCCTCTTCGCTTGCAACGCCGTTCAAATTACTTTGTCTAAAGTTTTCCCATTTTGCACAGCGGGTGCCAAGTTTAGAATGTTTCGGGAATTCCGCAACCGGCATACCGCTATCGACAACGGCTCCTGACCTGCCAGAACTGAATTTCAGATGCATGTCAAAATCAGATTCATACGTCACGCACAGCCCCTTCCACGAAGAAGCATCCACCGTCGAGCCGTCCTTACGCACAGAATAACCGATGTTCGTACTCAGCACGCGCTTCGGAAAATCCGCAAATTCGACAGTCCCGCAAATACCGCCGCATTTAGCGGCAGCGGCTTCCATCAGGTTGTCGCCATTATATTTTCCTTCCAGAACGGGGTACGTAATGGTAGCCAAGAGTTCCTTGTCCAAGTCGCTTGCATCAAACCAGTATCCAGAAGTATTTATGGAAATTTGATTATCAACAGTCCACAAATCATAGTAGTCCGGTTCTTTCACTTCAAAGGCCATCGGATTTTCTTCTTCGGTAACGCCGGCCGTTTGCTCAGAACACGCGATAAGCGCCAATAAAAAGACGAACAACAATACATTAAGCATTTTCTTTATCATCAACATCTTCCTCTCTCCATGTCAACGGGAACAACTGTAAATTCAAGCGATAAACTCGTTCTGTGCCTCGGCTGTTCAAGGCTATCTGCGTAATTCTTTTTCGACAAGCGTCCAGTTCCTGCACAATTTGTTTATAATCTTCTGCAGAAATGCCCATAGTAAGTCCCGTAAAGTTTCTCTCCGACGGGGCAAAACGGTCTATAGCCTCCTTCCCAAACGAAGCCATTTCACGATGCATGGAGCGCAGCACCACCGGCATAATGTCGGAGGCGCCTTTCAAGTGCTTGTCCGTCTGTTCGTAAGTTTCGCCCCTTCTCTTTAACAGGCCCGTCTTGACCATAAAATCGAGCGAATCGCGGACCTCTCCCGCAGAAACCTCATGGCAGCAACGTTTCGCGATTCCGCCCGGAGTCTTGCCCGGCATCACCGGGGCAAGCTCTCTCACGACAGGATGTACCCAAGATTCGAAATACTGGAAAGCCTCGCCATCAAGGACTTTCACCTTGTTGTTCTGCGCCAATTCCAACATGGCCTCGTAGGCGAGTTTGCGTTCCTGGTCCGTCTTGGCATGGCAATACGTCACCATCGTCTTAAAGTAATCGAGTTCAAAACCAGCCAAATGCATTGCCGACCCGACCTTGTCAGCCCCCAAAGGAGAAAGGCGTGTTTTCCCCTCGCAAACCAGCTTGAGGTATGTCGGCGAAGTAAAGCCAGAAGCACGCGTAAATTCACGCCACGAAAACGACGAAACCCTCTTCCGTTCGTTATAGTAATCCTGCATATAAACGCGGTAATCTTGATATTCCGTAACCGGCTTCATAATTTTAAATATATAATCGTTTTTTCTGATTGAGTTCGTTTTATGATACTTTTATAGCTTTTTTAGCAAAAATAGTTAATTTTTAACATTTTCTTAAAAAAGAAGCCTATTCATGATACTACCAAGCCAAAATAACGCCGCAACCCGGTGTTTTTAGGCCAGTCCCCTCAAAGCCAAGTTTAAATTGCCCAGTCGCAGAAGTTCTTGAGCATGGCGAGTCCGACTTCGCCGCTCTTTTCCTGGTGGAACTGGCTTGCAATTAAGTTGTCCTTACCGATGAGTCCCGTAAACGTCTGCGTGCCGTAAGTCGTTTCGGCAAATGCGTACTCGGCAGGCACTTGCGGGTAGTAGGAATGCACGTAATAGAAATCGCAACCGCTGCGGATGCCCTTCATAATCGGGTGTTCGCGGGTGAAGTTCACCTGGTTCCAGCCCATGTGCGGAATCTTGAGGCCCGGTTCGTCCTTGAAGCGCACGGCACGCCCAGGAATAAGCCCGAGCGTCTTGACGCCGCCGTCCTCTTCGCTTTCTTCGAGAATAATCTGGCAGCCAATACAGATGCCAAGCACCGGGTTCCCAGACCTCACCACCGCCTTGATGGCCTCGCCGATTCCCGTTTTTGTCAAGGTTTCCATGGCAGACGCCGCAGCACCCACGCCCGGGAAAATCAAGCGCGAGGCCTTCGCAATTTCGTCTGCGTCATGGCTCACCCTGGCATCCACGCCTATGTGCTTGAGCGCATTCATCACCGACGTCAAGTTGCCCGCATTGTAATCCACAACAGTAATAGCCATAGGAACCTCTTTAATTTTGTACGCACAAAGATAGAAAAAGAACCGCCGAAGCGGTTCCTTTAAACAAGTCTGTATCCGTTGCAACGAACTAGAACCAGCGCCAGGTCACACCGATGAGGTACATGTTCTTGTGCTGGGAATCCTGATCCAAGTCCTTGTCGTAGGCGATGTCGTAACCCACCTGGAGTTCGAAAAGCGGCGAAAGGGTGACAGCGAGGAGGTTTTCCCACTTGCCGTCAATTTCATCGAAGCCCTTGAAGTTGATGAACGCCCAGAGACGGCTCTTGAAGCTGACCAAGTCAGAGAACGAATACTTGAATTCCGTAATGCTTTCGAGACCCGGTTCGTCCTTGAACTTTTCAAACTTTTCCGTATCCGGATCGTCGGCGTAATGGTACTTCTTCGAAATGGTCATACGGTTTGCAAAGCCAAGACGCGTAGAGAAATTTTCGTTCGGGAAGTAGCCGATACCAGCCATCTGGGTCACGTAGCCCGGATCCATGAACTTGGAAATCGTCGTCTTGACTTCGTTACCATCTTCGTCTTCGCTATATTCGTAACCACGAGCGAACTGGGATTCGAAGCGGGCGCCGACATACGGCTTGAACAAAGCAAAAGCGTGAAAGTCCACAATCGTTTCGATAAAAATCTTGTCCATGGACTTGCGGCTGCCAAAGCCATCCGTCCAAGTATGACCATACTCGAGATTTACCTTGTTACGCCAGTCGGCAACACTCCAATGCGCCTTGAGGTCAGCATTGAAGGTCAACAGCCACGTCGAAGAGGACGTACCGCTTTCCTGCTTCCAGTTGTGGAAATCCATACGGGTGAACTTGAATCCGGCGACCACGTCAGCCGAGCCCTCTTCCTTCAAGCATGCCGGGAGATAGTCTGCAAACATGCCACCGTCAGCTTCAGCGAAAGCCGTCGAGGCAGAAACGAGAGCTGCGCAAGCGATTGCGAATAATGATTTTTTCATATTACTTCCTTGTTTATGGTCCATCTTTCCCATAGACCACATTGAACTTGTTTGTTCATAAAGATAACTAATTTTTTGAAAAAAATCTAAATGTAAATTACTATTATTACGGACATGTTACTCCGACGCCTCTTTTTTGCATTAATCATCTTTTGGTGCATAGGAAATGCCTCCGCTAGCGAGAGCAATTCACCATGGCAGTTCGAAGTCGGCGCATCGATAGGCCGTCCGACACCCATAATGCTAAATGCAGGCATTGGCTACAAAAACGGCTTTTTCAGAGTAGCCGGTGGCGGATGGCACTTGGGCCCCGATGAATTTTGGATTGGTTACCGAGGCAGTCTGGCATGGAAGTTTTTCCGCGAACTGCCGTTTTCGCTCGACCTCGGGCTTGGCGGCGGCTACGCATTCGCAAAAGCGCCCAACAAAATCCACAAGGCGCTCAACAGAGCGAACCAGAAACGCTACGTGCGCTCTTACAACTACAAGGAAGCGTTGGACATTTCTGCCGAAATCCGCGCCGACATCTACGGCGTGTTTACGCAACTGGGGATTCCACTCCACTACTTCATAAAGCATGACGAACCGACGGTGCTCTGGCAAATCGGGTACGCGTATAGGTTTTAGTCATTAGTTTGTAAAAAAAATCCCGGCTCAGGCGAGTCAGGATAAAGGCGACCCCGGCGCTTCGGCACGCTCAGCGACCTTAAGCCGGGGTGACAAAGTAATGGATGACAGCCGAAGCGGCTATCAAACAAATTACTTCTTGAGGCTCGGAACGCCACCGAAATCAACGTTCGTCTTCTTGCCGAGCAAGAGGGCGCGAGTCTTGAGCGGGAGGCCGTAGCAACGGATGAAGCCAGTAGCGTCCTTCTGGTCGTACATGTCAACGTCCGTGAATCCACCGAGGCCCATGTCGTACAAGCTGTACGGGCTCTTGATGCCAGCCGGGATGATGTTGCCCTTGTAGAGCTTGAGGGTCACATCACCAGTCACAACCTTGTTCACTTCATTGAAGAAGGCGTCCATAGCCTGGCGGAGCGGAGTGAACCACTGGCCATTATAGACAAGGTTTGCATAGGTCATAGACATCTTCTGGGCTTCGAACAAAGTTTCCTTGTCGAGCACGAGCTGTTCAAGGCATTCGTGAGCCTTGTACAGGAGCGTGCCACCCGGAGTTTCGTACACGCCGCGGCTCTTGAGGCCGACGAGGCGGTTTTCAACGATGTCCAAGAGACCGCAAGCGTTCTTGCCGCCAATCTTGTTCAGGTATTCGAGGAGTTCGACAGCGCCCATCTTCTTGCCGTCGATAGCCACCGGATTACCCTTATCGAAGGTAATCGTCACGTGATCAGCCTTGTTCGGGGCCTTTTCATACGTGTTGGTGTGCTTGAGGAATTCGTACTTGTGTTCCTGTTCCGGGAATTCCAGGACGCCACCTTCGTGAGAGAGGTGCCACAGGTTGCCGTCTTCGGAGTAAATCTTCTTCTTGCTGATGCCGTTCAGCGGAATCTTGTGAGCGGCGGCGTAGTCGATAGCGTCTTCGCGGCTATGGAAGTGCCACTTGGGGTCCTTCCAAGGAGCGATGACTTCGAGCTTCGGGTTGAGAGCGGCGTAGGTCAGTTCGAAACGGACCTGGTCGTTACCCTTACCGGTAGCACCGTGGGCAACAGCGTAGGCCCCTTCCTTCTCGGCAATCTTCACCTGGTACTTGGCGATGAGCGGACGGGCGAAAGAGGTACCCAGGAGGTAAGTGCTTTCGTACTTTGCACCGGCACGGACGGTCGGCCAAACGTAGTCTTCAAGGAATTCCTTCTTGAGGTCGAGAACGTAGCACTTGGAAGCGCCAGTCTTGAGGGCTTTTTCTTCGAGAGCCTTTGCGTTCGGGAAGTCGTTCTGACCGAGGTCGGCTGCAAATGCAATCACTTCGACGTCGTAGGTTTCCTTGAGCCAAGGAATGATGATGGAGGTATCGAGTCCACCGCTGTAAGCGAGGACGACTTTCTTCTTGGATTCTGTTTTAGCCATTTTGAATGTCCTTTAAGAAATTTTTTTAGACGGGATAAATGTAGTAAAAAAGCGGTTAGTAGGCAGTAGGAATTTAGAAGTTTGTAGCGTCATCCTGACGACCGACGGGAGGAAGGATCCAGTAACTGTTTGTTGTTAGTGTTTTGTAAATGGGAGAGTTCGGCCTAGCAAATCAAAGTACTTGATGTTCAACTTTTCGTGAACGCTTTGGGCGACACGGCGGGTCGCCGGTCGAGCCAATGTCGTGCCATCACCCTTTATCGGTTTTGCCGGGTCGATTTCACGTATCGTGACGAACTTGTAAAACGGATGGTCTTCGTCCGTGCGCATGATGATGACACCCCCGCCCTTCAAGATGGCATCGTACGCATTCTCAAGACCGTTGTAATCCTTGCAGCCATCAACCTTTGCGGCCCCCGCTTCGGCACCTGACCAATCCTTCCCCGCATCTTCGGCGATTCCCACAAGTTCCCACTTGCCCGGCGGGGTCGCGTTACTCGTCGAATCAATATAAAGTTCCAGGCGGACGGTCGATTCATCCTTGTTATAGACAATGTATTTCATGCCAATCCACTTGTTTAACGGCAAAGGATTTCCACCCCACAAAAAATCTTGTTTACCAATCCCCGAACCGCTACGGTAATAACTCGCCGGGTGCTTCCACTCCTTTTCGAAATCCCAACGGCCATCATTACGGAAACGAGCGTAATATGTATTGGCATCACAATTGTTGCCGCCGCTGGACCCATGCCCTAAAGCGCCACTGCGGACACCGACCACCATGCCGCCATAATTTTTCCCGCCAGTTTCATTTCGCATAAAATAAGCAGTATATTCCGTATTCAAGAAGAACTGCTTTTGGGGAGCCCATTCGCGTTGTCCGTTGATATGGAAACGGGGCCCCACACCCAGCATTTGCATCACGCCCTTGCCATCGACCTTGTAACCTTCCCCATCGACGCCACGGCTGTCCGACCATTGCAACGGATCATCAGGATCATCCGACCAATCAGCAAAAGTCCGCGCATGACCGTTCGCCCAATGTTCCGATGTCCAAGAAACTGTTCCCGGTTTCGTCTCGAAAAATTTCTGAAATCCGAAGACATCCGTAACATCTTCAGCAAAAGATTTAACCGTCAAATGCGGCAAACACAAGACAAAAGCAAGCAAAAAGCGCAATTTCATTCGGGACCTCTTTCGAAATATAGATTCATTTTTTCTATTTTCAAAACATGAAAATTTCGGACAGAGCGCTTGGTTACATTTCACTTCTAGTATTTGCAGGCATTTTTGCCGGTATATCATTTGGCATGTGGTCTGCAGACCAGAAAGTCAACCACACTGCGCTTGTCGATTTCAAGGAACTCGGTTCATTACAGCCCGAAGACCCAGTTGTCGTTCGCGGGTACATCATCGGAACCATCGGCGAAGTCATCTGGCTTAAAGATCGTTCCCGCGTAAAAATCAAGTTCAACGAGCCGCTCCCGCTCCGCGAAGGCACACAATTCAACAACGTGAACTATGCCCTCATGGGGCAACGCCGCCTCGAAATCATTCCATCCAAAACTGGGCAAATCATGCCGGAAGACCATGTGTTCCAGGGGAACTTTGAACCAGGCATCGCCGAAACACTTCGCTTTATCGAAAACGTCAACGACCAGCTTGAAATCATACGCACAATGGTCCTCGCGCTTGCACTAGGAGATTCCACACACAAGTCGGCCACTGAAGTCTATGAAGAAGCGATGCATTCCATCGAGGACTTGTTTGCGCATACGGAAAAAACAGTCGAGGCGCTTGGTCCCAAGCTGAACAAGCTTTTCAAACAGATGAACAATTCCAGCAAGGCCTTGACAAAAACGGCACTCCAGGCGGATACGGCAATCAAGACGGTTACGGCGGCGGTTAACGAGAAAATGACGCTCGTCGATTCCGTTATCATATCGCTTTCTACAAACGCCGAAAAGACAAACCAGATTATTACGAACATCGAGAAGGGTATCGACTCCGAGACTTTGTTGCAATCCAAAGAACTCATCGAGAACATCAACAACGTCATCGCAAGCCTCAACAAGGCAATCAGCGCCATCGATACGAGGAATTTTGGCTTCAAGGATGAGAAGGGCAATCCGATTCATCTCATCACTTGGAAAAACATGAATATCGTCGGTGACAACGCTAGAGACAAGGCTCGCAAGCGATTGGAAGAAGCCAAGAAACAGCAAGAACAAAACAGAGCTGGCAATTAAATGGATTTAGTCAATCTGCCCGGACTCGGTCCCAAGCGACTCGAGAAATTGCGCAAGTCAGGCTTGAACACTGTCGCCGACCTTTTATACAACATACCTCGCACATACCTGGATCAAACCAAGGTTTCCAAAATTACAGACTTACACGACGGCGAACGCGTTGTCCTGATTGGTATTGTCACACGAGCAGGCATCGTCAAAGGGCGTATGTCGCGCTTTATGGCTGTGCTTACGGACGGAACGGGAGAAATCCAACTTCTATTTTTCCGAGGAACCCGGTATATTTCGAACCGGGTGAAGCCCGGCACTCGCTGGCTTGTTTCTGGCGTAGTCGGTTCTTATCGAGGATTGCAACTGGTGCACCCGGACATGCAACCGTTCGACGAAGGCGAAGCGTTTAACGGACAAATTCTACCGGTCTATCCAATTAGCGAAATTTGCCGTGAAGCGAAGATGGAACAGCGGTTTTTCCGCAACCTGTACAAGACGATTTTCAACTTTCCAGGACTCACGCTTCCGAACGCATGCCCGCGAGAACTCACGGATTACCTGCATTTTGCGCCGGTCATGGAGAGTCTCCGTGCGCTCCACATGCCGCAAAACTTCGATGCAATCTACAAAGCAAAGCGCGAACTCAAGATTTTGGAATTGTTGCCGTTCTGCTTACGCATGGTGAAGCGCCGCGAAAATCAAAAGATTCGCGGCCACGAGAGGCAGATTGATTTGGGGAACGTAATGGCGGCGAAAGCGCGCCTCCCGTTCCAGCTGACCGCAGGTCAGGACGCGGCGCTCAATACGATTATCGACGGACTCAACGGCAAAAAGCAGTTCCACGCACTGTTGCAGGGCGACGTGGGCTGCGGAAAGACCGTTGTCGCCCTGCTCGCCATGATGGCGGTTTGCGGAGCAAACGAACAGTGCGCGCTGATGGTCCCGACCGACATTCTCGCAAGGCAGCACTTCAAGTCGCTCAAGCCGTTCTTTGACGCCGCCGGAATCCGCATACATCTGCTTGTCGGGGCCACTCCCGCCGCCGAAAAGAAAGTCATCTTAGGCGAACTCCAAATGGGACTCTGCAACGTTGTCATCGGGACGCACGCGCTCTTCAGCAAAGACGTTTTCTTTGCAAAGCTCGGGCTCGTGATTATCGACGAACAGCACCGTTTCGGCGTGAGCCAGCGCGAAGCGCTACTCGCCAAAGGCGACTACCCCGACATGCTCGTAATGAGCGCCACGCCGATTCCGCGAAGCCTTGCCATGACGTTGTACGGAGACCTGAAAGTCATCAGCATCAAGGAAAAACCCGCCGGACGCAAGCCCATCAAGACCAGACTCGTCAATGCCGCCAAACGCGAATCGATGAAACAGTTTATTTGCAAGGAAGCCACCGGCGGAAATCTCTGCTACTGGATTGCAAGCCGAGTGAACGCTGATGGTTCCGGCGCATCCAACTCAGGAAGTGCAGCAGGTTCCGCGAGCAGTTCCGCCGCAGACTACGCCGGTGCAAACAGCGATTCAAGCGCCCGCAGCGTCGATGACATCGTAAACGAGATGCAGGCTTTCATTGCTGCCATGGGACACGCCGACCCGAACATCGCAAAACTCAAAGTCGCCGGCGTCCACGGCCAAATGGACGACACCGAAAGAGACGAAATCATCAAGCGCTTTGCCGCCGGAGAAATCCAGATTCTCGTCGCAACAACCGTCATCGAGGTCGGCGTGAACGTCCCTGCAGCAAACCTCATGGTCATCGACCAGCCAGACCGTTTCGGTCTGGCGCAGCTCCACCAGTTGCGCGGGCGCGTGGGCCGTGGCAATCAAGAAGCCTGGTGCTTCTTAATGATTCCCGAAGGCGAAGCCGCCGAAACGAGCATGGAACGCCTATCGCAATTCGCCGCTACCGAAGACGGTTTCGAAATCGCAGAACTCGACCTGAAAACACGCGGAGCCGGGAACCTCGAAGGCAACGAGCAAAGCGGTTCATGGGTATTCCGCTGGTTCGATTGGATTCACGACCAGGAACTCATTTCGCAGACGCTCGAACGTGCTGAGCACATACTCAAAGACGGTTCCGCATTCAGCGAAACCGCCCGTGAAAAAATCCAGAACTGGTACAACGAAAAGCCTTCAGCAAACGAAGACGGCGTCCACTAAATCAAGCGGAACATCGTCCCAATCACAAGCGCGACGAGAACAACGTTCAAAAAGAACATCGCTCGTCGCACAATCAAGAAGAATATTGCCTGCCAATGCAAGATATGGTCCGTCGGATTCACAAGTTCCTTCGCCGCTAAAAAAACATTTATAAGTCCCGTCATGACAAGCATCAGCGCACCGACAAAATAACCGTCATTCCACACAAGAATCGTAAGCGCTGCACCCGAAATCATCGCGATAATACCGATGATAAATTCAACTCGCAAAAAAATATTCTTGACCGCACGAGCCCTTATCTGCCGAGGAGTTAGGCGAGCCGCCTCCCGAATCTTCTGCTCCAGCTTTTTGTCATCTTCGCTTTCAGCCATAGGATTTTCTTCTTCTAAAAAGTTTGCTACAAACTATAAGTTGTCGTCACAGAATAATGCGCCATTGCCTTACGGGTTCCATTCAACGGGAAACTCACATCAATCTTGTTAATCAAACGGCTGATGGACTTTGTCTGTGCCAGACGCACACCAAGTCCCAACACATAGATTAAATCCTTACGCCGAATATCCTTAATCGTAGCCGCAGTCTCGCCAACACTACCAAACGCCACAACAACCGGAGCAAGCGTGAGTATTTCGACATCCGGGAACCAACGTTGTTCCAAATTGCCATAGACACGGGCCTGTCCCGAATAAAATCCCGTCGGGAAGCCGACAAAGCCATTGGCTCCACCAAGCGTCAACCGGTATCCAAGCTTAGCATCATCGTACAAATCGACCAAACCCGAAAGAGCTGTCGAAAAGCGGTTGCTCGGATGGAACAAGTATTCGCCATCTATACTGGCGTAAAAGTCATGGCGTTTCCCATGGTCCAAATAAAAGTTCATATAAGACTTGAGCGTCAAGTGATGACTTTCACGTCCAAGATACAAGTTTGTCCAAAAGTCCAAACGGATATCGTTGTTATTAGCGCCCAACTGCTCATAATTCTTCGAAAGCTGCGCCTTGACAGAAAAGCCCTTATCCACATCTTCAGTCCACCTCACATTGTGAAAGTTCCGGAGTTTTTCGTAGCGCAAATTAGAATACATCACGTAAAAGCCAAGACGGGAATCCTTGCGTTCCGGCACCCAATCATTTACAGCGTTAGCGGAATCTATTTTGTACGCTTTTTCACCATCCGTAAACCAGCGAGGAATCACACGACCTTCGTCAGCCGTTTCACGCAAATAATCGTAAGTGGCCCCCAAGTAAAGCTTACGCTGCGTACCGCCAAAAGAACGACTCAAGCGGAAACTCAGCGAATCATTGATATAATCCTCGATGCGAATAAGTTCAACCGTTTTTTTGCCGTTGAATCGAGGGAGCCCAAGCGAATCCAACTTCTTTTTCGTCAACGTTTTTTCGATAACGCCCTGCGGAAATTCGCCACTCCCGTAAATGTAGCTATTGCGTTTGTTCTTCAAACCCTCAAGCATATATGCCCACTGGTTCACGCTACGGCTGAGGAACGGCACGTACATTTTCCAGCTGGCAAGATAACCATCCGTGTTATAGCTATACAAGAAATCCAGGTGGTTGTAACGGAAAAGGAAATGCGGATCGCCATATTCCACCTGAAACATATCGCGGAACTCATCATGTCCGTAGTAGAAACCGAGTTTCTGCCCGAGTCCAAGGAAATTACTTTCCTGAAGACCTATACCGAACACCATGTTCTTGTACTTCCATTCGCTGCCCGAAAAGCCAAAACTCAGAGGAATCGTAAGCGTCCAGTTGTCGCTCGTTTGCACATCGACGATATTCTTGCCATTTTCGCTGGCCACAGAAATATTGGCGTCAGAGAGGAATCTTTGGTCACGCAAAAAACGTTCCGATTCGAGGAGCAAGTTCAAGTTGACCAAGTCGCCCTTGTCAAAAAGCAAAAGCTTGCGGACCGTCGCCTCGCGGGTTTCGATATGAACCCAGTTCAAAATATCATACGCCCAACGGTCGTACTTCGTATGCGCACGCGAATCGTCAAAAGCATCGCCGATATGGTAACGGATTTCATCAACTCGAAAGACCGCGGAGGAATCAACCCTTTGGGAAGGAACACCCGCAGAATCCGCAGAAATAGCGGCTTCCGCAAAGGACGTGGCAACAAGACACAATAGACAAAATATCGAATTTTTCACAGATACAATATACAAAAATAGCGAAGAGAGGGAGAGTGAATTTAGACAAGAGATACTTAAAAGCCGAGCAGCAACATCAATCCGCCGCCGGGTTCGCTAAAGTTTATCGCAGGAGCAACGCGAAGTTTCCAGGCGTTCTCGCGTTCTTCGTATTTCTGCACACGTTCATCAGGAGACTTGAAAAGCCAAACTATCGGAGCCACAATATCCACGGAAAGGAATGCAATCCCAGTTACTAGGAACACACCACCTAACCCCTTTCCCAAAACCTTTGTAGCCGAATGTTCATAATCAATGTGGAATAGCCCAATACCTGCCGCTGTGCATAAACCGCCAGCTAAAAAAGCGTATAGCCACGTACTAGTCTTTTTACGAGTTTCTTCTTTCTTGCAACTCGAAGCCCATTGTCTATAGATTTGCGAGCTATCCTGCAACGGCTCGGAACCATAAACCCTTGCAAGTAGAGACTCTTCAGACTCGGATGCGTCAACGAATTCATCCAAAGCAAAGTGTTCTTCACGGCAACCGCGAGAAACTACGATGCAAGATTGAACTTTTTCGCACAAAAGATTATCCTGTTCCACAGAATCAGAACAATCGTTAGGCTTATTCAGAGAACTATCCAACAATGAATGGGATCCATATACACTAGCAAACAGAGAATCCTCAGATTTTTCGCCATCAGCTTTTTCATTCGCATAAAAGCCATGTGCTCGGCAACCACGAGGAACCTTGGTACAGGAATGAACTTTTCCACCACAGCGTGAAAAACCATTATTCACGACATTAGGATCTTCAACAAAGACAGTATCTGGAAGGATTGCCGAAGAATCATACGCAGCAAAAGAGCATATTCCACATACAAGCAACAGAAGAATAAAATGCCGAATCACAAATTTTCCGAACCACTTAAAAACAACTGCGAAAAAACTAACGAGTTACATCAAAAGCAAATCTATACCCGTAAGTCTTTAATTTTTTTATTATAGGGGCAATATCTTTCATCAGCACGTCTTTTTCAAAAACAAGCGTTATATTATTTGGACCATTCAGGACATCAAAAAGAAATCTTAGAGCCCTATCCTGTTTTGTCTCTGGCTTCTTTTCTGTTAGG
Organism: uncultured Fibrobacter sp.; assembly: GCA_946415675.1. GTDB lineage: Bacteria > Fibrobacterota > Fibrobacteria > Fibrobacterales > Fibrobacteraceae > Fibrobacter. Next base: position 106,831 of record CAMKTL010000009.1, read on the forward strand.
CGATCCACTTTTAACCGAATATTTTCAATAAACTTCCACAAATCAGCATCGTTGTTAAATGTATAAAAGTCATAGCCATCAAATTGGCTACCTTTATTGAAATAGGCTTCATTCAAACTGACGACATAGGCGATGCCATCATCTGTACGATAAAACGACAATAACAAGTCCAAAGTTTCATGATTTTCAACGCACTCTCTATCCTTAACATCTATCTCTGACATTTCAGCAAGCGATAACTTCTGACGGTTACGCAAATACTTATATCTTAACCCCATCATTCGCTGAATAACAAAACCACACCACATATAGTCAACTGTAGGAAGACTTAACTGAAAAACATCCTTATAATTTGAGCCAATTGCAATATCAAATACCGAATACCCACAGAAGAACATTGAAGAGAAAGCTTTATAGAAATCCCCGTAAGATAGATTTCCATCCACATGTAATTTGGCAAAATCAATCCCGTCACCAGACTCACCGCGCCTTAAAGCATCTTCTTGAAACTTTGTCCTTACCCTGCATACTTCTTTATGAAGAGGCTTGTCAATAAAATCATCAATAGCGGAAATATCGGTAGCAGTCTTACCGAGAACAATTCCGTTCAGCGAATATTCTTCGGTATTGACATCGAGGAGTATTTCACCCTCTTTCAATGTCTCGAATTCCTTTTTGGCGCTATCGCAAGCAACAAGGAGGAAAAGGGAGAGGAACAGGATGTATGCGGAAAGTCTAGTCATTTGTATGGAATATACAAAATTCAAGCATTGGCCTTTAGCCAACCGCTACTAACGACTCACATCAGGATGTGTATGCAGTAACGAGATGTGTAAGCCGATGCCGTCCCGGAGTCCGGCACGGGCAGGGGATTCCCGCTCGGTGGCGGGAATGACAACGGAGCCGAGTGACGCAGAAACATGCTTGCATGTTTCCATATCCGAGGCGAACAAGTCAGGCCACGTTAGGGGAATGACAGAGCAAGCCCGGCATGACAGCGCGCCGGCGCGATTCGCGGAAGCGGCGGGCATGCAAAAACGAAGAGTGTAGCCGCAAGGCGGAACGGTGCATAAAAAAAGCCCCCCACGAGATTTACCTCATGGGGGGCGTGAATCCAGCGGCGACCTACTCTCCCGGGCCCGGGGGCCAGGTACCAT